>JBBRKR010000012.1:0-98877 GCA_038231795.1 Acidimicrobiales bacterium
CGACCTCATTGTGTTCGGCCATTCGCACCAGGAGGTTGGCGACACGGTGATCAACGGCGTGCTGCTCATGCAGCCAAGGAACTGGGCGACGAGCGTCGGGGTGGCGCACCTGGCGCTGGCGCGGCGCGGCGCCGGCTGGCGCGTGGTGGAGAGGCACTCCGGCGTGGTGCAGGCCGCTCGGCACGCCGAGCTGGCGTCCGTGGTGATCGAGTGCATCACCAACTCCTACCTCAACGCGGAAACCATTCGCGTTGACGGCGGAATCAGGATGCCACCGAAGTAGCACGGTCGGCGATAAGGGCTGCGGCCGCCCGTCGGCCGGAATACATCGCCCCTTGAATCGATGGCGTGTCGCGGTGGTCGCCGCACACGTATCGACCGAGCCCCAATCGAACGGGTTGGTTGGGCAAGAACGGCGGCCCTGCCGACGGTTGCGCGTGGGGAATTTCGTAGGCGGCGATTGTTTCCCACCCATCGACCTGATTTCCGAACCACGAACCGAGCTGCTGGCGGACAGCCTGTTCTGTGGCCGCGGAGCGCCTCGCCACAATGGCTGCCACGATGAGCGATCGACCTGGCGGGGCGTAGGCAGGCGACACGTTGCTCATGACCGCCATGTTGGTCACGAGGCCCTCGCCTGTCCCGTTGAGTACGACAGCCTTATCGGAGAGCGGGGCTTGGTCGGTCGCAAAGTACAAGGCGGTGACCACGTTGGATCCGACCGCTGGCAACGCCGCCATGTGGGCCGCCGTCGGGCCGTCGGTAGCGAGCACCACATTGCGAGCCGTGATGGTTTGGCCACCTTCGAGTTGTAGTCCTTTGGTAGTGAGAGATGACACGGTTGAATTCAATTGAATTTGTGTGGAAGTAAGGCGAGTGGCCAACAAGGCGGGCAGTGCTCCCATGCCTGCCGATGGCACTGCGGCCTCGCCAACGGTGAGCGCCCGCATGATGGTGAGGAACATGGCCGCTGGCCCGTCGAGATCGGGCATGAGCTGAATTCCACTCAAAAGGGGCTGAAAGAATCGTTCGATAATTTTGGGTGAAAAACCCCTTCTGGCGAGCTCTTGCCGTGTGGTGAGCTGGGTCGATTTCATCAGCTGCACCGGGTCGCTTCTGGTGAGCTGACGGCGAAGTTGCAAGATTTTGAACTTGTCGCTCAACGATCCAATCGGCGCCACTGCCGTGGGAATAAGCGTCCGCACCTGACGAAAAGGATCGCCGACTCTGGCAAATGAGTTGTTGACGCGAACAACGGCACCAGGATCGAAGCGAGCCAAATTGAGATCATCGACAAGTCCGAGACGGATCAGTTCTGGGTAGCTGGTGAGCAATATCTGGAATCCCCTGTCGAGCGTGAACCCATCGACCACGTCGCTTCGTACTCGCCCACCCACACCGTCGCTGGCTTCAAAAATGGCGGCCGGGATTCCCGCCGCCTCAAGATGTGTCGCGCATGCCAAGCCAGCGAGCCCGGCCCCCACAATTGCCGTATCGATGTCTGTCACGTGTTAGTTCTCCACGAGGTCCGCAAGGCACGGGGCAATCGTTGCGTGCTTGAAAGTAAAGCCGGCAGCCAAGAGTTTGGTGGGCACGACATTGGCGCTCGAGTACAGCATGTGCTCGGTGGCTTCTTTGCCCAGGAGCAACTGGGGGCCGAATTTGGGTGTTGGGAAAAACGTAGGTCGATGTACGGCTTTGCCCAGAGCAGATGTGAATTCCCGGTTGGTGCACGGGTGGGGCGCTGTGATGTTGACGGGCCCTACGAGAGCGCCGGTGAGTAGATAGATAATGGCGGATACTTCGTCATCGATAGACACCCACGGGAGGTATTGATTCCCGCTGCCGATTCGACCGCCGATGCCCAGTTTGAACAAGGGAAGTTGTTTGGCGAGCGCTCCCCCGGCCGGCGATTGGACGATGCCGGTGCGGAGCAGAATGGTGCGGATGCCAGCATCGGCGGCTGGTTGGGCGGCGGCCTCCCATTGCCGACACACGTCGGCCGCGAAATCTGATGAGTCGGTTTCTACAGCAGATTCCTCTGTCAACACGTCGTTGCCACGGCTGCCATAGATGCCGATGGCCGAACCGCTGAGAAACACAGAGGGCTTTTCGTCGAGGCCGGCGATGGTGGTGGCGATCAGCTTGGTGCCGTCGAGGCGCGATTGAAGAATTTCGGTTTTGCGGTCACTCGTCCACTTTTTGTCGGCAATTCCGGCGCCGGCAAGGTGAACGACTCCTTCGATTCCGGCAAGGCTGGCCGAATCGATCGTGCCCAGCCGTGGATCCCAATGAATGACGTCTGCCGAAACGGGCTTGGATCCCGGGCGGACAAGTGCCACAGGTCGGTGGCCTGCGGCACGAAGGGCTGGCAACAACGCAGTGCCGACAAGGCCTGTGGCTCCTGTTACTGCGATATCCATGATGTACTCCTGCAGTGTGATTGCGGCGCCGGTGGCGCTGCTATTTGATGTGGGCAGGCTATCTGCAGTACTGGTGTTTAGACGCGAAACGGCCCGGCTACCACGATGGCAGCCGGGCCGATCTCCTACTGGTTAGCGGCTCTTGAGCGAATCGCGGATTTCTGTCAAAAGGTCGACTTCTGTCGGGCCACCAGTTGCCAGTTTGCGACCGGACATCTTGGTGTACGCCTTGATGAGCATGAACACGATGAATGCGGTAATGAGGAACACCACCACTTGATTGATAAAGGTTCCGTATGCGATTGATTTGTAGGCTTTGCCGCCTACGCCGGTGCAGTCTTGTTTGCCAGAAGGCTTGCCGTCGGCACCCAGGATGTCGTTGCATCCAGCGGCGAGGCCGATGATGCCCATCACGATGTCCTTGATGAACGACTCGACCACGTCCTTGATCAAGCCGGCCATGATGAACGCGACGGCAATCGTCATAAGGTCTCCGGTGGCGACGAAATCCTTGAATTCGGCCAGAAGGCCCTTCTTTTCTGCGCTCATTGAGCTACCCCCGATGTCAGTGTGTTCGACCCCCGGTTGGAGTCGCCCCTCTGCGACGCTACGTCAGAAAAAAAGTCGCGGCAATGGCCAAGTCATTATTCACGAGGAAATATTTCGCGCCTCGGTCAAGGGCGCGCGATTGCTCTAAATGCGTGAACTAATCGACCACTATGGGTACCGACGTGACGACGGTGTTCTTGCGGAACAGCAGGCGAGCCTTGAGCGCCAACGCCGATTGGTTGTGCAAAATCTGCTGGTACCAAGATTGCACCACAAATTCGGGCAAGATCACCGTGATGATGTCATCAGGGAATACCTCGTCAGCCTCGTCAATGAACTTCATGATGGGTCCTGCAAGCGCTCGGTAGGGCGAATACACCGTATGTAGTTCGACGTCGATGCCAAATCTTTCCCACTGTTCGGTGATCAACTCTTGATCGGCAGCGTCCGACACCACGTGCACCGCCATGAGACGGTCAGGAGCCAGTGACTTGGCGTATGAAAGGGCCTGGAGCACACCGAAGTGAACTCGTGATACGAGCACGATGACCGTATGAGTGCGGCGAACGATTTGGTATCCCTCTGGGATTTCCAACGCCTTGGACACCTTGTCGTAATGACGTCCGATCGAGCGCAGCAGCAACACCATGAGTGGAATGAGCAAAGCGGGAACCCATGCGCCCGACGTGAACTTCGACGACGCCACCACAATGAGCACCACTCCCGTGGCCAGCGCGCCGACCGTATTTATCGCCGCCCCGAGTTTCCAACCCTGGTGCTTGAGACGGTAATGGTGCACCACCATGCCGGTTTGGCTCAGCGTGAAACCGGTAAACACGCCCACTGCGTACAACGGAATCAGTTTGAGTTCGTCGCCGTTGAACACAATGACCAACACTGCGGCAAAGGCCGCCAAGATCAGTACGCCGTTGGAGAACACCAGCCGATCGCCCCGGTTTGACAACTGCCGGGGTAGGAAACCGTCGCGCGAAATGATCGAACTCAATCGAGGAAAATCGGCGTACGCCGTGTTGGCCGCCAAAATCAGAATGGCGAACGTGGAGAACTGCAACACGAAATAGATGGGGTTGCTACTACCAAATACCGCCTTGCCCATCGTCGAAAGCAGTGTCGTTTTTTCAGAAAAAGTTGGCTTTAGACGGGATGCCAGCAACGAGACTCCGAAGAAGGTTGATCCCAAAATGAGAGCCATGTACGTCAGTGTGCTGGCCGCGTGTTTGGACTCTGGTTTTTTGAAGGCAGGCACGCCGTTGGAGATGGCTTCCACGCCCGAAAGGGCTACCGCTCCCGACGAGAATGCCTTCAACAGCACGAACAATCCAGCTGACTTCATAAGGTCATGACCGTGCATAGCCTCTTTGAGTGCTTCAGCGTCGGTTGGGATCGCATGCAAAGATCCGGTGTAGTACTTCACGAGCCCCACGATGATCAACGCTGACAATGAAACCACGTAAATGTAGGTAGGGCCAGCGAACAGTCGGCCTGACTCTTTGAGACCGCGAAGGTTGGCCAATGTCATGATCACGATGAATCCGAGGCAGATATACACCCGATAATCGTGCAGGCTCGGGTACACGGCGATGATCGCTTTCACGCCTGCGCACACCGACACCGCAACGGTCAAGATGTAATCGACGAGAAGCGAGCTGCCCGCCACGAGCGCCGTGGTACTCCCCAGATTTTCCCTCGAAACCACATAGGCTCCACCGCCGCTGGGGTAGGCGAAAATTGTTTGGCGATAGCTCAGAGCGACAATGCCCAGAAGCACGCACACAATTACCGAAATGGGGACCAAATCTTTTAACGCCGCCATACCCACGACAGGTATAAGCACGGCAAGTATGGAATCGCTGGCGTAAGCGGTGGACGAGATGGCGTCAGAAGCAAACACGGCAAGCGCTGTGGGTTTACCCAACCGTTGATGGTGTTCTTCCGACGTGGCAATGGGATGGCCGACGACCATGCGTTTGAATTTTTTGGGCATACGCCTGTCACGCTACAACGTCGATATCATCTCAACGGACCCCACCGGAGGTGGCTTGTGCATGTAGTAATAGTCGGATGCGGGCGCGTCGGCGCTGGCTTAGCAGTAGGCCTTGTCGACCAAGGCCATACCGTGGCAATTATCGACCGGAAACCCACTGCGTTCCGGCGATTGCCTGATGGATTTTCAGGTCAGACTCTAGAAGGCATTGGTTTCGATCGCGACGTGTTGTGTGCCGCTGGTATCGAACGGGCCTCGGCGCTGGCTTCGGTAACCAATGGTGACAATTCGAATATTTTGGTTGCCCGTACTGCGAAAGAAACGTTTCAAGTCGAGCGTGTCGTCGCCCGGATTTATGATCCCCGCCGCGCTGCTATCTACCAGCGCCTCGGGATTCATACCGTGGCTACGGTGAGCTGGGCTACCGAACGCACCATGCGCTGGATTCTGCCAGCGTCGTCGGCTGTGGATTGGGTGGATCCTTCGGCCAAAGTGTGTTTGATCGAACGGTCCGTCCCATCAGCATGGGCAGGGCACTCCGTGAGCGATCTGGATCTTCCCGGTGTTGGCCGCGTGGTAGCGCTGTCTCGACTCGGAGTTTCGCAGGTACCCACACACGAGCTGCTAGTGCAACAAGGCGATGTGGTGTACGCCGCGGTCAGTGGCGACGCAATTGACAGTTTTGAAACGCACTTATCAGCGCTCAGCGCAGGAGGACATCACTGATGAAAGTTGTCATTGCCGGCGGCGGCAGCGTGGGCGTGTTTATGGCCAAACAGTTGGCTGACGGTGGGCACGACGTGCTTATTCTCGACAACGACCCTGCCGTAGTGAAGAAGAATGCTGCCGATTGTGGTTCGGTGAAATGGATTATGGGCGATGCGTGCGAAGTGTCCACGTTGTCTCGAGTTGGAGCTGGCGATGCCGATGTGGTGGCCGCCGTTACCGGCGACGACGAAGACAACCTTGTGGTGTCGTTGTTGGCCAAGCAAGAGTTCGGCGTGCCACGTGTTGTCGGTCGAGTAAACAACCCGAAGAACGAGTGGATGTTCAATGACTCGTGGGGCGTGGATGTGTCGGTGTCGACCCCACATCTACTCACGGCCCTTGTTCAGGAGGCGGTCACCGAAGGTTCGCTCGTGCGGCTCATGAATTTTGAAGGCGGTGCCACCCATCTCGTGGAGGTGACATTGTCGGCCACATCACCTGCTCTCGGGAAACTGATCGGCGAAGTTGGCTTGCCGCGCGAATCTCAGGTCGTGGGGCTTGTCCGTAAAGGCTCAGTAGTCTTTGTAGGTATCGACACCCGTCTGCACGAACATGACGAGGTTCTGGTACTCGTGGAAACGGCCTTCGAGGGTCAGGTCACGACTGCTCTAGCTGGCTAGGCATGCCGCCGCCACACATAGCGGCGGCTCACGGGAGCAATGTGTAGGCCGGATTGAGCATGACAAGTTTGCCGTTCTCGACGCGCCCGACACCTTCGAGCACCAATCCACGTCCTGGTTGAATGCCGGCAATTTTCTTGGTTCCCGTGAAGGTAATCATGGCATCAGCCGTGCCGTCGTTGACGCAAATTTCTAGCCACGGCGAACCCGATCGCGGCACACTTCGCATGCGCTGAATTTCTCCGGCAATGCGGATCGGTGTTCGCGGAAGCGCCTCGTTGATGTGGGTCACCTTGACGCCAATGAATCGTTCTTGACGGCGGACTTGATCCAAGTCGCCTTCAACTTTTTCGGAACGCTTCAATAAGTCTTTTAGGCCCATTTGGTCAGATTACCGACCATCGACGGAAGATGCCGAGCGGGGCAGGGAATCATCCCTCGCCAGCCCTACTTTATGAAGCGGCCAGAGCGTCGAGAATGCCAGCCAATTTGCTTTCGCTGATTACGCCCAACTTGCGAGACGCCACTCCGTTGCGATCCACGAATACCCATGCTGGTTGACCAGGTACGCCGAATCGATTCCACAGCGAACCGTCTTCATCGGCAGCGTTGGGAAACGAAAATCCGTATTTTTCGATAAACGCCTTCATGTCAGCGAGTCCCTCGGTACCGGGCATGCCAATGAATTGCACTTTTCCGGCGTACTGATTTGCTACCGCTGCGACCGCAGGGGCTTCTTTGTTACAAGTGCTTCAATGAGGCGCCCAAAACCAGAATGCCAACGGTTGTCCCGAATAGCTCGCCACGTTGACGGTGCCACCCAGAGGGTTGGTGGCGGAAAAGTTCACCAGATCGATCACAGGCTTGGGGGCCGTTGTTGATGGAGGTGCTGTAGTAATTGGGGCCACGACAGTGGAGCTAGGGGCTTGCTGCACTGCCGTGGAGGACGCCCCGGAAGCTGGCGCCGACGTGGTCGTGGCGGGCTGACTCGTAGTTGTGGTGACGGGCTGGGTTGTCGATGGCTGCGCCACGGTTGCCTTCGGCTGGGCCGAGGGGGCGGAACTTGCGCAGCCAGCGAGCACGACGGTCAACGTCAATGCGGAGGCGATTCGTTTGTTCATCACTGCAAGATACGCCGCTGTCGCACAACTCGGATGTAAAAAAGATGAAATTGCTAGCGTGACGCCAGTGAGTACCCGAAAATTGATTCTGGCCGCGCTGGCTTGCGGCATAGCTATTTTGATAGCAGGCACACTGTGGCTGGTGTTAGAAAACAGCGATCGCGCCACGGTGAGTTCGGCAGTTGTGAAGGTGGGAGTTTCGCAAACGCTTGGCGACGTCAACGTGTCCGTGAAATCGGTGTCGGTCGTGGAGGGCCAGTATCACGCAGTGGTGGCGGTCGTTTTGGGTGATCAGGCGGTCGATACCGCAAAGGGGTGGGGTCTCGTGGTGACGGTCAAGGGGCCGACGACCGTACCGGTTGTTGATCCAGCGGGTTTGAGCGACCTCGATTTTCAAGCGTGTGCGGGCCAGAAGTTGGTGCCCAATGCCAGCGTTTCGTGCGTAGTGGCATTTGGGCCGGTGCCAGCTGGCGGCGATATCGGCGAAGTTTTCGTGAGCTATTTGCACGCCAATGTGCGTTCCACCTGGCAGGTCTCAATCACCAAGTGATGCGATTGCCGCCAACGGTGGTGCTCCAGATGCAAGGCTAGGGAAATGTTGATTGTTGTGTGGGCGCTGGCAACAATGCCGTCGCGTCTGTTCCGATCACGATGAATCCGCCTGGCGAACGAGCCGGAAAACTGTGGCGGATCATGGCGATCTTTTTCATGATCGTGAGTTTGTTGGCCATCGTGCCAACCACACGCCACTGGATCCGAAACAGGTTGCCAAAACATGTGTCAATCAATTTGTCAATTGGCTCTGACTCGAAAACGACTGTGGCGTCGCCGCTTACTTCCCCTCGGCTCGACGCCACCGCATTGGCTTGCGATCTTGGCAGCAACTTCGACTCCGTCAATGTCAACCTTAAGGGAATTGACCCGTTCATTTTTGGCAAGTCTTTCGACGGGATTCGGGCCGATTCTGGCGGCAAGCTGAACTGTCAAGGGCCAGTACCTCTTGTGGGCTGTGCCATTGCTGCCGTACAGGGCATACCGAGCGGCATGCGGTTTGTGTTGCGTGATGGTGTGCTGGTGCGCATCGAAATTTCGTCGCCCACAATTACCTCGCTTGCTGAGGTTCACATTGGGATGACGCAAGCAGAGGCATTGACGAAGCTGGGCGTTGAGGCGTCAAAGGGCATCGACTTTGTGGTCGAAGGTCCCGTGACAAGCAAGGTCATCCCGAGTCAACAGACGATCAGAGTGATGGGCAAACAATCCTTCGATGGGCTCGGCATGCTGCTCACGACTGACGGTTCGTCGATCACGTCGCAACGCATCGGCGTGGTCGGCGATGTTTTTGAAGGCGCTGCCTGTTAGAGGCTGTGCCTCCGCTAACCGAAGTCGTTACCCGGCTACGGCATTGATGGCGTCCACGAAGATCGACACTGCGGTTGTCACCTGTTGGGGAGTGATCACCAACGGTGGAGCGAAGCGCACTGTGCGTTCGCCGCACGTCAGCACGAGGAGCCCACGTCGGAAACACTCTTGCTCGACGGCATGGGCAAAATCGTGCGACGGCAGGTCCACGCCGATCATGAGCCCACGACCGCGAACGGCCTGAATTTGCGGCGTGCCCGGTTGGGCAGCGCGAAGCATCGCCATCATTTGGTCGCCAGTAGTCGATGCATTCGCCATCAGTTCGCGCTCGACCAGATTGAGAGTGGCGACGGCAGCAGCACATGCCACGGGGTTGCCGCCAAAGGTGGAGCCGTGCGTTCCTGGCGGCCAGGTCATGTGTTGTGCTTTCGCGATGATGGCACTCAGCGGTAGGCCGCTGGCCAAACCTTTGCCGGCCAGCACGATGTCGGGCACTACTGGCGACCCGTCACGCATTGTCTCGTGCTCGATAGCCCACATCTTTCCGGTGCGACCAACGCCTGATTGAATTTCGTCGCAAATCATCAAGATGCCGTGGCGGTCGCACAGCTCGCGCAGCGCGCCAAGCCAGCCAGCCGGCGGCACTACGTAGCCGCCTTCGCCTTGAATTGGTTCGACGACGATCGCGGCGAATTCTTCTGGCGCGGCGAGGTGTTTGAAGATCACCTGTTCAAGGTGCAGCAAGCTTTGCTCGCCGTAGACAGCGTGGTAAACGCCGGGAAGGAGCGGGCCAAACCCGGCCCGGTATTTGGCCTTGGATGCAGTCAGGCTGAGGGCACCCAACGTGCGGCCGTGGAACGATCCAATAAACGCCAAAATGTTGTTGCGCTTGGTGGTGTAGCGCGCAAGTTTGATGGCCCCTTCTACAGCTTCGGCTCCGGAGTTGGCGAGAAACACCCGGGCTGGAGCTCCGGCAAATGGTGCGCTAGTAGCCAGTTTTTCGATGAGCTCGGCATAGATCGGGAGATAGAAATCACTCGAGCAGTAGTGGAGAATTCTGCTGGCCTGGTCCGTGATAGCGGCCAGCACTTCTGGATGAGCGTGGCCGGTTGAGTTCACGGCAATTCCGGCGTTGACATCCAGAAATCGGTTGCCGTCCACGTCTTCCAAGACGCAGCCTGAAGCGCGGTGAGGCACCAGCGGATACACCCGCGGCATTGATGGGCTGGAGAATTCGAGGTCCTGATCGATGACCGCTTTGGCTTGGGGGCCAGGTAGGTCGGTGACGATATGGGGCGTCGGGAGGTTGGCGAGATCGGTCATGGTGGAGCCTTTCAGCTATTTCAAAATCCATCGAGGGGTGGTGGTGCGCGGTGGCCGCAATTCGGCCATCACGTGGAGCAGGTGCGGCCTGCCCGATGCGGCAGCAGAACGAAGTGCTTCCACGTATGGTTCGCCGAAGCCATCAATTCGAGTCGACGGAATGCCGAATCCAGTAGCTACTTGGGCGAAGTCGGTGGCCACAAGTTCGGTGCCGATATCTGCTCGTTCTGATTCGCGTCCGTAGCGCAACATTCCGTAGGCGTTGTCGTCGATCACCACGACGGTGAGGGGTAAATTTTCTTGGGCGATGGTGGCCAATTCGCCAATGGCAAATAGCGCTCCGCCATCGCCACAAAAGCTCACTGTTGTTTGGCCAGCAGCAGCGGCCCCGATCGCCGCCGGCAGCGCGAAGCCGAGCGTGCCCCAGCCCATTGGATAGTGCAGCGATCGTGTCCGTTGCACGCCGTAGTACCCACTGAGCCAGTAGCCATTGATGGCCATGTCACAGAAAATCGTCACGTCGTCATCGAGCGCTAGGCGGGTGTCGTCGAGGAACGCCATGGCCAATGTTGCGTGGTCGTCATCGGCGAGATCGGCGGCAAGTTCGCGATGAACAGATTGGAGGTCGGCCCACGGTTGACGGTTGCTGGACACTGCCAAGCTGCGTGCGCCGTGGGCGGCAGTGGTGACCATGGTGGCGGTCATGGCGTAGTTCTTGTTGGCATCGGCGGCGTCGACATTGATGGCTATGGCGTTGGTGGGCAAAGGAAACTTCCACGCCATGGTGTTCATGTGATCGAGGTCGCTGCCGATCACGATCGCCAGGTCGGCTTGTCGCACAAGATTGACCACGGCCGATTCGTGTGCCGGTCCATTGACACACAACGGGTGCGAGGCAGGTATCACGCCTCGACTGGAAAACGTGGTGATCACGGGGGCGCCGAGCCGTTCGGCCAACGCCACAATTTCGTTGGTGGCATCTTTTGCTCCGCCGCCGACCCACAAGATCGGTCGTTGGGCGCTGGCCACAATGGCGTCGAACGGCTCAGCACCTACGGCCGGCGCATCGGTACCTCGAGGAGTGGCGAAATCTGGAAGATCGCATGACGCTCGCAAAAGATCGGTGGGAATTTCGAGGTATGCGGGACCGGTGGGGTCGCTCAATGCGCAGGAAATTGCGGCAGCTGTCATTGGCGCGATATCGGCGGCACTGCGCACCACAAATGTGCCTTTGGTGACGGGCGCAAACATCCCCGCTTGGTCCACGCACTCGTGTAATACGCCGCGGTACACACCCGGGACTCGTTGGGTCGTGGGGATATCGGTGGCAATCACCAGAATTGGCGACTTCGATGCCCATGCTTCACCGCATGCGCCGAGTGCATTGGCGGCGCCCGGGCCTGTGGTGCACAATGCGACGCCAAGGCCGCCGGTCGAGCGGGCGTAACCATCGGCGGCGTAGGCGCAACCTTGTTCGTGGCGCGACCCAATGATCCGAATCCCGTGCGTTTTGAAGCTGGGCCATAGGGCAATGTTGTGGACGCCTGGAAGGCCGAAGACGACTGGGGCGTCGCTCGGTAACGTTTGTTTCAGAAGTTGCGCGATAACGTCGGCGCCGGTGGGCATCTGTGGGATGGCAGTCATGATTGAATCCCGCCGATCTCAGCTTCCGCACGACTGTATTGAATGTTCCAAAACACGACGAGAGTGTAACATCTATTCCAATGTCTGTCTTAGATCGAGTTCGTGACTCGTCCACAAAACTGACCGGCGCGGAGCGCAAAGTGGCCGATGTGGTCATTGCTGATCCGCGCGTGGTGGCTTTCGGCACGGTGGCTGAAGTGGCGGCATTGGCACAAACGAGTGGCCCCAGTGTGGTGCGGTTCGCTGCCAAGTTGGGCTTCGATGGATTCGTTGGCCTCCAAGCCGCCGTGCAAAGTGAATTGGCGAGTCGCTTGGCGCCCGCTGCGGAACGAATTAGGGAACGGTCATCGTCTGATGTACTGGGCAGAGCGATTGATGCCGAAGTGGCCAACGTGCGCACAACGTTGGCTGATATCGATCGAGACGTCTTTCAGGGCGCTGTTGATCATTTAGCCGACCGCCATCGTGCGGTGTGGGTGCTGGCCGGCGAGATGTCCGACGGCGTAGGCCGTATGTTGGCGTTGCAACTCGATGCCCTGCGCGATGGGGTGCGACGAATTTCCGGTACCCCATTGGCAGTGGCCCGAAACCTGGCTGAAATAAAGCCGGGGGATGTGGTCGTGGCCATCGATTTTCGGCGCTACGAGCAATGGGTCGTCGAGTCGGTTACGGCAGCTGTTCAAGCTGGAGCGAGCGTGATCGCCATCACTGATCGGGTGCTGTCGCCGTTGGCCGAAGTGGCCGACCACACGTTTGTGGTGACTGCTGCTTCCGTAAGTCCGTTCGACTCCCACGTGGGCACTATGGCGTTGGCAAATGCGTTCGTGGCTGGGGTGGCCTCACGGTTGCGGCGCACCGCAATGGCTCGTCTGGATGTGATCGAAACGGCGTGGGCCAACGCGCTAACACCAAGCGAGGACTAACGCCGTTATGTTGATCCGAGTCGGAATCGACGTCCCGGCGAGCTAGCTTGTTTATGTGTCTGAATCATTTGATGTAGTTATTATTGGCGGCGGCCCTGGCGGGTATGCCGCCGCTCTCTACGGTGCCGCAGCTGGCCTCAATGTGGCCATGATCGAGCGTGACAAAGTAGGCGGCACCTGCCTGCACAGGGGATGCATTCCTGCCAAAGAACTTCTTGAAACAGCTGCCGTGTATCGCACGGTCTCTGAGGCCAAGGAATTCGGCGTTCTTGTCGATCAACCTGGCCTCGATTTTTCGCTCACCCAGGCCCGTAAGCAACGGATCATCGATGGACTCTTCAAAGGGTTGTCCGGTTTGCTGAAGCAACGCAAAGTGACGGTCATTGCGGGCACGGGGTCCTTAGGCCCCGACAACACGGTGATAGTCGAAGCGGCCGACGGCCTGCTCACCCAGGTGCACGGCGAATATGTGATCTTGGCGGCGGGGTCAGTGCCTCGTACCATTCCTGGTTTCGACCGCGACGGCAAGTTTGTTTTGACAAGCGACGAAGTACTTGAGCTGCAAACATTGCCGGCCAGCGTGGTGGTGATCGGTGGTGGCGCTATTGGTTGTGAATTCGCCTCGATGATGATCGATCTGGGCACCTCGGTCACGCTGCTCGAAGGTCTTCCAAAGATTTTGCCAGGCTGTGATGAGGACGCTGCAACCGTGGTGCTGCGCTCATTTAAGCGTCGCGGCATGACTGTGCTCACGGGCGTCGCAGTTACCGGTCACACGCCCAACGAGGATGGTGTGACCACCACAGTGCATTACGGCGATGGCCTATCAATCGTCGTCAACGCGGTGGTCGTGTCGGTGGGCCGACGCCCGATGACCGACAATCTGGTGCAACCCGGGTCTGGTGTCGGGATCAGCGATCGCGGCCATGTCGAAGTCGATGAATTGTGTCGTACTTCGGCGCCCAAGGTGTATGCCATTGGTGACGTGATCGCCACCCCGGCGCTGGCCCATATTGGTTTCGCGGAAGCCATCTTGGTCATCAAGCACATACTTGGCGAGCCTGCCATGCCGATCGACTACGGCAAAGTGCCGTGGTGTATTTACTGCAATCCCGAAGTGGCTTTCGCCGGTTA
Source organism: Acidimicrobiales bacterium (assembly GCA_038231795.1). GTDB lineage: Bacteria > Actinomycetota > Acidimicrobiia > Acidimicrobiales > JBBRKR01 > JBBRKR01. The sequence continues at coordinate 13,873 of JBBRKR010000012.1, forward strand.
CACAGAACAGGGCGCCATCGATGCCGGCTACGAGGTCGTGGTGTCAAAGCACAAGTTTGCTGGCAACGGTCGGGCCATGATTGTGGGCGCCACCGATGGCTTGGTGAAGGTCATTGCCGAACGCAAAGCCGATGGTACTGGCGGAAAAATTTTGGGTGTCCACATGGCAGGGCCATGGGTTACCGAACAACTTGGTCAGGCGTATTTGGCTGTCAACTGGGAAGCGACTGTTGATGAAGTTGCCGCTTTTATTCAACCTCACCCTTCAATGTCCGAATTGTTTGGAGAGACTGTTATGTCATTGACTGGAAGAGGCTTACATGGCTGATATCACGTTGCCCCAATTGGGCGAGAGTGTTACAGAAGGCACCATTACGAAGTGGTTCAAGAAGGTGGGCGATGCAATCGCCGCCGATGAGCCGCTTTTTGAGGTGTCGACCGACAAAGTCGATTCCGAAGTTCCTTCACCAATAAGTGGATTTGTTTCTGAAATTTTGGTGCCGGAGGGTGAGACGGTTGGTGTCGGTACACGGCTGGCCATTGTGTCGGCCGAAGTCAGTGGAGGTGCTCCGAGCGCTCCGGTTGCTGAAGCGCCACCTGCTGAAGCGCCACCTGCTGAAGCGCCACCTGCTGAAGCCCCACCTGCTGAAGCCGTTGTGGAAGCACCGGCTCCGGTAGTCGCGGCACCGGCCGCTCTTGCGCCGGTTGCTCCTGCTTCTCCCATGCCAGCGGCCCCTGCCCCAGCATTTGGCGGATCCGCCGAAGGCTTGTTGTTGTCGCCTGTCGTTCGGCGTTTGCTCAACGAAAACAGTCTTGATCCAGCCGCCATCACCGGCTCTGGAGCTGGTGGCCGAATCACACGGGAAGACGTCCTCGACGCCATCGATATGCAAGCCAAATCAGGTGGCCCTGCGCCAGCCGCTCCGGCCGCCACGGCTGCTACAACTCGTTCGGCACCTGTAGCGCCAGCAGCAACACCCGGGCAGGTACAACCGTTCACCAACGTGCGCCGCCGCACTGGCGAGCACATGGTGATGTCGTTGGCCACCAGCCCTCACGTGCTCACGGTGATGGAAGTTGACTACGAAAACGTGGAGCGGGTTCGGGCCGCCCGCAAGGACAGCTTCAAAGCCGAAGAAGGCGTTGGTCTCAACTATTTGCCGTTCATCAGCCGCGCTGTGATCGACGCCATAACCGAGTACCCGAACCTCAACGCGTCGGTTGTCGAGGGAGGCATCATGGTGCATCGTGAAGTCAATCTTGGGGTGGCCGTGGATCTCGATTTTCAGGGCCTCATTGTGCCGGTCGTCCACAACGCCGATGGCAAGCGCTTGCGTTTGATTGCTCGCGAAATCGCCGGACTGGCCACCAAAGCACGCAACAAGAAACTGTCGATCGACGACATCAACGGTGGCACGTTCACCATCACCAACACCGGCCCATACGGCAGCCTCATCACGGCCGCAGTGATTAACCAACCGCAAGTGGCCATCATCGCCACCGACGGAATTTCTCGCAAGCCTGTGGTGGTCAACCTGCCAGGGGGCGGAGAGTCTATTGCCATTCACTCGGTGGGCTACTTGTCGATGAGCTGGGATCACCGTGCATTTGATGGCGCGTACGCCACAGCGTTCTTGCGCAAGGTCAAGGAAATTCTTGAGACCCGTGACTGGCAGAGTGAGTTCTAAAACCACCACCGCCCTACTGGCGCCACTGCCCGTGCCCGATGTGGGCCGAGCGCCGGCGCCAGACGGGCTATTGCATGCCAGGTGGCTTGGCAAGGTGCCGTATCGCGAGGCACTTGCCATCCAACACGCCATGGTCAAGGGCGTCAACAATCACCTGCTGTTACTCGAGCATCCCCACGTATACACGTTGGGTGCCCGGGCCAACGCCGATCATGTATTGATTGACCCCGCCACCGTCGGCGCCGAATTGGTGACTGCCGATCGCGGCGGCGATGTGACGTATCACGGGCCTGGCCAACTTGTCGGCTATCCAATTCTGACAATCGCGGGCTCTGGTGGCATCACCGACACTGTTCGTTACGTGCGGTCCGTCGAACAGCTTCTCATCGATGCCCTGACCGAGCTGGGCCTCGCCGATGTGGGTCGGCTGGATCAATATCCCGGTGTGTGGGTAGCGCCTGCCGGCGCCGAGCCCCGCAAGATTGCGGCCATCGGCGTGAAGCTGGCCCGCCATCGCACCATGCACGGATTCGCGCTTAACGTACATCCCGACATGTCGATGTTTGACCACATTGTGCCGTGCGGTATTTCCGATATGTCGGTCACCTCGTTACATAGCGAAGGTCTCACCCAACTTTCGATGCGCGATGTGGTGGATGTCGTGATTCGACTGGCCGGTCGCCACTGGGGCTCCGACGTTCGCAACGCGCAGGTGGCGTGGACCCACCGAATCGACGACTTGTCGCCGTTCTCCCGCCGCTTGGAATCGCAGGCTGGTGAAGCTGATCGCGGTGAGCAGGTCAACATTCGCCTGAAGGCGCGCCTCGTGCAGGCGGGCGTCACCGAGGGGCTTACCATTGGGCAACGCAAACCGGAATGGCTGCGGCCCAAGGTCACCTTCGGTCCCGAATTTTTGGCCGTCAAGAAACGTATGCGATCGCTGGATCTGGTGACCGTGTGCGAAGAGGCAGGTTGCCCCAACATCACTGAGTGTTGGGCAGACGGTACTGCTACGTTCATGATCAACGGCGAACGGTGCACTCGTGCATGCGGGTTTTGCCTCATCGATACCAACAAGCCGAAGGCCCTCGACCCCGGTGAGCCGCAACGGGTAGCGCAAGCCGTCGCCCAAATGGGATTGCAATTCGCGGTGATCACCACCGTGGCCCGCGACGATCTCGACGACGACGGCGCTCATGCCATGGCAGCCACCATTGCCGCCATCCGCGCCGAGTGCCCTGGCACACAAATCGAAACGTTGATCTCCGATTGCCGAGGTCGCGCTGAATCTCTGGCCATGATTTTCGACGCCCGGCCCGACGTGTTGAACCACAACTTGGAAACGGTCGCTCGCTTGCAGCGCGCTGTGCGGCCCTCGGCTGGTTATGCCCGATCCTTGGGCGTGTTGGCAGCGGCTAAGGCAGCAGGGCTCACCACCAAAAGCGGTCTGATTGTGGGTATGGGCGAGACCGACGACGAGATTATTGAGGCCCTCACCGACCTAGCTGCGGTGGGCGTCAACATCGTGACCATCGGCCAATACCTTCGCCCGACAGAGGCCCACCTGCCCGTCGAAAGATGGGTGACCCCGGAACAATTTGCCAGCTATGCAGAAATTGGTGGATCGTTGGGCATTGGCCACCTAGAGTCTTCCCCCATGACCCGTTCTTCGTACCATGCCCGCCAGGCTGCTGCCTCGCCGGCCACGCTCATCGGCTCCAGCCGATGAGCGGCCATAAACCGAGTTCGCCAGAAACCTCTGATGTAACAACGGTCTCGCCGTATGCCGATCGCTTTGCTCGGACCCGTGCGGAAATGGCTCGTCAAGGAGTCGATCATTTGCTCCTGAGCGTGGGCGCCGATTTGCCTTATCTCACTGGCTACAACGCCATGCCTCTTGAACGGCTGACCATGTTGGTATTGCCCGCTCACGGAGAGGCGGTGCTGGTGATGCCGGCGTTCGAAATGAGCCGGGTCGACGAAATTTCCGAATACAGCGTTTTGGGCTGGACCGAGATGCAAGATCCCATCGAACTTGTGCGTTCGTTGGTGGGCGCTGGCGGCAGGGTGGCGTTTGGCGACCAGTGCTGGGGCCGGTTCGTGGTCGACATCATCAACGCTTTGCCGCAGGCGACGTTCCTCAAGGGTACCGACGTGATGACGCCCCTACGGGCGTGTAAAGACGATCATGAGATTGCTGTTTTGCGCGCTGCCGCCCACGCTGCTGACCGGGTAGCCAAGCAGTTGCACGACGGCGATATTCCATTGATCGGCCGACGTGAGATCGAGGTATCGGCCGATATTTCTCGTCGCTTGATCGCCGAAGGTCACTCGAAAGTCAACTTCGCCATCGTGGCCGCCGGCGAAAACGCATCGAGCCCGCATCACTCCGCCGGGCAACGAATGATTGGTAGCAACGAAGTGGTGTTGTGCGATTTCGGTGGCACGTTTACTGTCGACAATTCGCTTCCGTATTGCAGTGATATCACTCGATGCGTGTACACCGGCGAGCCACCAACCGAGTTCTCTGACATGTACGCCGTGTTGTACGAAGCGCAGGCGGCTGGGGTTCGTTCGGCAGTGATTGGTGCCACGTGTGAGAGCGTCGACGCCGCATCCCGAGCCGTGATCGATGGCGCTGGATTTGGCGAATATTTCACCCATCGCACTGGTCACGGTATTGGCATGGACGCCCATGAAGAGCCGTACATGGTGGGCGGAAATGCGCTTCCCTTGGCCGCCGGCCACGCCTTTAGCGTTGAGCCCGGCATCTACGTTTCGGGCAAGTGGGGTGCCCGTCTGGAAGACATTGTGGTGGCCACTGAAAGCGGCCCCGACTCGTTGAACAGGGCCCGTCACCACCTTGTGGTCGTCGAGGCATAGAGCCTCAGCGGTATCGCTACGGTGTGTCAGCGGTATCGCTACGGTGTGATAGTCGCCGGTGGCGTGAAGTCGGCTGGATCCACGCCAGTGGTGTAGCTGGTCAGTTCGATTCGACGGGTTTGGTCGTCCCATAGTGCTAGAACGCCGCTCGACAGGGCACAAAATTCCGCGTTGACGCCCACACCCACGATCACGGTGACACACGTGGCCGTTTGGCCGGCGATCGTCCTTTTTGAAGACGCAATTTTCTCGGTGGTGCGACTGGCTTGCACGTTGAGTGCCCGAATGGCTGATGCACTCCAAAAAGAAGACGTCAGCTGGGCGTCGGCCAATGGGCGTTCGTTTATTCCCGCTGCGCACGTTATCGGCTGCCCGGAACAGGTGGCTTCGGTCGACCCCGAGAAGATAGCAATGGGTTGGCCGGCAGCGGTGGCGGCGTTGACCACCGAGCGGTCTGGATCATGGGCGACTTTCACGTCGCTCTGCGTGGATCCCAGCTTGGTGAGCACGTGATACGTGGCGCTAAATGTGGCCTTGGGAGCCGTGGCTAGTACCGCCGTTAGGGCGGCAACACCAGGATCACTCGACGCCCTAATGGAGGTCGACGTGGTTGACGCTCCGGCTTCGCTCAAGGTTGGGCGCTGACCACTTGGGGTACACGCCGCTAATGAGCAACACGCTACGGCCGCCGCCATCCACCGATTTGTTTGTTGCATTCCACGCACTTGGGCAGGATACGGCATGGTTGGCGTCGAGAGGCCATTTGCAGGGGGCACCCTGAGTAGCCTCTGCGTCGTGATTCGCCTCGACGCCGCAACCGTTTTGTTGCAATGGGCAGTGGGCGGCATGTTGTTCACATGGGTCACCACCAGAGGCCGCATGTTGGGAATTGGCTACGGCTGGCTGATGCGAATTGTGTACGGCGTGTTGGCTTTGGGTGGCGTCTATATTGGTCGCCGGTATCAGCCAGTTGCTGTGCGCGACATTTCTGGTGTCGCGGTAGTGATCATGTGTGTCGTGGGATTAGTGGTGTCGGTGCGGCGCCGTGCCGTAGGCCCCTCGGGGCCCAAATCATTCGACCCCCGCATCGATCTGGTAACAGCCCTCGTGGGCATCCCGGCGTTGATTTCGGGCGGTTGGGCGGCTGGCGGAAATCACCCGTTGGCCATAGTTCGCATGATTGTGGGCGCGGTGTTTCTGGGCGTGGTAACTGACGCCATGCTCCTCGGCCATTGGTATCTCGTGCAGCCTGGATTGAGTCGCGATCCCATCAAAGAACAAGTGCGATGGATGATGATCATCTGGCCAATTGAGGCGATTGTGATGTTGCTTCCTACGGGAATGGTGTCGGTGTTTAACGGCACGATCAAAGACGGTTACAACGGCACACTGGGATGGTTCTGGATCGCATGTGTGTTCACCACGATCGGGCTTGCTATTGCGGCGCAGGCGGCGCTCAAAGAAAAGGCCTATTCAGCTGTGATGGCAGCCACGGGGCTCACGTACCTGTCGATCTTGTCGGGGTTTGGCATGGATCTCGTGGCCAGAGCGGTACTCGCTGGCTAGTCGACTGAGACGTCGTTACGCTACGGTCCCGACGGCGAAAAACTGGTCGACCTCTTCAGGCGTGTAACCGGCATCGCGCAGTACCTCAGCGCTGTGTTGGCCGAGCATGGGGGCCGGGTCGCCGATCATGGCTGGAGTGCGGCTGAACAATGGCGCCACGCGAGGCTGGCGGACCATTCCCGCTGCTGGGTGCGCCACATCCACGAGCAGGCCATTGTGGATCACCTGCGGGTCATGGGGTACCTGGTCGATGGTAAGTAGAGGAGCGCATGGCACATCGTTGGCGTTGAGGCGCTCGATGGCATCGGCGACGTTCACGCCGTCGAGGGCGCCGGCTAGCTCGCCTACCAGCGCTGCCATGTTGTCGTTGCGAGCGCCCGCCGAGGTGAATCGAGGATCTACTGCCAGGTGTGGCTTCCCAATGGCGTTGAAAAATCCGGCAAATTCGCTATCGCTCACCATGGTCATGGCAATAGAACCGTCCACTAACGGCGTGGCTTGGTAGTAGGAACCGAGGGTGGGTGCGCGGCGAGTGTCTGGCTCGAGCATGCACGCATCCATGGCTGCGTCTGGCCACAGAAAGCTCACTGCAGAATCCAGCATTGACACATCGATTTGTTGACCGCCGCCGGTCGCGCCGCCGCCCGAATCACTCGAATCGCCGGTTGCCCTGGCGCGTTCACGGGCAAACAAAGCTGCGGTAACGGCGTTGCTCACCGTGTACGCCGTCACCTTGTCGCACACCAGATTTCGCAACAGCGTCGGGTCGCCGGCGGCATTCGTTTGGACGCCTGCCATACCTGAGTACCCCTGGATCACGTTGTCGTACACGCGCTTGTTGGAGTACGGGCCGCTGTCGCCGAAGCCGCTAATGGACACGTAGATGAGGCCCGGGTTGAGATCACACATCTCGGCTGCGCCGATGCCCATTCGCTGGGCCGCCCCTGGTCGAAAATTTTGAATTAACACGTCGGCCTGGCTTACCAAGCGGTGGGCGATTTCCCGACCGGCAGCGTCCTTGAGATTCAGCGCTATTGACTGCTTCCCGCGATTGGTGTTCACGAAAAATCCACTTACCCCACCGCGAGTCGAACCCAGGTAACGCATCACATCGCCGAAGCCAGGTGTTTCAACTTTGGTCACTGATGCCCCGAGGTCGGCGAGCAGCATGCCCGCCAACGGTCCAGAAATCATCACGCTGAAATCAACTACACGCACGCCATCGAGAGGTCCACTCATGGTGGGACACTACCCCTGGACCGGGTGCCACCCCGGTGCTGGACGATGCAGGTTCACCGTGCGACGAAGTATTTGGCCTTCGGGTGCGGCGAGATAATGGCCGAGGTGGTCTGTTCCGGCTGGAATTGCCACGACGTTTCTTCGCTGACGGTGATCCCGATACGGTCTGCATCCAAGATCCGGTGGACCACTGCGTTGTCTTCGAGGTCTGGGCATGCGGGGTAGCCCCATGAGTACCGCCCGCCTCGGTATTGCTGGCGGAAAAGTCCTGCGATCGACGGGCCGTCCTCGTCGGCGTAGCCCCACTCTTCGCGCATGCGGCGGTGCCACAATTCAGCCAAGCCTTCCGCCATTTCCACGCCGAGACCGTGAAGTAACAGGTACTCCTGGTACCTGTCGGCGGCGAACAATTCGGCTGCCCGTTCGCTGACTGCTTCGCCCATCGTGACGATCGAAAACGCTGCGTAGTCGACGTCGCTATTGCCGGCGTTGTAGGCGCGGTAGAAGTCGGCGATGCACAATTGCTCGCCGTCACTTTGGCGCGGATACGAGAACCGGGCAAGCTCGGAAGTGCGGGTTTCGTCGGTCCAAATAATGATGTCGTTTCCGTCGGCGTTGGCGGCGAAATATCCATACACCACTTGAGGGATAAGGATTCCCGCCCCCATTGCTAAGGCCAGTTGCTCGCGAAAGATCGGCCGAATGCGGGTTTTGAACTCGTCGTCAGTTTCCCCCTTTTCGGGGCGGAACATCCACTGATTTCGAAACAGAGCTGTTTCGTTGACGTACTCAGATATGTCGCCGAGCGAAACTCCCTTGATCACCTTGGTGCCCACGAAAGGCGGCACGAAAATTGGCGCGTCGGCGATGGTGCGACCCAAGGGCCCCTGGCGTTGAGCCTTGGGGTCACGGCCTGTTCCTTCGGGAACCAGACGCTCCTTGATGGTGCGGCCGTAGTCGTTGTCGACCTCGCCCGTCTGCTTCAGGGTGCCGAGCCGGTCCATCACGCCGAGGCCTTCAAAAGCGTCGCGGCCATAGAACACTCGACCGTCGTAAATTTGGCGCAAATCTCGCTCCACATATGTACGGGTGAGGGCCGCGCCGCCCAACATCACTGGGATATGCGAAAGTCCGCGACGGTTCAACTCTTCCAAATTGTCTCGCATGATAAGGGTCGATTTCACCAATAAACCCGACATGCCAATGGCGTCAGCTTTGATCTCGATGGCCTTGTCGATCATCTCGCTGATCGCCACTTTGATGCCGATGTTGTGCACTTCATAACCGTTGTTGGTGAGAATGATGTCGACGAGATTTTTGCCGATGTCGTGAACGTCGCCCTTCACGGTGGCCAGTACCAAGCGGCCTTTTGAGGTTTCGCCATCCACACGTTCCATCAACGGCTCGAGGTAGCGCACTGCCATTTTCATGGTCTCGGCCGATTGCAACACAAACGGCAATTGCATCTGGCCAGAGCCGAACAGTTCGCCGACAGTTTTCATGCCTGACAGCAACACATCGTTGACTAAGGCCAACGGTTTCCAACCGTCGGCCATGGCGATTTCCAAATCGTCGACCAAACCGTCGCGTTCGCCGTCCACGATTCGAGCGGCCAAGCGTTCGGTAATTGGCCAATCGGTGCGGTCTTCTTTGACCAGTTTTGCTGATTGCACATCGGCGAAAACATCGAGCAATTTCACTAACGGGTCGTACGCAGGCTCGGTGGCGGTGGCCGGGCGTCGACGGTCGTAAATCAGGTCTAAACACACCTCTGCCTGCTCGGCCGGAATTTTGGACAGCGGCATGATTTTGGCGGCGTGCACGATGGCCGAATCCAGCCCCACTTGCATACATTCGTGGAGGTACACGCTGTTGAGTACGTGGCGGGCGGCTGGTTTGAGGCCGAAACTTACGTTGCTCAAGCCAAGTGTGGTGAAGCACCCTGGTATCTCGGCTTTGATGCGTTGAATGGCATCACGGGTGTGCATGGCGTCACGGCGCAAGTCGTCGTCGCCGGTCGATAGGGGGAAGGTGAGGGCGTCGAAAATGAGGTCGCTAGCGGGCACGCCATATCGCTCGGTGGCCAAGGTGTGGATGCGGTGGGCGACCCGCATTTTCCATTCCAGATCGCGGGCTTGACCTTGCTCGTCGATGAGTAAGCAGATGACCGCCGCTCCGTATTCAGCGACCAGCGACATCACTCGATCAAACCGGGTGCCCGGTTCTTCGCCTTCTTCCAGGTTGGCGGAGTTCAGGATCGCTTTGCCGCCCAGCCATTGCAAACCTGCTTCGAGCACGGGCGGCTCAGTGGAATCGAGCACCAGTGGAGCAGTGGCTTGGGTGGCGAAACGGCTGGCAATTTCGTCCATGTCGAGCGCTCCGTCGCGACCCACATAGTCGACGCACACGTCGAGTACGTGGGCGCCTTCGCGGACTTGTTCGCCTGCCATTTTTACGCACATGTCCCAGTCGGCGGCCAGGAGTGCTTCCTTGAACGCCTTGCTGCCGTTGGCGTTGGTGCGTTCGCCGATAATCAAAAACGAGTTGTCCTGTTGGAACGGTACGTGGCTGTATATGGAGGCGGCGCCTGGCTCGGCGATCGGCGTGCGTGGTTTGGGAGTGAGCCCGGCGCAAGCATCGATGACTGCTTTGAGATGTTCTGGCGTGGTCCCGCAGCAGCCGCCAATCACGCCCACGCCGAGGTCGGTTACGAATGTTCGGTGGTAATCGGCGAGTTGCGCAGGCGTGAGGTCGTAGTGCATTTTTCCTTCGACCACACTTGGCAATCCGGCGTTGGGAAGGCACGAAATCGGCACGCTGCTGACCGCCGACAGGTGGCGCAAATGTTCGTGCATTTCTGACGGGCCAGTGGCGCAATTGAGCCCGATGACGTCGGGGCGCATTGCGCTGAGCGCGGTGTAGGCGGCGGCTATTTCGGTGCCCGGCAACATCCGACCAGTGAGTTCCATCGTGACTTGCACCTGCAGCGGCAAATGTATGCCAGCCGATTTCATAGCCCGTCGAGCTCCGATGATCGCCGCCTTGGCTTGCAACAAATCGAACACTGTTTCTACCAAGATGAGATCCACGCCGCCGTCAATAAGGCCGCGCGCTTGTACCTCGAATGCATCCCTCAATGCCGCGAATCTGATTTGGCCGAGCGACGGAAATTTGGTTCCTGGCCCCATGGATCCCGCGACCCATCGAGGACGGTCGGGCGTCGAATATCCGTGGGCTACCTCGCGGGCCAGTTCGGCCGAGGTTCGCGAGAGTTCATAGGCCCGGTCGGCAATGTCATATTCGGCCAAGGTGATCGAGAACGATCCGAATGAATTGGTCTCCACCACATCGCTGCCGACAGCGAAAAAGGAATCGTGAAGATCCCGGATCACATCGGGGCGGGTGGCCACGAGGATTTCGTTACATCCCTCGAGTGCCGGGCCGCCAAAATCGTCTGGGCCTAAATCGCGCATCTGCAGATTGCTTCCGGTGGCGCCGTCGAAAATCACGACTCGTTCGCGAGTTGCAGCCAGGTAGGCCGAGTCGCTTTCTTGATATCGAGTAGCTGCCGTGCTGGGAGATGTCATGTGACGAAATTTCGCTATTACTTGACGATGTTGGCAGCGACGACCTTGGCCAATTTGATGGCGGTCCCTGTGTTGTCTTGGGCGCCGGCCACTTGGATGGTGAACGCTTTGCCGGCGGCCTTCACGCTCACGACTTCGGTATTGGCATGGGCGAAGGCTTGTTCACCAATGCCGGTGATGGGTTTTTGGCTGCGAGGTTCGATTGTCATTTCCCGATCGTGCCCTGCACTTCCGTCGCTGCGCACTCGCAGGAGAACGTAGCCACCGTCGCCGGTGGAGTGCCATAGACATGTGGGGTCCGTGGAGTTGCTCCCGTTCGGCACCACGCCGGGCACGGGGGAGATGACGCCGAACGGCAAATTGGAATTTGAAAAGTCATCGGTAGTCAACAACGTGCACGGGTCTGTGGTGCCCGCTGGAACAGCAGGCAATGTCGTGGTCGCCACCGATACTTCGGGGACGGATTCGCCAGCCGAGGGCTTGGCTCCCGCCTTTGTGGTGGTGGTGATGGCGGGCAATTCTGGGTCCCGAGTGGTGGCAGCGTTGGACGAAGATCCCGAGCAGCCCACAAGTCCCACGGCGGCCAAACCGACGATTGTTTTTCGCCACGTCCAGCACGACCGCCGCCGAGTTGGTAAGTTGCCATGAATCACGCCCTGGATACTTGCACGTTGGCGGACGTCGGGGACTGTCACCTAACCAAATACCTCCCGGAGTTTTCATGCCAATTGCCTTCAATGTTGCAGCCAAATTGGGTCCCAAAGTTGACCTTTACGACCTTCCCATCTGTTCGGATCAATTTGGAGATTCGTCGATAGAGATCGACTGGGATTTCTTAACGGCCGAAGGGTTTGAAGGCAAACTTGGGCAAACGAAAGTATTGCCAGCGTTGGGCGGCGTGGCATTGGTTGTCGTTGGCGTTGGCCCTTCAGGGAACGTGGGTCCTGAGTCGCTGCGTTTGGCCGCCGCGGCGGTGGCACGATCGGTTGGCAAGCGCCAACATTTGGGGACGCATCTCCTTGACGCGCTGCCCGAAAATTCGCCTGTCGACGTGGTGAAACGCGCCGCGCAAGCAGTGGTTGAGGGTGTGGCGTTGGCTTCGTACGTGTACAACGATCAAAAGTCGTCGCCGTCGCCGAGCCGCTTGGTTCGATGCACAATCGCTTCGGCCGATAAGAAATTGGCTGCTCCGGTGAAGCGAGCAGTGGCAATTTCTGATGCCGTGATGTTTGCTCGTGATCTCGTCAACACGCCTCCCGGGCAGATGACCGCTCCGGCGATGGCCAACGCCATTTCGGCACGGGCCATTGCCGCTGGCTTGGGCGTCAAAGTGCTCGACCTCAAGGGAGCCAAAGCCGCCAAACTCAGCGGCCTCCTGGCTGTCAACCGGGGATCGACCGTGGAGCCCCGTTACGTGGAACTCACCTACGGCAACCCCAAAGCAGCCCGCAAAATCCACCTCGTTGGAAAAGGCGTCACATTTGACACGGGCGGGCTCAGCCTCAAAACGTACGAGGGCATGCTCACCATGAAATGCGACATGGGTGGCGCAGCGGCCGTTGCTGCCGCCATGCTGGCTATTGCGACCACGAAACCATCGGTGCACGTCACGGCCCACCTCATGCTCACCGACAACCAAATCGGGCCGAGCTCAATCATGCCGAGCGACATCATCAAATATCCCAATGGCACGACCGTAGAGGTGTTCAACACAGATGCCGAAGGCCGTCTTATCTTGGCCGACGGGTTGGTGCGCGCTGCGGCGTCCAAGCCCGATGCCATCATCAACGTGGCCACGCTCACCGGAGCCATCGGTATTGCGCTTGGCGACATGATTGCGGGCCTCTACACCAATAACGACCTCTTGGCCTCCCAAATCACATCGTCGGGCAGCCGTGCGGGGGAAAGCTTTTGGCGCATGCCGCTGGTGGAAAGGTACCGACGTTTGCTTGACTCGAAAGTGGCTGACCTGTGCAACGTGTCGGCACCAGGTGGCGGTGGTGCCAATACTGCAGCGTTGTTTCTAGAACGATTCGTGGACGGCGTCCCATGGGCCCATCTCGACATCGCCGGCCCTGCATTTGTCAAGGCCGACGATGGCGATCTGACTGCCGGGGGGACAGGTTTCGCGACCCGCACGCTCATCGAATTTCTCGAGACGGCGGGATAGGTTTCGAGCTAGCTGGCCAACCGTTCCAGCGGGCGGTCCGGCGCACCTGCCAGCTCCTCGAGTTGTTGCGAGGCCCATGCTGCATGAGCTGAGCGCAGGCTTTCGGGGAGGCGTTCGAGTTGACGTCGAGTGAGAGATGGCAACCGCCGCCTGACCAGCATCCCTGTGGTGCCCATGGGATGAGCAGCGCCGAACTGCACCACCCTGGCCAACGTGCGAGCAAAGACCGATTGACTGCCGGGCGCCCACGCCAGCCCAAGGGCAGCGGCGAGTTCAGGAAGGTCGAGTTCAAACCCGTCCGGATAGACGTCGAATCCGTCGGCTACCCGGCGGAGAAACCAACTGGCGCTTGGACCCAAAATGCTGAGCCAGAATTGTTCCGCGTACAACGATCGGGGGTCGTGACCGACGAGATCGATTACCGGATCGTGCCATGGCGTGACGGAAATGACGGGTGGAAACGCGGAAATAACGGTCAGGCTGTGCGTAGTTGTCATGTGTACTCCAAAGAACCAATGGGATGTCAGGGGGAAGAACCTGTCCTGTCGGTGTTGGGGATTACACTAACTTTCAGTGCATTTCATACTTATAGGTTGGCGCAAGTTCCGCCAAATCAAGCAGCGAAATAGTTGCCGAGCTACACCGCTGAGGCTGCGGAAACTACCGCATTCAGTCCGGGAACTACTCCCGATGAGCCTGATCCGGCGTCGCCGAAGCTATATACCCGGCCGTCCTGACCAACGAGCCGGTAGCCCTTGCCCGTGGCGGTGGGGATCATGCGTGAGATTGGCGCCGTAAGTGGTTGGCCAGCAGTGGAGCCGTAGTAGCCAGCATCTCCGAAGGAGTAGATGGCACCGTCGGCAGCGACTAGCCAGTAGCCCGAGCCGCTTGGTGAAGAGCCCATGGCGAAGATGGGGGAGCTGAGCGTCATGGCGCCGGTGGATCCGTAGAACGCAGCGTCGCCGAAGGCGAAGATGCCGCCATCAGTAGCTACCAGCCAGTAGCCGTGTCCAGAGGGTGTTGGTGCCATGCCGACGATCGGTTTGTTGAGCGTCATGGCGCCGGTGGATCCGTAGAACGCAGCGTCGCCGAAGGCGAAGATGCCACCGTCAGACGCAACAAGCCAGTAACCGTGTCCCGTTGGCGTGGTAGCCATGCCCACGATTGGTTTGTTCAGTGCAATGGCGCCTGTCGAACCGTAGAACTGTGCGTCACCGAAGGCGAAGATACCGCCATCAGCGGCGTCCATCCAATAGCCCTTGTGATCCGACGTGGGTGTCATGCCGACTATGGGGCGGTTGAGTTTGAGGTTGGTGAGGTTGCCAAACAGGGGCGCTCCGCCGAATCCGAGCACGTTGCCTTCTGGAGTGGTCATCCACATTGGTGCGGTGGTTACTGGGCCTAAAGCGGCAGCATCAAAACCGCCACTCGGTGTGGAACCAGCCAACCCAGTAGGCCCCGAAATTGGAGCGGCTTTCATGAAATTGAACGTCACCCAAATGGTGCCGCCGGTGTCCACGACAACAGCTACGGAAATTCGGTTGTAATCGCCGAGCACATTGGCTTTGTGGCCAGGAGAATTCATGAAGGCGTTGTGGAGGCCAACAACATCGGGGCCGCGACCCACGTTCTCGCCAATACGGGTCCAGGATTTTGTGACTCGGTTGTCAAAGCTGGCGACGAGATCGGGTCTATGGGAGAGCACCTGGCTATTGGCTAGCGACACACTCCAGTCGTGGGCAACGGGGTAAATCAACGGATCGCTCACCAGTGGGGCCAATCCCACGTTGACGCGTTCGGTGTTTAGCAGCGTGAGAAATTGGCTTTCGGCGGCGCTCGCCGTCGGGGTCGCCGACGCGTTTGAGATGCCGATGATCAAGCTGGCGATGGCCAAGGTCAGCGTGCCGACGACCCCGAGAAGGCGTTTCATCATTGGGCGGCCATATCGCATGAACAGATGATCGGAGAACTTGCCCTGTCACTTAATGAGAAATCTCACGAAGAGTGAAACTTATGGCCAAATACGGCAAAAATTGGGGAAATATCGTTAAGCATGTGACTAAAAGTGTGAAGTAGGCAATACCCGACCGAATTGGTAGCATTTCGGCATGGCAACGTTCAGAGACCTCCTTTCCGCAGCAAAATCAACAATTACCGAAGTCGACACACAGGCGGCTCAGGTAGCAATTGCTGAATCGGGCACGGTCGTGCTCGACGTTCGTGAGCCTGACGAGTACGACCAAGGTGCTCTGGCCAATGCCGTGCACATCCCACGTGGCCATCTCGAAGCTCAGGTGGAAGGACGCATTGCCAATCGCGATGCCCAAATCGTGGTGTATTGCGCAGGTGGCGTGCGGTCGGCGTTTGCCGCTAAAACGCTTGGTGAGCTGGGCTATACCAACGTGTTGAGCATGGCCGGCGGGTTTGGCAAATGGAAAGACGAGGGTCGAGCGTGGACGCAGCCCGTCACATTGAACGCCGAACAACGCAATCGTTACCAGCGCCACATCTTGTTGCCGGAGGTTGGCGTAGAGGGCCAGGCCAAGCTGTTAGGCGCCAAGGTGCTCATGTTGGGCGCAGGCGGCCTGGGATCACCGGCAGCTCTGTACCTGGCCGCAGCGGGCGTGGGCACGATCGGCATTGTCGACATGGACGAAGTGGATGCTTCGAACCTGCAACGCCAGATTTTGCACAACATGGACCGCATCGGCGACCGCAAAGTCGATTCAGCCAAGAAGACGTTGTCGCTCATCAACCCCGACCTCAACGTGGTCACCTACGACACCCGCCTCGACGCCTCCAACATCATGCAAATTTTGCCCGGCTACGACGTAGTGGTGGACGGCGCCGACAATTTCCCTTCCCGCTATCTCCTCAATGACGCCACTGTGAAGCTCGGGATTCCGGTTGTTCACGGCTCCATCTTCCGGTTCGAAGGCATGGTCACCGTGTTTGATCCGTTGCGTGGCCCCAACTACCGCGACATGGTGGCCGAGCCACCGCCCGCCGAAATGGCACCTTCGTGCGCAGAGGCCGGCGTGCTCGGCGTGCTGCCCGGCATTATTGGCTCGATTCAGGCGCTAGAAGCCATCAAGCTGATCTTGGGGATCGGAGATGGACTGGTAGGGCGGATCCTGTCGTTCGATGCCCTGGAGCTCGAATTTCGGGAGTACAAGCTGCGGGTTGATCCGTCGAACCCCGTCACGTACGCCAACCGCGATCGGATTCTGGTACAGGACCTCGAAGGGCTCTGTGCTCCAGGGATGTCGCACTGACCGCCAGAGTGTCGCCCTAGCTGAGAGCTCTGGCCGCGGTAGCGGGTAACAACTCACCGTTTGCTACTCGAGTTTCCAGTTCGGCAAAGTTGTCGTTCGTTCGCAATTTGTCGACGCTTGATGCCACGAGCTCGTCCCACAACGCGGCCTTGGCCTGATCGGATCGCAACGAATCGAGCTGCCCTGCTGCTCGACGATCGGCCACAAACTTCGTCACGGCATCCCACATTTCCGGCACGCCAGTCTGTAGTGGGATCGATGTCATAAGCACGCAGGGATATGCGTCTGGCCATTTGGGTCGCATGAGGTGCAGCGCGGCCCCATAGTCGGCGGCCGTGATTCGTGCCGGCCCCAAGAGATCACCGTCGGCTTTGGTGACTACGACCACATCGGCCAGTTCCATGATTCCCCGCTTGATGCCTTGCAAGTCGTCGCCCCCGCCCGGATTGATGAGCAACACGAAACAGTCAGTGAGTTTTGAGACAGCAGTTTCGCTTTGGCCTACGCCAACGGTCTCCACGATGACCACGTCGAATCCGGCCGCCTCGCACAGCAACACCACATCACGGGTACGTCGAGCCACCCCGCCCATGGTGACGCCGGCCGGCGTTGGACGAATAAAAGCATCGGGTTCTCGGCCCAGACTTTCCATGCGGGTTTTGTCGCCCAGAATACTCCCGCCGCTGCGCCGCGATGACGGGTCCACGGCCAGCACGGCCACCTTGTGGCCGCGGGCAACCAGCATCAAACCCAGCGATTCAATGAAGGTGGATTTGCCCACCCCGGGTGGACCCGAAATACCGACCCGAATTGAGCCACCGGTGTGGGGGAGCAGTTCGGCCAGAAGCGCCTCGGCTTGCTCGCGATGATCGTGGCGAGTGGACTCGGCCAGCGTGATGGCCCGCGCCAACGCCCCACGATCGCCGCTGCGAATGAGGTCGGGCGTGAGCGGGGCCGGAGTCACCGTTGCCTACTCAAAGGTCAGGCGACATGTTGGCGAAGAGTGTGAATAATCTCGGTGGCGGCGGCAGGAATATTGGTGCCGGGCCCGTAGATGCCACTCACACCCGCGTCCCGCAACATTTGATAATCCTGAGCAGGAATCACTCCGCCACAGACCACCAAAATGTTTCCGGCGCCCTTGGCCCGCAACGCTTCGATCAACGCAGGCACCAATGTTTTGTGCCCGGCTGCTTGCGATGAAACGCCTACTACATGCACGTCGTTGTCGATTGCTTCTTGCGCTGCTTCCGCTGGTGTTTGGAACAACGCTCCCATGTCGACGTCGAATCCCAAATCGGCGAACGCGGTGGCGATCACTTTGGCGCCACGGTCGTGGCCGTCTTGCCCCATCTTGGCCACCAACATGCGAGGCCGACGCCCGGCCGCAACGGCGAATTCTTCAATGAGCGCTTGCACCGCGTCGAAACCGGCGTCGCCTTCGTATGCTTTGCCGTACACCCCTGAGATACTACGGATCACTGCCTTGTGCCGGCCGTACACTGCTTCCAGGGCGTCAGAAATTTCGCCCACAGTGGCCCGCACTCGAGATGCTTTGATGGCCAAATCGAGCATGTTGCCAGACCCATCTCGAGCGGCAGCGGTAAGCGCGGCGAGAGCCGCCTCAACTGCTGCCGAATCACGAGTGGCACGAATGTGCGTGAGGCGTTCGATCTGGGATTCGCGCACCGCGGTGTTGTCGACGTCGCGTACTTCCACGGTGGGCTCTTGAGCCAAGCGGTACTTGTTGACGCCCACCACGGTCTCTTGGCCCCTGTCCACTCTGGCTTGGCGACGGGCGGCAGATTCCTCGATGCGTAATTTGGGCAAACCGGTTTCGACTGCCTTCGTCATCCCGCCGAGCGACTCAACTTCCTCGATGAGTTTCCACGCCTCGTCCACGAGCGATTGGGTGAGGGATTCGATGTAATACGAGCCGCCCAGTGGATCGACCACATTGGTGACTCCTGATTCCTCGGCAATGATCAACTGTGTATTGCGAGCCACGCGCGCTGCCGTGTCGCTCGGCAATGCAATGGCTTCGTCGAAGCTGTTGGTGTGCAGGCTTTGGGTGCCGCCGAGTACGGCAGCCAAAGCTTCGAGCGTGGTGCGGACCACGTTGTTGAACGGGTCCTGTTCGGTGAGTGAGACGCCAGATGTTTGGCAGTGGGTGCGCAGCATTTTCGAGCCTGATTTTTTGGCACCAAGCTGTGTCATCACTCGATGCCACAGCACCCGTGCGGCGCGCAGTTTCGCCACCTCCATGAAGAAGTTCATGCCAATGGCGAAGAAGAAACTGAGCCGGCCTGCGAAGTCGTCGATGTCGAGCCCTTTGGCAGTGGCGAACCGGACGTATTCCATACCGTCGGCAATGGTGTACGCCAGCTCCTGTACCGCAGTGGCGCCAGCCTCTTGCATGTGATAGCCGGAGATAGAAATCGAGTTGAACTTCGGCATGTGAAGCGACGTGAATTCGATGATGTCGGCCACGATCCGCATGCTGGGAGCAGGCGGATAGATGTAGGTGTTGCGCACCATGAACTCTTTGAGGATGTCGTTTTGGATGGTGCCAGCGAGCTGATCAAGCGCCACGCCCTGCTCTTCGCCGGCCACCACATACCCCGCCAGCACGGGCAACACGGCACCGTTCATCGTCATGCTCACGCTCATCTTGTCGAGCGGAATTCCGTCGAACAAGATCTTCATATCTTCGACAGAATCAATTGCCACGCCTGCCTTGCCCACGTCGCCAACCACGCGCGGATGATCGCTGTCGTAGCCGCGATGAGTGGCCAAATCAAATGCCACGCTCACGCCTTGTTGGCCGGCAGCCAAATTGGCTCGATAGAACGCATTGGACTCCTGCGCGGTGGAGAACCCTGCGTACTGACGGATGGTCCACGGCCGCCCCGTGTACATCGATCCGCGCACGCCGCGGGTAAAGGGCGCCAAGCCTGGCAGCGTGTCCACATCATCGAGCGCTTCGAGGTCGGCTGCGGTATACAGCGCCTTGACGACGATGCCCTCTGGCGTAGTGGTTGCGAGTTCGGCGGCGGGAGCTTTGGTCTCTTTAGCGACCAGCGCTTCCCAATCGGCGTGGGTGGGGGATTCGGCCATAGGCGGTAAAGGTAGTCTTGAGACCTTATGGCACTTCGATTCGTAATCATCGGCGGCGGACCCGCAGGCAATCAAGCAGCAACTCATGCCGCCCGGCTCGGCGCTCAGGTCACGGTGATCGAGGCCGAAGTGATCGGCGGTGCCGCCCACTTGCTGGATTGCATTCCGTCTAAAGCCATGATCGCCACCGGCGGCGCCATGACATTCGCTCGCCGGATTGAAGGCATGGGCCTCGATGCAGTGGCTCCTGAAATCGATCTCGATTCGTTGCGGGAACGCATCAATGGGATCACGGGCAAGCTGCAGCGAGCCACAGAAAATTTGTTGAACAGCCAGCAGGTGCGAATTGTGAAGGGCACTGCGAAATTGCTCAGCCCTCACGTTGTACAAGCCACAACCGCTTTGGGTACGGAAAATTTCGAAGCCGACGCCATTTTGATTGCCACCGGGTCACGTCCCCGGATTCCAGATTGGGTCGAGCCAGATGGCGACCGAATCTTGACAACCCGTCATTGCTACCCGCCTAAGGTCATGCCTGAGCATGTGGTGATTGTGGGCTCGGGTGTGACGGGCGTGGAATTTGTGCACATGTTTTCGAGCTACGGATGCAAGGTCACGTTGGTGGTGAGTCGCCAACAGGTATTGCCGACGAAGGATCCAGAAGTGGCAGCTGTTCTGGAAGACGACTTTCTGCGACGGGGGGTCACCTTGCTCAAGGGAGCCAGAGCGATGGCGATTGAAACGACCGATTCCGGAGTGGTGGTGCGATGCGACGATGGGCGAGTAGTCAAAGCCACCCACTGCGTGTTGGCCATTGGTTCTGTGCCCAATTCCGACGGTCTGGGGCTGGAAGCGGCCGGGGTGGAAATGGATCGCTTGGGCTATGTGTCGATCAACCCGTACTGCGTGTCGAACGTGTCCCATATTTATGCCGCTGGCGATGTTTCGGGCAAGCTTCCGCTCTCGAGCGTGGCATCAATGCAGGGCCGAAAAGTGGCTGAGCATGTGATGGGCCTGACCAATCAACAGCATCGCCAACTCGACTACGACAAGGCGGCGTCAGCAATTTTCACCGAGCCGGAAATCGCCGATGTGGGTTTGGCCGAGGCTGAGGCCTTCTCTTTGGGTCGAAAAATTCGGGTTACTAAGGTGCCCTTCAGCGCATCGGCCAAAGCTCTTATCAATAACGACCCTCGGGGATTTGTAAAAATTTTGAGCGACCCGGCTACTGGCGTGGTGTTGGGTGGATCGATCGTGGGGCGTCACGCCGCTGAGTTGATTTCGGTGATCGCATTGGCGGTCACGGCAGGGTTGAAAGTCACCGATATTGTCGAGTCACTACTTGTGCATCCGGCGGTCAGTGAAGCGCTTGCCGACGCCGCCGAATAGCCTGCCCGTTTCGCAACAAAGGAACCCACACCGTGTCTGACTACCCACCACCACCGCCCAACGACCCTAGTTACACGGGCGATCACGGCTACACGGGCAATCACGGCTACCCGGGCTATCACGGCTACCCGTTGGCACGGATATCAAAACGAGTGTGGGCGCGAATTATCGACGGAATGATTTTCGCGGTGCCGCTCACGATTTATGCCATGACTCACATCAAAGGTACAGGCGCTGATGCCAAGCTCGACTTGGCTTCGTGGATTCCTTACGCTGTGTTGGGTGCATCGGCCCTGTACGAAATCACGTGCGTGGCATTGTGGGGCCAGACCATTGGCAAACGCCTCATGAAGATCCGGGTGGTCCGCTTTTTGGACGAGACAATCCCTGGCTTTGCCTACGCCACAATGCGTCATCTCCTGCCCGCCATTTGCGGCGCGTTTCCGGTGCCGGCATTGTCGTTTGTCTTGCCAATAATCGTATATGCCAAAGCCTTCACCGATCCCAACCGGCAGGGTTATCACGACCGAGTGGCAGGCACGAAAGTCGTTGTCGCCTAGGCGATAACCATCACCACGTCGCCGGCACCAACAGTGTCGCCGGGCGACACTTTCACTTCGGTGACGGTGCCGGCTTTTTCGGCAGCAATGTTGTTTTCCATCTTCATGGCTTCAAGCACCACCACTGATTGGCCGACCGCCACTGTGTCGCCAACGGCAACAAGCACCTTCACGATGGTGCCTTGCATCGGCACGGCCACATCGCCTGATCCCGCGCCCGCTGCGCCGGAGCCAGATCCCGATGCCCGGGCGGCCTTCTTGGCCGGCCCGGCAGCCATGGCAACGCCGGCAGATTCCGGCACCCACATCTTCACATCGAACCGTTTGCCGTTGAGCTCCACAACTGTGGATCGCTGCACGAGCGGAGCGTCGTCGTCACCCTTCGGCACGATTGGTGCTGTGCCGATGTGCGAAAGATCGAGGACCTCTTCGACCCACTTTGTGGAGTGGGTTACAGCCGCGAAATCGGGGTGTTTCAAGATTGCAAGATCGGCGGGAATCGTGGTGGCGACGCCTTCGATTTTCATTTCTTCGAGGGCCCGAATGGCACGTGCGATGGCTGTCGGGCGATCTTTACCCCACACGACGAGCTTGCCGATCAAGTTGTCGTAGTACTGGCTGATCTCATCGCCAGCCTGGTAGCCGGCGTCGAAACGGACGCCGAACCCGTCGGGCGCGTCGAGCACCGTGATGGGCCCAGGCGATGGCAAAAACTTTCCGCCAGCTGGGTTTTCGGCGTTGATACGCACTTCGATGCCGTGGCCACGACGTTGGGCAAGGACTTCAGCTTGGGTCATGGGCAATGGCTCGCCAGAGGCAACCCGAATTTGCCACTCAACGAGGTCGATGCCGGTGATTACTTCGGTAACTGGGTGCTCGACTTGCAGGCGGGTGTTCATCTCTAGGAAGAAAAAATCGCCATCTTGGAAAATGAACTCGACGGTCCCGGCGTTGTAGTAGCCAACAGCCTTGGCGACCTTGATGGCAGCAGCGCCCATGGCTTCTTCGACGCCGTCAGGCAGCGAGGGTGCTGGTGCTTCTTCGATGAGTTTCTGATGACGACGCTGCGCGGAACAATCGCGGGTCGACACCCACACCACATTGCCGTGTTGATCGCCGACCAGCTGGATTTCGATGTGGCGCGGCCAGGTGAGGTACCGCTCTACGTAAATTTCATCGCGACCGAAATACGCCTTGGCTTCGCGTTGGGCAGACTCCATCGCGTCGTCGACTTCTTCGGCAGACTTCACCACTTTCATGCCTCGTCCACCGCCGCCAAACGCTGCTTTGATTGCCAAAGGCCAACCGTTGGCGGCCCCGAAATCGCGAATTTCTTGCGCCGATTGGGTGAATTCGGTGGTGCCGGGCACGATGGGTGCCCCGCCGGCTTGGGCGGCTTTGCGGCTCGACACCTTGTCGCCCATCACATCGATGGCTCCCGGCGGAGGACCGATGAATGCCACGCCAAGTTCCCCAATGGCTCTGGCAAAGTCGGTGTTTTCGGAAAAGAATCCGTAGCCGGGGTGCACACCGTCGGCTCCCGAGACCCTAATGGCATTGAGGATGGCCTCGGTGTTGAGGTAACTCTCTGCTGCTGTGGAGCCACCCAAGGCATACGCCTCGTCGGCTAAGCGCACATGCAAGGCATTGCGGTCGAGCTCGGAATACACCGCCACGGTGGCTATTCCAAGTTCACGGCAGGCGCGGATCACACGAACGGCGATCTCGCCTCTGTTGGCGATGAGGATCTTCTTCAACATGACAGTGCGTATGTTTGCAGGAATGAACCCCAACTTTGTTACTCAGGCGCACGCAAATGGTTGGCGAATTCTGCATATGTACGAAACCGGCTCCACCAATTCCGACCTGATGGCGATGGCTCGGAGTGGTGAGGCGGCCGGGCTGGTGGTGCGTGCCGATTCCCAAACTGCAGGAAGAGGGCGTCTTGGCCGAGTGTGGGAGGCCCCTCCGAGCCAGAATTTGTTGTGCTCACTGTTGTTTCGACCGACTGAGCTTGAGCCGCCCGTGCCGGCAAATCAATTGCACATTTTGACGGCGGCAGTGGCACTGGCGGCAGCCGACGCGTGCGCGGCGATGACTACGGTTCGGCCCAGCTTGAAATGGCCCAATGACCTTTTGGTGGGTGAACGCAAATTGGCCGGCATTCTGGCGGAGTCAGTTTTCGAGGGGGTCACTCCGGTCGCTGTCGTTGTCGGCATTGGGCTCAACGTGAATGGCTCGCCGGAAGGCGCTGTCGACATGGCCTCTTTGGCCGGCCATTCGCTCGACGTGGGTGAAGTACTCGATCGTATGTTGACAGCACTCGATGTGGCTAGTGCCGCTGCTCGTTACCCGGGGGCGCTGATGACTATCGGCCGTCGAGTACGAGTCGAATTCGACGGGGGAACGCTGGTGGGCCAAGCCACAGGGATAACAGACGAAGGTCGCCTCATCGTGCTGGATGAATCGGGGGAGCGGCACGATTTTTCTGTGGGCGACGTGGTGCATGTGCGGAACCAAATCTGACAGCTAGGGTTCATACCCATATGCCCCCCGAAGCCAGCCTGCGTGGTCAACGTAAAACTCACGCCAGTGTCAAGCCGCCCAAGCGGCTGCACCGTCGTTGGTGGCAGAAGCTGCTGATTCTGT
The DNA here is from genome assembly GCA_038231795.1 of Acidimicrobiales bacterium. GTDB lineage: Bacteria > Actinomycetota > Acidimicrobiia > Acidimicrobiales > JBBRKR01 > JBBRKR01. The sequence continues at coordinate 37,996 of JBBRKR010000012.1, forward strand.
TCAACGTATTAGTCATTGGTTTGTGTGGGTTGCTCTCCTACGGGTTGTATTACGCCAAAAACACGGTGAACAGGCTGCAGAAAATTACGTTGCAACCGGGCACGCTTACCGCCGTTTCGGAGGCAGAAGTCGCAGCTGGCGCGCCGATAAATATTTTGCTCACGGGTACCGATTCGAGCACCGGGATTGATCCAAATTCGCCAATTCAAACGGGTCGAAATGGCGAAATGAACACCGACACAATCATGATCATGCGCATCGAACCTCAATTCCGTCGGGCGGCGATCTTGAGTATTCCGCGTGACACCGTGATCTTGTACACCCGACCGAGTGGGAACAAGGGACGGGCCAAAATCAATGAGGTGGGCTTCAACGGCATCAGTATTTTGATCAACGCCCTCCGGGATGATTTTGGCATCCCGATTAACCATTACGTGGGCGTCGATTTTGCAGGCTTTCAAGGGCTCGTGGATGCGGTACAGGGAGTGCCCGTTTATTTTCCGGTGTCCGCCCGCGACACCAGCACAGGTTTTGAGGTGCCAGCAGGGTGTCAGGTGCTTACCGGAGTTCAGGCTCTTGGTTACGCCCGCAGTCGCAAATACCAGTACTTGGGAATCGACAATCGTTGGCACGGCGATAGCACTGACGACTACGGCCGTATCCGTCGTCAACAAGATCTCATCCGGCGGGCCATCAAGAAGGCCATTGCGTCGGGTGCCCGAAACCCCACCACGATGCTGCGGCTCATTCAAAGCGTGATGGGTTCCGCCACCTTCGATGACCAGTTCAACACCGCCGACAAAGTCTTCAATTTTGCCAAGACGATGAAGGATCTAGATCCCGACAAGATCAAGACGTACACCATTCAAGTAACTGGCTACGAAGGATGGTCTGACGGATTGAAAGCCTTAGATAATAAGGCCAACGCTTCATTGTTTCAGTACTTCGCCACGGGCACGCTCGGCGACGGATTCTCGGCCACTACCGACCCGACAATTGCTACAACATCACAAACCGGCACCACAACCTCGGTGCCAACGACAGTGCCCGAATCGGTCACTAAACCGAGCCAAGTGTCGGTGAAGGTCTACAACTCTTCTGGCGTTCCGGGGGTAGGCGCCAAATTGAGCGATGAGTTGCAAGCGCGAGGTTTTTCGATTTCTGGTGCGTCGGCCAAGGGCGAATATCAAGTCACGACCGAGATCCGTTACGGCGAAGGAGCGCAGGCGCAGGCTGAGCTTTTAGCCCGCTATCTCGATGTGGCGTCACCCAAAATCGTGGCCGATCCCACGGTGAATTCGAAATCGGTCGAGCTCTATGTTGGCGAGAATTTCAAGGCGCTGTTAAGTACTCCAAAGGCGGCCGCGACTACCACAACAGTGGCACCCGGGCAGGTCGTTACCACCACAGTCCCTGCCCAGCCAGAAGCGCCGTCTGCACCCCGAACCTTTGGACCAGATCCAGCGAACACGGCCACTTGGACCCCTGAACAACTATCTGATTCAGCGGCGTGTGTGTAGAGCCCTGATTTCGCCCGTGGGCTAGTTTGAGGGAATGAAAGGTCTCGTTCTCGCTGGCGGTAGTGGCACACGGTTGCGTCCGATCACCCACACAAGTGCCAAACAACTGGTGCCGGTTGCCAATAAGCCGATCATGTTTTACGGGCTTGACGCCATGGTGGCGAGCGGAATCACTGACATCGGAATCATCATTGGCGATACCGGCGATGAGGTGCGGGCAGCATGCGGAGATGGCAGCCATTTTGGCGCTCAGATCACCTACATTCCCCAGGATTCGCCTCGGGGCCTAGGGCATTGCGTCGTGATCGCCCGAGACTTTCTTGGCGATGACGACTTCGTGATGTACCTCGGCGACAATCTCTTACAACAGGATTTCAGCGGTTTCGTGCATGCATTCGAGGCCGCCCGCGGCGACGATGTGCCGCCTACTGCACAAATTTTGTTGAAACAGGTGAGCGACCCCCACAGATTTGGTGTGGCCGCTCTGGATGGCGAGGGCAATGTTGTTTACCTCGTGGAAAAACCTGTGAATCCTCCAAGTGATCTGGCCCTCGTTGGTATCTACCTTTTTGATAAGACGATCCACGAAGCGGTGCGGGCTATTCAACCGTCACCTCGTGGCGAGCTCGAAATTACCGACGCCATCCAATGGCTCATCGATCAGGGGTATCGCGTCCGCCAAGAGATCTTGGACGGTTGGTGGATCGATACCGGGAAACTCACACCACTGTTGGAGGCAAACCGATTGCTGCTCGAAGAAATCGATTCTCGACTCGATGGCGAGGTGTGTGCGGACAGCCAAATCGATGGTCGAGTGGTGATTGAAGCAGGAGCCACAATCGTGCGCTCCACAGTTAGAGGCCCGGCAATTATTGGCTATGGCGCACGCGTGGTCGACAGTTTCATCGGGCCGTTCTCGGCTATTGGCGACAACTGCGTCGTTGACCACAGCGAGGTGGAGCACTCGGTGATTATGGAGGGCTCGAAGGTGCTTGGTATTCCGCGATTGGAAGACTCGCTCATTGGGAGAGACGTCATAGTGCAACGCACTGAAATGAAACCGAGGGCAACGCGTTTGATGGTTGGCGACCATTGCCAGATCGACCTCGAATGACCAACGTGATTGAGTCACCGACGATTGCTGGGGTGTTCTTGGTGACACCTGAAATTCACGGCGATCAACGAGGTCTCTTTATTGAAACGTACCGTCGCGAATGGTTTCCACAGGGACGCGAAATGATTCAGGGGAACCGGGCGAATCGTCAGGCCTATGCACTGGTGGGGCTGCACTACCACCTACATCAGAGCGATTATTGGTATGTACCGTTTGGTACAGCTCGAGTGGTACTTCATGATCTCAGGAGTGGTGGTCCGACAGATGGCGCAACTATTTCTATGGATCTGACCGGAGAGAATCACGCTGGTGTGTTCATACCCCCGGGAGTGGCCCATGGCTTTGTGGCAATCACCGATGTTGTCATTACGTACCTCGTGGATGGGTATTACAACCAAGCCGATGAGCTTGGCGTGGCATGGGACGATCCAGCCATCGGCGGCGATTGGGGCGTCGCCAACCCGACCCTTTCTGCTCGCGACCAGGCCAACCCGCTGCGCGCCGACCTTCCAGAAGGTCGGCGGCCGTATTGGCCAATGCGTACGTGACGTGAGCGGAGCGATTCACCCATGAAACTTTTTGTAACCGGTGGCGCTGGCTTCATCGGCGCCAACTACGTGCGTCATGTTTTGGCCACCACCGACGATGAGATCACCGTCTACGACGCGTTGACCTACGCCGGCAATCTCGAGAATATTCGCGATGTGCTCGATGATCGACGATGCCACTTTGTGCACGGCGACATTTGTGATCAAGACGTCGTGTTGGAAGTCATGGCTGGCCATGATGCCGTGGTTCATTTCGCGGCTGAGACGCATGTCGACCGGTCGATCGTGGATGGGTATTCGTTTGTGCGCACCAACTGTTTCGGCACCAATGTGTTGTGCGATGTAGCTCGCCAGGTGGGCGTTGAAAAGTTCGTACATATCTCCACCGATGAGGTGTACGGATCGATCGAAGAAGGATCGTTTTCCGAGACAGACGCGCTTGGGCCGCGGTCGCCGTATTCAGCAGCCAAAGCGGGGAGCGACCTCATTGCGCTGAGCTATTTCACCACTCACGGTTTGCCCGTAGTGGTGACCCGGTGTAGCAACAATTTCGGGCCATACCAGTTTCCGGAAAAGGTGATTCCTCTCTTCACCACCAACCTGCTCGATGGACATCAGATTCCGCTGTACGGCGATGGGGGAAATATCCGTGATTGGATCCATGTTTCCGATCACAACACCGCCGCCGATCTGGTACTTCGGCGCGGTCAGGTCGGCGAGATTTACAACATTGGGGCGGGAAATGAGATCACCAACAAGGAGCTCACGTACCGCCTTCTTGAGTTGACAGGTCGTGACGAAAGCTTCATTCGGCCCGTTGCCGATCGCCTCGGCCACGACCGTAGGTACTCCATCACCCACGACAAAGTGTCGGCGCTTGGATGGCGGACTGAACGCAATTTGGTGGACGGCCTCGCCGAAACTGTGGCCTGGTACCGCGACAATCGAGCGTGGTGGGAACCACTGAAGGCTCGCGCCGCGCTGGGTTCATGAAAGTTCTCATCACGGGTGCCAATGGCCAACTGGGCCGGGACTGCGCTGTTGCTTTTTCCGGTTGCGAAATTGTTCTCGCTGGCCGCCAAATCATCGACTTGACGAAACTGTCAAGTGTCCGCCAAACGGTCGCTGAAATTGGCCCCCACGTTGTCGTCAACTGCGCGGCTTACACGGCGGTCGACAGGGCCGAGAGCGAACCAGAACTTGCCCATACCGTCAATGCTTTGGGAGCACAAGCAGTAGCTCAAGGGTGTGCCGATATTGGGGCACGGCTAATTCACGTCTCGACTGATTATGTGTACGACGGCACGAAGCCCTCGCCGTACGTCGAAGGCGATGCCACCAATCCGTTGAGCGTCTACGGACGCTCCAAGCTGGAGGGTGAATTCCTCGTGACATCTGCGATGGGCCACGAGCGCGCCACGATTGTGCGTACGTCGTGGGTGTGCGGCGAGCACGGTAGCAACATAATTAGGACGGTTCTGAGCCTGATGGCCGCCGATCCGAATCGCACCCTCAAATTTGTGGATGATCAATTCGGGCACCCCACGATTACCAATGGGTTGGCTGCCAAAATTCGAGAACTCGTGGGGGCTGAGCTGGGCGGACTATTCCATGTGACCCACCAAGGGGCCACAAGCTGGCATGGATTCGTCGCTGAAATTCTGGCCGCAGCGGGGTACTCGCGTGATCAGGTCCAACCAATCGGGACCTCTGAATTGACGCCACCGCGCCCTGCGCCGCGCCCGATGAATTCCGTGCTTGCCAATACCGGCCTTGCTGACCGCGGCCTGGCTCTTCTGCCAGACTTTCGCGACGTGCTGCCCGAAGTGGTTGCCAAAATCCGAGCCTAGGGCGGTGGTCGCCCAGGGGCTATTTCAGAAAGCTTGGTGCCGCTTCGGCAGCTGCCCGATTGTTGCGGTACCAATCGATTGTTTCGCGTAAGCCTTCCGTGAAATCGGTGCTCGCTCGCCATCCGAATGCCGATTCCGCTCGGCTGGGGTCTACCCGCCGACGTGGTTGACCGTCGGGCTTACTGGAATCCCACACCAAGTCGCCGGTGAAACCCACGAGCTCGGCAATCCGTTCGACGGTCTCTCGAATTGTGACTTCGTGATCGGTGCCCAGGTTCACTGGTTCGGCACTGTCGTAGTGCTCAGCGGCCAGCACGATGCCATCGGCCGCGTCGCCCACGTAGAGGTACTCACGGGATGCTTTCCCGGTGCCCCAAACGTCGATCTTGCTATCACCTCGTTCGACAGCCTCGACACATTTCTTGATGAGAGCAGGGATCACGTGGCTGACGGCGGGGTGGTACTTGTCGCCGGGGCCATAAAGGTTGGTGGGGATGAGGAATGCGAAACGTTGGTCGTATTGCGCCCGATTGACTTGAGCGTGGACCAACATCGCCTTCTTGGCAATGCCGTAGGGAGCGTTGGTCTCTTCTGGGTAGCCGTCCCACAGACTGGTCTCGGCGAAGGGCACAGGGGTGAATTTGGGGTACGAGCATACGGTACCCACGAGGACTGTCTTTTGGACGTTATGGGCACGTGCCGCTTCGATGACATACGTACCCATAAGAAGGTTGTTGAGGTACAGGCTGGCGGGTTCCGCCATGTTGAATCCAATGCCACCTACTCGGGCAGCCAAATGCACCACAATCTCAGGCTCAGCAGCCGCAAAAAGTGCATGAGTGGCGACGGGCGAGGTGAGATCGTATTCAGATGACCGGGGGGCTGTTACCTGGGCGCCGTGTTGTCGGATTTTGTCGCTCACAATTCGGCCCAGGAATCCACTGCCACCTGTCACCAAAACGCGTTTCGATTGCCAAAATTCGGTCATACGGCAAGGCTAGTTGGGCGCCGCGTGAAAGACTTGGCGGCGTGGCGAACCAGCATCGACCGATACCGGTCATCTTTACGCTGGAACAACTCTGGCACCCGGTCCCGGGGGGCACGGCCACCGCGGCGCTTGGTCTACTGGAGCACCTGAGGTCGAGCCCAGAGATCTCTCTGACAGCTTTGAGTTCTTGTCACGTTCGCAAGCCTCATCCGTCGTGGCGACCGCCAGCAGGGTTGAAATGGAAGCGGAGCCTGTTGCCGCGTCCGATCCTCTATGAATCGTGGTTGAGGCGAGATTGGCCTCTCGTGGGCGACGCCAATACGGTCGTGCATTCCACAACGCTGTTCCCTGTGCCCACTCGTGGCCGATCGATCGTGACCATTCACGATCTAGCGTTTCTGGATGACCCGTCGGTGTTTACATCGCGGGGAGCGCGCCTATTTGCTCAGTGCGTCGATCGGGCCAAAGCCACTGCCGATGTGGTGCTGGTGCCGAGTCGATGTACGTGGGATGCCGCACTTCGCCATGGCTTCGCCGAATCGCAATTGCGGTTGCTGCCATTAGCGGCTCCCGATCCACTCGACGTGAAGCCGACTGTTCGCGAGCGTCCTTATATTTTGTGGGTCGGGACCGTCGAGCCGCGCAAGAATTTAGTGGGGCTCATCGACGCCTTTCGTTTGATAGCTGACGAGATCCCTCATGACCTTGTGCTCGTTGGTCCCCAAGGTTGGGGAGCCGATATTGCATCACATATGTCGGGTGTGGAATCCCGAATCGTGCGTCACGGATTTGCATCACCAAACGAGTTAGCCGGCCTGTATCGAGGTGCCGACGTTTTTGCGTTTCCGAGCCTGGCTGAGGGCTTTGGCTTGCCTGTGCTGGAGGCGATGTCGTACGGCACGCCGGTCGTCACGAGCAGCGGCACTGCGACCTCGGAATTGGTGGCCGGTGGGGCCGGTATCGCTGTAGATCCCGGCGACGTGGCCGCTATCGGCCGGGCGATTGCCCGCGTTGTGTCGCAGCGGGAATGTCACGCAGAAATGTCGCGTAATTCTTTGACTACCGCCCGCCAGTATTCGTGGGAAAATTCAGCTCGAATGCTGATCGACATTTATCGAGAACTGGCACCGTGATGGGCAAGGATCAGTCGCGCGCTGAACCGCAAATTGGCGTTAATTTGTTGTGGCTTGTGCCCGGAGTAGTGGGAGGGTCCGAAGGCTACATAACGGCGCTGCTGCACGGTTTGCTGCAAATGCCTGCTGCCGAACGGCCGAACATTTCGCTCTTTGTGCTGCCAAGTTTTGGTGCCGCCCATCCACTGTTGGCGGCAAATTTTCCTCTCGTCATTGCGCCAGTGTCTGGTAGCCAGCGGCCTTTGCGTGTGGTAACCGAAAATACTTGGTTGGCGGTAGCGGCGCGCTACCACAAAATCGCATTGATGCATCATGCGGGTGGCACGATGCCGTTCGTTCGATTCACGCCTGGTGTGGTCACCATCCACGACTTGCAATACCGCACCTATCCCGAATATTTCCGGGGAATTAAGCGCCGTTTTTTGGCAGTCGCGATGCCAATGTCGGCTCGATCGGCGAAGCTGGTGCTGACGTCGAGTGACTTCGTGCGGTTGACCGTTATTCGCGCTTTTGGGGTGGCGAAGGACCGTATTCTCATCATTCCTCACGGGGCCGACGTTGTTCACCCCGATCGAAATACAAGTGAAAAAAATATACGTACACGTTACGGTTTGCCAGGTCCGTTCTTTGTGTATCCAGCCATTACGTATCCTCACAAGAATCATTTGCTACTGCTCGACGCGCTCTCCGAAGTCGTGCTTGACCATCCCGATGTGCGCTTGGTGCTTACTGGCGGTGAGGCGCAAATGGAGACCGAAATCAACGATCGCATTGCGGAATTGGGACTCACCGACAATGTACGCCGCACAGGCAGAGTGCGGTCTGCCGACCTTGAGGGTTTGTACGAGCACGCGGTGGGTATGTTGTTCCCCAGCCAGTACGAAGGCTTCGGATTGCCTGTCGTAGAGGCCATGCGGCAGGGGTGTCCAGTAGTTGCTAGCAACGCCACTGCGCTTCCTGAGGTGGTGGCCGACGCCGGCATTTTGGCGCCCACCGATTCCTCGCATGCGTGGGCGCTGGCTATGCGTCGACTCCTTGATGACCCGATATTGCGGGCGACGTTGGCGGAGCTCGGCAAGGCGCGGGCAGCCGAGTTCTCTGCGCTCGCATCTGCTCGATTGCTCGTCGAGGCCTACCGGCTGGCGTTGTAGTCGCCTTGCCCACTACCAAATCACGTTGAGGTTAAACCGTTGAAAATCGCTGTGTTGTGTCCACACTTCGAACCAGATGTCGCCCCCACCGGTGAGGTGATGACGCGCATCGTGCACGAGTTAGCGGCCAGAGGTCACGAACTGCATGTGATCACTGAGCTGCCGTGGTATCGGGCACATGCCATCGAGCCCGATTGGCGGGGAAAACTCGTGCGCCGTGAGACCACGTCGTGGGGCCAGATCACCCGGGTACATCCATTCCCTCAACCAGATAAGCGCAGTATTCCTAAGCGGGCGCTTTCCTTCGCCGGGTTCACCGCCCTATCGGGGATCGTTGGTTCGTTCGGTGGCCGGGTCGACGTGGTGCTTGCCATGTCCCCACCGCTAACGCTTGGCCTCGCCGGCGATCTCATGTCACTGTGCCGACGCGCTCCGTTGGTATTCAATATCCAAGACGTATTTCCCGACGTCGCCGTTGAGCTTGGTGCTCTGAAGAATGAGCGAGTTGTTCGAGCCGCCCAAGCATTGGAAAAATGGTGCTATCGACGTAGCGACGCAGTGACCGTTCTGTCCGACGACTTGGCCGACAACTTGCGGAAAAAGGTTTCCCGACAGGTGGGCGGGCCGGCCAAAATTCGAGTGATTCCCAATTTTGTAGACACGGAACTGGTGCGTCCCATGAACCGCATGACTCCCTATCGGGCGCAGCTTGGCATTGGGGAAGAGCCTGTGGTGATGTATGCCGGCAACATCGGGTTCTCACAGTCTTTAGAGCTTGTTCTGAGCGCAGCGCAATCGTTTCTGAACGAGGGCAACCCAGCAACTTTTCTCATCAACGGCGCTGGTTCGGCAAAGGCGCATTTCGAAGACATAGCGTCCGCGATGAAGTTGACGAATGTGAAATTTGGGGACTTCCAACCTCGGGAACGAATTGCCGAAGTTCTGGCTACTGGAGATGTGCACTGCGTCCCGCTCAAGGCAGGCTTGGCTCGTTCGTCGGTGCCGTCGAAGTCGTATTCGATTTTGGCTGCTGGGCGACCGATGCTGGCTTCTGTAGATCCCGGCACCGAAATCGAGCGGATGGCCAAGCAGGCGAGTGCCGGAATTTCTGTGCCTCCTGACTCGCCGGAACTCTTCACCGCCGCGCTCCGAGACCTCGTGTCGGCGCCGCTCGTGCGGGCACGGATGGGTGCAGCGGGGCGGGCGTATGTGGAACGGTGGGCCTCGCCGGCTGCAGTGGCCGAACAATACGACCACCTTTTCGCCGAACTGATTGCCCGTCACCAGCGTCAGTGACCGATCGAGGCGGGCTATTCAAATCGGGTTGACGTCATTACGGGCCGGTCGGCCGCCTACAGTGGATCGAATATGGGCAAAGCGTCGTCAACAAAGAAGGTGGCTCGAGCCGCCAAACTCGGTGGAACTCCCAAGGCCAAGAGCTATGAGCCTCGCAGCCTTCTGTTCCCTGTCAGCATCGGTCTTGTGTTCGTGCTCGGCATTTTCTTGGTGCTCTATGCACGTGGCGAAAATCGGGCCGCCCTCGATACCAGCGTGCCGTATTGGAAGGCCACTATTCCGAGTGAGAAGCACATACACAACGCGTACGGAATTTACATCTGTGACAAATATGCTGCTCCGCTTGCTGACGGGGCCACCGACCTGCACGGCATTCATACCCACCAAGACGGGCTGATACATATCCACCCGTTCGACTCTTCGGTATCGGGCCGCAGCGCCAAGCTGAAAGCATTCGGTCAGCAGGTTGGGTTGAAGGTCACCAAGACATCGATCGAATTTCCTGGCGAGAAGAAGAAGAACGGCGATGAATGCCCAGCCAGTGCCGATGGCAAAACAAAAGCTGGCAAGGGCGAAATGCAGTACTGGATTTACGCTACTCCCACATCCGAGAAGCCAGATCGCTTTACCGGCGATCCAAACGGCATCCATTTCCAACCCGATGAAACCATCGTGATGGCGTTCGTGGTGCCTGGCACCGAGATTCCGAAGCCGGTGTCGATGGCGTCACTGTCGAACCCCAACGCTGCCGAAGGCGGGACGCCTGCCCCCACCAAGGGTGGCACCACGTCGAGTCTCGTACAGATAACCGCCCCGGGGGCGACCACCACGGTTCCTGTGGCCGGTGCAAGCTCGACCACAACCGCTGCTCCGAGCGCAAGCTCGACGACATCTGGCTCAGTTACCAGTTCGACGGCGTCGACAACAAAAGCTCCATAGCTCTACGCCTCGAAAGGGTTTTCATGAAAGCTGTCGTTCTGGTTGGTGGATTCGGCACACGGCTTCGCCCCCTCACGTACACGCGCCCGAAACAGATGTTGCCCATCTGCGGTAAACCCATGATCGAATGGGTCGTCGCTGGTTTGGCAATGCATGGGGTTACAGAAATTTGCCTCAGCTTGGGCTACAAGCCTGAGCCCTTCATGGAAGCATTTCCAAGCGGGTATTGCGCCGGCGCCAAATTGCATTACGCCGTCGAGCCAGAGCCCCTTGACACGGCGGGCGCCATTGCGTTTGCCGCCCGAGTCGCTGGTTTCGACAAGGGCGGGCGGGCCTTCATAGCCGTCAATGGCGACGTACTCACCGACCTCGACGTGACGGCGCTCGTTGCGTTTCACAAGGCCAGAACGGCAGAGGCCACCATTGCCCTCACTGAGGTTGAAGATCCGAGCCGTTTCGGTGTAGTGCCCACCGACGACTTTGGGCGAGTGCTCGGCTTTATCGAAAAGCCGTCCCGCGAGTCAGCCCCTACTCGTTGGATTAACGCCGGCACATATGTGCTTGAGCCCTCCGTGTTGGACCGGATTCCGGTTGGCGAGAAGGTGTCAATCGAGCGGGCTACCTTCCCCGCGATTGTGGCAGGCGGGCGAATGTTTGCCATCAAGTCGAATGCTTATTGGCTCGATACCGGTAAGCCGGCTGAGTACATTCAGGCGCAAGTCGATTTGTTGAGTGGATTGCGGGGTGAGACGCCAGTCGACGGCATCATCGGGAACGCACGAGTGCCGGCTACCGCCATCATCGAACTCAGCGTGATCGACGACGGCTGTGTAATCGGCCAGCATTGCACGATTGTCAATTCGGTGCTTCTGCCAGGCTGCACGGTGGGTGCGTATGTGCGAATTATCGATTCCATTGTGGGTGAGGGCGTCACCATTGGTGACCGAGCCGAGATCCTCAATGGTTCAGTGATCGGCGACGGCGAATCCATAGCTGCCGGCGCCCACCTCGATGGTGTGAAGCAGCCTGATCCCGACGCGACATAGGCGTCCGCTACACAGAACTACCGAAACAGGTCGCCGGACGGCGGGCGAATAATTTCTGCCCGTACCGAGCCGTCGCGAAACCACAGTGGATTCAGTCCACGGACGACGGCCACAGGAATGCCTGAAGCTTTGCCCATCACCAGTTCGGCGGCCGATGCGATCTCATCGGCCACGCACACCTCCGTCACTTGAAGTACACGCCCTTGGCTGTCTTCGGTGCCTCGCAGATCGACCACGGCGGCGATTCCGGCACAACCAATAGCGACGTCAGTGAGGCCTTGGCGCCATGGTCGGCCGAACGTGTCGCTCACGATGACGCCCAGCGTTTCGAACGCCAAACGGTGAATGAGCCCGTCTCGGATTCGACGAGCAGATTTGTCGGAATCGAGGGGGAGCAAGGCGGCGTAGCCATGCTCGATGTTGCTGAGGTCCACTCCGGAATTGGCGCAAATGAAACCGTCGCGCGTTTCTGTAATGATGAGATCACCTCGTCGGCGCACGACACGCACGGCTTCATCGAGTACCAGTCTTTTGTGATCTAACGGATCGTTGATATCGATTGGCACGAGGCGATCTTCTGCTTTAGAAATCACTTTTTGGGTGACCACAATGCAATCGCCTGAAGCCAATTCTTGGCCAGAGCCAGGAGCACATACCCGAAGAATTTCATCGGCCAGCGACATGTGGGGCGTGATTTCGCCGATGCCAGAAATAGGAAAGATAGTGAGCGAATTCATACAAATTTCTACCGTAGCGCCCGGGTGGTGACCAGCGCGACGAGGTCGTGTGACTAGGTCAACGTGGCGAGGACCACGCGGGCGAGTTGCGCGGTAATTTCTGGCGTCGACATGATGGTGTTGGTGACCACGCACCGCATGCCCTCCGCCTCCACGAGCGAGGTGAGGGCAGCGTCAGCATGGTCGATCACGAGGGTGTTGGCTAGTGGCGCGTACAAGCGCGCCACGCCCACCACAGAGGCTTCGAAACCGAGCTCGGTCAGCATCCGATCGGCGGGGCCTTTGAGTGCTGCTCCGGCCACTATGGGGGAGATGGCCACGGTGTCGTGGCGTCGGGATTCGATGGCAGCACGAACGCCGCGAACACCTAACAACGGCCCTATCGAGACGATGGGATTCGAGGGCGCAATTACAATTGTGGCGTCGTTCTCGATAGCGGCAAGTACGCCAGCGGCAGGCACGGCGTGTTCAATCCCGGCAAACCGCACCGCATCAATTGGCACGCCGTGATGATGGCGAACGAAGTATTCCTGGAATGCCAAATCGCCGAGCTCCGGCGAGTGCACGATGGTGCGAATCGGATCGTTTGACACGGGAACAATGTGGCACAACAGGCCGAACGCACGGGCGATTTCGGCGGTGATTTCCGCGAGTGTGGTGCCCTCTGCGAGCCGGGCGGTGCGGTACATGTGCGTGGCCAGATCTTGGTCGCCGAGCCCAAACCACGTGGTGGCGGCGGTGGATCCAGCCGGGCGCGCCGCCTCGAATCGTTTGAGGGACTCCAAGCTGCGCCACGTTTCGCCCGTTAGTCCCCAGCCCCGCTCTGGGTCGATCAATTCGGCCAGCGTGTAAGTGACGGTGTCGATGTCGGGCGAGATGTGTAGGCCGTGGAGCACGGTGTCGTCGCCCACATTCACGATGGCAGTTACCGTGGTGGGGTCGACGGCGCGGATGAGGCCGCGCAGGAATCGGGCCGCGCCGACGCCGCCGGCAAGCACTGTTGTAGTCACGTGCCCATCGTGGCATAGGCGGCTCGGTTGTACGCAACATCGCGTGCGTTGGCGCCGGGGCGCAACCCTCGCGGCAATGTTTCCAACCGCTGAGTGTGAGTACGAATATTGATCAAAATTGAGTTGACTGCGCTGGGGTCGGCGCTTAGTGTCGGCCTATGCGAATTTGGCGGATTTTGGCGGTTTCCTCGGCATGCGTGGGCATGATTTTTGTGGGGTCGGGAGTGGCAGCGGCGAAGGCGTCGAGCGGTGCTCCGGCGAGATTGACAGCGCCCCGCACGGCGGCCCATTCGGCAGCGCACACGACCGTGACCGACTCCGACGGTGGCACCATCGTGGATGGCGACATGCGCTACGCACCGAAAGCTCCGTTGTTTGGTGGATTCGCGGCGGCTAATAATTCCAATCCGCCAGTGTCTCTCGGAAGCCCGACTGTTCTCGTGGCCATCATCAACGTGGGCGCTACGACGCAGAAGTGGCCGACCCTCGGCATTAAGGCCACCTTTGCGGCCGCTGCTGGGTTCTATGCCACTAGCTCGGACGGGCAGTTTACGCCCAACTTCGCGTTTACCGATCCCATAACGGTGGCGTCGTGCAACATCAGTGCATTTAGCGCCTCGGCTGCCCTTCTGTACACCGCAATTCGTTCTGCCGGATACGAACCGAATAATTACGACAATGTGGTCTTTTACACCAGCGGCTGTGCTTCTTCGGCAGGAGTGTTGGGTATCGGCACCTTGGGTGGTCGCGACAATTTCATCATTTCTGATGCATCGAATTTCACCGCCGTTGACCAGACAGAGAGGTCCATAGTGCATGAGTACGGCCACAACCTCGGGCTGGTGCACGCCAGCGCCTTGTATTGCAGGGATTCGTCGTTGAACTATGTCCCGCTGTCAGCCGACTGTTCTTCCGATTCGACTGGCGATGAATTTTCACCGATGGGGTACTCCAACGCGCTTGGCGACTTTTCGGCTTTCGATCAGTGGACGCTCGGGTGGGGATACGGCGGTCGGTTCCAGCAAGGCAAGACGGGCACGTATGTTGTGAACTCGATTGGCGCGCCGGCTGGCCTGCAATTTCTAGCAATACCGCGAGCCGACGGATCGACCTTCTTCGTGGAGTACCGATCGATTACTGGGCTCGATGCCGGCTACTCGACAGTGACGCCTGGCGCCCTGGTCAGGTGGGCTCGCTTCGCCGATAACGGCACTGCCTATCGCTTCAACGCTGAGAGCGCAGCGTTGATTCTGACTCGTCCTGCCACCCCTTTGGTACATACTTTGCCGCCACATGACGATGCCACGATTCGTACCGGCGATACATGGACAACGCCAGAAGGCGATGTATCCATTCAAGTTGTTTCGAGAACCCCCGCCGCCATGACCGTTAATGTCACGTCGAATGGCGCAGGCGTCATTTCGGTGAACCCGGATCGTGTGCTCGATACGCGAACGGGCAATGGTGCACCGAAGGCGAAGGTCGCGGCCGGAGGAGTCGTACAAGTCGATGTGACGGGTCGCGGCACCAGCTTGGTGCCCGACAACGCGAAGGCTGTGGTGTTGAATGTTACGGCGTCAAATACGAGCGGCACGTCGTATGTCACCGTGTGGCCGTGCGGCGAAGCGCAACCCGACGCCTCGAACATCAATACGTACGCAAATTCTGACACGCCAAATGCGGTGGTCGCCAAGATCGGGGCTGGTGGTTTGGTGTGTCTGTTTTCCGAGCAGAGCACCGACTTGATAGCTGACATCAACGGTTACTACCCGATCAACTCGAGCTATCACCCGATTAATCCCACTCGAATTTTGGATACACGTCTGACGTCCAGCATTCAATCATATTGGTTTGAAATGCCGTCCCTAACCTTTACTAATGGGCGTCCAGACGCTGGCAAGGTAATGGCAATTCCGATGCGAAATTTGGAGACAACACTTGACCGTTATGCCTCGGTCGCTGTATTCAACGTGACGGCAGTTAACGCTCAGGCAAACGGCTATGCGACCGTGTGGCCGTGTTTCACCCCTCAACCCCCTACTTCCAGTATGAATGCCACCGTTGGTAGAACGCGGGCGAATCTTGTTGTGTCGGGGATCGGTGGGTTCAGCTACTTGTGCGTGTATGTCGAACAATCGATGGATCTCATCATCGATGTGGCGGGGTGGATGCCGCTCGCGGATCCGTACGTCCCGATTACGCCAGGCAGGCTGTTTGACAACCGCGACCCGATATACGGCCCTGTTGGGCGAATTTTGCCCGACGGTGTCGTCGCCGTAAATGTGTTCGGTCAGAGCCCATCCAACATTCCGAACACAGCTACGTCAGTAATGCTCAACGTGACCTCAACTGGCGCGATTGGAAACGGTTACCTCACGGTGTGGCCGTGTTCGCAACCTCGACCAGATTCGTCGAACCTCAACATGGTGGTTGGCAGCAACATTCCAAATGCCGTATTGGCCAAGGTTGACCCGTCTGGTTTGGTGTGTATCTATTCCTCGGCAGCCACGTTTCTCATAGTCGACGCAGTGGGCTATCAGCCGGGCTAACGCACTCGCTTACGTATCGTCAACGCGATCATTTCGATCCCTAGGCGAAGCGTCTTACGAAAATCACCTGTCACCGACGATTCGCCGACGCGCGGCAAGTAGCGCACTGGCACCTGACAAAACGGCACCCGTTCGCGAGCGATGTACAGCATCATTTCGAGCCCAAATGACGAGGCGTATCCCTCGAAGCTGGGTGTGATTTTTTCCACGACTGACCGACGCATCACGCGGAATGTGCAGCCAACATCGCTGAGGTAGCTCGTGTTGTACAACACCTCGACGAGCTTGGCTACAGCCCAGTTGCCCCACCGCAAAAAAGGCCCCATATTTGCGCCAGCAAACACGTACGTGTTGACCGTCCGCGAGCCGAAGACCGCGTCGGCGTCGGAGAGGAAAGGGAGGAGTTTAAAAAGGTCGGCGGGGTCGAATGTTCCATCGGGTTCGCAGACGCATACGAGATCCGTGTTGAGTTCGCTAAAGCCTCGACGAATTGCTGCGCCATACCCCTGGCGTGTTTCGAATATTTCCCGGGCGCTTGTAGGGGCGACAGCTGTCGACGTGTCGTGGTGGGCGTTGTTGTTGACTACCACGATGTCGTCGACGATTCCCAGCGCCTCGAAGGCCCGTATGCACGCCTGGATACTGTCGGCTTCGTTGTAAGTGGGGAGTATTACGCCGATGGTCAAGTCATGCCACACGGCTAATGCTCCTTCGATGCCACGATGAGCATTTGGCCGGCCATGGGACGATACGGAAGCTTGAGATAGAGGGGCACCAGTTTGTGCCCAAAACTGAGTTTCGATTTCAGCGTCAATGGCAAGAAGCGTGGCTCGACATGGGCAATAGAAAATCCAGAGGCTACGAGCAAATCCCGGAGACTGTGATCCGAAAAAATACTGACGTGCGTGTAGTCGTCGAAGTAGGCGCCCGGGTTCAAGCGAAAGTTCGGTTGAATCAAAATGAGACGGCCGCCCGGTTGAAGTGTGCGGAACACTTCGGCCAAACAGGCCTGGATCTGCGGGCGGTCGAGGTGCTCGATGAAATTGCTGGCAAGTATGGTGCCAAATGTGCCGTCCGGAAATTGCGACAGGTCGGTGCAGTCGCCCACAACGGCCTCCACGCCAACTGAGGCGAACGAAACAATTTGGGGGGCTAAGTCCATAGCCACACGGCGCGGTGAGTCAACGTAGCGGCTGAAATCGGCGTATCCAGCGCCGAGTTCCAACGTTGGCTGATCCGTGAGGATCCACCGCGAAAGGTATTTGGTGATGTGCCGCCACACTTCGGTGCGAGCACCTGTGGCGCTCAAGCGTGTTTGGAAGTAGGCATCGGTCATAGCAAGGACTGAATCTAGTTCGAGTGAATTGCGCGATCCGATCACGGCACGAGCGCTCCCTGTAGATGTTGCGTGGATTCCGGCCCCACATTGGCGAGCAGGTCGAGTGCGCTCACGCCGTGCAAAAACGTTTCACTGCCTTGGCCGTACGACGGGTATACGGAATAGTCAATAACTTCGAGGCGTATTTGAGCGTGTTCAAAGGCGACGCTGTCGATGTAGTTCAATCCGGCCGGACCAGTGAGGTACGACGTCGCTCCCGCAGCAACGCACAATTCGACTAGTCGGTCAGTTGGAGACGAGCCGCCATATGCAAATTGTGAATCGAGAACGATTGGCGTGTCGAGGCCGAGCTGCATGGCGATCAATCGCAGAAAAAGGACGTTGATGTCGTGTAACCGATGTAGCGAACTGGCTTCAAGGTATGCCGATTCCCATTCAGCCGCGTACTGTTCAAAAAATGGTCGCTTCGAAAGCAAATGTACGATCGTCATCCAATGTTTTCGCGCCCATCCACCGTTAGCGACTTCAGCCTCACTAATCCGTTGGTCTGCGGCTCCGGCGGTCTTAATTGGAATCGTGAGCCAAATCGGTCCGTTGGTCGCGCACAGCTTGTTTCGATTTCGCCAGTCGTTCTTGGTGTACTGGACCGAATCGTAAATGACGAATCGATCGGCTGCCTTCACCAAATCGAAGTAGCCCTTCCACGGAATGTAGTTCGACTGTAAAACGACGAGTCGCACTAATTATCCAATGACGAAATGCCGGTACCCATTTCGCGTGCGACGTGAAATCGTGGACGAGCGAGTACCTCTTGAAAAATGCGGAACGTGTATGCCGTAAGCACACCGACGGTCATGAGAATGACGCCCGACGTCAATACCGTAATGCCGAGAAGAAGCAATTGACCATTGACAAGCACCCGAAAGCCAGAGAGGTATTGAACTCCTAGGACCACGAGGTAAATCGAACTCATCGTGGTTAGGGCAAGGCCCGTCCACGCCACAAGCCGGTAGAGAAACGAACTGTACGCAATCAACGATGACACAGCTAGTGCTAGGCGCTTCGAAAATGTGTATGAGGTCTTTCTGCCGCCGGCAGAATCGCGAGAAACTGCTACAAAGCGCGATTCAAACCCCATTTGAGCCATGATCGGCCCGTACACCGCTCCCCGCTCGGGGTATGCCAACAGAGCGAGTCGGACAGCCGTTGAAAACATGCGGTATGTACCAAGGTTTGCCGGAATGTTGATTCCAGTCGCCCGTGTGTACACGGAGTAAAACAGTCGGCTTGTCCACCGAGTTCTTTGCCCTTCCGGCAGAACAAAATTTGTGTACACGATATCTATGTCAGGATCTTTAGCGAAGTGAGCGAGCATCTTCGGTAGCTCCTCCGGGCGATCTTGAAGGTCCGCATCCATGAGCACGGTCAAGTCGCCACGCGCCCGAATCATCCCGGCGTTTATTGCTGGGTGTTGACCAAAATTTCTGCTGAGACAGACGCCCACACAATGGCTTGTGTTCTGCGCCAAATCTTTAATAATCCGCCACGACTCATCGGTGCTGCCGTCGTTCACCAGAATAATTTCGAACTCGATTTCAAGTGAGGTGAGGGTGTCGTGGAGGCGGTTCACGAGCTCGCGAATTGTCACATCATTGTTGAAAACTGGGACAACCACCGAGACTGATCTCATACCGCAACGCTTTTCGTTGACCCGCTACTTTGGCATTGCGGGGGCCGACGGGAGACAGCCGTTCGGTTTTGTGCACGGGGAAATGTTCGATTGGTGCCGGCATCCAAATCGGAGTCCGAACCGGCGCCTGAAGGTCTGCAAAATGGGGATGGAATTCCTTGGTCGGGCTCGAAAACGTTATATCCCATGGGAAACGTTCGGAGATGAGATGAATTCAAACACATCGTCAGACTAGACGGAATTATTTCGATTGAAGGAACTAGCGATCGGGCTATGGTCTTGTATGAATTTTCGGGAGCGGATTCTTGGTCATCCATTCGTTTATAGAATTTTCAAGCTACTGATTGTGCCGCGAGGGGTTCTCGAACGACTTGTTCGCGAGCACTATGTCGTGCCCGACGGTGGGTCTGTTCTGGATCTTGGTTGTGGTTTCGGCGACTACGCCCCGTTGTTGAGCAAGACCGCGAGCTATGTAGGAGTCGACCACAACCCGCATTACATCGAGACGGCTAAGAAGCTGCATTCTGGTCCAAACACGCGATTTTTCGTTGCCGACGTTAACGACTCGGAGGTGTCCGAATGTGGCCCGTTCGACCTCGTGATGATCTCGGGAGTTCTCCATCACCTTGATGATGATGCCGTGCGGCAACTTGCCCAAACGGTCGCGTTACTCATCAAACCGGGGGGACAGTTCGTGGCGTTGGAGGCGGTATTTGACCCTGACCAACGGCTGGTGGCCCGGTTGGTAGTCGCTTCGGATCGTGGGCGATTCGTTCGCGATAGAGGAGGCTATTTACGGCTGCTACAACAATCGTTTGGCCGGGTTGAATGCACCATTATTCATGACATGCTCCGGATTCCATACACCCACGTTGTACTCCGAGCGTCGTCGCTATGACGCCGGCTGAATCGCTGCCTACGACCGTTCTTAGAGCCGTTGAGCGCCATGATCTGGAGGCCACACGTCGCTGGCGAAATGATCCGCGCGTAAGTGGCCCGGCACTCGGTCGACGATTTCCAATTGCCGAAGTTGGTGAGGAGAATTGGTTTCGCAATCTCGGGGAAGGCGCGTTTCCGACGTCGGTTGTGTGGGCGGTCGCTGGCGCATCGGACCCCCATTCGATCGTCGGGCTAGCGCGACTCGAGGATGTGGATTGGATCCATCGGACGGCGTGGTTCGGTATCTGGATTGGACCGGAGCATTGGGGACATGGTCACGGCCTAGTTGCCACTTGGCTGTCGGCGACTTACGCATTTTCCAAGCTAGGTCTTCGACAGCTTCGCCTGAATGTTTTGGCTTCTAACGAAAAGGCGTTGCGACTTTACGAACGACTTGGGTTCCAACGCGAGTCGACAATGCAAGGGGCAGTCATCGTCGATGGGATGCCAACTGATCTGATGGTTATGCGTCTGGAATGCACCGATTTACGCTTTCCTGAATCTGTGGACGGGGCATCGGACTAAGCCGAGCGGCGCTATTTCGTTGCCGATTTGTGGACATCGTTGAGGCGCGCCACCACGAGCAGGCTGCCTCCAAATACGTTCGGGATGAATCGCTGCATGCGATTCTCGAGGCGGCAGATGGCGTTGAAGATGGGGTTCGATAACTTACCGACCCGTAGGAATTCACTCGACACCGGCCTGGTGGAGTCGCCCCGGTCGGGTGATAGCAGTCGTCTTACAAACAAGAATGGCAGCACCAGGGTGAAGAAGAAACGAGAGGACTCAACTTCAAAGCCGGCTTCAGCTAAACGATTGGTCAGCAATGCTCGGTTATAACGCCGCTTGTGACCTCCACTTCGGTCGTCGGCGTGCCAGAGCCAACTATGGGCAGGAACTGTGATTGCGACTCGCCCGGTGCCGCGAAGAACGCTAGCTACGCTGCGAAGGGCGCCGGTGTCGTCTTCCAAATGCTCGATCACGTCGAAGAGAAACACTGCATCGAAATCGGGTCGAAATGGCGGTCGAAAGACATCGAATTGGCACGCGGCCACGTCAGGCAGCGTGGATTTGGTGTACTGGAGCGCCTCGCCGAATACATCCCCAAGCACGTAATTGCAATAGCCAGCGTTGAAGAAACCCTCGGCGACATAACCGGTGCCTGCGCCCACCTCAAGAACGTTCGCGCCCACCGAAATTTTCGGTGCCACGTGTTTCATAATCTGTCGACGTCGGGCGTCAAACCAAAAGTGTAGGGATTCCGCGTCGTGTAAAAGGCGGAAGGCGTTCGGGTCATAATCGGCCGGTTGGCTATTGGTCATGGACTCGTGCCCTTTTCTGTGCTGCCGAGCGACTGCGCCGACCGACAATAGGCACGGTAATCGTGCTTATCACGATCAGCCCCGTATAGCCTCGCTCACCGATGACCGTCAAAGATCCCGATAACTCACGCGTAACAGGTCTTTGTGAACCTAGAGAGCCCTGGGTTACAGATCTTTTGGCGGTGATTGCTGTAGTCGCGACGCTGTGCACGCTTGGCTGGCTAGTTCGAGCTGCACGATTTGGCATCGACTTTACCGACGAGGGTCACTATTTGGTGTGGATTGCGAACCCAGGGCAATACAAAACGTCGATCACCCAATTCGGGTTCATGTACCACCCTTTGTATGTGCTTCTGGATGGCGATGTCGCACGAATTCGCGCTGCAAATATCTTGATTACGTTTCTCCTTGGCTGGGTTCTTGGGAACACGATCTTCAGGGAATATTTCCAAGACGCGTTCCGCCTACGGCGACATCGACTTGCCGTCACGGCTTCATTCGCCACCGTCGCTTTGATTGTGTTCGACGGATGGCTCCTGACGCCGAATTACAACACTCTCACGATTCAAGCGTTGATGATCGTTGGAATAGGAGCCAATTTGGTTCCGGCAGATCGGACCGAGAGGGCTCGGTTAGCGTTTACTTTGGTCGGCTTCGGATTGTGGTTGACATTCATGGCCAAGCCAACTTCGGCTCTAGCCGTCGGTTTCTTCCTCTCTGTGTACTTTTTCACGACTCGTCGTGCCACCTG
The DNA here is from genome assembly GCA_038231795.1 of Acidimicrobiales bacterium. Lineage (GTDB taxonomy): Bacteria > Actinomycetota > Acidimicrobiia > Acidimicrobiales > JBBRKR01 > JBBRKR01. The sequence goes on from JBBRKR010000012.1 coordinate 59,918, forward strand.
GAGAGCAATCGGGTGGATATCTGGGACTGCCCTCGCCAGCTTTCTGGCCGGCGCGATTTTGATCGATGGATCGATAGTCCAATTCGTTCGCCGTCTGAGTAACGACTCCAAAGTGAGCGACAAATTGGACACCACCCACACTTTGGCAAAGTCCTTTCGGCTCGGCGAATGGGTATTGAATGACCGCGAACGAAACCTCATTTTGGTCCTTGCGCTTTTGGCGATCGGAGGTGCGCTTTCGGTGGCATCCAAACGGCACGCGGCCAGGGCGGCAGGAGTAATTGGTGCCGCCCTATTCGCAGGAGTCGTGATTTCCGTGTGCCTCGGTTGGACTCACCGCAATCTCGATATCGGTCCGTATAAAGGCCGATTGATTTTGGCTGTTCCCTTGGGGCTGGTCGCTTCGACTGCGCTTTGGGAACGGCGCCAATGGTTGACGACCGTCAAGAAATCAAACTGGGCCGTTGGAATCTTTCTAGTTTTAGTCCCGTACAGTTTTGCGTTCGGAACGGGAAATAATTATTGGTTCACGGCGTCGTCGGCGGGAATTTTTTGGATATTGGCATTCGTCGTCTTCGTTGGCGGTGGCATCGCTACACGTGATCGCTCGATCGCGTTGTTCCCAATGGCATTGTGCGCTCAGGCAATTGTGGTGGCGCTTCTATTGACTGGAACCGAGAATCCATATCGCCAACCGCAGCCCTTACGAAACTTCTCTGGTGCCTTGGCTACTGGTCATGGTGATGGGCATCTCACCGTAGACGCCGGTTTCGCCACCTATGTTTCTAACGCACGCTCGGGTGCTAGTGCCGCAGGATTTGTGGATGGCACGCCGGTCCTTGACCTCACAGGACAATCGCCGACCTTGCTCTACCTGTTGGGCGCAAAAAGTGTTGGACGGTCTTGGATCATTGGCGGATATGACGGCAGCGTTGCCGTGGCTGAGGAAATTCTGCGACAGACTCCGTGCACCGAAATTGCACGTGCTTGGATTTTGGAAGAGCCGGGCGGTCCGCGTTCCATAAGTCCGAAGGTTTTGGCTGCGGCCGGCGCCAATGAGTCTGACCATTTCGTCGAAGTAGCGTCGTGGGGTGTTGCAGCCGGCGCGGGTGGCTTCGATTCCCGCCCACCGCAGCGACTGCTGCGGCCCACACGCACTGAAACGGCGGCAGTCGTGGCGTGTGAGCGAGCTCGCTCTGTCACATCCGGTCCGTAAATTTTCTTGATCAGCTAGAGGGCGATCACTGCGGGGGCTTTGGTCCTGGTCGACGCCGTTACTATTCCGGAGTGATGAAGAAATGGACCGTGCCATGAACGAGATTCATTTCAATCGGCCCTACACAACCGGCAAAGAGCTCGACCTTATGGCGACGGCTATGAAATCAGGCCATATTTCCGGTGATGGCGTGTTCACCCGCAAGGTTTGCCAGAAAATTTCCGATCTCCATCTCGGTGCACTTTCCCTATTGACCACATCGTGTACTCACGCCTTAGAGATGGCGGCGATGCTCCTCGACGTTGGCCCGGGCGATGAGGTGATCATGCCGTCGTTCACGTTCGTGTCGTCGGCAAACGCGTTCGTGTTGCGGGGCGCAAATCCAGTTTTTGTCGACATCCGACCAGACACATTGAATATCGATGAGCGTTTGATCGAAGCTTCTATTACGAGTCGAACTCGGGCAATTTGTGTGGTCCACTATGCCGGGGTGGCCTGTGACATGGATGCGATTGTGGCGATCGCCAATCGACATTCGATTCCGATTGTGGAAGACAACGCCCATGGCCTCGGAGGCTTTTACAACAGGCAACCGCTGGGAACGTTTGGGAGCATGGCCACTCTCTCATTTCACGAGACCAAAAATATTCAATGTGGCGAGGGCGGTGCGCTCATTTTGAACGACCCACGCATGATCGATCGAGCTGAAATTCTGCGTGAAAAAGGCACGAATCGAAGTCGCTTCTTTCGCGGTGAGATCGACAAGTACACGTGGGTGGACATGGGTTCGAGCTACCTTCCGTCAGATATTTTGGCTGCTTTTCTGTGCGCTCAATTCGACTGTTACGAGGAGATCCAAGCTGCACGTCTGCATATCTGGCAGGCGTATCGCTCGGAGTTGCAGACATGGGCGGCCGCTGTTGGATTCGTGCTGCCCACCGTTCCCGAGAACTGCGACCAACCCGCTCACCTGTTTTGGATTCTGGCGCCAGATCTCAAAACGCGTACGCGATTTATTGCCCATCTGGCGCAGCAGGGCGTACGGGCCGTGTTTCACTACGTTCCGTTGCACAGTTCTGAAATGGGATCACAGTTTGGCGACTGTTCGCTTCCTGTCACGGATGATGTAAGCGACCGAATCGTGCGCCTCCCATTGTTCGTTGGTTTGAGTGAAGCGGAGCTGTCGAAAATAATCGACGCCGTGCGAATGTTCGCTTAGGCGAAGTCGGCCAGGTGAGTCACATCGTCTGGCACGTGGCTGCATAAGTGGCGTTAGCAGCTCGTCCATCGCCTCAAATATTTCGGATTCGACATGACTGAAGTTGCTGTTCACTTAGACTGCGGGGGTGCTGGCAGTCAAAGAGTTGTGGGCGTACCGAAGCCTGGTCTTCAACCTGACGCAGCGAGAGCTCAAGGGTAAATATCGCAAGAGTGCTTTGGGCTGGTTGTGGTCGTTGCTCAACCCAGCGTCCACGCTCATGATTTATTCGCTGGTGTTCGGCGTGTTCTTCAAACAGATTCCACCGCAATCGGCCTACGGATCCATTCACAATTTCGCCGTGTATCTCTTCACGGGCCTGGTGGTGTGGAACTTTTTTGCGGCGATCGCCAACGGGTCAATGTCGGCAATGATCTCGGCCGGTCCGCTGCTCAAGAAGATCTATTTCCCGGCCGAGGCTCCCGTGGTCGCAGCGATGCTGAGCGCGTTGTTCCAAACAGTGCTCGAGTCGCTCATCTTGGTGGCCGTCATGATTGCTTTTGGCAACATCTCGTGGACGTTTTTTCTCATGCCAGTGGTCATCATTCTGATCGGAATTTTTGCGGTTGGACTCGGGCTGTTGTTGAGCCTCATGAATGTGTATTTCCGTGATGTGGGTTACCTTGTCGGCATTGCGTTGTCGTTGTTGTTTTATTGCACGCCCATCATTTATCGGATCACCTTGGTGCCCAAACGAGTGCGGGGTTGGGTGCCGGCCAGAGCAATTATTGAAGCGAATCCATTGAGCAATTTTGTCGGTGCGATGCGGGATTTGTTGTACGACCTTCGTATGCCAAGTGGCGGGCGCTGGGTAGCGATGTTTCTTTGGGCGTCGTGCAGCATCGTGATCGGTCTTGCCGTTTTCTCTCGGCGCCGATTCGAATTGAGCGAGGAGATCTAGCTCATGTCGGAGTCTTCACAACCTGCAGTGCAGGTGGAGTCAGTATCGAAACATTACCGGCGCTATCAGCAACGGCCTGGCTCGATTAAGCGCGTCATTTCCGGTCGTGAACGAGCTCGATACGAAGAATTTTGGGCCCTTGACGACGTCACGATCGACGTTCCTCGAGGGTCCACGTTTGGGCTCATTGGCCACAATGGATCTGGGAAGTCCACGCTTCTCCGGCTGATGGCCGGCATTCAACGGCCCACAAAGGGCACCGTGCACGTCAACGGACGTGTGTCGGCATTGTTGGAACTCGGCGCAGGTTTTCACCCAGAATTGTCGGGTCGAGAAAATGTCTATCTGAATGGCGCCATTCTTGGTTTGTCGAAGCGAAATATCGACAGCGTCGTCGAAAATATTATTGAGTTTTCCGGCCTCGGGGACTTCATCGACACACCCGTGAAGGTCTACTCGAGTGGCATGTATGTGCGGCTCGGTTTCGCGGTGGCCGTCAATGTGGATCCTGAAATATTGATCATCGACGAAGTGATTGCCGTCGGCGATGAAAGTTTCCAACGGCGGTGCTTCGATCACCTGTATCACTTGCGGCAGAACGGCGCCACGATCATCATCGTCACTCACGCCACGGGCCTCGTTGAGCAAATGTGTGACCAAGCGGCATGGCTCGATCACGGCAAGTTGATGTTCACAGGCAGCGCCCCAGAAGCCGTGAACAGATACCTCAGCCACGTGTACGAAGGTGAAAGCGAACGGGAATCAACTCGCAGCGCGCAAGCTCGTCCGAAGCGGGAACGAATGGGCAGTGGAGAAGTCGAAATCGTAGGGCTTGAGTTTCTGCGCAGCGACGGTAGCGAATTGCGCACCGCTCGAACTGGTGAGCCTGTTGTGATCCGCGTGCACTTCCATGCCGACCAACCAGTTGCCGATGTGAGCGTCAATTTGGATATCAATCATGAAAGCGGCGCCTACGTATCGGGGCCAAGTTCTGGTCATGCCAGAGTCGACCTCGGCAATATGACGGGTGACGGTTTTGTGGATTACACCATTCCGCGTTTGCCGCTGATGCCTGGCTCCTACAAGCTCAACGTGTCCATCAAGGACGCCAAAATGATGCACGTGTTCGACATAGCGCTCGACTACGCCCACCTTGTGGTGCGGCCTGGCGATATCGCAGAAGCGGGCGGGATGGTCGATCTGTTCGGCCAGTGGAACCCCGCCGCTCCCAAAATTTAGCAATAACTTTGTAGGTTTTTAGCGGCGCGTCAGCGCGGTGATTTCCTGGGCAATGCGAAGCGCCGCGAGCCCATCGGCACCAGAAATACGTGGCATGGCGTGGCCTAAAATGCAATCCACGAAATGGCTGAGTTCAATAGCCAATGGCTCGCCGCGATGCTCGAGGAACGGAATCTCAACTACTCCGGTTTGTCGGTAACGACGACCAGCATCGGATAGAAATTCCGAGTGTTCTACGCGGCTGATGGTGAGGTCTTGCCGGATCAAATCGATGTTGATGTACGAAGCGTCTTGAGTGATTTCAAGCTGTCGAATTTTTGTTTGCCCGAGGCGGCTCGCGGTGAGCGTGGCCGTAAGGCCCGACGCAAAGGTCAACAAGGCTGTGGCGAGATCTTCGCGATCGGTCTTCACACTTCTACCGATCGCTTGAATCCCAACAACCTCGCTTCGGGCAATTGATCGAACGATATCGATGTCGTGGATCATGAGATCGAGGACCACGCCATCGGCCACGCGGGCCGCGAACGGCCCCATCCTCGTGCACTCCACGTGTAACGGTTGATCAAGATATTGGTCGAGGCCCAACACCGCTGGATTGAAGCGTTCGATGTGGCCTACAAGAAGGTGTACTTGGGCGGCCTCTGCTGCATCGATCAGGATCTGAGCGTCTCGGGTCGTCGGGGCAATTGGCTTTTCGACAAGCACATGCTTGCCAGCTGCGATCAACGGCAACGCTGATTCGACATGAAATCCGGTGGGTACAGCAACGATCGCTCCGTCGAATTCGCAACCCGAGTCAAGTAGCGCGCTGACGGAGGCAAATGATTGCGCCTCTGCCACTTTGCCGGCGGCCTGAGCTCGAGACTCGTCGGCGTCGACGACAGCCACCAGCGTTGCGTCCCGCAGAGTCGATGCCACACGAGCATGGTTTGCGCCCATCACGCCGGCGCCCACTACCACTAAACGAACCACGTTAGTTAGCTCCGAGAAGGCCGCGAATGGTGGTGACGATGCGATCGATTTCCGATCCCGTGAGGTATGGGTGCACCGGTAGGGAAATCACTTGTTGCGCGATGGCGAATGCGTGTGGCACGTCGTCGGCGATCACATCGGGATGAGTCCGGTAGCAGTCGTAATCGAACACAACCTTCGGGTAGTAGACCCCGCATCCAATGCCTTGCTCTGCGAGTGCTGCGAGCAACTCGTCGCGGCTGAGTTTGGCTTCGGGAAGGACGCGCACGGTGTACTGATGCCACACGTGGTGCCGGTCGCTCTCGGCCCGAGGAGCAATGAAGCCCTCGATTCCATCAAGTCCGTCGGTGAGGAGCCCGGCATTGGTTTGCCGGGCGGCCGTCGAGGCAGCTAGCCGACCCCATTGGCCGAGTGCTACGGCCGCCTGAAGATCGGTGAGTCGATAGTTGTTGCCTGCCATCTCGTATTGGTATCGCTGGCGCATTCCTTGGTTTCGCAGGAGTCGCAATCGATCGGCGATTCCGTCATCGTTGGTGGTGATGAGTCCACCCTCGCCGCACATCAGGTTCTTAGTCGCATACAACGAGAAGGTGGCCTGGCCCCATGCTCCAACTGGTCGGCCTTTGTATCCCGCCAGGTGGGCCTGCGCGGCGTCTTCGATGATCGACGCGCCAACCGATTCCGCGGCCAGCGAAATGGGGTCCATGTCGGCAGCTTGCCCGTAGAGATGCACTGGCATGATCACTTTTGTGCGGTCCGTGATTGCCGCCTCGACCTTGGATCCGTCGATACAAAAATCATCCCCAATGTCGGCAAATCGAGCCGTGGCACCGGCGGCCAAAATGGCGTTCAACGTGGCTACAAAAGTGAACGGGCTGGTGACTACTTCGTCGCCCGGCTGGAGGTTGAGGACTTCCACGGCGGCGATGAGAGCGGTGGTGCCGTTGTTGACGGCAACGGCATGTTTCACTTCGTGGGCCTCGGCAAAGACCCGTTCCAGTTCGGCCACTTTTGGCCCACTGGCAAGTTGACCCGAGCGAATGACTTCGAGCACGAGGCGTTCTTCTTCTTCGCCGAGTACAAGTTTGGTGATCGGAATTTGCTGGATGCTCATACGTTGCAAGCTTCCCATGCAGTGCAGCGGTCGCAGCGCATCTCTTGCGGTTTTTCGGTCGATTTCGACACGACGTATCCCCTGTGACATACCCAGCCTACCGGCTTTGCCGGATTGCCCATTACCAAGCAATGGTCTGGAATATCTTTGGTAACAACCGAGCCAGCGGCCACTGTTGCCCACCTGCCAATGGTGACGCCGCAAACGATGGTTGCGTTGGCCCCGATCGATGCGCCCTCTCCGACATAGGTTTCGGTGATTTCCCAATCGGGGTTTTGGGCACGTGGAAATCGATCGTTAGTGAACACGGCACTGGGGCCCACAAACACTTCGTCGGCTAGGTGAACTCCGGCGTAAACGCTGACGTTGTTTTGGATTTTGCATCGATCACCGACAGTGGCTCCTGAATCGACATATGTGTTCTTGCCGAGCTGAGTGTCGCTACCCACTATTGCCCCAGAGCGGACATGAGCGTGATGCCACACTTTGGTGCCGTTGCCGAGTTTTGCGCCAGGTTCTACGACAGCTAGTTCGTGTACATACGGGGGTTGGTCAGACATATCGGCCTCCATTGAGAAACCTCGAAACAATACTCTGCTTAGGTTGAGTCGTAGGATTACGCGGTGGCACGAGAAAAATCACGGAAACTTCTGACCGAGTCGCCCTTGCTCGACCGGCACCCTGGAGTCCGGCGCATGGCCGTGGCCGCCTACCCGTTGTTCCAAGCCGCTCTTGACGCGTTGGCGTGGGCATTGAGCATCTGGCTAGCGGTCGCCATTCGGCTCAACATCGATATCCCCGATATCGATAAGAAGAACCTTGTCAAGTTCATCCCTATTGCCGTTGGCGTTCAAATTTCGATTGGTCTGATTATCGGCCTCTACCGTCGACGCTGGCGGTACGGGAGCTTTGAAGAGGCGGCTGCGCTAGCCATTGCGGCGGTGACCGCTACAGCAGTTTTGTATGTGGTTGATCGCAACTTTCTACACCCTCGATTAGCTCCGTTGTCTGCCGTCATTGTGGGTGGCTTTGTAGGGCTCACAGCCACCGGGGCTATCCGTTACGCGTGGCGGTTGGGTGTCGATCGGTTGCGGCGCCCGAGCGGTCCGGGTGTGGTGCGCACGTTGGTTTTCGGGGCGGGGGATGGCGGCGTACAGGTGATCAACGCAATGTTGTCCACCCCCAATAGCCCCTACTTGCCAGTGGGAATCATTGATGACGATCCCACGAAGCGTCGATTGGCGATTCGCGGCGTGGCGGTTTTGGGAGGTAAAGCCGACCTGGCGGCCATTGCATTGCGAGTCGATGCTGAGGTGCTCCTCGTGGCGATTCCGTCGGCGAATTCAGACCTCATTGCCGAGTTGACAGATGCGTCAACTGCGTGCGGATTGAGTTTGCGAGTGCTGCCTCCCGTCGATGAGTTATTCGACCACGCGCCGGGTGTGGCCGATATTCGGCCGTTGACCGAAACAGATCTGTTGGGTCGTCATCAGATCTCTACGGACATTGCGTCGATTTCTGGGTACCTTACCGGCAAACGAGTGTTGGTCACCGGTGCCGGCGGGTCGATTGGATCTGAGTTGTGCCGTCAGCTGCATCGGCTCGCACCGGCCGAATTGATGATGTTGGATCGTGACGAATCGGCGCTACATCAGGTCCAGTTGTCGATAGAAGGTAAGGCGCTTTTGGATACGCCAAATGTGATTTTGGCTGACCTGCGCGATGAGCAACGCATCATCGAAATCTTCAACGACCGCCGTCCTCAGGTGGTATTTCATGCCGCTGCGTTGAAACATCTGCCGCTGCTAGAGCAATACCCCCACGAGGCGTACAAGTCGAATGTGATTGGCAGCCTGAATGTGCTCGAGGCTGCTCGTGCCACGGGCGTAGAACGGTTCGTCAATATTTCGACCGACAAGGCAGCTAATCCGTGCAGTGTTTTGGGTTACTCGAAACGATTGGCCGAACGCCTCACAGCCCATGTCGCTGAGCGGGCATCTGGCACATATCTATCCGTTCGATTCGGCAATGTGATTGGTTCACGGGGCAGTGTTTTGCACACCTTCCGGCAGCAGATCGAGGACGGCGGCCCAATCACTGTCACCGACCCAAATGTCACGCGGTTCTTTATGACGATTCCCGAGGCAGTGCAACTGGTCATCCAAGCAGGTGCCATTGGAGACGATGGCGAGGTGCTGATTTTGGACATGGGCAAGCCGGTGCGTATCGATGATGTAGCACGGCGGTTGGCGAGCCAGTCCAAGCGTCCGATCAAGATTGTGTACACCGGATTGCGGCCCGGTGAAAAGCTTGATGAGGAACTCTTGGGCGACGATGAAGTCGATGTGCGGCCGAAGCATCCCCTGATTTCCCATGCCCCAGTGCCAGCGCTCGATCCTGCGGATGTAGTCGGCGTCGAGAATCCCGACGTGCATTGGATGGCGGCTATGTGTTCCGTCGACTTACCAACGCGCTGACGGTTTGCGCAATCAACTTGAGGTCGCCCCGAACTGATGAGTTTCGGCAGTATTGCAAGTCGGCTTCGATCTTCTCGCCCATGAGTTGGCGGTAGGCCGACTCGAAGGTTCCAAGCTTTTCTTGGCGCTTGGCCATCTCGCCTTCTTCATCGCGAAAAATGATTGATGCTGCTCCGGTAATTCCGGGGCGGTAGTTCAAAATTTCGCGTTGGTCATCCGAGTACCAGGCGACGTAACGGGGGTCTTCTGGTCGAGGGCCGACGAGAGCCATGTCGCCGCGGATGACGTTGACGAGCTGAGGGAGTTCGTCGAGTTTCGACTTGCGGATGAATCGGCCGATAGGAGTGATCCTCGGGTCGCCAGCAACCGTGACGCCCGGTCCTATTGCTGACGCTCCGACTTTCATCGAGCGAAATTTGTAGAGGGAAAATTCTCGCCCCCCACGCGTGATTCGAGTGGCGGTGTGAATTGCAGGACCAGGCGATGTCACGCGGACGAGCAACCAGATGACGCCCATCAACGGCGATAGCACCGCCAACCCGATGGCCGCCACCGACACATCGAGCACGCGTCGACCATTAGACATATCGGACTACGCCCTATGGGCGATGACGATCTCCGTCACTGCTTCGATGACGTCGGCGATGTCCTGGTCTGTGAGGCCAGGGTGGAGTGGAAGGCTGACAAGCCGGGGGAATTCACGCCACGCAATCGGGAAGTCTTCTGATCGGTAGCCGTATTTGTCCTTGTAAAAAGGGTGTGTGTGCACGGGAATGAAATGCACCGATGCGCCGATATTTCGCTCGCCCAATTTGTCGATAAATTCTGCTCGATCGATCGTCAAAGTTTTGAGGTTGAGACGGATTGGGAAGAGGTGCCACGCCGTTGACACGGTCGTGGATTCGGTCGGAAGTTCTAGCTCCGCCAACGCCGCCAAGCCTGTTGTGTATTGCTCGACAACTTGGCGGCGGCGCACCTGAAAACCCTGGAGCCTCTTGAGTTGGTGTATGCCTATCGACGCCTGAATGTCGGTCATGTTGCATTTGAAACCGGGGCGGACTACTTCATAGAACCACGAGCCGCCTTTGCCATACCGATTCCAGGCATCGCGGCTCATTCCGTGCAAGCTCCACAGCCTGGCTTCCTCGAGAAATTCGACAGGGCCTGTCAGCATGCCGCCTTCCGCGGTGGCGAGGTTTTTGGTGGCATAGAAACTGAACGCGGTGGCACGAATCACACCGTTTGGGGCGGTGGGGTCGCCGATTGTCCGGCCGTTCACCGTGGCGGGAAGTGAGTGTGCGGCATCCTCGACGATGGCCAGGCCGTACTTTGCGGCGAGTTCATCGATTGCCGCCATGTCGCACGGGTGGCCGGCGTAATGCACGGGCATGATTACCTTCGGAGTGAGGCGACCCTCCGCCAGTGTGGCGATGATCGCTCGTTCAAGGCTCTCTGGCGACATGTTGAGGGTGACGGGGTCGACGTCGGTGAAGATCGGTGTGGCACCGAGATGTTCGCTGACGTGTGCTGTCGAACAGAAGGTCATCGTTGTCGTGAACGTGGCATCGCCAGGTCCAACGCCGAGGGCGGCGAGTGCAACTTGCAGCGCGTCGGTGCACGAGAACACGGCTACTGCCCCCGGGCTGTTGACGTAGGCCGCAAAGTCGGTCTCGAACCGTTTTGTTTTCGGGCCGGTAGTAATCCAATTGGACCGAAGCGTGTCGATCACTTCATTGATCTCATCCTCGCCAATTGAAGGAGGTGAGAACGGCAGAAAGGATTCACGCATGATCCGAAATACTAGTGAAGCAACGCACCCACGCGGTTGAGTCGTACTCGTTGATGGTCGAGTTAGTATCGCATCATGAAGGACTGGGTGTATGTCTAAAACGAAAATAATTCACTTTACGACAGTCCATCCAATGTTTGACACTCGAATCTTTTACAAAGAATGCGTATCCTTGGCCGCAGCTGGATTTGATGTGACGCTCATGGCCCCGGGCGGGATAAGCGGCGAGCAGTCTGGTGTTCATTTGGTCTCGCTCGAGAGCTACGCGTCACGGCGAGACCGTTTTCGGCGTGGGACTCGAGCTGTGTACGACAGACTTCTTGAAACGGATGCCGATTTTTATCACTTCCATGATCCCGAATTGTTCTTTGTAGCCCGTCGGCTTCAGCGACGAGGACGGCGAGTCATTTACGACGCCCATGAAAGCGTTGCAAAGGACATTGCAGGTAAGCCGTACCTTAAGAAGTGGCAGGCGGCGCTATTCGGGCCTATCGTGGGATTCATCGAGCGGAATGTCGCTAAGCGATTGACTCATGTCGTGTGTGCGACTCCGGCGATAGCATCTCAGTTCGCCTTTCCGTCGACCGTTGTTGCCAATTATCCACTTCTAGCCGAATGGTTGAGTGTCGATACAACATGGGCATCGTATGAGGTACGGCCGATGATGGGCGTCTATGTGGGCGGAATCAACGAGGAGCGTTGTGCTGATGTGATGATCGGTGCGGCAGGATTAGCTTGTCCCGGGAAGGTAGTCCCGTGTCTCGGACTGGCTGGCTCGCTCGAGCCAGCTGACATGAACGTCGACATGCCCGGCGTCAAATATTTCGGAGTTCTTCCCCGAGTCGAGGTCAGCAAATTGATGGAGCAAGCAAGATTCGGGCTTGCGATTTTTCAGTCGCGGCCCAACATCACTTCTGCATTGCCCACAAAAATTCTTGAGTATATGGCATGCGGAATTCCGGTAATCGTATCGAATTCTCTACATGTGGGCGTTTCAATCGTCGACGACACCGGATGCGGTTTGGCAGTCGACGAGACTGACGAGCGTGCGGTGGCGAATGCAATCGAGTGGATTTTGTCTCATCCAAGAGAGGCCTTCGAGATGGGGTCTCGAGGTCGGGATGCAGTGCTAGAGCAATATTCTTGGGAGTCGGAAGAAGAGCGGCTCGTAGAATTGTATATGAGGCTTGATGCTGAGGGGGCAAAGTGACAATCGGTATTGGTGCGCCGTTTTCTGGTGTGTTCGGAGAAGAAATTCCGAGCAGACTTCGCGCGAAAGTCATTCGAAGGTGGCCAATTGTGGTTGGTATCGCGATCCTCTTTGCGATTCTCCTGCCGCTGTTGGGCCGGCCAGATGGCTATGACGTATCTGCCGTCGTCGAATTTCGCCCAAGTATTGTCAGTTTGGAGACCAGCAAACTGCGTGGCGACGCGTTCGATCCAGGAGTCTCGTTGGGCGACCTTGCTAAGCGAATAACGAGCGAAGAATCAAAAGCTTCTATTCAAACGCTTGCAGGAGTGACGGGGACGATTTCTGCATCAGCGCCTACAGCGCTCAAGGGACCCTTTGTCGTCGGTGTCACAGCTCCGTCGAGTGCGGGAGCACTTCGAATTTTGCAAATAGCCTTGGACAAATTGGGAACGGAATACGAGGCCGACGTTCGAAATCAAGCTAACCGAGCAATTTCGTCGCTTGATAAACAAAAGGCGGTGTTGGACCAGCGAATCGTTGGTCTCGACAGCGCCCTTGCCAAGTCAACTGATAAAACCTCGAATTTGGCGCAGTCCTTGATAGCCGAACGCCAGATTCGCGAGGGTGATTTAACCGATATCGATGCCTTGCGAGCAGCAATATCGTCTTATGTCGATGGAATCGCAACCGCAATTCGGGTAACGAATAACCCTAAACCCTCTCGCAGTTCATTACCCCCGTTTTTGGCCTTGGGTACCCTGCTCGGGCTCTTCGTCGGACTCGGAGTCGTTGTCGCTCTGGCCTTTTTTGACCGGCAGCTTGTGACCAAAAGTGATCTGTTGCGCGTTGGACTCGCCGACAGATTCTGTGGAGCTTTGCTGACCGGTGCTGGCCGAACTGAATGGATCGACAGCGCGTTTACGTCGTCGGTAGCGCAGGCCGTTGATGATTCGAAATCGGAGGTCGTCAGGATCGTACCCCTCAACAGCGATGCCGACTCGCGTGCAGTGGCCGACCTACTCACACGCCACAAAAACGATTTCTTAGTGGAGGAGTTTGGCGCGTTTGGGAAGGACGCCTCAATTTTTGAATCGTCGAATGGAACGGCGTTGACTTTGTTACTTATGCCATGGGGCAAGTCACGAGATGATGAGGTGCTTCGGGCGGTGTCAGAACTCCGTTGCGACGCAAGCGCTGTGATTGTCGCGTTCACAAATGTTCCGAAGCGAAGACTCAATAGTGTTGTCACTTCGTAGCGACATCGTGCTGGATCAGCCACGAGTTCATGTCCTTCGCCGGGATTTTGTGCGTGACGATCCAATTCTGGCTCGTGCGCTAACCGTCTTTCTCGTCTTGTGTTTTCATATATTGATCACTGAATTTGCGTGGCAGGTGGTTCTGCCTCGCTATACGTCTGACGGGTACTTCTTAGCGCATTTCAATTTGAGCTCACTGGCATTGGCCACTCTCGTAAGTGCCGTGCCAGCACTCGTTTTACCTATCCGATTTGTTCGCTCGTCGGATGGTGTGTTGTGGGTGCTCTATTTCCTCATCGTAATTCCCACGGGAGTCGTCCCCATAATGATTGTTGGGGTCGCGACGAGCCATTTATTCGGGTACCAAACACTGCTTGTCCTGTCGTTCAGCCTTGTGTGTCTTGGGACCCGACGATCCAAATCAGCATCCGCTACTCTCCGTCCGACGAGCAGTTCTTTGCGCACATGGGGATCCGTTGCCTTGACAATGACGATCCTTGGCGTGTTGAGCGCCACCTTCGGAATCCCTACATCGTTCCTGGACATCAGCAACGTCTACGTCGCCCGCCTCGAATTTCGAGACGTTGTGTCATCTCAGAATGTCGTTTTTGGGTATCTCATACCATGGCTCCAGAACTCGTTTGCACCAATACTTATTGCTGTTGGAGTGGTTAGCAGACGAGTAGTTGTTTTGGGAGTTGGGATCATCGCCGAGGCATGGATTTATCTGACAATGGGTAACCGTCAAGCACTGCTCGGGGTCGGTCTCATTTTCGTGGCGATAGTTGTAATGCGTTCGAAATTGCGAAACCTCTATGCGCCCCTACTTGTGACTCTCTTTATTGCAGCGATAGCAGGCAACATCGCATATGACGATCATCGTGACGCCAACTATGTAACAGCGATTGTTGCCTATCGGACTTTTGTGCTCCCCGGAGTAATCGTTTCGGAGTACTACCAGTTTTTTGAAGGACACCCAAAGATTGTTGGTCGAGACGGCGTGTTCTCAACAATTTCGAGGTCGCCTTACGATAAGTCAGCGCCGTTCCTCATCGGGACAAAATATTTCCAAAACGAAGCAACGAGTGCAAATGTGAATATTTGGGCCGATGGGTTCGCAAACTTTGGTCTCTTCGGGTTTGTATTGGTGCCGGCACTCCTCCTCATTGTTCTTCGGATTCTTGATCGAGTCGGTTCCGGAAGCCGGGCTGGGCCAATAGCAGCCGGCTCGATGATGTTGGCCGCCACCCTTGCGAATACCGGGATTCTTACAGCCTTGCTAACGGGAGGCTTGGGGGTGTTCTTGGTCGGCATCTATTTTAACCGCAACTCATTTGAACGGCGAAGAGGCAGCGGCCCCGCCGAAAGCAACGCTTCACGATCCGTCTAGACCAGCGAGGATCGTGTCGAACCAATTGTTGGAACTCGATTGGTTCAGATCAACAATTGGTCAGCTATTCGGGCAGCAGCGTCACCGTCGCCGTATGGTTTGGCGTCGTTACCTTTGCGACCGACCGCTTCCAGTGTTTTCTGGGCCAGAAATTGTCCAGCCTCGGCAGGATTTACGAGAGTGTTCCAGCCGGACTCCACGAGTTCAGTCCATTCCGTCTCGGTGCGGACGGTGACACACGGAATCTGGTGAAAGAACGCCTCTTTTTGTACGCCCCCAGAATCCGTAACGATGACCGTGGCATTGGATTCGAGTAGCAACATGTCGAGGTAGCCAACTGGAGCTATTACCAAAAAATCGCTGTGTAGTTTTAATCGGCTATCTGACAATAGAGATCGAAGTCTCGGGTGAGCGGGCATCACCACTGGCATGGATCGAGAGAGTTCATTTAGGCCCTCTAGTACGCGCCCAAAAATTTCTGGAGAATCCGTAGTATCGGCTCGGTGAATAGTGGCTAGGACGTATTTTTCGAACCGTTGGACTATTCCACTGGCTTCCGACGGCTCGGTGCGTCGTAGTGATATTTCCTTGAACTGCAACGCGGCGTCGTACATGACGTCGCCGACGTTTGTTACACCTACTCGAATGCCTTCTAGTCTCAAATTTTCTACAGCGCCACTACTTGGTGCAAACAACTTCGTTGAGACGTGGTCAGTCAAGATGCGATTGACCTCCTCGGGCATGGAGCGGTTGTGTGATCGAAGGCCAGCTTCGACATGGGCAATCGGGATGTGAAGTTTTGAAGCCGCAATCGCTCCGGCCAGTGTCGAATTGGTGTCGCCGTACACGAGCAACATCTCGGGCTTGCATTCGATCATGACTTCTTCGAGCTTCTCGATCATGCGCCCGGTTTGGGCGCCGTGACTTGCAGAACCCACACCGAGCGAAACGCTCGGACTAGGAATTCCAAGTTCGGAGAAAAAAATATCGGACATGGTGACGTCATAGTGCTGGCCCGTGTGGATCAGGGTTTCGACGATCTGCCCTGTCGCCTTGAGCGCTTGGGAGACGACCGCAGCCTTGACGAACTGAGGCCTGGCGCCAACTACTGTGAGAATGTGCATGGCCGTCAAAGATAGTGGACCACTCTCGGCGTTATGGCGTGGGCAAATCGGTATCGCTCAGTGTCGTGAGCGCCGACTGAGTCTTAGCGTGATCAAGAGCTCTCGGAAGTTGAACGAGCACGGCCATTAGCGTTGCTGAATAGCCGCCGATCGAAGCCCACGTCGCACCGGTAATGCCGTGCCGTTTGAGAGTTAACGCCAGCAGCATCAGGGTGATGCTGAGTCCGCCAAGTTCGGCGAACAAAACCCGCCGCGGCTGACCAAGACCCTTCATTATTTCCTCTGCGACAAGCGCCGTTCCCGAGATCACGGATGCCACAACAAGGAGCGTGGCCACGTGTACACCCGCCTGGAATTCTTTGCCCATCACCAACGGAAACAATCTGCGAGTGAGTGGTACGAGGATGATGCTGAGAGTTACCCCGAGCGCGCCAGCCGCCAACAGTGCTTGGCGAACGAGCTTGATACGTTGCGTCGAAGATGTTGTGGCCGCTATGCGAGGCAATATGAATTGTGCAAGCGTATGAAATGGCGGCGCCGCGATCCAGCTCCATCCCACTGCCGCTACGTACAAGCCGAGCTGGGATTTCGCCACGATCGATCCCAACAGAATTTGGTCGAGCCGGAGGTTCATTACCTGGGGCAAGGTCACGAGCGCGGCGGGAACGCCGTAGCGCACCATCGGCTTTTTCAGAGAGGAAATATCGATTGGCTTGGAAGGAAACGAGCGCACCATCCGCCATGCCACGAGTGCAATGCATGCCTGGGCGCCGATAAAGAGCACCGCCAAACGCCCCGCCGGCACCGGGCGCATGAGGGCTCCGATTCCCAAGCAACCAAGCCATCCCACCGTGACTGAGACTCGAAACAGTGTCCATTGTCGTGAGTACCCAAGCACTCGGAGCTGTTGGTAACTGACGGTATATACAGCAGTAATGGGTATGACCAACAGGTAGATCAGTGAGTTCGTACGAGTAGATCCGGAAAGCAACAGGGGAGTGACTATCAATCCGAGGCCGATCGCGATGATGCTGCCTTTGAGGGCGATTCGTACTGCGCCAGCTGTGATGAGTCCCGTCGATTCCCGATTTTTTGACGAGAAATATAGGGCTGCTTCGCTCATGCCAAACATTCCCAACACGGCGAGCAAATTGGGAACATTCTGAATCCGAGCCAGTTCTCCGCGGCCAGACGTTCCGAGCAGGCGTGACGAAATTGACGATGTAGCAAACCCCATGATCCCGAGTACGAGGTTGCCGATCAACAAGTTGGTTAGCGCTGTTCGTGTTGACTCTGTGCGCGCCACCAACTGTCGACGACTTTGTTTGAGCGGCCACGCAGGCATTCGGAGAGTGATCGCCATCGCTATTTCGTCACAATCGTTCCCTTGAGAAAACCGAACCCGTAACAAAAATGGATGGTCAGGAACGAACAAAATGTTTTGATTGGCGAGGCGCTAGAAGACTCTTTGACGGATGCGGCGGCGGCGCCAATGAGATACGTCGACAAGCCACCAAGCCCGAGCCACGGCAGTACGGGAACATGTGTCACCGCGAGCACTGGGGTGGCTACGGTGACCAACACCAGGGTTGGCGGAACGAGTACACGCAACGATGGGAGTGCCTTGTGTTTTCTGATAACGCGAGCTTTGCCCAGCCCATACCCAAAGTATTGGCGAGCGAATCCGCGAAATGTGTCCCGGCAAAAATAGGTGCTTGAGATGCTCGGGTCGTAACGAATGCGATGCCCAGCCCGGACAATTCGGAAATTGAGTTCGTCGTCTTCTGCGCCGACCAATGACACATCGAACGTGCCGACTTCGTCGAAGATTGGCCGGCGGTACAGGCCGAAGGGGACCGTGTCCACGTCGGCCGCTTCGGTGGCACCTGTCCGAAACTTCGCTCCGCCGACGCCGAAACGCGACGACATGGCGACCGATATGGCATTGCCGGTTGGCGATTTTGCTGCTGTGGCGATCGACCCTCCGGCCACCGCGGCACCCGAACTTGTGAGTACTTCGACACTGCGAGAAACGAAGTTCGTCGGAATCAGGGCATGCCCGCCAACGATCATGAGTAGGTCACAGGCCACCATGTCGATGACGAGATTGAAGCCAGCGGCTGGCACCTTGAGCTTGTTGTCGACGAGTCGAATTTTCGGCAACGTGTTCGTGCGCGCCAACACGATTTCTTTGGTGGCGTCTATCGACCCACCATCGGCGACAACTACCTCGAGCTTGTCGTGTGGGTAATCCTGGGCGACAAGCTGGTCCAGTAGGGCGTCAATCGATGCAGCCTCGTTGAGGACCGAAATTGCCACCGCCACGTAGGGATGGTCGGGGAGGGCCTGTTCAATCACGATTGTTTGGTGACTTGGGTGACGCGGTGACTGCGTAGAAACGGCACCGCTCCCAGTGCCCGGTAGATCGCCCAGCCACCCCTGCGGGGGATAAGACGGGCGATTTGCGGTATTACCGTGACCCGTTGCGACGTAATCGTGCCTCCCGGAAAGAGTTCATGGAACCGCTGTACTTTTACGGGCCGCACTGAACGGTTCTGGGGGTTCTGGACGCGCATGTCGTACGCCACCACACGCCCATTGGAGGCGAGGACGCGCAACACTTCCTGCGCCAGCTGGGCCTGGATTGCGTCGTCCAAAATTGAGCTCAGCACTGTTGACAAAATCACCAATGAGAACGCGCCATTGGCGAAGGGGAGCGCGGTACCTGAGCCGTGCACCGAGACTGAATTTTCGATCAACGACTTCCGACTTTGAAGCAACTTGAGTTGTAAATCGAGGCCTACCACATTGGCGTGGGAGCCTGAATCACGCAGAATACGTTCATCGCCTCCGCTTCCACATCCGAGGTCGAGGATCAACCCGGTAGGTGTGCCAATGGCCTCCAGAATCCGTCGCCGTCGTTCGGCAACGATCAGTTGGTTGCCAAATACCTCAGGCGACCAACGCGTAGTCGCGGCATCGACCTTGTCGTATTCGTCGTAGGCAGCTTCAATTCTTTGACGTTCAAAATCAGTCATAATACGGTCTCGAATTCGACTTGTTTCGCTATCCGACCGAGGTCCACGCGACCTGCGCTGTCTCGAATGCCTGGCGGTTGGTGATTCGCCGGCCATCTACAAGGGCCCGGATTCCGGGAAAGTCGGTGGGGCCGATGGAGCGGTATTCCACATGGTCTGTATGAACGACCGCCGCGTCACACGGTTCGCCGAGGTGATACGGCGCAAACCCGAAAGCTTCCAACTCATCGTCGGTATAGAGGGGATCGTGCACCACAGCGTTACCGCCAGCGGAGACGACTGCGCGAACGGTGGCGAATACGCCAGAGAACGCTGTCTCCTTGACGCCACCCCGGTAACACGCTCCCAAAACGGCAACCGTTTTTCCGTTCAGCGATCCGCCCATTGATTCGGTGAGTTTTGTCACGGCGTATTGAGGCATGCTGTCGTTGACGGCCCGCCCTTCAGCGACCAGCTGGGCGCTCGGGTCGTTGGTGAGATAGAAGCGGGGATACACGGGGATGCAATGGCCGCCAACGGCAATCCCTGGCAAGTGAATGTGGCTAAACGGTTGGCTATTTGACGCTTCAATGACCGTACGAACGTCAACGCCGATGGTGTCGGCGAATTTGGTGAATTGGTTGGCGAGAGCAATGTTGAGATCGCGGTATGTCGTTTCGGCCAACTTGGCAAACTCGGCTGCCTCGCTGGAGCCCATCCGCCATACTCCGTTGGGCATGTGGAGATCGGGGCGATCGTCGAAATCGAGCGCTTTCGCATAGAAGTCGACGCCCCGTTGTTCGCTGGCTTCGTCGACGCCGCCGACCAATTTTGGGTACTTTCGAAGGTCGGCAAATATTCGGCCCGAAAATACTCGCTCTGGGCTAAACACCACATGGAAATCCTGCCCGACGCGAAGGCCGCTGCCCTGCTCCAACGCTGGCACAAAACGGTCACGGGTAGTACCCACTGGCAACGTGGTTTCGTAACACACCAACGTGCCTGGTTTGAGACCACGAGCGATGGCACTGGTGGCTGCATCCAAAGCGCGAAATTCGGGATTGGCGTCGTCGTCCACAATCAGCGGTACAACGACCACCACGACGTCACTCTCGCTCACCGCAGCGGTCGTATCAGTGGTAGCGCGAAGTTGACCTCCGCTGATGGCTTTGGTGAGTCGTTCGGCCAGGCTGTGTTCGCCGGGGAATGGCTCCTGAGCCGCATTCACCAAATCGACGGTCCCCTGGTTGACGTCGGCACCGATGACCTTGAAACCTTTCGATGCGAACTGCAAAGCCAAAGGCAGCCCGATTTTTCCAAGTGCAACAACGCAAACAGTCATTGCTGAATCGTAGTCGTGGCCTGGGCGTGATCGAGATCGTCCGGCCTGGCGGGAATCGTTGAATAGTTGCGAAATGCCATCGATGATGTGGCCACAAATATGAGCCACACATAGTGATACGGCAACGCAAATGTCTCCATGAGATTTCCCAGCAGCGTGAATACCAGGATCGCTAGTAGTACAGGATGGGTGGCTCCCCGGCCTAGCCAGTACGTTCGCACAAACGCCGACGCCACGGCGACGGCCACAACGACGAGGACCGCCAAGCCCAAGGTGCCGGTCCCAAGTATGAGCTCGAGGAAACTGTTGTGGGCGTTTACAACGCGATTCCAGTTACCGGTGAGGTCAGGTTGAACGACCTTCGGCGTCTCCCAGATTGAGTAGTAGCCCCAGCCCAGCTTTGGACGTTCAAGAAACATATTGACGGTGTAGCGCCAGATCGGGCCTCTGCCGTCGAGCTGCGTGTCGCGGCCAAATAGCCCAGTGATTTGGTTGCGGCCCACAACCGCGGCACCGACTAACGCGACTGCGGTTGTTGAAGCAATGACGGACGATCGGCGGGTTTTCCGGGCCGATTCAGATATGCGTGGCAGAAATTTGCAGATAATGAATACAGCTATGGCCGCTGCCAACCCGGCCTTCGTTGTTTGAGAATCTGCCTTCACGATAATCACGAGTTGAAGGACGCAAATTGCCAGCAGGCCGGCTCCGAGAACGACTCTCATTATCGAAATTCGCCCCCATTGGTGGCGGATCTGAACAATCGCAGCAGCGCCACAAATCAGTCCAAGTCCAGCTACGGGAGCCAACGAATTTCGGTTGTAAAACAAGCCAATCCACACGTTGTTGAGATGATCAATACCATATTCAGGACTGACGACGATCACGACCCAGCTCGCCACCGATCCAATGGCGCATGTAATGCCGAGAGCAGCGATGAGTTGATTCGGCCGCAACGTGTGGGCAATCCATACCGCAAAAACCGTCGAAAGGAGAAACAAACCACCTCGTTGCAACGAACGATCTGGTTCAATTGACCACACTGTTGACAACATCGTGAGAAATGCAATAGCGATCCACGACCACTCTGCGATTGATATCGAATGCCAAGTAGAACAACGGTATTCCCGGCTGCGAATGAGCCGAAGGATGGTTGGCGCGAGGAGGGCTGAATACACGATGCCGAACAACCACGACAGCAGGGATTCATTGCTCAGCCGACCAATAAGGCCGGGGAAAAGGGCCGGGGCGTGTTGACGTAGAAACACGACAGGGTTCCGAAGGCTCAAAATCATCGCCGCCGTCACCAGTGTGAACAGGACGGTTCTCCGTGTCGTTTTTTGGGTCGACTGAGTCATAGTCAAATTTCATTCTCCGTGGCGCAACTGACCCACCCGTGCAACTGAGGCGGTCCAGCGCTACTTGTCGTGCGCGGTACCACGCTATACGTCGAAGGTGGGCCGACTAGTTCGGGCCGTCCACCGGAGTACGCATGCGCCTGAACAAATCACGGTTTTTGACAAGAGGCAAACAATCACAAGCCGCAATCTACGTAAACTTGCCCCGTGCTCGTCGACACCGAAACTTCCGTGCTTCGTGGTCGATGGTCGCTAACGACGGTATGGCGTTGCGTCGGGCTCCTTATCGCCGTTGCAGGGCTTGCGGCTCGCGCGTGGCTCGTGCGTTCACCTTTAGGCGGGTTTGACTCCGACGAGGCCACGACCGCATTTATGGGCCGCGATGTGGCGCACGGAAAGTTTGCGGGAATTGTGGCAGGGAACAATTACGGAGGCACGCTGGAGGCGTACGTCTACGCGCCATTTCACTGGATCCTGGGCAACAATTTATTCGTAGCCAAGGCCATTCCAACAGCGCTCTGGGCCGTGGCTTCATGGTGTTTGTTCGTCATCCTTCGCCAGCTCACCGAACGCACATGGGCGATTGGGGCCGGACTAGCAATGTGGGTTGGGGGCCCGTGGATGGCCTACCTCAACACACGGTTCTTTCTCGGGTATGGCACGGGCTTGGTGTGCCTTTTCCTTTTCGCCATGTTTGTTGTCCGTGCGGCTGGTTTCGCGGACGGCGAGGGGCACCGATCGGTGTCGCGCGTTTTATTCTTTGCCGGCGTGGCGGGGGGAGCTGCTGTATGGCAACACCCACTGGCGTTGGCCACCGTTTTTCCGGCCTCTATTGGCGTCGCCTATGAGCTTTTTCGACGTGGCAAATCGCAATCGATTCTCGACATCGGGCGGTATCTAGCCGGGCTTGTCGTCGGTGTGTTCCCCTTCCTTTGGTTCAACATCCGCACATCATTTTCGTCGCGCACCGCACCTTCCCAACCGCCGATGGCATACCTCGATCGGTTCCGAGGGGTCGTAGCGCAGCTCGTGCCGAGATCGTTGGGATTGCGTGGTCTTGATGGTGGGTGGATCTTTGGACCGGTGTCTGTGGTTCTGTTTGTTGTGCTGGCTGTTTCGTGTTTGGTTGGCGCGTACAAGCTGTGGGCTACGCAACGGGCGGTTGTGTTGGCGGCCCTTTTTGGGCTTCCGATTTTGGCCGCCTTCCCGGCGCTACGGGTGGTAAACGATGGCCGATATTTCATCTTCGCGATGCCGGCGATCATGGTGTGCTTGTTTGTTGGAGCCCATGCATTGTCGGCGAAACGGAGCCGACATGTGGCCGTTGTTTTTTCGTATTCAGCTGTGCTTTTAGTCGCCACATATGTGTCGCTCCTTCATTCGCTTCCCCACCACTTTGTGGATCCAAATGCCGACATCAAATCGGCCATTCACGAAATCAACGCGCGGGGATTCCACCACGTTCAAGCCGACTACTGGTTCGCCTACCGAGCCACATTTTTGAGCGACGGCACCGTTGTAGCGTCGTCGTTGGGTCCCAACCGATTTCCCGATATCGATTCAGTTGCACTCCCGACTGACCCGTCAGTATTTTCTTCAACTGACCCAGGTGATGCGGCGCGTCGTGCCGATCCTCGTCTTGAAGCAGTTGTTGTTGGCGAGTTCACAATTTTCTTCCCGAAGGTGGTGGCATGAACGAGATCGATGACCATCTATTTTTGACGGTGGTGATGCGCACGCAAGGTGGTTCGCTGGCAATTCTGCACGAGGCGTTGGAGTCGCTTAGTCGGCAGATTGATCAGAATTTCGAGATAGTGGTTGCCGTGCATACCGATTCTTTCAGTACATACGACCAGGTGTTGCGGTTCGTTTCAGGTATGGAATTGGCGATCTGTTCGCGGGTTATTTGGGTGGCTAACGGAGGCCGAACAGAGCCACTCACTGCTGCGATAGCTGTCAGCGCTGGCGAGTATGTTGCGTTTCTCGACGATGACGATTTGGCCCATCCTGATTGGGTGCAAAACTTTCATTCCGGAGCTGTGCAATTTCCTGACGCTGTCGTGCGATCGATCACCCAGCAACAGCAATGGGCATCGTCGAATACGGGGACCATTGCCACAGGCGACGCGATCACTATGTTCCCCGGCGATTTCGATCTTGTAGCGCACTTCCTCGGTAACCAGACACCGATTTGTTCGATCGCCGTCCCAATGACGGCATTGCAGTCTCTTGGAATTCGGTTCTGTGCCGATCTTCCCGTCTACGAAGATTGGGATTTCGTACTGCAACTCGCTTCTGCGTGCCGAATTGTCGACACCGGGCGGGTGACCACCACATACCGACGGTGGGAAAAAGCAGGCAGTGAATCCAAGCATGCATCGGCAGTGTGGCATGGCGCCTACTTCGCTGTCCTTCGGCGGGCCAATGAACGCTCGTATGTTTTTGGGCCAGGGGCCGCGTGGGCATTTCGGCAAAGCGTCATAGACCGCGACGCTCTGAAGGCAAAGGCCGCTGCGTTTGAGACGTCAGGGTGGTGGAGGATGACGGCGTTACCCCGATCGCTCGGTGCAAAATGGCGCTCATTCCGTGCCCCGGTGCCAAAGCCTCACGTCGGCCCGCTGGGGTTGAATGAACTTGATGCCGAGTGGCTTCGTCGTCGCGAGTTAGGCCATTCGTGGCCAGAGGTGTGGCAGTCACTTGTCGAATGACCAGGCCCCGCTCGTTACCGTTATCGTCCTGGCCTGGAATCGCTGGGAGTTGACTGCAGCATGTCTCGAATCAATTCACGCTCACACTGACCTGAGTCGTGTGTCGGTCATGGTCGTCGACAATGGAAGTACCGACGGCACTGCAACATCGATGGCGGAATTCCCGTGGGCGACACTCGTGGTCAATCCAACCAATCTGGGATATGTGCGTGGCAACAACGCCGGCATGGCTCTTGTTCCCGCTGAACACCATGTGGTGTTGCTCAACAACGACACCGTCGTAACACCCGGGTGGATCGAGGGACTCGTATCGACGGTGGTCGATGGAGTCGGTGTGGTGGGATGTCGAATGGTCGGAGTGGATGGTCGGCTCCAACATGCTGGTGCCTTCATGTTGCCCGACACGTGCTGGGGTTGGCAGACCGGAGGTGGGCAGGAAGATGTAGGCCAGTATGTGCGACAGCGCGACGTGCAGTCGGTCACCTTCGCGTGCGCACTTATTACTGCCAATTGTCGAGACACTATTGGTGGACTCTCGGAAGACTTTGTTTCGTACTGCGAAGACACTGACTACTGTCTCCGTGCTCGTCGGGCGGGGTTTCGCGTGGTGTACAACGGCGCCGTCAACATCGTCCACTACGAACACGGAAGTACTTCGGATTCTCCAGAAATGTTCGAAGATTTATTCCATGGAAGCCGGGAGGTTTTTCGCCAAAAGTGGCAGGCATCGCTGGAGGCCGGCTACCGATTTTCGGCTATCTGGCGAAGTGAGGTCGAGCGATCCGGCGACACATCTGCTTCGAGCCGCCTAGCTATTCGTGCCCTTGATGAATCAGGGATTCGAATGATTTATCGCCACGCCTATGGCCAGGGAACAAAGTACCCGCAACCGGAATCGGAATCGACTGGCGACTACTACCTCGACGTTGTGAAGCGCCGGACAGTTGACGATCGTGTCACTGTCGAAATCATCGTCGCCCATCCGACGGTTTTTCCAGCGACGTCGACGGGCCTGTGGACTATTGGGATTCCTGATTGCCCAGCGGATGAAATCGAAATGTGCATTCCATATCTAGCGGCTATCGACGAACTGTGGTTGCCGACAGTTGCCGCCGCCGATGCATGGCAGGTGCATATCGACAAATGGGGCCAACGATCTATTCGTGTTTCAGTGCAACCAATAGGTGTCGACGTCGACATCAACCATGCAAACATTTCACCCCGGAGCCGAAGTTCTCGATCACCGCTCGTGATCGTGGATATTGATGCTCGTCAACACGAACGGGCGGTGGCAACGATTCGCGAAATGGCCGACCTTTCCGTGGCGGGTTGCAGCAGCGAGTTGGTTGGGATGATCCGGAACACTTCGCCTGATATCGATGTTGAATCGTTGGTACGTACGGCTGGGATTGTGCGGGCATCCGGAAAGTCGATGCCCAGATTGCGACTCGAGTCTGGTGGCGACGTGCCCGATGCAGAGTTCGCCAGGTGGATCCGCAGCGCCAGCTACTTCGTGCCGATGGATTCAGATTTCTATTTCCATCGGCGAAAGAACGCGGCCTTGGCCTCTGGCACGGCAACGGCTATCGATGTGAAATCGGCGGTCGATGGCGCTCCGACCAACAGTGGAATCGAATTTTTGAGCCTCGACGAATCGGCCAACGCGATGGGTCAGCGTCTCGACGAGATTGTTCGCTCGATCAAATCCTCGTAGCTGTCCATCACGGTGTCCCACTGGTAGTGGCGGGTCACGTACTGCCTTCCGAGTTCACCGGCATCACGCAGCCATTGGCGATCGGCATGTGCGCGATCGAGCAGGCTCGATAATCCGGTGATGTCGGTATACGTGAACGCAGCGGCGCTGCGTCGTGCCTGCCCGGCTAACACAGAGCAATGGCCCTGCACGAAGGCCGGCACCCCCATTGCCCATGCCTCAATAAGCACGAGCGAGAAGCTTTCCGCATACGACGGAATTATCAAGGCCTCGGCCCCGGCCAGCGCGGCACACTTGGTCGACTCGTCGACGAACCCTGTGGTGATAACACCGTCGAGATCTGTGAGTTCACCTGTCTGCTCGCCTACAACCACCAGTGATGCGTTGCACTTTCCGATTCGTTTGAGTCCAGCAAAGGTTTGTACAGCCTCCAGAACACCTTTGGCCGAATCGACGCGACCCAAAATAAGGAAGTATGGATCGGGTCCCAGATTGAACCGATGGCGGAAGGCTTCGATTTCTTCGCTCGATACCGGCGCCGAAGTATCGACACCCAGTCCAATGCATGCTTCGACCCGTTGTGAGTTCCCCAAACGGCCGTGAACTAAGTCCCGTTCCTCGGGCGTGTGAAAGAAAAAACCATCGGCTTGACGCAGAATTTGATCAAAGATGGGGAGGCGAAATGCGTCCTCGTCGTGTGCTGTCGGGTGCAGCAACGTGGGCCCGTTTATGCGGGCCGGAGCGATACCTGCGGTTGTGGTTTGGTACAGGTACGTGTGGAAAATCGAGATATCGCTTGACTGTGAGAACCGGTTGACCACGTCGGCGTAGTCGGCAAGTTCGGGGCCCTGCCGGGTGACGAATTGTCTTTGGAGCTCTATCGGCACGGCTTCGGTTTGTCGCAAAATGCGAAGCGCCAATTGATTCCATTTCGACATGTCTCGCTCACCCACGGTTGGCACTCTGAGCACTTCGACACCGTTGATCGTGGTCGCCCCGGGGTCGTAGTGGTTTGCCCACGTGCGGTAGTTCGAAGCGCACGATGTAACAACATGCACATCGTGCCCGCGCTGAGCAAGCCTCTCGGCCACCATTCGACATGCCGCTTCGGCACCACCACCGATGTCGGCTCCATACCGGTGTACGAAGTGCGTGATTCTCATGGTGATTGCAGGGGCGTCGCCGTGCTCTCGATTCTTGACAGCCGTCGATCCAGCTCTGCGACCTTGATCTCGAGGCTGTCGAGATCGCTGAGTCGCTCGAGTACGAATTTCACGTGATCGGCAAGCTCTGCATGCTCGTGATCGCTGTACCTATCGAGGCCTTCGAGTAGCAACGACATTGACCACTCCACTTGATCTCGCCATGTCTGTACTTGGTTGAGTATCCCCGTTGTCTGACGTGAGGTGGTTTTGGCCACAAGCCTGTGCCAGGAGTCGCCGAGTGGGACCTTTGACGTCGTAGCAATCGACACTTGGCTGAAGGCGCCCACCTCTGTTGCGGCGCGCAGGCGATCGGCGGCGGGGCCAGTATCCACATGTGGCAAGCGGTCTACCGGCGTGAGGTCGGCGTGAAAATGGGCCAGTTCCTGTTGCAGTTCGTCGAGCGCGAGTTGGTCTTTTGCCGTGCTCGTCGGTGGCATCTCATTTGTCGGCATCGCCTACTGACACTAATCACCCGACGAGCGTCTCAAGCGGCGAGGCTCTGGTTAGTAAAGTCAACGTTCGTGGCCAATTCCCTAGACAACGCAGTTCTACACTTCTGGACGTCTGCGCGACGCCTTGTGGGCAGAGTTCTGCGGCGCCTTCGACGAGCTGAGGAGCAGGTCGGCTCTGGTGAGATTTCCGTTGACCAAATGATTGCGTTGGCGTTCCCCTTCCCGTTGACGCCAGAGGCACGTGAAGCGATTGTTGCCGCTGCCGGCAGTGCCGTGGTCGACGATCTGCCGACCCTGCGACGAATGCTTGGAGCGCTCGATCGAAATATCTACCCATCGTTCGTCTACAGCCGGCTCGGTGACGAAGACGTCGTAGAGGTGGTCGTGAATGGTGTGAAAATTCACGTGGATGCAGCCGACCCTTCGATATCGCAAACGTTGATTCAGCACGGCTATTACGAACCGTATATTTCAACCGCTTTTGAACGATATGTAACGGCGGGAAACACGGTTTTGGACATCGGCGCCAACATCGGCGTTCATTCCGTTTTGGCAGGCAAACTTGTTGGACCCAACGGACGCGTCATCGCCGTCGAGCCGTATTCAGAAAACTGTCGGCTGATCTTGCGATCGTTTCGCGCTAACGGTTTCACCAATCTTGAATTGTTTCCCATCGCCGCCGATGATCAGCCGGGTTGGACATATTTCGGTGTTTCAATTGGATCGAATGCTGGGCTCTTTGACGAGACTGATGGAGAGCTTGTAGACCGGCGAAGTTTGGTGGTGCCACGTTTCGCCCTCGACTCGATTGTCACCGGAAAGGTCGACTTCATCAAGATCGATATTGAGGGTGCAGAACCGCGAGCGATTCGCGGGTTGACCGTCACTATCGAACGCGACCGTCCCGTCATTGTGACCGAATTTTGTCCGGCCATGTTGTGGGGAATGTCGAAAACGACGCCCGAGGAGTACCTGGGTTGGTTCGTGGATCGAGGCTACGAAATCCGTCTGATCGACAGAGCCACGGGCAATGAAATCGGGCTTGGCTCGCCGGCGGAAATCGCTCGGTCGTGGGGCGACGATCGTCGAATCGAGGATTTGGTGCTAACGCCGGGTGGCGCATAGAACAGGGCGTCGCATCACATTGATTGTTAGCGGACTACTGCCAGATCAACGACGTCATGCCCGAACCCAAGTCCTGGAAATGCGCCACGAAACATGGCATCTCCAAATGTGTACATTCCACCATCGGCAGACACGATGAAGTAGCCGTTGCCGGTACTTGATGTTCTGATTTGTACGCCACGGGGCAACTGACAAAGGCCAACACCGGGAATGCTTCCGAAGAACGGAACATTGAAACTGAACACGCCGCCGTCGGCCCCGAGCAACCAGTATCCGTCACCTTGTGGCCGGGGAGTCATTGACACAATTGGGGCAGCAAGTCGTATGCCGCCGGTGGACCCGCGAAATGCGGCATCGCCGAATGCAAATATTCCGCCGTCGCTTGCCACCAGCCAGTAGCCCCGCCCCGTGGTCGTTGCCGCCATCCCCACCACGGGAGCATTCAAGTTCAAAGCGCCCGTAGAGCCGTAGAAGGCTGCGTCGCCGAAGCTAAACACGCCGCCGTCGCTGGCGAGTAGCCAATAACCGCGCCCAGACGTTGTGGATTCCAAACGAATGATGGGGGCGTTGAGACGTGTGCCCGACATATCACCGAAAACGGTTGCGTCGCCAAATGCGTAGACACGGCCTGCGGCGCTGACGAGCCAATAGCCGTTGCCGGTAGGCGTAGGTGCCGCAGAGATGGTGTTGTCAACAACCCCGACGCCTGGCAGGCTGCCATAGAACGTGCGATTGAAGCTAAATACGCCTCCGTCGCGCCCCATCATCCAGTAACCCTTTGACGAGTTGGGATTGGGATTTGCCGGCGGGTTGGTGCTCGCCGCGCATTGACCGGGGGGCAATGGGTTGCCACCAGATTTCGGAGCGCCAATGTTTGGTCCACCGCCTCGCCACAGCGGAGCCGCCGGCGTAACGGACTGGTTGGGCAGGCCATACGATGCAATGACACCCTGCCCTGCGGAGTTGTTGCCAACAGTGATCAATCGCCATCCCGCGGCGCCGAAATTCCCGACGGCCGCCGAATTTGTGAGAGACGTTTGGGCGCCGAGTTGAGAATTTATGGGTGCGCCGGTGTCGCCGCGCACGACGAGTTCGAAATTGTTGCCAATGGCCACGTCTTGGGTGCCGTTGCCGTCGAAGTCGGCCAAAATCGGTTGCCCGTTAAGTTGGAGTGGGCCGGCCGATGGGGCTCCCGGATTTGTTTTCCAGATCCTGGTGCCGTTGCCCCGCCATGCGTAGAGGTACCCATTGAGGTCGCCAAGCACTACTTCCGGTTTTCCATTGTCGTCGTTGGTTATATCGCCAACGGCCACTGACCCTGACGCGAGCCCATCGATCGTGACCGGCCATCCGTTCACGAGCGACCCATCATTGATGTGGAAGGCATAGACCTTTTTGCCATCGCTCACACCGCCAGGAGTGACGGTGCTCCAATAGACTCCGGTGGATACAACCGCTTCCAAACGACCGTCACCGTCGATGTCGGCAATGGTCGGGCTTCCGTAAAATACCTCGTTGGTGTGGTAGCTCCACAGGGTGGCAACATATGAACCCTGGACGTCAAGAACACGAAAGAGCCCACCCTTGATGTCGGTGCCGCCGGTGGACTGATCGCTCCCAATGAATATTTCGAGGCGACCATCACCGTCGACGTCGTACAGGCTGGCCGAAGAAAAGATGGTGTCGTGATTGTCTATGGGAAATCCGGCAATCACACTTCCGTTGTGATTCAGCGCATAAATCCCGTGGTCCCATGATCCAAAGACAATGTCGCGAAATCCGTCACCGTCGATGTCGCCAACCGCCGGCGTGCCGAACACGCCCTCTGAATATCCATCCGGGCCGCCTGTTCCTGTCCAGACGTTGAAGACGTCGTTGGTTTGGAAATGCCAAAGCGGAGCGCCCTTTGAATCGAATGCAACTACACCGCCGTTTTGAGCCTGTCGATTGAGCGAGCCTGCGCCCACCACCACGTCCAGAAGGCCATCGTTGTTGATATCGGCAAGGGCGGGCGAGCTCTCTGAGCCTGTGAGATGGACCCCATCTGGCTTGATCGGTGCTGCCCACATCAGGCCACCGTTGCCATCAAAAACACGAACATAGCCATCGAGACTGGCCACAACGATGTCGTTGACCCCATCGCCGTTGATGTCGCCAATTGCCGGCGACGTGCGGTCATAATTGCCCGCCACCACCGTCCAAGACGGTGACGTGGAAACAGCATGAGCCACCTGCGGGGACCCGATGATCGAGGTCGAAGCAATCGCGACGGCGGCGAATACACGGACCATGCGGCTCAAAATGGGACTCGTATGTTCGTTGTGCACACTCAAGTATCGGCTGAGATTCGGTGGCAGCGTCGTCACTTTGCGAACTCTTTACCGATCTATGATGCTGAGATGACTGAATCGGTGCTCGCCACGTCAGGTGATCAACCGGCAATTGACGGGCAGGCCCGATTTATCCAACTCGTTCCGTGGCTGGCCAGTGGTGATGCGATCGGTCAACACGTGCGCCAGATCGATCGTCTCGCTCAACAGCTCGGGATTTCGAGCGTCATCGTGGCCCAGCAGTGCGAACCCGGTTTGGAAGGCCTGTGCCACCCGTTGAGCGATCTTGTCGTGCAGCCGAATGACGTCGTGTTATTTCATTTCTCATCGGGCTCGACAGTCACACCAATGCTGGAATTGTTGAGTTGCCGAGTGATCGTGGATTACCACAACATCACGCCGTCCCGTTTCTTTGAGTCGTGGAGCGAGTCGTTGGCAGCAGAAACTCGGGATGGCCGTCGACAGCTCGGGGAGCTCTCGAAGTCGCCGGTTGAATGGGTCGCTGATTCCGCCTATAACGCCGCTGAAATCGTGGCGCTCGGCAAACTTTGCTCTGTGTTGCCGATCCTTATCCCCAGTGAGAAAGGGACGGGAGTCATCGACCAATCCTTGTTGGCGGCCTTGCGTCCAAATGGTATGGACGACGGGCCGCTCTGGCTGTTTGTCGGGCGATTGACACCTAATAAAGCTCAACACGATGTCATCGGGGCGTTGTCGCAATTTCAACGCACTGTTGATGCTCGAGCTCGGTTGGTACTTGTTGGATCGCCATCGAGCTCGGCTTATGGCGACCAACTCGTGGCACTAGCTCGAGATACGTGTGTCACGAATTCGGTGATATTTCACGATGCGCTGTCGGCTCCTGAACTCAATGCGTGTTACGCCGCTTGTGACGTTTTTTTATCGATGTCGGAACATGAAGGGTTCTGTGTGCCGCTCGTGGAAGCAATGCAGGCCGGATTGCCGATTGTGGCCTTTGACGCTGGCGCAGTTGGTGAGGTGGGTGGCTCGGCAGTGCTGCTCGTGCATGAGAAGAGCTATTCGACGATTTGCGATGCAGTTGAACGTGCCCTTGGCGATAGCAGCGTGCGCGCCGGGCTTGCTGTCGGTCGTGTTCGCCAACTCGAACGATTTGTTGGCAGCCGGCCCCGTGAAGAATGGCGAACCTATTTGTCGGCAGTCGTAGTTCCGATACCTCGGAATCAGGGCGTCGAGAGGCCTCTAGACGATGTTGACGGTGCCCTCGGCGACGCCGCGTTACGGGCTCGCGGTGCCCGACATGCATCGCACCAAGATCCCATCCTGAGCGACGAGGTACGAGCATTGATGATCGAACGAAATCGACTGACCGCGATGCCGACGCGTATTGACGTGTTGAGAAAACAGGTAGTTCGCCTTCGTGAGTATGCCCAGCTCGATCCGTCTCGGATACAGCTAACGTCGCGAACCTCGTGGGGAAGGAAAACGCATTCGTTGATCGGCAAATTGGTGTCGCGCCAGACCAACGGAATTTTGCAACAAGTCAATGAGTTCACGCTTGCTGCGACCAATGTTCTTGCCGATATGGCTGAGCTTCTGATCCAATCCCCTGATGCCAGCATCGACCCTCGAAAAGTCGAGCTGGATGCCTTGCGTCAACAGGTCGTCGACCTTGAAGTGCAACTGGGCCAATTCAAGACGCGCCTGCTATCCCTTGATTCTCCCAACGATTAGCTAACGGTGTTCGGAATTCGATGAATGTCGTAGCAATCGTGCAGCGGTACGGCACCACATTTTCTGGTGGTTCAGAAGCACACTGCCGCCTTGTTTGCGAGCAGCTCGTGAAACGCGGCCACAGCGTTCACGTTGTTACCTCGACGGCGGTCAACCACGTCACCTGGGCGAACGAATTACCTCCTGGCACCACGGAGATCAATGGGGTGACTGTCACAAGGCTTTCTGTGGCAGCGCATCGCGACATTGGCCAATGGGTGGATTTCGAGCGAAAATTTCAGCTGCTCAGCCCTGGGCCAACTCTCGCCGATCAACAAGAATTTTTGGTCCGCCAAGGCCCGGTATTGGATGGATTCGACGAGTGGTTTCAACGCAACGGCTCTCATTTCGACGTTTCCATTTTCTTCACCTATCTGTGGTGGCCCACGGCAATTGGCCTTCCGTTGGCTCATCCATTTCTCCCCACCGTTTTGCAGCCCACTGCACATGATGAGCAGGCGCTGTATTTCAAAACAACGGACCGCTTGTTCGACCATACAGACGCTTTCGCATTTGGATCGCTCGAAGAAAAGCGACTCGTGGAGCTTCGGTATGGTCGACCTAAGCCGTCTGTCGTTACCGGTATTGGATTTGAGGTCGGTGATGCAGCTAATCACTCGCCGAGTAGAGATCCGTACCTGTTGTATGTCGGGCGAATCGAGGAATTGAAGGGCGTCAGTGAGCTGGTTGCCTTTTACGATTTGTACCGTCGAAAAAACAGCTCGGCACCGCGATTGGTGTTGGTAGGTGAGGGCCACATGGAGCTGCCTGAGATTGATGGAATGAAAGCGGTTGGCTTCGTGTCCGACGAGCGACGTGCACAACTCATTGAAGGATGCCTAGCGCTCATTCAACCCTCGTTCTTAGAGAGCTTTTCGATGGTCTTGTGCGAGGCGTGGGCCTTCGGCCGACCGGTGATTGTCAACGGGCGGTGCGCTGTGTTGTCTGGTCAAGTTGGGCGCAGCCGGGGTGGGTTCGCGTACCGCGATTACTTCGATTTCGCGGCGGCAATTGACTTGCTAGTTGAGCGGCCAAATATCGCCACGGCAATGGGCGCAGCAGGTCGGGACTACGTAGTTGCGAACTACAACTGGGATGCTGTCGTCGATCGTTACGAATCGGTGTTTGAGATCGCTATTGGTGCGTGGACACAACGGTTCGCACCACGTCACGTAGCCGAGCCCCAATAATCGACCAATCAAAATGTTGTTCGACATGTCGTCGTCCACCTTCGCCTAGCCGGTCGGCTCGTTGATGATCGGTGAGCAAAGAGTGAATGCTTGACTCGAATCGGACGAGCGGCGCTACGACGACGTGTTGGTCGTCCACGAGGCCGAGCCCACGAGCACCGTCGGGGGTCGTCACCGTCGGGATTCCGTAGCTGAGATATTCGATTATTTTCAGATTTGTTCCCGAGCCGGTCTCCACCGGGTTGAGGGCAATCGAGCAACTGGACAGGATCGCCTTGAGGTCAGCATCGCTGACCATGCCAATGAGGCCGACGTTGACGGGGATTGATTGCTCAGCTCGTAACGAATCGACATGTCCGCCAACGAGTGCAAAGTATATGTATGGCATCGCCCGTGCCAGCTCGATAATCGCTCGGGCGGCCGCCACATTTGGTGGGTGGTTGCTGCCGACAAATACTGCGGTGTACAGACACCCCCTTGGTGATGTTGTACCTGAGATTTGAATGATTCGCGACAATTCATGAGTAAGCCGAATCGACCGTTGCCGACGTTTGGCGCCCGAGATCCATGTTGTTTTCGAAACGGAATGGCCGTTTGGAATCGTTGTGCTTGTCCGGAAAGTGGGGCCGTATTGCCGTTCAAGAACGTCACCGTCACCATCCGTGCACACCATCACGGCCGCTGATTCGCGATAAGCAAAACCCTCCTGGACGCGGACAGCAACCAGCAATCTGTCACGCGTTTTGCCTATGGGAAGGAGGTCAGCTTTCAGTTGGTGTTCGGCGTTTTGGGAGTCATAGATAAATGGCACACCGAGGTCACTCATCAACGAACTGAGGAATGGTTGTTCAAGCACAACAACATTCGATCGCGATACCGAGGCGTGGATTGCGGCCAACAAATCCGGTGTGGCGTGAACCAATTCTGGGGCAATAATGTCGGTGACGGCGAAGCCCGACTCGATCCGCTTGAGGTCGTCCAATTCAGTTGCTTGAGCGCTCGGGGCGACAGTTGTTTCGCGCAGCCACGGGCCCAAAATCTGTTCTTGGCCCGCCGTGCGGTTGTGGCCCATCGACACAATGTGCACGTCGAATTCGACAGACAATTCCTCTGCCAATCGGGCACATCGCAATTGGCCGCCATGGCGAGGTGGAAAGACTGGATACGTTGTGAGAATGGTGACGCGTTTTCGTTCGATGTCGCTTCGGTTGTGGCTTATCAATACCGGAGTGGTGCCAAGTAACGCATCGACAACGCCGTCCCAGGTGACCTGTGACATTGAAGCCTTGGCTCGTGTTCCAAGCCGATCGGCCAGCGGCAGATTGTTCGCCAACAGTTCGAAACTTGCCGCCAAGGCACCCGAATCAGGAGGGCAAATAATTCCGTTCCGCCCGTGCGTTACAAGTTCGGTTATGCCTCCCGAGTCGATGCACGAAATTATTGGACGTCCGGAGGCCATTGCTTCCACCCCGATAAGGCCGAAGTCTTCGTCGTACGGCACGAAGGGCACGGCGATTGCTCTGGCGTAGAGATCGGCCAGGGCTTCGTCGCCGACTCGGCCGACGAGCTGCACGCCCGGTACTGAATCGGCAAGGTCCTTGAGTCGCGGCGTGTCGGGCCCCTCCCCGCCAATGATCAGCGGAACGGCCACGTTCGATTTTTGGTAGGCGCGAATTATTAGATCGAGCCGTTTGGGTGAGTCGTGTCGGCTGACCGTGAAAAAGTGGTCGCGACTTTGCGACAGTGTCGTTTTGAGACTCGATGGCGGGTGAACAACATCAACCACTGCGCTCGTTGGGAAGTATCCGGTGCGTGATCGAACTCGTGCAGAGTTAGCCAAGTATCTGTGAACTGTCGATGGGTCGAACCCCACGGCGTCAAGCCAATGAACAAGTGCGCGACCAAGCGGGCCTGGATGTGCGAACCAACTCGATTCGAAGTATTGCGATGCATCGTCGACGAGCTGCCAAAGATCGCCGAGTCGCTCCCGCTGCGGCGGTATTTCGGCGAAGGCATACAAGCGGCTAATCGCCTCGGGCTCCAGCGTTCCACGGGTCGGTCCAGGGACACCTGGATAGGTGTCGTAGAGGCCCCGAAGTCGGTGCTGCAAGTAGATCGTCACTCGAGGATGGTCAACCATCCAGCATGGATATTTTCCGCAAACTATTTCGTCGAATTCATCGACCTTGAGTTCTGACCACAGACGGTATGAGGCCAAGACTTGTGCCAGTGTTGATTCCGGACTCGGACGCGTTAGAAGCTCGGCGTGATAGCCGGGACGGGTATTGATGGCATCCACGATGCCCTCAAACAACCTCTCGTATCCGCCTGTCGTCGGGGGAACTGGTCCAGGAGCGAGAACTGCGATTCTCGTCACGACATCACCCTGTCAATCGCCTGAACCAATTGGCGCTCGGCTTGATCCCAGGTGTAGTGGAGTGACTTTTGTAGTGCGGCTTGCCCGAGTTGGCGTGCCATATCAGGATTTTGAGCAAGACGGCGGCAAGCCTCAGCGATTGCTTGACCCGTTGGCTCGACGATGAGGCCCGACACCTCGTGTTCCACAAATTCGGTAAGCGCACCGCCGTCACTGCACACAATTAACGGCTTGCCGTACGACATTGCTTCAACCGCGGTGAGCCCGTAGTCCTCCTTGAGACTCGGAGCCACAACACACAGTGCATTTCGATACAGATAGTCAAGCTCTCGGGCTGAGACATTCGTGAGAAATCGAACGTTTGCTGGTATTGGTGTTGTCGGCACGAGGTTGGCGCGGCCGTGCCACAGTGGTCCGCTGTTCACCGTCCATGGGTCGGTTTTCGTGAGGTTCCCGGAAATCGCCATGACCGAATCTCGTTGACCTCCGGTGCCGACTGACACTCCAGGTAGCTCGGGCGCACACGCCATAGCGTGTGCGAACAATTCAGTTCGCTTCGGAAATTCGTGACGGCTGACGCACAGTACCTGTTCAAATTCGCCCCCCGATTCGCGGCTTGGAGGGCGCTTTTCGAGAACTGTCTGGCCGCCTCCAAATATTGAGCCGGCAGAAAAGACTGTGACGTTGTCGGAGAGCCCGTTATACGTTCTTAGGCGAGCGGCAACGTCGTTTGATCCCGCCAAAAAATGGGTGACACATTCGAGCAGTGGCGTGTCAAGTTGTCGTACTGCGGTCACTGCGGCGGCGTGGACTTCGGGGTATGGGAAGTGGGCGGCGAACTCGTCGGCCAGGTCGTAGAAAATTCGGCAATGGTGATAGAAGATTGACAAATGCCGGGGATGCGAAACGGCAAAACTTGGTGGCTGCGACGAGAGCACGAGATCAGCGCGTGAACAATCGACTTCGCTGAATTGGTCCACGAAACTGGCGTATCTGAAAAATTCTGGGTGTAACGAATACACACTCTCGTCGACGTCGGTGCCAAAGATTGACTTTGATAGATGTCCGGATTGAACGGTCCGCCATGATATTGAGTGTCCAAGAGTGATCAGTCTTCTGGCGATTTCGTCGAGCAGTCGCTCAAAGCCACCGTGTATCCCGTAGTCGGGTTTGAGTATGGCGATCTTCACGCTGATGGCGGCCCGTCGGAGCCGATAGCGATGCAGCGAACTTGCAACTCTTTGACCTGTACACCGAGGTCCTCGATCTGTTGTTGCAGGTCGATCATCGTCACGTCGAGGACTCCGAGCTGAACCTTCAAGCTGGTCCACGTTGGGTGTTGTTCAGCGAAAACTGCCAACCGACTGACGATGTATGAAAAAATACGTCGGGTACAGGCGCGCACGAATTTCAGGGCAATTCGTTTCCCTTTTCGCGCGATCCGGTGGGCAACAGTGGGTGTAGCGACCGCAGTCGGTGGTTGGATGACATTGGCAGTGTTTGACGACATTTCGATCGGGCTAGAGCGCCGCTCGGCGATGTTGTTGATCGTTTCGATGGCGAGCTGTTCGTCGGGTGTCACCTACTAAGACTAGGGCACCGCTGAATTGGCCGTGGTGGCAACTATCGTTCGCACATGAGCAGACGAGCCGTTATCGCAATGCGAACGCTCGTGGCGGGAGTCACAGTATTTGTGGTGTCGGCATTTGGCCACGGGACGGCTGTCGCTGAAACGGCCGCTGAGTACAACAGTCACCAAACGCAGCAAATCAATATTCGATCGGTTTCGCTTGGAAAATGGGTTCACGGTGCGACAGGGGAGTATGGATCATTAGAAGTCCGGTTGATCGACGCAAGATCGGTGTTGGCGGAGATCGAGGCCGACCCAGCCACCGTGTGGGCCGAGTTCGACACGCCGATGTTTTCGTCGACGCTCACTCAGGCTGCTCTGCCGAATACGCCGAACGATCCGCAAATCCCGAACCAGTTTGCATTGGCCAAAATTGGAGCGTCCGGAGCATGGGCCCGCACGCACGGAAGCAGCACCATTCGGGTAGCGGTTCTTGATTCGGGCGTGGACCTCAATCATCCCGATTTAGCTGGCAAGGTAGACGTGATTCCGGGTTGCGGACTTGATCCAAGCGCCCAAGATGATCGCAAGCACGGCACAGAAGTTTCCGGCATTATCGCCGCCAACACCGACAACAATCTCGACATGGCAGGCATTGGGTGGGACACCAGAATTCTAAGTGTGCGCGTGCTGACGAGCGGCATTGGTTCGGCGGCTGATGTTGCTGCCGGCGTGCGGTGTGCTGCCGACAATGGCGCCAAAATAATGAACCTGAGTTTGCAAGGTGCGTTCAGTCAGTCAGTCGCCGATGCCATCGTGTATGCCCAAAGTATGGGTGCGCTTGTCGTGGCCGCTGCTGGCAATGCCGTTGGCTATGGCATCGATCCGACCG
>JBBRKR010000013.1:0-97118 GCA_038231795.1 Acidimicrobiales bacterium
GCGTAGGCCCAACAACACTTCGACTTCGCGGGCCAACAGGCGGCCGGCGGCCGACGGCAGAAACATTGGTGGCCCCACGATTGAAGCATGAGCACGATGTGATGCACCGAACGCGTCATCCACGTAGAGGTCGATTCCTGCGATGAGCTGCTGCACGAAGGCAGGGTCGTTACGTTCTTCGCCAGCGTTGAACCGCAAGTTTTCGAGCAGCTCCACGCCCGGTGCCAATTCAGCCAAACGGGCTCGCACAGGATCCAGCGAATATTTGGCCTCTGGAACGCCCTTTGGCCGACCTAGGTGGGAACACGCCACCACAGTCGCACCATTGCTTTGGAGCCACTGAATTGTGGGAAGCGCCGCCCTGATACGAAGGTCGTCGGTGATGGTGGCGCCATCAAGAGGCACGTTGAAATCGGCCCTCAGCAGGACCCTCTTTCCGGCCACATCGGGAAGGTCCTCAAGCGTTGGGACGCCGAAAAAAGCCATGAACTACTTCTTTGCCGGCTTCTTGGCCGCGGCCTTTGGCTTGCGTCCAACAATTGCGGCCAGGTCCACGAGTCGATTGGAATAGCCCCATTCGTTGTCGTACCAGCCGAATACTTTGATCATGTTGCCGAGGGCCATGGTGAGCTTGGCATCGATGGTGCAGCTGGCCGGCGAGCCGACGATGTCGCTCGACACGATTTCATCTTCTGTGTATACGAGCACCTTAGACAGCGCACCCTTCGAAGCAGCTGCCTTGAAGGCCTTGTTAATTTCTTCGATCGTCACGTCTCGCTTGAGCAGGCCGGTGAAGTCGGTGATGGACCCGTCTTGCACTGGTACTCGCAACGACGAGCCATCGAGGCGCCCTTTCATTGACTCCAGCACCAGGCTGGTGGCGCGGGCTGCTCCCGTAGACGACGGCACGATGTTGGCGGCCGATGCCCGCGCTCGTCGCAAATCCTTGTGGGCAAGGTCGAGGAGGTTCTGATCATTTGTATAGGCGTGAACTGTGGTCATGAGGCCACGCTCGATACCAAAAGCGTCATCGAGCACTTTCACCATGGGCACGAAACAGTTGGTGGTGCATGAAGCGTTGGACACTATGTGATGCTTGGCGGCGTCGTAGTAACGATCGTTGACGCCCACCACGAATGTGGCGTCCACGTTGGTGGCGGGGGCAGAAATGATCACCTTGCGGGCGCCTCCGTGGATATGGGCGGCAGCCTTTTCACCGTCGGTAAAAATGCCAGTCGATTCGATGACAACGTCGACGCCAAGATCGCCCCACGGCAGATTTTTTGGATCGCGCTCTGAAAACACAAGGAATTCGTCATCGCCAACTTTGATACCGGTTTTGGTGACTTTGACTGACGCGCCCAGGCGGCCATGAGTGGAATCGTATTTCAATAGATGGGCATTCGTCTCGGACGAGGTGAGGTCGTTGACGGCCACCAAATCGATGTCGGCGCCTTGGGCCCGAGCGGCTCGGAGGAAGTTGCGGCCAATACGGCCAAAGCCATTGATGCCAACTCGAACGGTCATGAAAGCTCCTTGAAAGAGGTGAGAACTCGAAACCGAGAACTATGCGATTCTAGTAAGACGACGCAGTACCGAAGCGAGCTTTTCGCTGTCGTGCGAGATCCGATTTGGCCGCGCGACGTCAAACTCGACGACGGGAATTGTCACGTGACCGCGTTGCATCGAGCACGGCACGCTGACCAAGACCTGGTCCACCGCAATGCCGTGACGGGCTAGTGCATCCGTGTGATCGGCAACGGTGAACCCTTCGGTTTCAGGGGCTTGGGGTTCGAGATTGCACACATAAATTTTTCGAGCTTCGGAGCACTTGATGGCATTGCGAATTT
The DNA here is from genome assembly GCA_038231795.1 of Acidimicrobiales bacterium. Classification (GTDB taxonomy): domain Bacteria; phylum Actinomycetota; class Acidimicrobiia; order Acidimicrobiales; family JBBRKR01; genus JBBRKR01. Next base: position 1,851 of record JBBRKR010000013.1, read on the forward strand.
CGGGCACTACCGCTGCGGCGAGAACACTGGTGAAGAGCGAGCCGGGGCCGATGATGATTTGGTCAGCGTCTCGTATTGCCGAAATTGCATCAGGGTGTGTGCGCGCCGTATGCGGGTTCAGCGTGACGGTATCAATTTTGCCCGCCTTCATGACCGCCACTTGACCAACAACATGGCCACGGTTGGTCGATGCCTCGAGAACGACTGCATCAACTGTCGCTGGCAATACACGCCCAACGCAACCCATCAGATCGCCAACCGTGTCGACGGCTTGGACGATATCGCCAGAGGCATCAGCTAGACCAGCGATCAAAAGGTTGCCAAAGGCGTGTCCGGCCAATTCACCTGTCGAAAATCGATGTTCAAAGGTGCGCGTCCACAGGGAGGTTGGATCTGCCAACGCCACCAGGCAGCGTCGCAGATCGCCAGGGGGAATCGCACCCAATTGTTCACGTAAACGTCCTGACGATCCGCCATCATCAGCAGTGGCCACAATGGCGGTGACATTGGATGTGTATTGACGCACGGCCCGCAACGTGGCAGCCAAACCATGGCCGCCGCCAATGGCGACGACACGTGGGCCACCCGTATTCTCGGCCGCCATCACTTGTTGATGTCGCGGTGTTGCACGACTGATTTGTGGCCGGCTACCTGGAGTCGGCGAGCGACCTCTTCAGCAATCGCCACCGACCGATGACGTCCACCGGTACATCCCAAGGCGATCGTCAAATACGCCTTGCCCTCAGTGATATAAGCAGGCACGAGCATCTCGAGCAGCGGATCAAGCCGATCCAAAAATTCAATCGTCGTTTCATTACCGAGAACAAATTTTCGCACCAGTTCATCGAGCCCTGTAAATGGTCGCAGGTCTGGATCCCAATGAGGGTTCGGCAAAAAACGACAATCCAACACCAAATCCACGTCGCGCGGCAGACCATGTTTGAATCCAAAGCTGGTCACTGAAATGCGCATCCTGGCGGCCGCTTCCGACGTGGCGAATAGCTCGTCAATGCGGCTCTTGAGTTGATGCACGTTGAGATCGTCAGTGTCGATGATGAGGTCGGCCTGGGTCTTGACTTCGCCAAGCATTTCCCGCTCGCGCTCAATAGCTTCGGTGAGTGAGATCCCATTGGCACCCAATGGGTGTGGTCGTCGGCTAGAGGTGTAGCGGTGGACCAACACCTCGGTGGTGGCTTCGAGGTACAGCACGATCACCTTCACGCCGGTCTCGCGCAACGCTTGAATAGCAGGCAGGAGCTCGGCGTGGTATTGCCCGGTACCGGCTACCAGCGCCACCCGTTGAATGGCCGAGCCAGGCGTGATGGCCAACTCGGCGATACGAGGAAGCAAAGCTGGTGGCATGTTGTCAATCACGAACCAGCCAAGGTCTTCTAGATCATCGGCCGCTTGGGTACGCCCCGCGCCCGACATTCCAGTGATGACCACGAACTCGCTCATATCAGTCATGAAGATATGGGCTTTCGACAGGCAAGATGCAGCAGCCTGGGAATTGTGGCGGCTGCTACATATTCTTCGGCTTTGGCCAAGAACCCGGGCGGTGGTGCCGGTTCGTGCATCCTCGTGAGCGTGAGCCCGGCGTCGAGCAGTGCGTTGACGTACCGACTGAGTGGGCGATGGATGAACGGGATGAAAACACCGTGCTCGACTTCTTCGATTGTGAGGTCCTCTGTGAGGTATTCACCGATGCGCCAATACTGTTCCGGGGGCTCCAAAATCTGGTCGTCGATCCAACCCGAATTTGGGGTTTGTAGTAGCGGGTGATTGAGAAAAAAGAGGAACTTACCGCCCGGCTCCAGGACTCTGGCGACTTCGTTGATGGCGGCGTCAACGGCTTCAATGTGTTCAAAAACGAGGCACGCGATCACAGCATCAAACCTGTTGTCAGCAAATGGCAAATGGGCGGCTCCGGCGCGGGCGTATGCCGGGCCCGCCGCTCGTTGTGCCGCTACGCTCACCTGTGCCCACGTAGGATCCACTCCTGTGACTTGAGCGCCAAGCGAATGAGCCAGTCGGCTGATTTGGCCTTCGCCGCAGCCCACATCGAGCACGTGCTTGGAGCCTCGCAAACCGTCGGCGGCCATGGGCAGAATTTGCTCTTCGTACTCAGGGTCAGCGCCTTCTGTGAAGCCGTCGATCCACCAGCCGGCGTGGGTCTCCCACAGTTCTTTGTCGTCGTCGAGGTTCATACGCTGTGCCGGGTCGTCGTATTGAGTCACGTCTCTAGTTTGGCTTGTGGCACTTGTCGTACACAGCTTCTGCGACGGCGTCGGGTAACCAGGCCAGCGTTTTCAGCGTTTCGATAGACGCCTTGCGAATAACCGTCACGCCACCAAGCTCGGTAATGAGTCGCTTTTTCCGATTCGGCCCCAGGCCAGGAATGTCGTCGAGCACGCTCTTCGTCATTCGTTTGCCGCGCAATTCACCATGGAACGTATTGGCGAAACGGTGAGCTTCGTCACGAATTCTTTGCAGCATGTACAGCGCCTCGGACTGGCGGGGCAGAAGGATCGGCTCCGATTGGCCGGGGATGTACACCTCTTCGAATCGTTTCGCCAACGAGGCCACGGGAATTTCGCCGTCCAATCCAAGCTCCTCAAGAACGGCTATGGCCACTCCAAGTTGCCCCTTGCCACCGTCCACCAAAAGGAGTTGGGGCGGGTAGGCGAACTTGCCGGGTTTGGCATCGTTGGCAGTATCACGTTGATCGATGTACGCCGTGAGACGACGAGTAAGCACTTCGGTCATTGCCGCATAGTCGTCGTTGCCGGGCACATCTCGAATTTTGAAGCGACGGTATTCGCTCTTGCGGGGGAGCCCGTCCTCCATGACCACCATGGAGCCCACGTAGTCCGTGCCCTGTAAGTGGGCCATGTCATAACACTCGATGCGCAGCGGGGCCTCAGGGAGCCCCAGAGCGTCTTGTAGTTCTCGCAACGCTTGCGCCCTCGAGTTGTGATCAGTTGCCCGGCGCATTCGGTGGCGCACAAATTCTTCCTTGGCGTTTCGGGTCACCGTTTCGTGGAGCTCGCGTTTGTCGCCCCGCTGGGGAATACGAATCTCCACCCGCGCCCCGCGCATCATGGCCAACCACTCTTCATACGCCTCTTGAGCCTCTGGAGCTTCTGGCACGATCACCATTTTGGGAACGCCGAGCGGGGGCTCATCGCCGTACAAGTCTTCTAACACGCGACTCACAAGCCCGCCGGTTGTGAGGTCCTCAACCTTGTCGAGGATGAAACCTTTGCGCCCCACGACTCGGCCTTTGCGAACATAAAAAACCTGAATGCTGGCTTCCATGTCGTCTTCGGCCAGCCCGATGAGATCGATATCTTCGTTGCGCTCGCCCACCATCTGTTGCTTCTCGACGGCTTTGCGCACAGAGCCCAACCGATCCCTCAGGCGGGCTGCAAGTTCGAACTCCATGTCGGCGGCGGCTTTGCGCATTTGGGCGTCGAGAGCGTCAATCACGTCATCGGTGTCACCGTCGAGGAAATCGATAAGCCGCTGTACCAACTCGTCGTAATCGGTTTTCTGAATTTCGCCTACACACGGGCCTGAGCACTTTTCGATATGGAACAACAAACAGGGGCGTCCAAGGCGCTCATGAGTACGAAATTTCGAATCGCTGCACGTGCGAATAGGGAAAGTGCGGAGCAGTAAATCGAGCGTCTCGCGGATGGCATAGGCCTGCCCGAATGGACCGAAATAACGGGTGCCTTTACGTTTGCGCCCCCGCATCACGAGCGCCCGTGGCCAATCGTCGTCAAGGGTGATGGCCAAAAATGGGTAGCTCTTGTCGTCCATCAACCGAACGTTGAAGCGGGGGCGATGCTGCTTGATCAGTGAAAACTCAAGCATGAGGGCTTCAACCTCATTACGCACCTCGATCCACTCAACCGATTCGGCAGTAGCAACCATGTGCGCGGTTCGGGGGTGCAAAAGTGCCGGATCTTGGAAATAGTTATTCAGCCGCTGACGGAGACTTTTCGCCTTTCCGACGTAAATAACCCGCCCGTGAACATCCTTGAATTGGTACGAACCGGGTGTCTCCGGGATCGTGCCGGTGGGGGGTCGAACAACCATGCTCGACATTCTCGCCGAAAATGTCGTAGGTTCACGCGACTTTCAACAGTGAACGTCGTCTGGACGGTCACCTACCCCACAAGGAGACTCCGCAATGGCAACACCAATCGCCGATATCGAAGGCATCGGCCCGGCATACGAAGCAAAACTCAAAGATGCTGGCGTAACGTCTGTTGAAAAGTTGTTGGAGATGGGTGGGGCATCCAAAGGACGCGATGCTCTGGCGACCGCTACTGACATCAGCGGCAAATTGCTTCTTACGTGGGTGAACCACGCCGACCTGTTCCGCATTACTGGTGTAGCCGGTCAATTCGCAGAGTTGCTCGAAGCATCAGGCGTCGACACAGTGCCCGAACTGGCTCAGCGCAACGCAGCAAACCTGGCCGCCAAGATGACAGAAGTCAATGCCGCGAAGAACCTCACCAAGGGCGCGGTCTCTGAGTCACAAGTACAGAAGTGGATCGACGAAGCCAAGACGCTGCCAAAGGCCGTCTCGCACTGATCTTCACTTGGCCGCCGTTCTCGCTGGCCTTCATACATCGCCGTCACTGACCCTTGCGGGCGAGTGACGCAGTGCGCAAGGCGCTCGGACCGGAACCCGCCACCGGTCCGAGCGCCTTGTTTTTACTTTTTGAGCAACGGTTTGAGATATCGACCGGTATGACTGACCTTCGATTTAGCGACCGTCTCCGGTGTGCCTTGGGCGATGATTTGACCGCCGCCAGACCCCCCTTCGGGGCCGAGATCCAGAATCCAATCGGCCGTCTTGATGACGTCCAGATTGTGCTCAATGACTAACACCGTGTTGCCCTGATCGACAAGACGGCTCAGCACAATGAGCAGACGTCTGACATCCTCGAAATGCAACCCCGTGGTGGGCTCGTCGAGCAAATACATGGTTCGCCCGGTGGACCGCTTGCTGAGCTCCGAACTCAACTTCACACGCTGAGCTTCGCCGCCCGAAAGGGTTGTGGCCGGTTGGCCCAAGCGCACATAGCCGAGCCCGACGTCACACAACGTCTGCATGTGGCGTGCAATGGGCGGCTGATTTGAGAAAAACCCGACAGCTTCTTCGATGGGCATATCAAGTACTTCGGCAATGTTTTTACCCTTAAACGTAATGTCGAGCGTGTCGCGGTTGTAGCGATCGCCCTTGCAAATTTCGCACGGCACATATACATCGGGCATGAAGTGCATTTCGATTTTGATGGTGCCGTCACCAGAGCATCCTTCGCACCGTCCGCCAGCCACGTTAAAGCTGAATCGGCCCGGAAGGTACCCACGAACCTTGGCCTCTTGAGTCGAAGCGAACAGTTTGCGAATGTGATCAAAAACGCCGGTGTACGTGGCCGGGTTGGATCGTGGCGTGCGTCCAATCGGTGATTGATCGATGTTGATCACCTTATCGAGGTTCTCGATTCCACCGATCGAACTGTGACGACCTGGAACATCTTTTGATCGATAGATTTTCTGCATCAATGCCTTTTGCAGAATGTCGGAAATCAGCGTCGATTTGCCGGAGCCCGACACGCCGGTGACGGCCACGAACAGGCCGAGCGGTATCGATACATCAATGTTCTTGAGGTTGTGCTCACGAGCGCCGTTCACAGTGATGTGGTTGCCGTTACCGATTCGGCGTATGGCGGGAATTTCGATTTTCTTACGCCCCGACAGGTACTTGCCAGTTTCTGAATCCTCTGATTTCAGAAGGCCCTCGACGTTGCCGGCATACACCACGTTGCCACCGTGCTCACCGGCGCCAGGCCCGATATCCACGACGTAGTCGCACACTTTGATGGTGTCTTCATCGTGCTCGACCACGAGCACGGTATTGCCGAGGTCGCGCAGGCGAAGCATGGTGTCGATCAGGCGGCGGTTGTCGCGCTGGTGCAACCCGATACTGGGCTCATCGAGCACATACAACACCCCAACCAAACCAGATCCGATTTGCGATGCCAGGCGAATTCGCTGCGCCTCTCCGCCGGCCAACGTGCCGGCTGAACGGCTCAGACTCAAATAGTCAAGGCCCACGTCGAGCAAGAAACCCATTCGTGCGTTGACTTCTTTGACGACGCGTTCGGCAATCATTCGGTCACGTTGATTCAGGGTGAGTCCGCCCAGGAATTTTGCGGCGTCACCGATCGACATCTCGCACACGTGATGAATGTTGTGGTCGTTAATGGTGACGCCCAGCGTCTCGGGTTTGAGGCGGGCACCACCGCACGAGGCGCACGGCACCTCACGCATATAGCCCTCGATTTGCTCGCGGATGTAGTCGCTTTCGCTCTCGCGGTGCCGGCGTTGTAACCACGGAATGATGCCTTCGAACTTTGCTGAGAACACCCGGGTGCGGCCGTACCGGTTTTTGATTTTCACCTGAACGTTGCCGGTATGGCCGCCCAAGATCACTTTGCGATCGGCTGCCTTGAGCTGTGTCCACGGGGTGTCAAGATCAAATCCGCGCTCTTCGGAAATGCCTTCGATCGTGCTCAAAAAATATTGACTTGTGGAGTTGGCCCATGGCGCGATGGCGCCCTGGGCGAGGGTCAAATCGGGGTTTGGAACCACCAGGTCGGCATCCACCTCGAACTTGGTACCGATGCCATCACATGTCGGGCACGCGCCGTACGGCGAGTTAAACGAAAAGTTTCTCGGCGATAGCTCATCAAAGCTGATCCCGCATGGAGCGCATGCGAGGTGTTGGCTAAAAGTCAGTATCTCGCCGTCGTCGTCGTCTTTGGGAACGATTTGAATTTCGGCGACACCTTCTGCCAAACGCAAGGCCGTTTCCAACGAGTCGGTGAGGCGTCGCTCGATTCCGTCTCGACGCACCAAGCGGTCGATGACAACCTGAATAGTGTGGTTTTCGTATCTCGCCAACTCGCCGGGTTCGCTCAGTTCGCGCACCACACCGTCGATTCGAGCGCGAGCGAAACCTTGCGCCATGAGGTCCTTTAGGAGGCTGTCGTACTCGCCTTTGCGGTGGCGGACAACTGGCGCTAGCACCTGGAATCGGGTGCCATCGGCCAACTGGAGGACCCGGTCGACGATCTGTTGCGGGGTCTGCCGCTCGACTTTCTCACCGCATTTCGGGCAGTGCGGCACGCCAATGCGGGCAAACAGCAATCGCAGGTAGTCGTACACCTCGGTGATCGTGCCGACTGTCGAGCGAGGGTTTCGGCTGGCGGCCTTTTGATCAATAGAAATTGCCGGACTAAGGCCTTCGATGAAGTCAACATCAGGCTTGTCCAATTGCCCCAAAAACTGCCGGGCATAGGCACTGAGCGACTCCACGTAGCGGCGTTGCCCTTCGGCGTAAATGGTGTCGAACGCCAAGCTCGACTTACCAGAGCCAGACAGGCCAGTAAAGGCCACCAGTTTGTCCCTGGGAAGTTCGATGGAGACATTTTTGAGATTGTGCTCGCGAGCACCACGAACAATGAGGAGATCAGACATATCGGATCAGGATCCTACAGAAAATTGAACACTCGAACAATTGTTCTACAAATCTTATTTAGCCGTTAGCGGTTTTGAGTTCGCGTTTGAGATCCTTTATCTCGTCGCGTAGGCGGGCGGCGTACTCAAATCGAAGGTCTGAGGAGGCTTCTGCCATCTCGGTTTCCAACGTCTGTATGAGACGAGCCAACTCCCCGTGAGGTAGCTGTGCGAGGTCCTGGCGGGCCTTGTCGCGCTCATGTGCATCGCGACCCCTATTGCGCTGGCCCTTGCCCGGCATGGGTGCCGTGTTGTCGGGGCGCAACAAACTCAGAATATCACTCACAGCTTTCCGAATAGTTTTCGGCTCAATGTTGTGCTCGATGTTGTAGGCCTCTTGCACTCCCCTTCTGCGATTCGTCTCCCCGATCGCTCGCTGCATGGAAGGCGTAATTTTGTCGGCATACAAAATCACTTTGCCGTCTACGTTTCGGGCCGCTCGGCCGATGGTCTGGATGAGCGACGTTTCACTACGCAAAAAACCTTCCTTATCGGCATCCAAAATCGCCACGAGCGAGACTTCGGGAAGGTCGAGGCCTTCTCGTAAGAGGTTGATGCCGACCAACACATCGAACTCACCCAACCGAAGGTCACGCAAAATTTCAATACGCTGAATGGTGTCGATATTTGAGTGCAGATATCGCACTCGCAAGCCCTGCTCCAACAAATAATCGGTGAGGTCTTCTGCCATCTTTTTAGTGAGCGTGGTGATCAACGCACGATCACCCTTCACGATGCGCTTTTCGATCTCCGCCATGAGATCGTCGATCTGGCCCTTGGTGGGCTTCACGATGATCTCCGGGTCGATGAGGCCGGTAGGCCGAACTATTTGCTCAACAATTTGCTGGCTCATGCGCAATTCGTATTGCGAAGGAGTGGCCGACAAAAACACCACTTGATTGAGGCGTTCCATGACCTCTTCAAACTGCAACGGCCGATTGTCGACGCAGCTCGGCAGGCGAAACCCGTGGTTGAACAGTTCCTCTTTTCGGCGTCGGTCGCCCAGGAACTGACCATGCAATTGGGGCACCGCTACGTGCGATTCGTCGATGACGAGGAGAAAGTCTTTCGGGAAGTAGTCGAGCAGTGTGTACGGCGGCTCACCTGGCTTGCGGCCGTCAATGTGGCGGGAATAGTTCTCGATGCCGTTGCAGTATCCAACCTCTTGCATCATTTCAAGGTCGTACTGCGTACGCATCCGCAACCGCTGAGCCTCGAGCAATTTGCCTTGGCTTTCGAACTCGGCCAAGCGCTCTTGCAGCTCGGCTTCTATGCCAATAATTGCTCGCCGCATGCGCTCGTCGCCAGCCACATAATGGGTGGCCGGAAAGACCACCAGATTGTCGAGCTCGGCCACGATTTCACCGGTGAGGGCATCCATCTGGCAGATGCGCTCGATTTCGTCGCCGAACATTTCAATACGCACCGCAGTCTCGTCGTACGCCGGGTGGATCTCGATTGTGTCGCCCCGCACCCGAAACTTTCCTCGCACCAGGTTGGCATCGTTGCGTTCGTATTGCAGGTCGACAAGTTGACGCAAGATTTCACGTTGGGTGCGTTCCTCGCCGCGCACCACCATGAGTATTTGATTCCTATATTCCTCTGGATCCCCAAGACCGTAGATACAACTCACCGAGGCCACGACGATCACATCACGACGGGTGAGCAGACCCGACGTGGCCGAATGGCGCAACCTGTCGATTTCGTCGTTGACTGAAGAGTCTTTTTCGATGTACGTGTCACTCGAAGCGATGTACGCCTCAGGCTGGTAATAGTCGTAATACGACACGAAATACTCGACACGATTGTCAGGGAAAAACTCTTTGAATTCGTTGGCCAATTGGGCGGCCAAACTCTTATTTGGAGCCAACACCAACGTGGGGCGCTGCACCTGTTCGATCGTCCACGCGATGGTTGCCGACTTGCCGGACCCGGTAATACCAAGCAACGTCTGGAACCGATCGCCCCGCTCGATTCCCTCCGACAGCTGACGAATCGCCTTTGGCTGATCACCTGCCGGCTCGAAATCGGAAACGACTTTGAACCGTTTGTTGGCGAGGGGAATAGTGGCGGGAGAACTCACTTGGTCAGTCTATGGACAGGGTGTCACACTCTGCGATGAGTGCCCACGCCCGATCAACCTCGGCCACGAGATGGTCCCGATCGCCAGAATTATCGATCACCACATCGGCCAAAAGACGTCGTTCTTCACGGGTGATCTGGTTAGCAATGCGTGCCCTGGCGTCGGCCTCAGAAAAGTGTCGCTGACTCATTAAGCGCTCCACGGCAACCTCTACCGGCACATCGACGACCACCACGAAATCCATGCCTTCGCGCCGTTCCTTGAGCAATGGCACGTCTTGTATGACGACACCCGACGGGCTGGCGAGACGGGCCTGCTTGGATCGAGCTGCGTATTCGGCCCCCAACATGGGTGTCACAATGGCATTGAGCTTTTCCAGAGCCTCTTTATCGTTGAACACCTGCCCGGCCACCGCTGGCCGATTTAGCGAGCCATCGGGATGCAGAATCGAATTGCCAAACAGTTCGACCATCGCCACCAGCAATGGCATCCCGGGCTGCTGGAGTTCTTTCACGATGGCATCCCCATCGACGAGTACGGCGCCTCGTTCGACGAGCATCGAAGCCACAGTGGATTTGCCGGAACCAATACCGCCTGTGAGTCCTACGATTGTCACGAACGCACCATAATCGCCTGCCGCCACGCAGCCAGGAGCTGTTCGGCAAAGGTCAGCACCGCAGAGGCAAACTCCCCCCGGTGCACATCAAGCACCGCGGGAATTCCCGAATTGACGCTGCGCGGAACAGCCACATCGCTTGGCAAATTCAGTACCGATTGCATGCCCACCGTGCGCTCCACATCTGCCACCGTCAGCTTGACCTGTGACCCCGCTCGATTGATCACGAGCCTTATTTTGTTCATAGGGACGCCCCGTTCAGCAAATTGCGACAAGCCCAACGTGAGCGCTTTAACGCTCGGCATGTCCATAGATGCCAGCGCCAACACGCCGTCGGCTATATCAATCACGGCACTCGACAACGCCGAGGGCTCGGCAGGCAAATCTACGACTACGAAAGCGGCCATTGTTCGCAACGTCTCCACGAGGGTACGAAAAGCCACCAGGCTGACCTCTGGCACATCACCCGACATCAACACCGTGGGAGCCAACAACACACCGGTGCCATGATGGGTAATCAAGGTCATCCGCAATCGTTCTACGTCCACATGGGCAGGAGAGTCGGTCACGACGGCCAAACTGTCAAATACGGTGCGGCTGGGCGCCACCCGTAACATCACGGACACATCGCCACCCCGAAAATCAGCGTCGACCAAAATAACTGGCTCGTCGCATCGAGGCGCTAGAGCACACGCCAAATTGACGGCCAATACGGTGCGGCCGATTCCACCTTTGGCGCCATAAATGGCCAACACTTTTCCGGGAGTGGAATCGGGCGTCGATTCAGGTGTTGGTGGTTCTGCTATCGCCAAGCGAGTTGATGAATCGGCCACGATTTCGGCCATGTGCATGCCCACGTCGGCGGAATTGGACATGTCGAACATCTCGCCGAATCCAGCAGCCACCGCCCGGCGCGCCAGGGTGTCGGAATAGGTCGCCGCAAGCAGCACCGACGACACCGGGTTGTGTACGGCAATGGTCTGGCCGGCATCGGCCAAACCGATGTCGTCTGAGAAGCTGGGGCCGAAAACGAACACAGCCCGCCCTATTGAGGCGAGCCGTGCGTCGAGTGCTCCTGTGGAGGCCACCGAAATAGTGGCTTCACACAGTTTTGCGAGTTGAACTCGCAACGTAGGGTCGGCTTCTATGAGAGCAACCGGCACCACCGAAGTAGCGGCGCCTGATTGCTCTCCTGGAAGCGTCGCCACCATTATGCCTGGGGGGCGTCACCCTCGGGTGCGATTGCCGGCTGGCCTTCACTGAGTTGCTGGTAGTACTCGGCCCACGCCTCTTCGACGGGGGCTGTGCCCCCTTCGACGGTGCCGATGTAGTTGCCCTCGGCATCGTAGGTGTGCTCGCCGAAATGCTCCTTGTACTCGTCGGCCACGAAGCCGCCTTCGGCAGCTTGACGAATCGACAGGCTGATGCGGCGACGCTGCAAATCGAGATCAATGATCTTGACCCACAGCTCTTCACCCGGCGTGACAACTTGCTCTGGCAGATCCACATGGTGGGCAGACATTTCCGAGATATGCACGAGGCCTTCGATACCGTCGCCAACTTGCACGAACGAGCCGAAGGGTACGAGCTTGGTGACTCGGCCGTAGACCAATTCGCCAACGCGGTGGCCGGTGGCAAATTCTTGCCATGGGTCTTGCTGGCAGGCCTTGAGCGACAGGCTGATGCGCTCGCGGTCGTAGTCGACTTCGAGGACTTGTACGGTGACCTTGTCGCCGATTTGCACCACTTGCGTGGGGTGATCGACATGCTTCCACGACAGCTCGGAAACGTGCACGAGGCCGTCCATGCCACCGATGTCCACGAAGGCACCAAATTGCACAACGCTCGACACGACACCTTCGCGGACTTCGCCCGGCTTGAGATTGGTGAGGAAGTCCTCGCGTTGATCTTTTTGGGTCTCTTCGAGGTACCCACGACGTGACAACACAACGTTGTTGCGGTTCTTGTCGAGCTCGATGATTTTGGCCTCGATGGTGCGACCAACGTAGGGCTGCAAGTCGCGAACACGACGCAATTCCACGAGGGATGCGGGGAGGAACCCACGCAGGCCGATGTCCACGATCAAGCCTCCCTTGACGACTTCGATGACCAAACCAGAGACCATGCCATCGGCTTCTTTGACCTTCTCGATGGTGCCCCATGCACGCGCGTACTGAGCGCGCTTCTTGCTGAGCATGAGGCGGCCTTCTTTGTCTTCCTTTTGGAGGACAAGGGCTTCGATGCGATCGCCAACTTTGACGATTTCGTGAGGGTCGACGTCGTTACGAATCGACAACTCGCGGGGAAGGATGACGCCTTCAGATTTGAAACCAATATCGAGAAGCACTTCGTCGGAATCGACTTTGACAACAATGCCTTCGACAATTTGGCCGTCGTCTACGACGACCATGCTGCGACCATATGCGGCTTCGAGCTCTTCATCCGTCATGTCATCGACGGTGATGGTACGCAAGATATACAGGGGGGCCTCTTCGATCGCTTCGGGATTTTCCTCGAGAACGTCGGTGGCGGTTACATCAGACACAAAAACTACTTTCACTGGTACTTCATCAGGGCTTGCGGAATGCAGGCACGGGTAGCCGACAGGATACACGCGACACACGGCTGGCCAGGGAATCGACTTCACTCGGCACCAGGTTCACGCCGGCTTGTAAGCCACCAGAAGAAACTCCGATGACTCGCCACTGGGAACAGCATCGCCGTAGTGACCAGGATCCACCGACGACACCGAGACGTCCGATAGCCCCGCCACCATGCACAGCAGTCGCAATTCGCGGGGCGTGAAACATGTGGTCCATAGTTCAGTGGGGGCCTTTATCCCTCCCTCGCTGATGATCTCGGTGTGCTCGTGTGCCGTACCAGTAGCCGCGTCAAACACGGCACTCGTTTGGTACTTCACGCTGAAATAGGCGCTAAACGCGCTCACGGCAATACGACCGCCTGGGCGAAGTGCTTTGTGCATCCCCGCCAACACGGCAATCGTTTCGTCGAGGTCGCTGAGGAGACCAAACGCGCCTTGGCACAGCGATATCGCGGCATCGAATTCGTCGACGTAATCGAGCTCCCGGGCGTCTAGGCGGCGGAACGTGGCCCCGGCTTGCGCGCCGTCGGTGGCAACGTCAATGAACCGTTGTGAGATATCGACGCCTACCACCTCGATCCCCCGGCGGGCCATTTCGTAGGCATGACGCCCCGGCCCACACCCCACATCCAACACCCGCATCCCAGGTTGCAAACCGAGGCAGGCAACCAGATAGTCGACCTCCTGCTCCGTACCTTTCGTAAACGAGTAGCGCAAATAGGCGGAGCCAAGATGATCGGCAATCGGCTCGAACCAGTGGTCTGGCTCACTGGCTATGGTCACGCTTTGGCGTCCGCCCACGTGGGCCCGAAGGCCAAATTCACATCTAGCGGCACGTCGAGCTGAGCTGCCCCCATCAGAGTTTCACGGACTAGTTGCACGGCAGCATCGTGTTCGCTGGGCGGGACCTCCAAAATCACTTCGTCATGCACCTGAAGGACCAAACGGCTCGCCATCTTGCGCGCCGTGAGCTCGTGATCCAGGCGCACCAAAGCCACCTTAAAGATATCGGCTGCCAAACCTTGAATGCCCGCATTCATAGCCTGCCGCTCGGCCGCTTGACGGACACGAAAATTGTCTCTCATCAACTCAGGAATTGGGCGTCGACGCCCAAAAAGGGTCTCGGTGTATCCCCGATTGAGCGCCTCCACCACGGTGCGTTCCATGTAGGACTTCACGTTTGGAAATGCTTCGAAATAGGCGTTCAGAATCACGCTTGCGTCGCCGGTGGGAATGCCGAGCCGTTGACCTAACCCATAGGCCTCCATGCCATAGGCCAAACCATACGAAACCATTTTCGCCTTAGCTCGCATCTCGTGTGTCACATGGCTGGCGTCTACGCCAAACACACGTGCTGCCGTCTCAGTGTGCACATCGCGGCCCGACGTAAATGCCTCAATCAAGCCAGGGTCGTTGGCCAAGTGGGCAATACATCGCAGCTCGACTTGGTTGTAGTCGGCCACCAATAATTCGCATCCCCGTGTAGGCACAAAGGCGGTGCGGAAAACCCGACCCGTGTCGCTGCGCACGGGAATGTTGTGAAGGTTGGGGGCATCACTGCTGAGCCGCCCGGTGCGAGCCACAGTCTGGTTGAAGGTGGCGTGAATTCGGCCGTCGCTTTGCACTTCGTTGAGCAGTCCCTCGCCGTACGTGCTGCGTAATTTTTCCACCTCCCGATATTGCAAAAGCAACTCCACCATCGGATGTTCGTCTCGCAATTTTTCGAGCGTCGCGGCATCGGTCGAGTAACCAGTTTTTCCCTTTTTGGAGGGCGTCAATTTCAATTCCTCAAACAAGATTTCGCGAAGCTGCAACGTGGAGTTGACGTTAAATTCGCGCCCTACGATCACGTAGATCTCTTTGGTCAAACGGTCACACTCGGCTACCAGATGGTCACGAATCCGACGAAGCCCCACCACATCGACACCTACGCCGATGGCCTCCATGCGGGCCAGCACGCGCACCAACGGTGCTTCCATGTCACGGTTCAGTTCCTCGACGCCATCAGCGGCCAAACGAGCCAGCAACACGGGGGCAAGAGTGGCTACCGCTAATGCCCGCCGAGCGGCGTCAACACTGGCGTCGGCCACCACCTCACCAAAATCAAGCTGGCCGCTCGGGGCCCCAACTTCAGGCAATGAGGCGTCGGTGTATTTGGCAAGCATTTCATTCAATGCATACCGGTCACTCGCCGGATCGATTAGATAGGCAGCAATGGCGGTGTCGATGACCAAGTTGGTGATATCACCGCCATGATCAAAGAGCAGGCGCATGGCCCCTTTGGCGTCGTGGGCCCACACGGGCTGCGAGATCACCAATCCAGTCAAGGCGGCTCCAGTGACCCACACCACGTCGCCTGCTTTGGCGTCGACCACGATCGCCAACCCGTTGGGACCGTGGGCAAGAGCAACTGGTTCTGACGCAGAAAGCACAGCGGCAAGTTCATCAGCATGCTCGATAACCCGAACCTTGGCCTCAAGGACTGTAGTGGTATCCAACGCTGTCGCCGACGCGCCCGACGCCACCCCAAAGGCTTCCAGAAAGCGAGGCCACAGTGTCCGAAATTCCATGAGATCGAAGAATCTCTTGACCTCATCTACATCAAAATCGCCACGCCCTAAATCGGCGAGTGCCAGATCGGTGGGGGCATCGGTGACGATACGCATCATTTCTACGTTGGCCCGTGCCAGTGCCTCGCCAGCTTCCAAACCAGCGCGCAATTTCGGGGTTTGTGATTCGGTGTTGGCGAATATTCCGTCGAGCCCGCCGTACGTGGTGATGAGTTTGGCGGCCGTCTTTTCGCCGACCCCGGCAATGCCCGGCAGGTTATCGCTTGGATCACCCCGCAACGCCGCATACTCTGGATATTGGGCGGGGGTCACGCCCGTCTTTTCTAAAATGCCAGCTTCGTCGTACAACACGTAGTCACTCACCCCGCGCCGGTTGTACATCACTTTGATATGGGGATCGCTCACCAGTTGGTAGGAGTCACGATCGCCGGTCACAATCACCGCATTCAGGCCGAGAGCTTTTGCTTGCAACGCCAGCGTTCCGATGACGTCGTCGGCTTCAAAACCCTTGGCGTACACCGTTGGAATTTTGAGGGTGTCGACGAGTTGACGAATCAATCCCATTTGTTGAATTAAGACGTCGGGTGTCTTGTCGCGTTGTGCCTTATATTCGGGATTGCGAATATGTCGAAATGTTGGCTCTGGCCGATCGAACGTGGCCACGACCAGATCAGGTTTTTGATCCTTCACCAAGTTGACCAACATTGAGGTAAATCCCAAAACAGCATTGGTGTGTTGGCCAGATGCCGTCACCAAATCGGGTGGCAGCGCAAAGAAGGCCCGATAGGCAAGTGAGTTGCCATCCAGCAGCAACACCTTTGCTCCAGGCGGCACCGACGGGCTCATGGTTGCAATTCTCCGATCAGCACCCGATCGGCAACGGCCTTCATCGTGGTACGGCCGTCCATGGCTCCGCGTTGGATGAACTTGAATGCGTCGCCTTCCGTCATCCCGTGTTCATTGATTAGCAGAGCCTTGGCACGATCGATCGATTTACGGGCATCGAGACGTTCAGAGAGGTCGGCCACCTCAGCTCGCAACGCCTGTGTTTGTTGAAAACGACCCAAGGCAATCTCGATCGACGGAATCAACTCTCGGCGCTGGAATGGCTTCACCAAATAGGCAAGAGCTCCCGCATCGCGTGCTTGTTCTATGAGCTCTCGTTGGCTGTATGCGGTAAGCATGAGCACGGCGCATAACGCCTCGTCGGTTATGACCTTGGCCACCGAGATGCCATCAAGGCCAGGCATCTTGATGTCGCAG
Source organism: Acidimicrobiales bacterium (assembly GCA_038231795.1). Classification (GTDB taxonomy): domain Bacteria; phylum Actinomycetota; class Acidimicrobiia; order Acidimicrobiales; family JBBRKR01; genus JBBRKR01. The sequence continues at coordinate 18,584 of JBBRKR010000013.1, forward strand.
ATCAATACGTCGGGTTGCAACTCTCGGACGGTCTCCACCACCACATCGCCGCGGCCGCACTCGCCCACTACGTCGTAACCTTCCTCGCGCAGTGTCTCGACGAGATCCAGCCGAATGATGCCTTCGTCTTCGGCCACCACAACTCGCACGGCCGGCGAGGGCGCAATGTCGCTCACAATGCGCTGTATTCGTCGAGGAGCTGATCTTGTTCTTTCTCCGCCTTCAATAGCTCGGCGCGCTGCTTCTCAATCGCTTTTCGCATCGATACCACGTGACGAGAATCGTTCCTTGCCTTCTGTACTTCGAAAGGCGTGTCACCAACCACAGCTCGCAATTCAGAGTCATACGCCTCATCAGCCAGCGCCGCCATTTGTTCGTGGTTTGCCGCGATGTCTTCCCGTAGTTTTCGAATTCGCCCGCCCACATCGATGAGTCGGCGCTCTAATGAAGTCTTAGTCACGCCCGGCAGTCTAGGTTGCCTGGCTGTGGGCGCTGTCGGTAACAAATTGGCACGGAGGATTGGGGCTGCCATCGTTGCCCCTATCGTGCTCTTCGTGCCAGCGTGCTCCTCTGGCGCGAAGGGCAGCACCGCTCAAGGGCCTGGTCGAGGTTCCTGTTCTGCCGAGGTCCGCGAGCGTCTCGACCCCGGTTCATTGCGCCACGTGTTGCCCGGCGGAGCATCGCAAAAATATTTCTCTGATCCGCCCACGTCGGGTGCACATCAGCCAGGCACCAATTTCTCCGGAGTGGTCGACAAGCCGATTTCACCGCCCCAACAATTAGCGGTGCTCGAGGGTGGCCAGATCCTCATTCAGTATCGTGACATCTCCGAGACCGAGCGGCTGACGATCAACGGCTTCGCTGGCAAAAACGTAGTGGTGGCTCCAAACCCCACGATGCCAAACAAAATAATCCTCACAGCGTGGCGAACAAAAGTCACGTGCGATCGTCCTGACGATGCCCCCATTAGAGAGTTCGTCGGCAAGTTCGCCACCGGAATCCCACCTGCATTGCTGGATCCCTGAACTGCTAGCGGTGCCCGAGGTGGGACTTGAACCCACATGTCCTTCCGGACAACGGTGTTTGAGACCGTCGCGTCTGCCTGTTCCGCCACTCGGGCTAGCGGCCGACACCTTAGTGGATTTGCTCGCTGTCCGAGCAACAGTTACCGGCAATCGACACAAATCGACCACACATCCCAATAGACCGTCACGTGGCGTCTAAGCTCCCGAGCCGTGATTGCTTTCACCTTCCCCGGCCAGGGGTCGCAACGCCCAGGTATGGGTGAAGCGTGGGCCGACCAGGAATCTTGGGAACTTGTATCTGAGGCCAGCCAGATTGCTGGCCGTGACGTCGAACATTTGATGTTACGCGCCGATGCTGACGAGCTAAAAGACACCCGCAATGCTCAACTCACCACGTTCGTTTTGAGCCTCGTGGTGCTCGACGCCGTAGAACGTACCGGGCTCGATGCCTCATATATGGCTGGCCATTCGCTGGGCGAATACACCGCTCTCACAGCCGCTGGCGCGCTGAGTTTTGACGATGGTGTGCGCTTGGTATGCGAGCGAGGCGATGCCATGGCCCAAGCCGGCGCCGCCAACCTCGGCACCATGTCGGCGGTTCTTGGCATGGACGACGAACAGGTCGAAATTGCCTGCCGTTTAGCTGATGCCGATGTGTGGGTGGCCAACTTCAACGCTCCCGGCCAAGTGGTCATTGCTGGATCCCCAGAAGGGGTAGCCGCTGCGACCGCCAAGGCCAAAGAAATGGGCAGCAAGAAAGTGATGCCGTTACCGGTATCTGGCGCCTTCCACACGCCATTCATGCAACCCGCTCGTGAGCGCCTGCGAGTGGCGATTGCGGCCGCCAACCCCCGCAATACCGAAGTTCCGATTGTGAGCAATGTCGACGCTCAAGCCCATCAAACTGGCGACGAGTGGTCTGCACTTCTCAGCGCACAACTGTGCAGCCCTGTGCGCTGGCGTCACAGCCTAGAAGCGCTCTACGAGTATGGCGTACGCACGTTTATCGAACTGGGGCCAGGCGGTGTGCTCACTGGCATGGCGAAACGAACGTTGGACGGTGTACGTACCATTGGGGTCTCCACGCCCAACGAGCTCGACAAATTGTTGTTGGCTTTGCTTGCTAGCCAAGAACCCGCCCCTGTTGCCCCTGCGCCGATGGAGGGCGAACATCTCTTTGTGCGCGAACGCATGGTGGTTTCGCCGTCGGCAGGCTTGTTCACCCCACAATCCACCATCCATAAGGGTTCCGTGATCGACGTGGGAACAGTGCTGGGCATTGCGGGCACGGCGGAAGTGCGATCACCATTCAAAGGAATTGTGATGGGCATGTTGGCTCTCGATGGCGAACGCGTTACTCAAAGCCAGCCAATAGCCTGGCTATTGACCGAATAGTTCTAGGGGGAATTATGGGAGCACGATTTACGGGTTGGGGCACTGCGCTGCCCGATAGGGTCGTTACCAACGACGATTTGGCAGCCCATATGGACACCAACGACGAATGGATCGTCGAACGTACAGGGATCAAAGAGCGTCGGTGGGGCGGCACCACGATGGGCCTTTCCGTTGAAGCTGGGGCTAAAGCCATTGCTATGGCAGGAGTCGACCCGCTGGAAATTGATCTCGTAATCCTGGCTACCACCACGCCAGATCAGCAGGTCCCGGCCACATCAGCGTCGATACAAAATGCACTCGGGCTCACCAACGCCGGAGCAATGGATCTCAATGCGGCGTGTTCCGGTTTTGTGTATGGACTCGTCGCCGCGCACGGCATGATTTCGATGGGCAGCAAGAAAATTCTGCTCATTGGAGCCGAGACGCTGTCCCGGATCACCGATCAAACCGATCGAAATACGGCGATTTTGTTTGCCGATGGGGCCGGTGCTGTCGTGATCGAGGCCACGAGCGGCCCCGGCGAGTTGATCAGTTGGGACCTCAGTGCCGACGGATCGGCCGTCAATATTCTCAACGCCGATATCGGCGGATTCTTGGAGATGGACGGCCGAGAAGTGTTCCGTCGGGCAGTACGGGTGATGGTTGATTCCGGAAAGAAATCAATGGCTGCCGCCGGAATTACAGCCGATGACCTCGCCCTGGTGGTGCCCCACCAGGCCAACATTCGCATCATTCAATCGGCATGCGACAAGTTGGGCATCCCCATAGAAAAAGCATCAATCGTACTGCACCGCACCGGCAATACGTCAAGCGCGTCCATACCGCTGGCGTTGGTAGATGCCCTTGAAGCTGGCCGGGTGAGCGAAGGCGATTATGTATTGCTGGTGGGCTTCGGCGCCGGTATGACAGCCGCCAGCGCCGTCATTAAATGGGGTACCGTATGACTGATTCAGTCGAGCAGAGCGCAGGGCGTGTTGTGCTCGTCACCGGCGGCAGCCGTGGCATTGGTTTGGCGTGCGCTCAGGCGTTCGTTGCCAACGGCGATCGGGTGGCAGTTACGTACAACTCGTCTGCCGCTCCAGAAGGACTCTTTGGTGTGCAGTGCGATGTGAGCGATGGCGCGTCCGTGGATGCTGCCTTCCGCGCCGTGGAAGCCGAGTTCGGCCCGGTCACCGTGTTGGTGGCCAATGCTGGAATCACGGCCGACGGATTGCTGATGCGGATGAGCGACGAGCAATTCATGTCGGTCATAAATACCAATTTGGCAGGTGCCTATCGGCTCGCCAAGCGAGCTACGCCAGGCATGATGAAAGCCCGCCACGGTCGAATGATTTTCTTGTCGTCAGTAGTGGGCCTTTCGGGCTCAGCAGGCCAAGTTAACTACGCAGCCTCCAAAGCCGGACTTGTTGGTTTGGCCAGGTCCATCGCACGCGAGTTGGCCAGCCGCAACATCACCGCCAATGTGGTCGCCCCTGGCCCAGTCGTCACCGATATGACAGCGGCGCTTGGCGAAAAGCGGATCGCCGAACTCGCCAACCAGGTCCCACTCGGACGGTTCGCTTCACCACAGGAAATCGCGGCTACGGTTGCCTTCCTGGCATCCGATCTTGCCGGCTACATCACGGGCGCTGTTATCCCCGTCGATGGCGGCCTTGGCATGGGTCACTAACCACACCTATCAATAGCTACAAGGAGCACCCCACAATGAGCGACGAAATCTTCGACCGTTTCCGCAAATGCTGCGTCGACGTCTTGTCCGTAGACGACGCCAAGGTCACACTCGAAGCCCGATTCGGCGACGATCTCGATGCCGACAGTCTCGATCTCGTCGAACTGGTGATGGCCCTTGAAGAAGAGTTCGGCGTGACCATTGGCGAAGAAGAACTCGACGGCATCGACACCGTTGCCCAGGCTTACAGCCTGGTAACCACCAAGCTGGGATAACCATATGCAGGGACGTCGAGTAGCCGTCACCGGTTTGGGCATCGTTTCGAGCGCTGGCATCGGTAAAGAAGCATTTTGGGCAGGCCTGTGCGGCCCTCAAAGTGACGCCACCGAACGCCGGGTTGATCCATTTGACCCTGAGGAGTGGTTCGACAACGGCAAAGACGCGCGCCGAACCGACCGCTTTGCCCAATTCGCCATGGCCGCGGCCACACTCGCACTTCGCGATGCCGGTGCGGTAGACGGCTTAGTGGGTGCTACGGCTGCTCGGTCGGGTGTCATGATCGCTACTGGCGTCGGCGGTTTGCTAACCATCGAAGATCAGTACGACATCTGGCGCGACAAAGGCCCTCGACGCGTATCACCATTTTTGGTGCCCATGATCATGGGCAACGCCGGTGCTGCTGGGGTGTCGATGAAATTCGGCTGGCAAGGCCCGTGCGAAACAGTTGTCACCGCATGTGCGGCTGGCACCCACGCCATTGGCAACGCAGCCCGCACCATTGCGTGGGGTCGTTGTGACGCCATGTTGGCAGGCGGCTCTGAAGCAGCGATCGCCAAATTGGGTCTTTCCGGATTCGGCAACATGACAGCTCTTTCCAATAGCGGCGTGTCGCGTCCATTCGACGTGCGACGAGACGGTTTCGTGATCGGCGAAGGCGGCTCTGTTTTGGTGCTCGAAGAATGGGATATGGCGGTGGCCCGCGGTGCGCATATCTACGGTGAAATTTTGGGAGCAGCTTCGAACGCTGACGCCTATCACATCACTGCTCCATCGCCCGGCGGCGTGGGCGCTCGCACTTGTATTCGCCTCGCCTTAGAAGACGCCGGTTTGGCACCAGCCGATATCACCCATATCAATGCCCATGGCACATCCACTCCGCTCAATGATGCTGCTGAGGCGGCCGCTATTGCCGAGATCTTTGGAAATCCAGGGCCACCGGTATCGTCCATTAAGGGCGTGTTGGGCCATGCCCTTGGCGCAGCCGGAGCGCTTGAAGCAGCAGCAATTCTGCTCAGCATGGAGCACGGCCAAATCCCACCCACGGCCGGATTTAGCGAACGCGACCCCGCGCTGGCCGAGATCGACATCGTGTTCGGCTCGCCTCGCCTATGGACGCCTGGTCCCACGTTGTCAAACTCATTTGGCTTCGGTGGGCATAACGGTTGCTTGGTAATAGGCCCGGCCTAAATCCTGCGCGTTGCGCATATTGCCGGTGGGCTGGGTACCTAGTTTCTAGGCGTCGACCAACACAAACATCACTTCGGCTGTGCACGCCACTTGGCCGTTGAGAATGGCCCGTCCGACGCCCTTGCCCGCCCTGGCCGACATGCGCCCCAGTTCAGCCTCGATCGTCAACGTATCGCCAGGGTTGACCTGACGCCGGAACCGGGCGCCATCGAGACCTCCGAACAACGGAAGTTTGCCGGTATATCGCTCATCGGTGAGAACTGCCACCGCGCCCATTTGGGCTATCGATTCCACCATCAAAACTCCCGGCAACGTTGGACGGCCAGGGAAATGACCCGGAAAGAACCAGGCATCTGGGTCGAGCGTCCATAGGCCACTTGCTGATACGCCTGGCACCAAGGTGATGAGTGAGTCAATGAACAAAAACGGGTACCGATGCGGCAATATTTCTGAGGGTGCTGGCAGCGTCATGCGTTACCCGCCAACGCGCTGATGAGTTCGGGCACAGTCGCTTTTGGCGATACTGCTGGCCATACCTTGACCACCTTTCCCGCCTCATCGATGAGCACGGCTGGCTTGTCGGGGCTGATACCGAGCACCACGACATCGGAAATTTCGCCGGCGCTGAGTGCCGTTTGAATAGCGCATCCTTGTTGCGTGCACCCTGGCGTGTTGGCCCGAGGATAGAAGTACACAAACACTCGTTGGCCCGCGAACGAAGCCAAAGTCTGCGTACTATCGTGGGAGTCGGGCAAACTAATTGCGGGGGCCAGTGAACCAATGCTCAACATAAACGTCACGCTAGCAGTGCCCTGCTGGGGTAACCCATGACCAAAACCGTTCCGACTGACATGCATAGCTGGACCTCGGAAACAGATCTCTATGCCCATTCGGTCATTGGTTATGCGATCGAACGGCTACGCCTTCCGAAAGACCCAAAGTGGGGTGCCCATCCCCAAGCCGAGCTGGCCGCTGCGCTCGATAGTTCACTCACAGAACTTGGCGTTGGTGGTCTCGAGGCGCTGCGTCTGATGCGCGATGTGATTGTGCCCGCTTGCCGCCCGCAGGACGACCCTCGCAACTTGGCGTACGTGCCAGGCGCCGCGACTGTTGCGGCCACCATGTTTGATTTGGTCGTCAGCGCTAGTTCGATTTTTGCCGGACTATGGGAAGCCGGGGCCGGAGCTATTGAGGCAGAAAATCAGGTCTTGAGATGGCTCGCCGATTTGGCCGGATTCGGCAAATTGGCTGGAGGAGTTTTTGTGTCAGGCGGATCATCCGCCAACCTCAGTGCATTAGTGGCAGCGCGCCACGCATTTCGGGAACGCACTGGCACCGTTCACCGCGTGGCATTCGCAGCCACTACCGAAGTGCACGCCAGTGTGCGCGCTACGGCCTTGGTGATGGATTGTGACGTTGTGACAGTTGCGGTAGATGAACGGGGCTGCATGACGGCCATCGCACTGCGATCGTCGATCGAATCGGCAGATGCCAATAGCCTATTTGCGGTGGTGGCCACTGCAGGCACCACGAACACCGGCGCAATTGACGAACTGGCCGAGATAGCCGCCGTGTGCCAAGAATTCGGCCTGTGGCTTCATGTTGATGGCGCGTATGGCCTAGCTGCCTTAGCGTCGAGGCGAGGGCGAGCGCTACTACATGGGCTCGAGTTGGCCGACAGCTTTTCCCTTGATCCACACAAGTGGCTCTTTGCGCCGTATGACTGCGGGGCGTTGATCTACAAAGATCTGAGCCTGGCGTCACGAGCACATGCTCAGCATGGTTCGTACCTGGATGCTGTAGATCGGTCGCAGCCAAACCCATCCGATTACGCGTACCACTTGAGCCGTCGGGCAAGAGGTCTGCCATTGTGGTTTTCGATTGCCACTCACGGCACTGCAGCATATGAGTCCGCCATCGATTGCACGTTGCAGACCGCAAGTGATTTCGCCGACGCAGTGGATCAACACGAACAGTTTGAGTTACTGCTCCGACCACAGCTGTCGATCGTATTGTTCTCGCGAATCGGATGGACGACAGACGATTACCACCTCTGGAGTACAACACGAGCGCACGAAGGCGTCGCTCTCATCGTGCCCACGACGTGGAGAAGCGATATATGCATGCGCGTGTGCATCGTGCATCCACACACAACATTGAAGATGCTCACCGATTTGCTCGCTGACATGGCCCATTTCGTAGCAGCCCGGGCCTGATCGCCCAATCATGACGAATCATCAAAAGTCGTATCGTCAGGCACTTTCGTATCCCATCGCTCGGCAACTGCTCACCGCTCATGGTGCGAGTTCATTCGCCCAACAAGTTGTGTCGGTAGTCCTGTACGCGCAAGTTCTCAAGCGACACCTAGGCCCTGGTTGGGTCCCGCTAATTGCTAGCGCGGGAACGGTGCCGTACGTGTTGTTCTCCAGCTTTGGTGGTGCACTGAGCGATCGATTCCGTAAACGGGAACTTCTGCGTGCTGTCTACCTTGTACGAGCTGCCCTGTTTTTTGGCCTCGCCGTCATGTTGGCGTCCGATTTGCAAATGGGTTGGTTGATTGGCGCTCTTGCCCTCACCCATTTGTTGGCCACGCCGTGCTACCCGGCGATCGCTACGTGGACCGTCGAAGCAACGCCAATCTCCTATCTCGCCATTACGACCTCGATGTTGGGCTTGGCTGGTTCAGGGGCATTCTTTATCGGCCCAGCGATTGGCGGCGCACTAGCCATTGCCAACCTTGGACCGGTAGCTCCAAGTTTGAGCGTCGTGCTCCTCATTGTTGCGTTTGTCTCCCTCGGCGACGCCAAAGATCACGCTGCAGCCGAGCTTTCGATCCCAGGGAATCCACCAGTAGTCGTGGCAGCAGAGTCATCGACCCAGTCACTTTTCGCCGGGTTGCGTCATATCGGTTCGTCGATTGGCCTCATTTCTGTGATCGTGTTCATGCTGCTCATCGAGGTCGTATTCGGCTCGTTGGAAGTACTTTCGACTGTCATCGCCCGAGATGCGCTCCGTCGACCGAGCGCGCTGGGAACGTTGACCATTGCCATAGGCCTCGGAGCATTTGCGTCAATTTTGGTGGTCAGGCGTTTGATCTCATCGCCTCATGGAGGCCTGGTGCTTATGGCTTTAGCTATTGCATGCGGGACGCCGCTCGTGTTGGTGGGGCATTCAACAACATTGACCGTGCTCGCTATCGGGCTGGCGCTTTCATCGGCAGCGAATTTGGCGTCTGAGATCACAGTCACAAATTTGATTCAGCACACGGTTCCCGATTCGGTGATGGGTTCCGTGTTTGGCACGATGGATTCCATGATGCTGTTCGGCGTGCTTGCCGGTGGACTGTTGGCACCGTTCTTAGCGAACAGGTGGGCAATTGGAACTGTGATTACCCTGCTCGGTTGGGTCACCATCGTGAGCGGCGTACTGCTGGCGCCACTTTTCAACAGATTGAGTCGGCGTTCGCTCAACCAACAAGCCGAAATTTCCGATGCCGTACAGACGCTTCGGAAGCTCGAGATTTTGTCTGGCGTTAACCGGTTCGGCGTCGAACTTTTGGCACGCCATTTCGAGGTTGAGTTTCCTGGCCCCGGTCAAGAGATTGTCCGCCAAGGTGATTCGCCCGACGACCTCTATATCTTGATTGAAGGCACATGTTCCGTCGATCTCGTTGACGCCGACGGCAAACTCGTTGAAGTCAATCGAATTACGGGATTGGATTCTTTTGGCGAAATCGGACTTTTGAAACGGATTCCGCGAACGGCTTCAGTAATTGCAATGGATCAGTGCACCGTTTGGCGCATCCCTGGTTCGCGTTTTCTAGAAGCCGTTTCAAATGGCCAGGTGATGACGGCAAGTTCGCTTCAGCGAATCGAAATTCATCTTTCAGACCACGACCGGATCCGCAAATTCACTAAAAAATAGGCGCATCATCGGTTTGTGACGGCTACGAGACGTCGATGTGTGAGCGGATGTCGCGCACAAATTCCTCTGTGTCCTGAGGCGAAGCACCATCCAGCACTCTTCGCATTAGCGCCGAAGCGATCACCGCACCATCGGCTTCCTGGCACACCTGCGCGGCCTGGGCGCCATTAGATACGCCAACGCCCACGATCACGGGTACGTCAGTGATTGCTTTGAGACGTCGTGCCATAGGAACTGCGGTGGCGGCCAGCGCCGATCGCTCACCGGTGGTTCCCACCAGCCCGACGGAGTACACAAACCCCCGTGTTGCTTGGCAAATCAATGGCAACCGACTGTCGGGAGCGGTGGGAGCGGCGAGTAACACGTGTTGAACGCCGGCTCGTTCGGCCGCGGCTCGCCAATCGCCGGACTCTTCGAGCGGCAGGTCAGGCAAAATCGTGCCCGACACGCCGGCGGCCGCTAGTGACTCTGCGAACCGTTGGTGGCCAATTCGATAGGCAATGTTGTAGTACGTCATGACGACCAATGGCACATCAATATCGATGCCATTTAGCTCAGCCAGGATCGAGTCTGGGGTGGCGCCTGCTAGCAGCGCCATTTCGCTGGCTTGCTGAATAGTTGGACCATCCATCACCGGATCGGAGAATGGGATGCCGATTTCAATGGCATCGGCACCGCCCGCCGCCATGGCCTGCACATGAGCTGTCCAGTCGTCGTTCAACCCGCCGGTCATGTACGGCACGAACAATTTGCGGCCGGCATCGCGACGGGCGCGGAGATGCTGCTCCAGAGCGATCATCCGTGTGATCCTTTGTAACCATCGCGCATGACGGTCATCATCTGGCCAACGTCTTTGTCGCCCCGGCCGGACAGGTTGAGCAAGACTGTTTGGCCCTGCAATTTAGGAGCCGATCGGATCACCCACGCCAGCGCGTGAGCGCATTCCAACGCCGGAATGATGCCCTCCGTTTTGCTCAACGTTTCGAAGGCAGCAATGACCTCCTGATCGGTCACGCACGGGTACTCGGCCCGGCCGGTGGAGGCGAGAAAAGAATGCTCAGGCCCGACGCCTGGGTAGTCGAGCCCTGCAGAAATTGAGGCTGCCTCGAGGACCTGTCCAAACTCGTCTTGCATCAGAAAACTTTTCATACCATGAACCACTCCGGGTACGCCACGCCCCACAGCTGCCCCACCTGCGGGTTCAACGCCAACCAAGCGAGTTCGGGCGTCTACGAAGCCGGAGAAGATACCCATAGCATTCGATCCGCCGCCCACCGCAGCACACACCACGTCGGGCACATCACCCAATAATGCTTGGGTTTGTTCACGAGCTTCATCGCCGATTACTCGGTGAAATTCACGCACCATCCACGGATATGGATGGGGGCCCATCACCGATCCCAAGCAGTAATGCGTGTCGCCTACCGTGGCTACCCAGTCGCGCATGGCTTCGTTAACGGCATCTTTCAAGGTCCGAGAACCCGACATGGCAGGGCGCACCTCTGCGCCCAAAAGTTGCATGCGGAAAACGTTGAGTTCCTGACGGGCCATATCTATTTCACCCATATACACCATGCATTCCATGCCCATCAACGCCGCTGCGGTGGCCGACGCGACACCGTGTTGCCCGGCGCCAGTTTCGGCGACGAGCCTGGTCTTGCCCATGCGCTTAGCCAACAATGCTTGGCCCAACACGTTGTTGATTTTGTGACTGCCAGTGTGGTTGAGATCTTCACGCTTGAGCAGCAGTCGCAAGCCCAACTGCGCGCCCAGATTGTGGCATTCCGTGATCATCGACGGACGCCCGGCGTAGCTTCGATTGAGCTCGGCCAGTTCGGCTCGAAACGACGGATCGACCCACGCTTCTCGGAATGCAGCCTCAAGTTCCTGGCACGCAGGAACGAGTGTTTCGGGTACGTACCGTCCTCCGAATTCGCCGAATCGTCCATCGGCCGATGGGTCGGCCAAACCGTGTTTATTATTCAGTTCGGGAGGCACTGCTACTCCTGCATCCAGTCATACGGCGCGTCGGAAACCGAGCCCGGATATGTGACTCTGAGGTTTTCGAAGGCCGCTTTGGCGGTCTTAATAAATTCGCGTACTTTGCGAGGGTCTTTACGGCCTGGATCGGATTCGACACCAGTCGACACATCGACACCCCACGGATGAAAATGGTTAATTCCTTCTGCCACATTTGCCGCCGTCAACCCGCCGGCTAAAATGAGCCGATTGGTCTCCGGTCGTGTGGTCGTGCGCCAGTTGAACGTCTCTCCCCCACCGGGTTGGCTAGCGTCCAGCATCACAGCCCATGGCGCATATTTCTCGATGTGATCGATAGCAGGATCGTCGGGGCTAAAAGCCTTGATTACTCGTGGCAACCTACGCCGCACTTCTGCCACTTGGTCGACGGTTTCGCGGCCATGCAGCTGTGCAGCCATGAGGCCTGCTTCGTGCATGACCGACACCACGCGTTCAGGGAGATCATTGCGAAACACCCCGACTGTGAGTACTTCGGGAGGCAATCGGCGAGCAATGTCGCGAGCCTGGCCGGCAGCGATTTGACGGGTCGAAGGAGCGAACACAAACCCGACGGCGTCGGCGCCCATGGCCACGGCTAAGAGACCGTCTTCTTCGTTGGTAATGCCGCAGATTTTGACGAACACGATTGCAGGCTAGCCGTGTACCTGCGACGCACTCGGTAAAATACTGCGCAGTTCACGCACGCTGGCACTCCTGTCGGGCGAACGCACCAAAGTTTCGCCAACTAGAACGGCGTGGTAGCCCGATACATGGAGCTGGCGAGCATCGTCACCGTCACGTATACCCGACTCGGCCACCTTCACACAATGGGCAGGAATCATGGCCGCCATGCGGTTGGCCCGGGCATGATCAACTTCGAAAGTAACAAGATCCCGCTGGTTGACGCCCACCAACGTGGCCCCCACCACCATCGCTCGTTCGAGCTCCGCCTCGTCGTGTATTTCGAAAAGGGCATCGAGACCGATCTCATTGGCAATGTCCGAGAACATCGCTAGCTCATCATCGGAGAGGGCAGCCACAATGAGTAGTACGCAGTCAGCACCCATGAGGCGGGCATCGCACACGTCATTGACGCTCACTGTGAAATCTTTGCGAATAGCGGGCATCGAGCACGCCGACCGAGCTGTTTGTAGATCCCGCACCGACCCACCAAAAAAATCCACGTCCGTCAAGACACTCAGGCACGCGGCACCACCTGCCTCATAACTTTGCGCCAATTCCACAGGATCAAGGTCAGCGACTAACAGCCCTTTGGATGGCGATCGACGCTTGATCTCGGCAATTACCGCCAACTCGCCCGCCGCTGCCCTTCGGCGTACGGCATCGGCAAAGCCTCTCGCTGGTGCCATCGTTTCGCATTGCGCGATCAGGTCAAGCGATCGACGGGAGTCTGCCCTCGCTACGGCGCGATGTGCGTCCAGGATGCGGTCGAGATACGTGGCCAGGATGCGTTCCTACATACCCTTGCCGCGAATTGGTGTGCACATGATGAGTTCTGGACGGCCTGCCAAGAAACCCATCATGGCGGGACCAGCGGCCTTCATCACAGCGCTTCCCGCGTGGGTTGCGAGGGCATCGGAATTTTCGTAAATTTCATACATCCATAACACATTGCTGTCACCATTGTCGGCGTGCAATGTGTAATGGAGCGTTCCCGCCTCACTAGCGGTTTGATCAATCAGGGCGGTGAGGGCTTCGGCGAGTTCATCACGCTTGCCTTCCGCAGCAACCAGTTTGGCCAGGACAGATACTTTCGACATGTCGCTGACCTTAGTACCCCCATACGACGATCGCGTGCGTCGAAGGAGCAACACTCGTGAGTGAATCAGTCACAATTGTGGTTGTCGAAGACGACCCCGCCATTGCCGATCTTCTGGACATGTATCTCCGGCAGGCTGGTTACCGAGTTATCCAGGCGCCGACCGGCGAACGTGGCCTACAGGCGGTCAAAGATCATCTCCCCAAATTGGTCATTTTGGACGTTGGACTACCGGGAGATCTCAACGGCTTTGACGTGTGCCGGACACTGAGAAACCAACCACACACAGCCGAATTGCCGATCATGATGTTGACTGCCCGCGACGACGAAATCGACCGTGTGTTGGGCCTCGAATTGGGGGCCGACGACTATGTGACGAAACCGTTTTCGACTCGAGAAGTAGTCGCTCGCGTGAAGGGAATTTTGCGCCGAGCACACGGACCGCAGCCCACTGCCGCCCAACCAGTCATGCGTTTCGCCAATGTCGAAGTCGACTTTCAACGCCGTCAAGCGAGGGTAGATGATACCAACGTGGCGTTGGCCACTCGCGAGTTCGACCTGTTGGCATTTCTGTGCGACAACAAAGGTTTGGCACTTACACGTCAACAACTTTTGGATGGCGTGTGGGGGCCCGATTGGTACGGCGATGATCGAACCGTCGATGTCCACGTGCGCCAGTTACGCAAGAAATTAGGAGATGCCCTCCCGCTCGACACAGTATGGGGTGTGGGGTATCGCCTGGGATGAGACGACAGCTACTGATCACAATTGTGGGCACCGCCATCGCGGCATTGGTATTGGCCGGAGCCAGCACGTTGATATTGACAAGGCTCACTGCCCGAAAGGCCAACGAACGCGATGTGCGGGCTCAAGCAGTCAGCATGGCGGCCGGAATAGCATCGCTGCAGGATCGTCAGGAATTGGTGTTCATCAACGTGATGCGCCGGTCAGTCAACGCCGATGGGCTCGACATCTTGGAGGTCACTGCCGCTGGAATCAAGGGCAACGTTCCCAACGGCATAAGACTTCCCGCAAAAGCCGCCGCAGAATTTCGCCGGGGACTAGTGATTTCGGGCTCAAACTCGGCGGTTGCCTACGCGGCGGTCCCAATTCTGCGATCGACTGGCACATCGGTGCTGATTCTTTCCCGTCGTATCAATTTGGGCCTGGGAAAATCTGTTCAGTGGTTTCTGTTTTCGAGCCTGATCACGTTGGGGGTGGCCTCAATCTTGTCGGTGGCCATCTCAAAACGACTGAGTCGGCCCATCGCCGAAGCCGGGCGAGTTGCCAAGGCCATCGCCAGCGGAGATTTATCAGCACGTGTGCAGGACGACGGCGAACACCGGTCTCACGAGCTTCACGATTTGGCGACTTCTGTGGACCAAATGGCAGATTCCCTCGAACGATCCAGAGTGCTCGAACAGCAATTCTTGATGTCTGTGTCACACGATTTACGCACACCACTCACATCTATTCGCGGCTACGCCGACGCCATTATCGATGGTGCCGCCACCGACCCCGTGGCAGCGGCGACTGTGATAGCGACGTCGGCCGATCGGCTCGATCGGTTAGTACGCGATTTGCTCGATCTAGCGAAATTGGATGCTCGCCGATTCACCATGAAGCTGGGGTCGATTGACGTCGTTGCCGTTGCCCGCTCCGCCACAAATGCGTTGGCTCCCACCGCTGCACAGGCCAACATCAACCTGGTTTTGCAATTGGCACCAACCACTGTCGAGGCGTTTGCCACCGCCGACCGAGATCGTCTGGCGCAAAGCCTCGCCAACCTGATCGAAAACGCCATGAAGTTCGCATCCACCACCGTGATCGTGGCGGTGTGGCCAAAGCCGTTCGGGGTAGCCATCACTGTCGACGACGATGGTCCAGGTATTGCCCTCGCGGACCTCCCCCTCGTTTTCGAGCGGCTCTATGTCGCTGACCGCACACCCACCCGCACCGAAAACGGTTCCGGGCTTGGGCTAGCAATCGTGAAAGAGCTTGCTGAGGCTATGGGCGGGTCAGTGACCGCCGAAGCTGGCCCACTAGGAGGAGCTCGGATGACAATCCGACTGGCTCAACCTCCAGCGCTCGCCGAGGGCACTGTGGCCGTCTAGCGGTCGAATGCCTCGATGCGAACTGTAACTGCCCCGCACAAAACGTCTCCGGGCACCTCGGCGCTGCGATGCACATATGCCATGCCGACAGTGCCGTCCGCTGATGAAATCACGCCCACAACCTTGCCGCCTGATGCTAACTCAGCCCCGGCCACAAACTCCGTCGACGCCGTATTCGCAGTCAACTTTCGCAAGTGTCTTGGCACGTTGCCGCCGCGAGAATCGACTCGGGCGACGAGCTCTTGGCCGGTGTAGCAACCTTTGGAGAAACTGACCGCCATGTCGATGAGGCCCGTCTCACCAGGGATCACAGAATCATTCAACTCGACGCCCATGGCTGGCCAGCCGGCCACTATTCGGTTGGCCTCAGCCTCCGGCGACCACTTCTCACCTCTCGACTCCACTGCCACATCGGCCTTGATACGAATCTTGAAACGGTTGATGCGGGCCGCCAAAATATCGGCGTAACCGGCGTCAATATCGCAGGCCACAGAATCGTCGGCAACGCGAGTAACCACCATCACGGCGCACACTTTGCCGTTCGGCTCCAAGATAAATGACCACGCCGAAGCACCAACGACAAGCTTGGCGATGTCTTGCGAAACCTGGCCCTGAAGAAATGAAATAGCGTCGGGCCCAGTGACGACAACCCGGTCATTTGTCCAACCTTCAAACGGCGTGAGATTGGCAGCGGCGCTCATACGAGACCCGCTGTTCTCTGAGCTGTCATGCGTCGAGCTGCAGGAACCGCCGCCAACAGGGCGGCTGCTTTGCGTTGGCATTCATCGTCTTCGGCTATGGCGTCGCTGTCGTACACGATGCCCGCTCCCGCTTGCACAGAGGCGTGATTTCCGCGCACCACCATGGTGCGAATGGCGATGGCCGTATCTACGTTGCCCGAAAAATCGAGGTATCCCACCACACCAGCATACGGTCCGCGCTTGGTCGGTTCGAGGCTGTCAATGATCTCCATGGCCCGTACCTTAGGAGCTCCAGAAACGGTGCCAGCAGGCAGCGTGGCCCGAAGCACGTCGACGGGTGTCTTGCCCGGTTTGAGATCCCCAGACACCTGTGACGTGAGATGCATCACATGGCTGTATCGCTCAAGCGTCATCATTTCATCGACGTGTTCCGTGCCAAAAGACACCACTCGCCCCACGTCATTGCGGGCTAGATCCACCAGCATCACATGCTCTGCAATTTCCTTTGGATGTTCGCGCAGTTCGCCGGCCAGGCGACGATCGTCTTCGTCAGTGAGGCCCCTGCGGCGAGTGCCAGCAATGGGACGGGAAATCACGCGTCCGTTCAGCAGCTGCACCATTGGCTCTGGCGAGGAGCCCACCAATGTCACCTCGTCGTTGCGTACAAAATACATGTACGGACTGGGATTGACTTGGCGCAACGACCGGTACACGTCGAGCGGATCGGCATCCAGATCGAAGTCGAAACGCTGCGAAAGCACCACCTGAAAAATGTCGCCGGCGCGGATGTGTTCCTTGGCCACCTCGACGGCATCACAGTACCCAGCGGTACCCATCGACGATCGGACCTCTGGTCGCTCCCCTGCCACCGGCGGCTCAACAGGCTGATAGGGCAAGGGTTTGCCGAGGGCAGCCAATTGGATCGAGATGCGACGGATCGCTTCGTCGTAGAGGCCTTGAAGGTCGGCACGCGTGGCGTCGGCAGGAATGACTGTGGACTCGATCAGATACACGCGCTGACGCCAGTGGTCAAACGCCGCCAAGCTGCCAATGATCGACAAAATCCCATCAGGGGTGCCGTGATCGTCGAACGGGATATCAGGAAGATTTTCGACTTCTCGAACGATGTCGTAACCCAAGTAGCCGGCGACCCCACCTTGCAAAGGCGGCAGGTCGGGAAGCGTTGGGGCTCTGTACAGGCGCAACAGCTCCTCAATGGCAGCCAACGCTCCCCGATCGAGAGGTACCGACGCAGGCACGTCGCCAGTGGCCGTGAGCTGACCATTGCGGCTCACAAGCATGCCCCTCGGCGAACCACCGACGAAAGAGTACCGGCTCCACCGTTCGCCGTGTTCGACGGATTCAAACAGGAAGCCAGGAGCATCGCCTACCAGCTTCGCGAACGCCGAAACCGGCGTCTCTAAATCAGCCAACGCCTCTGACCAGATAGGGACAACGGTGAACGATTCCGCCAACGTGACGAATTCGTCAAATGACGGCTTGACGATCATTGGCTGGTCCCAAACTGTCGATAGAAACATGAGCGTTCACCGGTGTGACACGCCCCTGCGCCCTCTTGAAAAACCCGAAACAACAAGGTGTCACCGTCGCAGTCGTAGCTCGCCGACCGGATGTATTGACGGTCCCCCGACGTATCGCCTTTTCGCCACACTTCGCTACGACTCCGGCTCCAAAACACGGTGCGACCTTCGGCCAAACTCATCGCCAACGTCTCGGCATTCATCCACGCCATCATGAGTACCTGTCCATCGTCGTCGTCTTGCACGATGGCCGGCACCAGACCATGAGCATCAAATCGCACAGACGCAAGTTGATCGTCGGTGGCGGCAATGGGGGTGGTGAACATCTCGAAATCCTACGGCTACAGGTACAGCCCGGTGCTGCCCATTTCGAGGCGGGGGGCGGCAACGGCGTGAATGTCGCGTTCACGAAGAATGATGTAATCGTCGCCGCGCACCTCTACCTCGTAGCGATCCTCCGGGTTAAACAGCACTTGATCACCGGTTTCGATTGACCGTACGTTGCTACCGACTGACACCACTGTGGCCCACACCAGACGCTTAGAAATTTGGGCAGTGGCGGGAATCAGAATGCCACCCGTCGTGCGCCGCTCGCCTTCCTTGTCGGGGATGTGTACCAGAATGCGGTCGTTGAGCATCTTGATGGGCAACTTCCCGTCGCCAGAATCAGGGCCAGATTTGCGGAAGTCATTTGCCAAGTCAGTCACCCGCTCAGGTTACGTGACACCGGCAAAAAACTAGCCGTCGATGACCAGTTGGAATGACGCGTAGTGGTCGCCTGTGTAATACAGCTCGCCGTTTTTTCCGGCAATGATTCGCCGGGCACCGCGATCTTTGGAGCCAGGCGTCACCACGGTGAACTCGTGGTAGTAGCCACTCCTTTGTTTTGGCAGCAGCCCATCAAAGTTAGAGAACACAACGCCGTCGCGGGAGTACGGAAAGGGGCCATTGGAGGTAATGAGGTCAAGGGTGTGGCGAGCCTCGGAAGGCAGTTTGGCCGCCGTTACCTCGCCTGTCGATGAATTGTTCGCAGGCTTCTTTGTGGTCGATGACGAGTTTCTCGAGGTGGTTCTGCCTGGTTTAGTGCTACCCGTACTCTTTGTCGAAACTCTGGTGGTCGTTGTGCCCGCTGGCTTGGATGACGTCGACTTGTTGGCGCCGCTGCCGGAGCGCAAGACCAACGCCACCACCACCATGGCGATGACAACAAGCGCGATGCCTCCGTAGTACCTGATCGATTTCGTCACGCCGGTCGCACCATCAACCCTGCATCGGCGATTGCCTGTTTGGCGTCAGCAATGGTGTATTCGCCGAAGTGAAAAATCGAGGCAGCCAACACGGCATCAGCGTGCCCGAGGGTGATGCCGTCGACCAAGTGGCCCAACGTCCCCACGCCACCAGATGCGATCACGGGCACATTTACAGCGGAGGCGACGGCGCTGGTGAGTTCCAGATCGAAGCCGTCTTTTGTACCGTCGCGATCCATTGACGTGAGCAGTATCTCGCCCGCCCCTAACGCCGCAGCCTGGGTGACCCAAGCGAGCACGTCGATGCCCGTCGGAGTGCGGCCGCCGTTCAGGTACACCTCCCACTGCGGTGGCGTTCCTGCCGCAACGGAGATGCGTTTGGCATCGACGGCACACACCACGCATTGGTTGCCGAACTCGGCAGCGATGTCGCTGATGAGTTCCGGACGTAACACCGCAGCGGTGTTTACGCTCACCTTGTCGGCACCTGCCCGCAACATTGTTCTGGCATCTTCCACGGTGCGGATTCCGCCGCCGACCGTGAATGGAATGAACATTTGTTCCGCACATCGGCGGACCATATCGACCATGGTGTCGCGACCGTCACTCGACGCCGTGATATCCAGAAAAATCAGCTCGTCAGCACCTTCGGCGTCGTACTTCACCGCCAGTTCGACAGGGTCGCCAGCATCGCGCAAACCCACAAAATTGGTGCCTTTCACCACACGACCATTGGTCACGTCGAGGCAGGGAATTACCCGAGCAACGCGCATGCCTGCACCCCTTGAACAACGGTGAATCGACCTTCGTAAATGGCCTTGCCGGCAATCACTCCGCCGATTCGTCGACCAGATTCGTTGATGGCGCCCAACGTTGCGATGTCGTCAATAATGCTCACTCCGCCGCTGGCGATGATGGGCACCTCGGTAGCGGCGACGGCAACTCGCAGACCTTCGACATCGGGACCAGTGAGCATGCCATCACGACCAATCTCGGTGATCACGAACGCGGCGGCTGTTGGATACAAACTCAGCGCGTCGGTGAGCCGCAAACCAGAACCCTGCGTCCATCCGTGCACGGCAATTTCGCCGTCGCGATGATCAAGGCCCACAGCCACATCCACCATGGCCGATGCGATCATCACGAGGCTTGGATCATTGACCGCAGCGGTTCCCATAACGACTCGACTCACTCCGGCACGGCCTAGCGCTTCAGCGTCGGCGGGTGTGCGAACTCCCCCGCCGGTTTGCACCTTGGACAGACCACGCACGGCGGAACAAATGGCCGCCACCACGCTCCGGTTGACGGGATCTCCAGAACGTGCGGCATCGAGATCAACGACATGGATCCACACTGCACCCTGGGCAGCAAAATCGACGGCCATAGCCACAGGATCGGATCCGTACACGGTCTCATCGGCGTAGTCGCCTTGCCGTAATCGCACGCATTGACCGCCCCGAATATCGATCGCCGGATAAAGGTCAATACTCATCGACCGCTCGCTACTTCGGTGGTCCAGTTGTGCAAAATCTTCAGACCGGCAGCACCAGATTTTTCGGGATGAAACTGAGTGGCTATGACATTATTTTGCTGCACAGCGCACGTCACCGAAATGCCATATTCACAGCTGGCGATCGTGGCTGTCTCGACACTTGGCACGCAATGGTACGAATGTACGAGGTACACCCACGGCTGGTCATCGAGTCCGTTGAAGAGGTAGCTGCCGGAATTGGTAGTCAAGCGATTCCACTGCATTTGCGGACGCTTCACAGTGGCTGGCAATAGTTCAACCTCACCGGCAATCACTCCCAAGCCAGGAACATTTGGTGACTCGGTTGATCGATCAAAAAGCATTTGCATTCCCACACATATCCCCAGGAACGGCACACCCGATTCCACTACCTTGAGCACGACAGCATCAAGGCCATCGGCCCGCAACGCCATCATGCATGCACCGAAATTTCCGACCCCGGGCATCACGACACCATCAGCTGCCGCGATATCGGCAGCGTCACTAGTGAGGCGGGCATCGGCACCCACGCGCAATAGTGCCTTTTCGGCGCTGCGCAAATTGCCGATTCCGTAGTCGACAATGGCCAGCTTTACCGCACCACTCACAGGCTGCCTTTGGTGCTCGGTATCGCAGTGCCTTCGACGCGCACGGCATCACGCAGGCACCGAGCGACGCCCTTAAACGACGCCTCGATGATGTGGTGCACATTGCGCCCAGACTTCAATCGGACGTGCAGCGTGATTGCTGCAGCCGTGGCAAAACTTTGCCAAAAATGTTCAGCCAATTGCGGGTCAAACGGAGGATTACCCAAAGGCAGCACTTCTGGCATGGGGACCTCGTGCACGCAAAATGGTCGACCAGAAAGATCAAGCGCAACTTCCACAAGAGCTTCGTCGAGGGGATACAGACCAGAGGCAAATCGACGTATGCCCGCTTTGTCGCCCAACGCTTCCCGGAACGCATCGCCAATCGCAATTGCGCAATCTTCAACGGTGTGGTGAGTGTCGACGGCCAAGTCGCCATCGCACGTCAGATCGATGTCGAAATTTCCGTGTTTAGCGAGCTGCGACAACATGTGGTCGAAGAACGGGATACCGGTGGCAATGTGGTGAGTACCTGATCCGTCGATAGCCAGAGTCAGAACAATCTTGGTCTCTTGGGTATCGCGAACGCGGGTCGCTTGACGGGGTGTTGCAACGGTCACAATGCCGCCTTTCCTTGATCTTGAGCGGCGCTCAGCACGTCAGCCAGCGCTCCTAAAAACTCTGTGTTCTCGCCATTGGTTCCGATTGTTACTCGCAGACAGCCCTCGAGTCCTGGCCAACTGGCGCAGTTGCGCACCAATATTCCTCGGTCGACCAGCGCCTGCCACACGGTGGCTCCTTGCTCGCCAAGGGGCCGAAACAAAACGAAATTTGCCCCCGATGGCCAGTGTTGCACGGGGAGGCACGCAAGCGCGGCGGCGACGCGTTCCCGTTCGGCTACGAGCATTTCGACCCGATTGGCCATGGCGTCCTCGTAATCCAATGCCAGTTCGCCGGCGATCTGTTTCAAGGAGTCAAGGTGGTAGGGCAAAACCACTTTGTACAACACGTCCACTACGGCGGCGGGCCCCACAAGGTAACCAAGCCGCACGCCAGCCATTGACCACGTTTTGGAAAACGTGCGCACCACCACGAGCGGCACATCGTCGGCGACGAGCTCCAGAGCGCTCCACGGCGCAAACTGGCCATACGCCTCATCAACCACCAACAGCCCGGGAACAGCCTTCAAAGCTGCCCTTACGAATTCGGGAGACTCCACGCGGCCAGTGGGGTTATTCGGCGTACACAAGAATGCCAACGCAGGCGCGACGGTGCTCAGCGCTTCGATATACGACGCCTCATTGGTGGCAAATTCGTCATCACGGGCAATCTCGTGCACTGTCATGCCAGCGATTCGACTGATGTGGCTGTGAAGGGCGTACGTGGGCTCGCTAGTGAGCGCTACCGCCCCAGGCCCGCCGTATGCCAGGCACAGCGTTTGCAGCACCTCGTTTGATCCGTTAGCTACAAAGACGTTCTCCGGCCCAACGCCGTGATGCGTTGCTATGCGGGTGCGCAGAGCTATGGCTGTGCGATCGGGATAGCGGTGGAACCGTTGTTGCCCAACGGCTTGAGCCAGTCGATCTTCCCATTCGGCGGGGGGAGGGAACGGCGACTCGTTGGTGTTGAGCCGAATGCGCACATCGAGCTGCGGCGAGTGGTAGCCCTCCATCATCGCCACCGATTGGCGGGGTGTGGGCAGCGGGCGTTTCATTCAGCCCTACATTACGCGGCGGGCGATCAGCTAGACACACCAATATGACTTCACGTCCGCCTTCGCCCATTGACCTCGGTCGTTTGTCGTCGCTCCACAGCACCGTGGGCGAGTTGTCACGAGAAGTCACCTCGTTGGCGAATCAATTGGCGAATGCCAAACGCGACGATGCTGCTACACGAATGTACGAGGCCGAGCGAGGGCTCACCAGCGCCGTGCGCAAACTCGAACAAGTGATGGGGATGCTCTAACCCACGGAGGTTACGGCCCGACGTACGCCGCCAGATGTTGTCCCGTGAGCGTGGACCGGGCCGCCACGAGATCGGCGGGCGTGCCTTCAAAAACTAGTCGGCCGCCGTCGTGCCCAGCTCCGGGGCCGAGGTCAATGATCCAATCGGCGTGCGCCATCACGGCCTGATGATGCTCGATCACGATAACTGACTTGCCGGCGTCGACGAGTCGGTCAAGGAGTCCAAGCAGGTTGTCAATATCGGCGAGGTGAAGCCCGGCAGTCGGCTCATCGAGCACATAGATCGCTCCCTGTTCAGCCATCTGGCTGGCCAGCTTGAGTCGTTGTCGTTCTCCTCCCGACAGAGTGGTGAGCGGTTGGCCCAGGCTGATGTAGCCAAGCCCCACATCCACAAGACGGCTCAATATGACGCCGGCCGCCGGTGTTCGGGCGTCGCCAGAAGCGAAAAACGTCGCCGCCTCAGCCACCGACATAGCGAGAACTTCACTGATGTCGCAGCCGCCGAATCGGTATACCAATACCGACTCGTGAAATCGCTTCCCGTCGCACTCTTCGCACAACGTGGCCACGCCCGCCATCATTGCTAGGTCAGTGAAAATCACGCCCGCCCCGTTGCACGTTGGGCATGCTCCTTCCGAGTTGGCGCTAAATAGCGAAGCGCTGACTCCATTGGCCTTGGCGAAGGCCTTTCGAATTGGATCCAGCAGGCCGCTATAGGTCGCTGGGTTGCTGCGGCGCGACCCTCGAATCGCCGTCTGATCGACTGTGACCACGCCGTCGCGTTTCGACACAGACCCCGAAATCAATGAGCTCTTCCCAGAGCCGGCAACTCCAGTAACGACGACGAGTACGCCAAGCGGAATGTCCACGTTGAGGTTTTGCAAGTTGTGGGTGTCGGCGCCGCGCACTTCCATTGCGCCCCGCGCCGAGCGCGCGGCGGACTTCACTGCCACTCGATCGCCGAGATGCCTTCCAGTAACGGTGTCACTGGCCTTCAGCCCAGCTACCGACCCCTCGAAACACACCGTGCCGCCGCCAGTTCCCGCGCCAGGGCCAAGGTCCACGACATGGTCAGCAATAGCGATCACTTCCGGCTTGTGCTCCACCACCAAAACGGTGTTGCCCTTGTCGCGTAACCGCAGTAGCAGTTGGTTCATTCGTTGAATGTCATGGGGATGAAGGCCCACCGTTGGCTCATCAAAAACGTAGGTCACATCGGTGAGCGAGGAACCCAAATGACGGATCATTTTCACCCGCTGAGCTTCACCGCCAGACAGCGTGCCAGATGGTCGGTCGAGCGATAGGTACCCAAGCCCGATTTCCACGAACGATGCCAAACTATTGGTAAGCGTGAAAACCAACGGAGCCACAGAACCATCGGCTATAGCCCGCACCCACACCTCCAAATCGCTGATTTGCATGGCGCAGGCGTCGGCAATATTTACGTCGCCAATGCGACACGACCGTGCTCCTTCGCTGAGTCGCGTGCCGCCGCAATCGGGGCAACTGGAGAACGTGACCGCCCGGTCGACGAACGCCCGCACGTGAGGCTGCAGGGCGTCAGGGTCTTTCGATAGCATCGATTTCTGGACCTTTGAAACCAAGCCCTCATAGGTGAGATTGATGCCGCTGATCTTCACCTTTGTTGGCTCCCGATACAGGAAATCGTTGCGTTCTTTCTTGGTGTATTTGCCAATTGGTTTCGCCGGATCCAAAAACCCCGATTCACAAAAGATCCGCCCAAACCAGCCATCCATCGAATAGCCAGGGACGGTGATCGCACCTTGCGACAACGACTTTGCTTCGTCAAACAGTTGGGTGAGATCGATATCGGAAACGTGTCCTCGCCCTTCACATCGAGAGCACATTCCGCCTGTGCGGTTAAACGTAGTGCGCACTGTTTTGCTTGCCCCTCGCTCGACAGTTATTGCTCCGCTGGCTCGCACGGAAGGAACGTTGAAGGCCAGCGCGCTAGGTGAGGCAACGCTCGGCTGGCCAAGGCGAGCAAACAGAATTCGCAAAAGAGCATTGGCGTCGGTAGCGGTACCTACCGTTGACCGAGTGTCACCGCCGAGCCGTTGTTGGTCCACGATAATCGCCGTGGAAAGCCCATCGAGCACGTCGACGTCGGGGCGAGCCAGGGTTGGCATGAAACCTTGCACGAAGGCGCTATACGTTTCGTTGATCATGCGCTGCGACTCGGCGGCAATGGTATTAAATACCAATGAGCTTTTGCCGGAGCCCGACACCCCGGTAAACACGGTGAGCCGACGCTTGGGTATGTCGATGGAAACGTCTTTAAGATTGTTTTCCCGAGCGCCTTGAACTCGAATCACATCATGGGTGTCGGCGATATGAACCGCCTTGAGCGTGGCTGATGTCTTCATGAACATGCTCACTTTCCTACCGTGGTTCTCGGCGTTTCATTCTCGCCCGTCTGGCATGTCGTTCGAAATCTGATGAAAAGCGGAGAAGCCGCCCACAAGGGGCGGCTCCATCACGTGATGGCGCTAAGCGGCGGATCTCGGCGCACATCTCGCAAACCAGGTGGCGGGTACCTGCTTGCGTTTCACATCATAAACACGTTCCACCTACCGGGCAAGGGGCCGACAGGAAATTTTGCCAGTTTCTTACATTCGATTTTGAATGTGTATCGACTGATTTAATTGAATAGTGCATTAAATGCCCGCTCACAGCGTGAACTATTTGATTTTCACTTCTATCGCAGGTCGGCGCGGCGATTTCGACTTTGTAGTCGTTGGCGATTGGTCAACCTTGCTCGGGCATAAATGAGCCAAAGAACACTCCCCACATTTGGGCGAACGGGCGGCACATGTTCGGCGTCCATGCAAGATGAGCCGCAAACTAAATCCGCCCCATTGGGCCGGTGGCAACAGCTTGTTAAGCACCATTTCAATTTTCACGGGGTCGTCTTGCGTCGTCAGCCCCAGTCTGTTGGACAAGCGTCCAACATGAGTATCGACAGGAAGGCCGGGAAGATCGAAGACAACGCTGCGCACCACGTTGCCCGTCTTACGTCCAACGCCAGGCAATGTCACGAGATCTTCCAGCGCGCTCGGCACCTCCCCCCCGAAACGGGTCTCCACGGCGCTGGCCATTCCGATAAGACTGCGCGCCTTTGCCCTAAAGAATCCTGTGGGGTGAATGATGGCTTCGAGCTCTTCAGGGTTGGCAGCCGCCAACGATTGTGAGGTGGGATATTTGGCGAACAACGCAGGTGTGACCTGATTGACACGAACGTCCGTGCACTGGGCAGAAAGGATGGTGGCCGACAATAATTCGAACGCATTGCGATGATCGAGCTCACAAATGGCCACCGGAAAGTCTTCGACGAGAATGGCGTGAATGGCCGCGGCTCGGGTTTTTGGTGTGCGTGGAATACCCATGGGTGCCAGACGCTACACGTAGGCTGGCACAGATGATTCGGCTCGAGCACCACCACCCGGTGACGAGCGCCGATGTCGTTCGAATTCGCAAACTTGCCGCCCGTTCGAGTGATCGTGGCCTTTCCGATGACTATTGGCTTGAGCTTGCGAGCGGGTTGGGACAAGGATTCCTAGCGTTCGAGGGCAACGCGCTCGTGGGCTACGGGCATATGTCGTTGGCTGACGGCACCACGACCGTTCAGATCCTGACCACGGATCCCTTTACCGTGGCCGTGGAAGCGGCTGTCCTCGAACACGTGGCAGGGCCCGGCAGGTGGAACTGGTGGGTTCTGGATCCGACCGATCAGGAGAAGGCGCTAGCAGCTTCTGCTGGTTTGGAAGTTTCTCGACAGGTGGTTCAAATGCGACGCCAGCTGCCGGCTCATCCAGCTCTTGCAGCGCCCACCCGAGCGTTTCGGCCAGGTCTCGACGACCGTGAATGGCTAGCGGTTAACGCACGTGCTTTTGCTTCGCACCCCGAGCAAGGGGCCTGGACAATCAACATGTTGACTGCCCGGTTTGCCGAGCCATGGTTTCGAGCCGATGGCTTTTTAATTCACGAAGTCGGCGGGGCAATGGCCGGATTTTGTTGGACAAAAATCCATTCTCAGCTCGCCACACCGCTGGGTGAGATTTACGTCGTAGCAGTAGACCCTCCGTTCCATGGAAGAGGGCTAGGCAGAGCGCTTACAGAAGCTGGCCTGGCGTGGCTCGAAAGCCAAGGCATTGCCGTGGGCATGTTGTACGTCGACGCGACCAACAGCGCTGCGGTAGCGCTCTACCGCTCAATGGGATTTGAGGCGGCCCACATCAACACACTCTTTTCGTGACAGCGTTAGCGGATCACTTGCTGCTGGCACCCATGAGGTGGCCCACGAAATAGGTAAATCCGGCGGCTACAAATCCGATGAGTAACTGGCGCGATGTCGAGCGAAAACGCGACCGGCCGGTGAACCCGGCCAGCGCAAAACCGATAGTGCCAATTCCCAACCCCCCAAGTCCGATCGACCACCATTTAGCGGCGGTGCCCTGGCCGACGAGCCATGGGAACAGAGGCAAAAACGCACCGACGGCAAAACTCACCAGCGACCACAGGGCCGCTTCGATTGGTGAGCCGAGCGACCGGGAATCGATGCCCATCTCTTCTCGAGCATGCACTTCTAACGCCAGCTCGGGGTCCTTCATGAGCGCTTCGGCCACGATGCGCGCCGGCTCTGCCGGTACGCCTCTGGCTTCGTAGATTTCCGCCAGTTCGGCGATTTCGAGCTCAGGATTTTTGCGATGTTCGCGTCGCTCAATTTCGAGCTCACGTTCCATGAGTTCTTTTTGAGCACTTACCGATACATATTCACCAGCAGCCATAGAGACTGCACCTGCCACCAAGCCAGCCATGCCAGCGGTACGCACTGTGGATGCCGACACGTTCGATGCCGCAATTCCCAGGATCAAACTCACGTTGGTGAGTAGCCCATCGCTTGCACCAAAGACGGCGGCTCGAGCAGCACCTCCCTGCACGTTGCGGTGGTGGGCCTTGCGCATCCCCGCCGGCTGCGCACCAAGGTGTGCAGCAGGATGGGCGACAGAGTGGGTTGAGTCGTGGTCGTGGCTAGTCGTCACGTAAGCAGTCTAGAGGCAGCGCCTGTCGATGACGCCCGGCTTTGTAGGCTTGAGTAGTGCCCATGCCCACCACCCCATCGTTGTATGACCTTGATGCCATGCAACTCGCTGATTTGCTCGATGGGCAACCCCGTTATCGGTTGGATCAAGTGTGGCAAGGGCTGTACAAGCATTCGTTGTTTCCCTATGAGATTTCCAACGTGCCCAAGGCACTGCGCGAGACACTTATTCAACGAGCACCAATGGCGTTGACAGAGGTGACCAAATCGGTCTCCGACATAGGCGACACCACGAAATGGTTGTGGCGCCTCATTGATGGATCCGTGGTGGAAACCGTGTTGATGTTGTATCCCGACCGGGCCACGGTGTGCGTGTCGACTCAGGCGGGTTGTGCCATGGCGTGCGGCTTTTGTGCCACTGGCCAAGCAGGTTTCGAGCGCAACTTGACGGCTGGTGAAATCGTGGAACAGTTGATGCGAGCCCAAAGGGCGGCCGAAGGGCGGCGCGTCAGCAACATCGTGTACATGGGTATGGGCGAGCCCATGGCCAACTTTGATCGCATGTGGGCATCGGTCAACAAGATTCATGGCGATGTTGGCATCTCGGCCCGCCACCTCACCATCTCAACCGTCGGCATCATTCCTGGCATCAAACGACTCACAGAAGAGTCGTTGCCCGTGAATTTGGCAGTGTCATTGCACGCGGCCAATGACACGTTGCGCGACGAATTAGTGCCCATTAATAAGCGCTATCCGCTCGACGATTTGGCAGCCGCTTGCGCTGAATATGTGAAGGTCACCCGGCGTCGTTTGAGCCTCGAATGGGCGCTTATTGCCGACACTAACGATCGCGATTCCGATGCCCGAGAGCTCGCTGATTACGCCCGATCGTTAGGCGCGCACATCAACCTGATTCCCCTGAACCCCACGCCCGGATACCCCGTGATGGGCACGTCTCCCCAACGGGTGAACCGCTTTGTCACACTGCTCACCGACATGGGAGCCAACGCCACAGTTCGCCGCACACGGGGGACCGAAATCGACGCCGCCTGCGGCCAGCTAGCTGCAGGCCGCCCCACCAACACGCTGGTGCCTCTCACGATCAGCCGAGCGGCTCGCCAGGATCAGTGACATGCCGGAGGGCACGAAACGTCGTGGCAGCACATCCGCATGACACAATGCCCCATGACAAAAATCATCGATGGCATCGACGGACTCAAAGCTCTTGTGGGCGAACACCTTGGATATAGCAATGCCATGACCATCACCCAGGAAATGGTCAACACGTTCGCCGACGCCACTGGCGATCATCAGTGGATCCACGTGGATGTGGAGCGGGCCAAATCTGGTCCTTTCGGCGGCCCCATTGCCCACGGTTATCTCACACTTTCGCTCGGCCCCACGTTGAGCCCTCAGATCATGGCGGTCAAAGGTATTGCCATGGCTGTCAACTATGGATGCAACAAAGTGCGCTTCCCGAGCCCCGTGCCTGTCGGGTCGGAACTGGTTTTGGGCGCCAAGCTCCTGAGCGTTGAAGATGTTGCCGGCGGAGCACAAGTGACCATGGAATTCGCGTTCCAGGTGCAGGGCGCCCCGAAGCCAAGTTGCATAGCCGAAGTCGTTTTCCGCTACTACGCCTGATCGCCAAACAGTTCACCCCACGGCGTCAAGCACGGATGCCAAATCGAGGTCGATTACCGCTGCTGCCATACGGCTCGACATCGACGCCATCATCACCCGCCCGCGATCAGTGCCAGGGTCCAGATTGATGTTGGCGACAGGCTTGTACATGAGCATCAACGCCGACAATCGGTATTCATGCCACAACTGATCAATTGATATCTTGGGGCGACGTTCGCAATAGCGATCTAGCAGCTCAGGCTCGAGTCGACGTCGATCATCCGTAGTGAGCGTCGTGAGCGTGAAGTGGGCCAGATCCCAACCAGCTGGTTGCTGGGCTGGCTGCTGCCAATCCAGAAGCACTGCCTCGCCTGTTGCTCGATCGATCAAGACATTGTCGCCGCGAATATCTCCATGGGTGAGCACCGATTCACCGCAATCGGCCCACCTATCAAGCACACGATCCATGCGGCCCACAAATCGTTCGGCGACGTCCATAGCCGCTCCAGGCCATTCGTAGCGGGCGGCGAAGGTTGGCCAAATATTTTGACAAAACGGCGTGATGATCGCCAACACAGGATCATTCGCTCGAGGCAGCCATGCCGGCATCTCGTCAGCCCGAACAGAGTCATGCAAAATGGCCAACGCGTCCACCACCGCAAATGCATGTTCATCGGTCGCTCCGCCAATTTGGTCAACTGGACACGTCGTCTCAGCAAGGTCATTGAGCACGAGAGCAAATTTGCCACTGTCATCGTGTTCCACAGCAATGCAATTCGGCACTCTGCACTCGACAACCTTCGCTAGGTCTCGATAGAAGGCCACCTCGCGCTGGTACCAATGCATAGCCACGCTGGTGTACATCGTGATGGGATCGTTGCTGGCCAATTTGACCACGAACGTCTCGCCGTCGGCCACGACACGAAACAATTCCGACAAGATGCCGTACCCCTTGGGCATTTCGGTGACGATGACCGACGTGATCGGGCGTCGCACCATGGACGATATCCATTGGGAAGTGATGTCGGCGGCATATTCGGGCACAGTCACGCCCCGATCGTAGGCATACCGTAGGGTTCCAAGCCATGCCAGAGTTCAACGTTGCCGAAATTCATGAAGCCATTGCCGCCAGCCGCCCCGATGCAGAATGTCTGGTGTTTCGGGATCGGCGTTACACATGGGCCCAAGTGACCGAGCGAACCCGCCGTTTGGCCAACTATCTCATTGCTCAAGGACTCGGCTGCACGACTAAACGTAGCGACCTTGCCCAACACGAATCGGGCCAAGATCACCTCGGGATCTACCTCACCAACGGCAACGAATACCTCGAATGTATGGTGGGAGCTTTCAAGGCTCGGGTGGCGCCCTTCAACGTGAACTACCGATACGTGGCCGAAGAACTGCTGTACCTCCTGAACGATTCAGGGGCCACGGCCATCGTGTACTCAGGAGCATTCGCATCCACGTTGGAAACGGTGCTTCCTCAGCTTCCAAAACTGCGGGTGCTTATTCAAGTGGCAGATGATTCTGGCGCTGACCTCCTGCCGGGAGCCGTGGAATACGAAGCGGCTTTGGCATCGGTGACGGCCGATAAACCAGCCGTCATATGGTCACCAGACGACCTGTACATCTTGTACACCGGTGGCACAACCGGAATGCCGAAAGGCGTGCTGTGGCGCCAAGCTGACGCCTTCAGCGGATGCTTCGGCGGCGGCGAGCCCGCCACCGTCGATGAGGTACTCGCTGGTGCGCTTGGCGGGTCGCCCACCTTGCCTGCTCCCCCCTTCATGCACGGCGCCGGTCATTGGATCAGCTTTATGGCTTGGAACCGAGGAAACGCCGTCCACGTGCAGTCGATTCCTGATCGCCTCGAGCCCTCAGACGTGTTGGGCATCGTGCAGCGCGAGGCCATTGGTTTGCTGCTGATCGTGGGCGACGCTTTCGGGCGTCCAATTTTGGACGAGCTTGATGCAACAGCGGCAGCCGGAACGCCGTACGACCTGTCGAAATTGGCGGCCATTATTTCTGGTGGCGCAGCGCTTTCGGCACCGTTGAAGCAACGGTTCTTGAACCACGCGCCGCACTTGATGATCATCGACGGTTTGGGGTCTTCTGAGGCAGGAGGACAATCCAGCCAGATCTCGATGGCCGGTGCGCCGCCCACCACCGGCACATTCCCTCTGGTGCCGGGCAACGTGGTGTTGAGCGACGATCTCACTCGAGTTTTGGAGGCTGGCGACCCGGAAGTGGGGTGGCTTGCTAAATCGGGCCGCCTGCCGTTGGGCTATCTTGGCGATGCCGCAAAATCGGCCAGAACATGGATTGCGGTCGATGGCGTGCGGTACTCAGTGCCAGGCGACAGAGCCCGATTGCGCGACGCCCAAACTGTCGAGCTGCACGGCCGAGATTCTGTGACCATTAATTCCGGTGGCGAGAAAATATTTGCCGAAGAAATCGAAGCCGCTTTACGCAATCATCTCGATGTGTACGACGTGGTGGTTACTGGTCGGCCAAGCGAACGATGGGGCAACGAAGTGATTGCCGTCGTGCAACTGTCGGCCGGGGCGTCACAAGACGAGGCCTCGCTATCGCTTGAGTGCGCCAAGCATGTGGCCCGTTACAAATTGCCGAAGGGCTACGTGTTCGTGGACAAGGTTGTGCGTTCGCCTGCCGGAAAAGCCGACTACCGATGGGCCAAACAGATTGCCTCCGGTGACCATTAGGCTGCAGCGCTTTGCGATGGTTCGCGAGTAATCCAGGCCACGGGCAATAACCTGGCTTATGTGACTTCAGCGCCCAACAACCTTCCTCCTGAACTCCCCACCGGCCAGGCCAAGGTGACCGCGGTGAGGTCGATGTTTGACGCCATTGCGCCCCGCTACGACATGGTCAATCGCATCATGACATTCGGGCTCGACATCAGGTGGCGTCGTAAATCCGTCAAGCGACTGGCGCTGCCCACTGGTTCGAGCGTGATCGATTTGGCGTCGGGCACGGGTGACTTTTGCAAGGAACTCACCCGCCAAGGACACCGGCCACTCAGCTTCGATTTGAGCTATGGCATGTTGGCCGCCGACCATTCCGGTTCACCGCGGGCCCAAGCCGACATTCTTCGCCTCCCCCTTCCCGATGCCAGTTGCGATGGGGCAACGTGCGGATTCGCGCTACGAAATTTGGAATCGCTTCCACCTTTTTTCGCCGAACTGCACAGAGTAGTGCGGCCTGGTGGGCGCATTGCCCTCCTCGATGTCGGGCAACCGTCGAACCCAATTTTGAAGTGGGGCCATGGCATATATTTCGGTAAGATCGTGCCGAAAATCGGTGGGTGGCTGAGCGATCCAGCCGCTTACAAATACCTCCCCAAATCGGTGGCCTACCTACCGGCACCTGAGGTGTTGGTGCAACAAATAACCGATGCCGGTTTTACGAATGTCGAGCGTCTGCTCCTGCCGCTGGGCGCCGCTCAGCTGATCACCGCCAGCCGTTCTACTGGCACGTGAAAGCCGTTACCCGGGCCGCTGATGCGGCCGTTGACTTGAACGATGTGGCCCGTGGCGATGGGTATCTCTTTGTGCGCAGCGGGATAGGGCTTGCCGGCCGTGGCGTGGCCATGCGCTGCACTCGAGCCGAGGTGGAAACCGTGTTGGCTACCATCGACGTGGACGACGAAATTTGTGAGCCAGGCAGCGGCCCTGTGGCCTTCGCCGCTTTGCCATTCACGCCAGGAGGCGGCGACTTCGTTATACCGGCCGTAGTGGTGGGCAAGGCCGCCAACGGGCGTCAGTGGATCACCACCATCGACGATGCCGACACCGGCTCGCTCGATGCCTTCGCTCCCACCCACCAAGGCGGCACATACACCATCACACCGGGCTTCTCCCCCGCCGACTTTTGTGCCGCCGTCGCCTCCGGGCGCGACGCCGTGCGAGCCGGCAAACTCGACAAGGTCGTCTTGGCTAGAGATCTTTTGGTGACGTGCGACCACCCGCACGACGTGCATGCCATCCTCATCCGACTGCGGGCGTCGTTCGCCACCAGTTATCGGTACTCGGTCGACGGGTTCGTCGGCGCATCGCCAGAACTCCTCGTGGAACGGCTAGGCGACGATGTACGCAGCCACCCCTTGGCCGGGACCACAGCTCGCACCGGCGACCCCGACACCGATGCTCGTCTGGCCGCCGAGCTCATTGCGTCGACCAAAAATCAAATCGAACATCGAGTCGTGATCGACGTGGTCAACGACGCTCTTTTGCCATTTTGCAGCTACCTCGATTGGGAGTTCGATCCATCGATTGTGACGGTCGCCAACGTGCAACATTTGGGTACCGCAGTGGCTGGGCGGCTCTCACATCCGGCGCCCTGTGTTCTCACACTGGTTGACGCACTCAAGCCCACTCCGGCGCTCGGCGGCCATCCCCGTGCTGACGCGTTGCAGCTCATCAGCGAGCTCGAGCCGTTCGATCGGGGACGATACGGCGGCGCAGTCGGTTGGGTCGATGCACGCGGCAACGGCACATGGGCTGTGAGTATTCGATGCGCCGAAATATCGGGCACAACGGCTCGGTTATTTGCCGGCGTTGGCGTGGTGGCGGAGTCGGATCCTGATGCCGAACTGGCCGAAACACAGGCCAAATTTCAGGCCATGTTGAGCGCTATCGTACGCCCATAATCGCAGAGCTGACAGCGGCGCACATGGCCTCGTTGACCGAAGAATGTGCAGCCACGTTGGCCTGCCGATCAGTGCGCACGTGAATCAAGCGAGGACCACGTTTCTTAATCTGCGCGGCAAGCTGTGCCGGCGAATTTACCATCGCGTAAGGCAGGTGATGAGCCGCGGCAAGGGCAGCGAAATCGGTCCCGTGCGGCGTGCCAAACAGCTTCTCGAACCGGGCCGTGTTCATCACCGAAGCTTGAGGCAAGAACGAGAAAATTGCACCGCCATCGTTATCGCTGACCACGATACGTAGGTCTATGCCCCGGGTCGATAGCGCTGTCAACGACGAGCTGTCGTGGAGGGTGGCAACATCGCCGATATACACCGCAGTGGGGCGTCGAGAAGCCAATGCCACGCCAGTTGCCGTGGCCAGAACGCCGTCGATGCCGTTGGCTCCCCTGTTGCTGAATGTGGTGACGTCATGTCGTGGCGCGGCGAACCATTCCACGTCGCGGATGGGCATAGATGACGACACCACCAAATTGCCGTGCGATGGCATAGATGCCATGAGCCATCGCGCGGTGGCAATCTCGGTGAGGGGGCCTTTTGCAGTCGCATTGTGGATCGCCTGCGCGGCTGCCTCATCGGCAACCCGCCACAGTTTTGCCCACCCCTTCTGCGCCTTCTTCACACCTGTGTCAAGTTTGGGCAGATGGTCCAGAATTATGGCTGCCCGTCGATCGGGATCGGGCCAAGAATTTGTGGGGTCGATCACGATATGGGGCGCATCACAGGTCGCCAACCATTGAGAAAGTACCTTCGAAGCAGGGCCTTGCCCCACCCGCACGATCACATCGGGTTTGGCCTTGGCCACAAAATCCGGAGAACGCAAAATGGCGTCGAATGCGCTAATCACCAACGGATGCGGGCGTCGGCAACCACTGCGGAGGTCGGCCACGATGGGCCAGCCGATTGCCTCGCCCAACGCAATGATGTCATCAGGAAGCACTTTGCCAGCGGTGTAGCCAGCCACGATGATTCCGCGACCACTCGGTAACGCCACAGTGGCTCTCGCAATGGTTGAACCGAATCGTTGATGCCATGGAGCACCAGAATTACGACCAACTGGTAGCGGCCCGGCGACGCCCACCAGCGGCTCCCGAAACGGCAGATTGAGATGCACGGGCCCCGGTCGCTCGCCAGTTGCTTCCAATACGGAGCGCGCACCGATTGATCTCCATCCATCGCTAGTGGCGGAATCGGCCACGCCAGGGTTGAACGCCCAGCGAGTACAACGCAAATACAAGCCGTCTTGTTCGATTGTTTGGGGAGCGCCTACATGATGCAGCTCGGGTGGCCGATCGGCGGTGAGCACGATCATGGGCACGCTCGACAAATCTGCTTCCACGACGGCTGCCAAAAAGTGGGCGGAGGCTGTACCGCTAGTGCATAACAAGATGGCGGGCATAGGAGTGGCCAAGCCCACGCCAAGCGCCGCAAACGCCGCCGATCGTTCGTCGTGAAAAATATCGAGTTGCAATTCACGACGGTCGGCCAACGCAACCGCCATGGGCGTCGAGCGCGACCCGGGAGCCACAATGGCGTGGCGCACCCCAGCCCGTATCCATTCATCGACCAGAGTGGCGCACCAGGTGGCCTGCACATCTTGGGATTCCTGAGCACTTACAACGGGGTTCACTGGCCTAGTTTGTCGGATATGAGCGAACAGAGCGCGGAGCCAACCGCCAAAGTCACATTGGAAATCTATTCCGACGTCGTATGCCCATGGTGCTACATCGGTAAACGGAGATTCGAGACGGCAATGGATCGCCTCACGAGCGACGAACGCGATCGCATGACCGTGATTTGGCGGCCCTTCCAGCTTGATCCCACCGCGCCAGTTGGGCCCGGTCGACCAGCCGTAGATGGCTATGCCAAGAAATTCGGCGGAGTAGAAAAAGCCACCGAAATTATCGACTCGATGACAAATACAGCGGCAGGTGTCGGCCTGAACATGCGATTCGACATAGCCAAGCGTGCCAACACATTTGAAGCACACCGACTGTTGTGGTGGGCCTATGAGACCGCCGGCGTAGCCGCGCAATGGGAACTTAAGGAACGACTGCTCGCCGCCTATTTCGTAGAGGGACGAGAGGTAGGCGTGATCGAAGAACTGGCAACCATCGCCGGAGAAGCGGGGCTTGACCACGACGCTGCGTTGGCATTTCTCCAATCGGCCGCCGGGGTCAGCGAGACCAAATTGGAACTCGAAGAAGGCCGTGAAATCGAAGTAACGGCGGTGCCCACATTTGTGGTCAATCACCAGTGGGGTGTGCCCGGTGCACAAGACCCCGACGAGTTGGAACGAATGTTGCGCCGCTTACTTGCGGAATCGGCATGACGGCGGCAATCGAGGCGATCGGCCTCGTGCAGTCATATGGGTCTTTCGAAGCGGTCCGCGGCATAGATCTAGCAGTAGAAAAAGGCGAGGTCTTCGCGTTTCTTGGGCCCAATGGAGCCGGAAAAACAACCACTGTCGAAGTGTTAGAAGGCTTCCGCTCCCCGACTCGTGGCAGCGTGCGCGTTCTTGGCCTCAATCCTGTCAGCGATGGAAAAGCACTGCGTCAACGTATCGGGATCGTGCTTCAAGAAGGTGGCTTGTTTCCGGAAATGACCGTACGTGAGACGGTGATCGCGTGGCGACGGTTCTATTTTCAACCGCTCGAAGTAGACGAAGCCTTGACTCGCGTCGATCTCCTGGCCCGAGCCGATGTTCGTGTCAAGGAACTCAGCGGCGGCGAAAAACGTCGGCTGGATCTGGCATTAGGCACGCTGAATCGTCCGCAAGTTCTCTTCCTCGATGAGCCAACAACAGGCTTTGATCCTGGCGCCCGGCGCCACGCATGGGAGATGATCCGTTCGATGGCTGCTCAGGGAACCACCGTTTTTCTCACTACCCACTACCTGGAAGAAGCAGAGTATCTCGCTGATCGAGTGGCGGTAATTTCGCAGGGACGCATCATTGCCAGTGGTACTCCTGAGTCATTGAAAGCGTCCCAAGGCACGGGCATAGTGACGTTCCGTCTACCCGCTTCCACTGGCATCGAGGATCTCCCAGAGGCCGTCCACGCGCTGGTTGCGGTGAACGATGACATTGTCACAATTACCACACAGACGCTCACCGCTACCACCAACATGGTCACTGGTTGGGCAGTCGCGCAGGGCATCGAACTCGAGGCGTTCAACGTTCACAGACCAAGTCTGGAAGACGTCTATTTGGACCTCATTGATGCCCGAGATCCGCAATGATTTCAACCAAGGCACTATTCATTGGGTTGGTTCGGCTCGAACAACGCACGTTCTGGCGGAACAAGCAGGCCGCGATTTTCGCATTTGGCTTGCCGCTGATTTTCGTGGCCATTTTTCCCAGCCTTTTTAGCGATGGCTCCAACCCCAGTGCTCCATTCAAGGCGTACTTCGTGGCGGGCATGGTGGGCGTGGCAATCGTGTCGGCGACATACACAACGATGGCCATTTCGCTCACTTTTCAAAGAGACCTACTCAACCTCAAACGACTTCGAGCAACACCGCTCACGCCGGCGATAATTTTCGCCGCCAAGATAGCTAGCGCCGAAATTGTGGTGGTTGCTCAACTTGTCACCATGCTGAGCTTGGGACGCATTGCCTACGACATTCCGCTCCCTATCAATTGGCTCACATTCCTGGTGTTCGTCATCATTGGTTCAGCTTCCTTCGCAGCAATTGGCATTGGCCTGTCTGGACTGATCCCCAATAGCGATTCCGCTCCCGCCATCGTGCAGTTGCCGTACATCACGTTGCAGTTCATATCCGGCGTTTTCTTCCGCCTCAATTCAGGACCAAATTGGCTGCGATACATGGCCAGTGTGTTCCCGTTGCGCTGGCTGGTGGACGGTCTACGAGCTGGTTACTTGGGGCTCGACTTCGTGCACGGTGAACGGATCAGTGGCGAGTTTATTCCCAACCGTGTCGCTGGCCTGACGTCGTTGACATCGCAGTGGGCCGGGTTACTGGTCATAATCGCATGGACAATTCTCGGCGTACTCGTGGCACTTCGATGGTTCAAATGGGAGCGCCGAACCCGATGAATCGCGCAACGTTGGTACATGGCTTCGCGCAAACGGGCATGTGTTGGGGCGGTGTGCCGGCCGTTCTCGAATCGTGTGGATTCGACGTGGCGTCGTTCGACGCTCCCGGGCACGGCGCCAACGCCTCGCTGTCGCTCGACCTCCTTCAGACCGGCGAATGGCTGGCCAATGAGGGCGGCCAGGGAACCTACATTGGCTATTCGATGGGCGCCAGAATGTGCTTGCACACTGCGTTGCTACGGCCAGATGTGGTGGATCGATTGATACTGATCTCAGGAACGGGCGGAATCGAGGATCCGGTCGAACGAGCCGCCCGCCAGGCATCTGATGACGCTCTCGCCCTGCGAATCGAATCAACGAGCATCGAATCATTTGTAGACGAGTGGCTCTCAGGGCCGTTGTTTGAACACCTGGCGCCCAATGCCCAAATGCGAACAGAGCGTTTGCGCAACACGCCGGCCGGATTGGCGCAATCACTACGGAATGCAGGTACCGGCATGCAGGAACCCATGTGGTCGGCGTTGCGTCGCATGCAGATGCCGGTGTTGGTGTTAGCCGGTGAACTCGACCCAAAGTTTGCCGCTTTAGGAGAACGGCTCGCTACATGCATCGGTACCAATGCCACGCTGCACATCGTTGCCGGTGCCGGGCACACGGTGCATCTCGAAGCGCCGGATGCGATGGCTGCACTCCTGCGCGATTGGCTCAGCGCGGAGCCAAGGCGCAGTACACAAGTTGGCGGTGAACTAGCCGCCCAAATACAGGCCGACGGCGAGTAATACGCCGGCCGCCATTTGCACTTGCGCAGTGGCGCCGAGCACAGCAATCAGGTCGCGACCCTGCGCACCGCTCAACACTGTCACTACTGGTTTGCGTGCGAGCACCACTCCTACAAATGCCAGCGCCACCCATGGCCGAGAAGCCCCAATGAATGGCACACATACGAAGCTGCCGATTATCAACACGCAATACAGCGCCCGGGTTCGCTTGTCGCCCAAACGCACTGCCAACGTGTTTTTGTGGGCGTCTCGATCGGTGGGAATATCGCGCAGATTGTTGATCACGATCAATGCCGTAGCCCACAGGCCTACCGGCACCGCCGCCAACCACGCCAACCCTGTGATCCGGCCAAGCTGCACGTACGTGGAGCCAACCGTGGCCACCAAGCCAAAAAACACAAACACGAACACTTCACCAAGCCCGTAATAGGCGTATGGCTTAGGGCCTGCCGTGTACGCCCATCCAGCCGCCATTGACACAGCACCGATGACGACCACCGGCCACCCCACCGCAATGGCCAATGCGCCACCGGCTGTGGCCGCCACCACGAAAGCGCACAGCGCAGCAATCTTGACCTGCCGCACCGACGCCATGCCACTGGCCACCAAACGCACAGGTCCCACCCGAACTGCGTCTGTGCCTCGTTCGCCATCGGCGTAGTCGTTCACGTAGTTGGTGGCAATCTGTATGGCCACCGCCACGATCAGTGCACACCCGAATCGCCACGCCGACAACGCTCCCACATGGTGAGCTACGGAGGTGCCAACGACAACTGGCACGACAGCTGCGGGCAAGGTGCGCGGCCGCGCCCCAACCACCCAACGATTCATCACGAGATCGGCTATGGCCGACGAGGAAATTGGGTGAAATCAGGAACGTCTTTTGCCACATACGAGTCGCGGGCATGTTGCGCTTCTTCGCTCATATAGAACAACAACGTGGCGTCACCGGCGAGTTGTTGAATCCCGGCCAAACCGTCATCGGCAGCATTGAGCGAGGCCTTCAACATCCGCAGTGACAGCGGCGAGTGATGCAACATTTTTCGACACCAGGCAACGGTCTCTGATTCCAGATCAGCCAAGGGGACCACCTTGTTCACGAGCCCCATGTCAAATGCTTCCTGCGCGCTGTAGAACTCGCAGAGGAACCAAATCTCGCGGGCCTTTTTCTGGCCCACAATTCGAGCAAGCAATCCCGATCCGTACCCGCCATCGAACGATCCGACCTTGGGGCCTGTCTGTCCGAATTGGGCATTGTCGGCGGCGATGGTGAGGTCGCACACCACATGCAAGACATGGCCGCCGCCTACTGCCCAACCAGCCACCATTGCTACGACGGGCTTTGGTGTGCGGCGAATCTGGATCTGCAGATCGAGCACGTTCAATCGCCCGATGCCCTTTTTGGCCACGACGTCGTCGCCGATGTAGCCGTCGTCGCCACGCACCCGCTGGTCGCCGCCTGCGCAAAAGGCTTCTGTGCCTTGGCCTGTGAAAATGATCACGCCGACGCGGTCATTGTCGCGGGCCATATTAAAAGCCTCTTGCAATTCGAACAGCGTTTGGGGCCTGAACGAATTGCGTACTTCAGGACGACAGATCGTGATTTTGGCGATGCCCTCCGGGCTGGTTTCGTAGGAGATATCTCGCCATTCACCATCAGCTGTCCAGGTCACATCGGCGTAAAGGTCGCCGTAAAAGTCAGGCATCATTGGACGCAGTTTGTCACAGGGCGACGGTCAAACATGCAAGAGTGGCGGCATGCAACTTTGGGAACATTCAGCCACAGAACTCGCTACTCAGATAAAGGCGAAACAGGTCTCCAGCCGTGAGGTTATCGACGCTCATTTGGCCCGCATTGAACAAGTAAATCCACACCTCAACGCGGTGGTCGTGGTGATGGCCGATGCCGCCAGGGCCGACGCCGATCGGGCCGATTCCGCCACTATGAGCGGCGCTGAATTGCCAGCGCTGCACGGTGTGCCATTCACGGTCAAGGAAAATCTGGATGTGGCCGGCATGGCCACCACATCCGGGCTCATCGCTCTCAAGGACGCGGTGGCGGCCATTGATTGCCCGATTGTGGAGCGCATGCGGGCAGCGGGAGCTATCCCGATTGGCCGCACAAACCTGCCCGACTTGGGATTGCGAATTCACACCGATTCTTCGTTGCACGGCCTCACCCGAAATCCGTGGCACCCGAACCGCACAGCTGGCGGCTCATCGGGAGGCGAAGGCTCAGCCATTGCGTCTGGCATGAGCCCGCTTGGGCTCGGCAACGACATTGGTGGCAGCTTGCGCAACCCTGCCCACTGCTGCGGTATTGCGTCCCTCAAACCCACCACCAATCGACTCCCCATGGCCACGGTTATTCCACCCCAATACCCTGTCATGTCGTCGCAGGTGATGTTGGCCGACGGGCCCATGGCTCGTCGGGTGGCAGATCTAAGGTTGGCGCTTTCAATCATGGCCGGTCCCCATGCCCGTGACCCGTACGTAGTGCCGTCGCCGTTGTCGTATCCCGACACCCACTCACGGGTCAAGGTGGCCGTCATGGCCGAGCCAGCGGGAGGCACAACCAATGCCGGGATCGCCGGTGTGATCCGCAGTTCTGCCGCCGTATTGAGCGACGCTGGCTACGACGTGACCGAGATCGATCCGCCCATGTTCCTGGAATCACTGTTGGCGTGGGCCGGCACATTAGGTGCCGATCTGGAGGCTCAACGACCGCTCCTGGAAATGGTCTTGGGCCCCGACGCCCTTACCTTTGTGAACAATGGCAACACCATCTTTGCCCCTCCCACAGTTGAATCGATTTCGGCGCTGCACAGCACGCGGCACGAAATAGCTCAAGCTTGGTCGGCGTTTATGGACATCTACCCAATTATCTTGGCGCCGGTGTGGACTGAGCCCGCCTTCGAGCACGGTTGGGATGTTGCATCAGTCGAAAACACCATCGCCACATTGCAACTTTTCCGCCCCATCCTGCCCGCCAATGTGTTGGGTCTACCGGCAGCAGTGGTGCCCGGCGGCTTGGCCAACGGCATGCCAGTGGGCGTGCAAATCATTGCTCGACGGTTCCGTGACGACCAAGCATTGGCTGCCGCGGAAGCAATCGAAAACAGCGTCGGAATTGTCACCCCAATTGACCCCCGCATGGAGGCGTAACCATGGCATCGGGCAATCGGCTGGCCGGCAAAGTGGCCGTGATCACGGGAGGTGCTTCTGGTATTGGATGGGGTGTCGCTCAGCGGTATCTCGAAGAAGGCGCACGAGTTGTGTTGGGCGATCGCAATGAAGATCTGTTAGCCACCCGCGCATCGGCATTGGGTGACGACGGAATCACATGCACCGGCGAAGTTACCGACGAGGCCGATGTGGCCCGCCTCATCGAAGCAACCATGACCCGCTTCGGGCGACTTGACATAGGTGTCAACTGCGCCGGATTGGGCACGTATGCTCCCATCCACGAGCAGACCGTCGAGCAATGGGACATGGTCCTCAACATCAATCTCAAGGGCGTATTTCTGTCCATCAAGCATGAGAGCAAAGCCATGCTGGCCGCAGGAAACGGTGGCGCAATCATCAACATCGCTTCGATAAATGCCCGCCAGCCAGCGCATGGCATGAGCGCCTATTGCGCAAGTAAAG
This sequence comes from Acidimicrobiales bacterium, assembly GCA_038231795.1. Lineage (GTDB taxonomy): Bacteria > Actinomycetota > Acidimicrobiia > Acidimicrobiales > JBBRKR01 > JBBRKR01. The sequence goes on from JBBRKR010000013.1 coordinate 61,417, forward strand.
CGGGCGTCGAAATGCTCACCCGAGTGGCAGCCATGGAGCTGGCACCGCACGGCATTCGGGTCACCGGCATTGGCCCAGGGCTCATCGATACGCCGCTCACCGCGTTCGGCGGCGTACCCGGAATCCGGGAAGAGTTTCTGGAAAACATTCCCGCCGGACGCACAGGCCAACCCCTCGATATTGCTAACGCAGCGCTTTTCCTGGCCAGCGACGAAGCCACATTCGTCAACGGAGACACGCTCTTCGTGGATGGCGGAGAGCTCACCATGCGGTATCCCCAACTCAACAAATTGTTCGCAGCGCTCGCCTAGTGGTCCACCGTGAGCGTTAGTAGTACGCCACTCGGGTCGGCCTATTGGCGCATGTGGACAGCGTCCACAATTTCGGCTCTCGGCGATGGCGCTTCGTTTACAGCGTTGCCGTTGTTGGCGGCATCGCTGTCGCGTGATCCTCGATTGATTGGTGGATTAGCAACAGCATCGACGATCCCGTGGCTCGTGTTTTCTTTGCACGCCGGCGCCATCGTGGATCGCCATAACAAGCGGGTCATTGCCGCGGCAATGGACCTTATTCGAGGCGTGGTGACCATTGGCATCGTGATCTCAATTTGGGCCGACTGGGTACGAATCCCGTTGCTCTATGCCACAGCGCTTCTTATTGGATTCGCCGAAGTGCTCTTTGGCAACGCAGCCCAAGCGCTTCTTCCGTCGGTGGTCAAAGACCCTGCGTTGCTAGAAAAGGCCAACGGCTGGCAATACTCAGCCGAGGTCGTCGGTCGTCAATTCGTTGGTCCGCCACTGGGGTCATTCCTGTTCGCCGCCGCGGCCAGCGTGCCGTTCATAATTGACGGTATCTCGTTCTTTGCTTCTGCGGCGCTCATTCTCACCATCAAGTTGGCGCCCAAACCTCCCGCACGGCCTGTCAACGAATCACCCGATTCTGCGAGCGGGCGACGGTCAATGGGGGCAGAAATTGCTGAGGGGCTGCGGTGGCTCTTTCGTCACCGTTTGTTGCGCACATTGGCCATCTGCCTGGGCATCATGAATTTGTGCTCGACGGGAGCAGGCGCTCTGTTGGTTTTGCTGGCCCAAGAGCGCTTGCAACTCACCAACAAGGGATTCGGCGTGATGTTGGCCGCTGCTGCGGTGGGAGCGGTACTCGGCGGCGTTGTCGGCGACCGAGTCAGCAAATACTTCGGGCAAGGACGAACGCTTGTGCTCGCCGCTGTATTCGAAGGCGGCCAATTCATCGTGCTCGGACTCACCCATAGTCCTGTTGTGGCCGTGGCCGCCATGGCCGTAGCCGGCTTCACGGGCACAAGTTGGAACGTGGTCACAGTGTCACTTCGTCAACAAATTATTCCCGACCACCTTTTCGGGCGCGTCAATTCGGCGTACCGGCTTTTTGGTCTCGGCATGATGCCGATTGGCGGCGTCGTCGGAGGCCTTATTGCCCACCGGTACGGACTCAACATTCCTTTTATTATTTTGGGTGGCGTGATCGTGGCCGAAATGATTCCTATTGGCCTCATTGCATCCGATACGGCAATCGCTGAGGCCAGAGCGTCAGGCGGCGCTTGACACTCCAGCGCCGCCATCGATTACGTAGGTTTCGCCCGTGATCCACGATGCTTTGTCGCTCACCAGAAACACGGCCAGGTTGGCAATGTCTTGAGGGACGCCGAGGCGCTTCGTCGGCAGCCGCCTGGCCAACGTCTCACCAAAATTATCCACCAGCACTTTGGCGAAATCGGTCTGCACAAGCCCCGGCGCAATGCCCACCACTCGTGCCGTAGGACCAAGTTCGGAAGCAAGCTGGCGAGTCATGTGAATCAGCGCAGCCTTCGTGAGGTTGTACACCCCGAGAGCACCTTCTGCTCGCAGGCCGCCAACTGACGCAATGTTGAGCACAGCCTTACCGGAACCGCCCTTGAAACCGTGCTCCCATGCGGCTTTCGTCCAAAACAACGGACCCCGCAAGTTCACCTGAAAAGTCTTGTCGTAACGCGATTCATCGACCCCGAGAGTAGGACCGTAATACGGGTTGGTGGCTGCGTTGTTGACCAGAATGTCAATGGCCCCAAACCGCTCAATCGTGGCCGCCATCACGGCCTGCCCAGCCTCTGGCTCGCCGGCGTTGGCAGCCATCACATGAAGCAACTCGGCATCCACACCGGCGGCGATGATTTCTTCACGGGTGGCCTCAAGGGCCTCCTGCTTGCGAGACACCATCATCACGTGGGCGCCCGCCTCTGCGAAGGAGTGGGCAATGGCCTGACCGATGCCCCGTGATGCTCCAGTGACCACAGCCACTTTGTTGTCGAGACGAATTTCCACGCGTAGAACCCCTTGGTTGAACTAGATCCGAAACGACGAAACGTAGGCGGTTTCGCTGTGCAATGCGAGATCGAGGCCTTGCGCTTCGTCGTCGGCAGACACCCGCATTCCCAACGTCTTGTCAATCACGACGGCCAATAAGTAGCTGACAGTACCCGAGAACAGCAACGTGGCGCCGACAGCTATGAGCTGGTTGGACATGAGCTTGAACCCGCCACCAAAGAACATCCCGTCGTGACCGCCTGCATTAATACGTCGGTCGGCAAACAACCCCAAAAGCAGCGATCCCAGTACGCCGCCCACGAGGTGCACGCCGATCACATCGAGGGAATCGTCGTACCCGAATTTCGACTTCAAACTCACGGCCAACAAGCAGATACCACCAGTTATGAAACCAATGGCAATTGGCGCCATCCCGCCGACGTATCCTGCGCACGGCGTGATAGCCACCAACCCAGCCACTGCACCCGATGCCGCACCAAGCGTGGTGGCGTGACCGGTCTTCAGTTTCTCTACCAATAGCCAACCCAACATGCCAGCGGCGGCAGCCAGGTGGGTATTGAGAAAGGCCTGGGCCGCAATACCGTTGGCACCCAACGAGCTACCGGCGTTGAAGCCAAACCAGCCAAACCAAAGGATTCCCGTACCCAGCAACGTAAAGGGCAAATTGTGAGGCAGCATGGCCTCGTGGGGCCAACCTCGACGCTTACCTAATACGAGCACAACCATCAACGCCGCAATGCCGGCATTCACATGCACCACCGTGCCACCTGCGAAGTCGAGCGCCCCCCGCTTGTACAACCAACCGTTCGGGCTGAACACCCAATGGGCAATTGTCGAGTACACCAGGATCGACCATACGCCGATAAACACGGCGTACGCCGAAAATTTCCACCTATCTGCAGTCGCACCCGTGATGAGTGCGGGCGTGATGACAGCAAACATCATTTGGTAGGCCACGAAGGCCAACGGGGCAACTGTCAGAGCGCTGCCAAAGCCGGGAATCTCAGCGCCACTGCGAAACAGACCCTTCAGGCCTGCCAGCGAGAGGTCCCCAATCCAACTATTCTTGCCGCCGAAGGCCAGCGAAAACCCCGCAATCGCCCACAACACGCTGATTAGCCCCATGGCAAAGAAGTTTTGCATCAGCATGGCAAGCACATTTTTTCCCCGCACCATGCCGCCGTAGAACAGCGCCAATCCTGGCGTCATAAACAACACCAGCGCGGCGGCGATAAGCACCCACGCCGTATCAGCTCCGGAAATGATTGCAACCATCATGCTTGGCCCCCTCAAGGCAACTCGACGGACGGCGTATCCACAACCCAGCAGCGGAAACGGGCCTCCAAAACTCCTCGGCGTACCATAGCTGTATGACCCATCAGAATCGGCTAGCGCTCGAGTCTTCGCCCTATTTACGTCAGCACGCCGATAACCCCGTTGACTGGTATCCATGGGGCCCAGAAGCGTTCGCCGCCGCCAGCGCCGCCGATAAGCCGATCCTGCTGAGCGTGGGATATTCGGCGTGCCATTGGTGCCATGTGATGGCCCATGAGTCGTTCGAAAATGATGCCGTAGCCGGCGTGATGAACGATCTATTCGTCAACATAAAAGTCGACAGGGAAGAACGCCCAGATGTCGACGCCATCTACATGGAAGCCGTCCAAGCCATTGCCGGCCGCGGCGGATGGCCCATGACCGTGTTCATGTCACCAGAAGGCAAGCCCTTCTACGGAGGCACCTATTACAGGCCGGAGCAATTCGTGCAGTTGCTCAAGGCCGTCGACGACGCGTGGCATACAAAGCGTGACGAACTCGACGAGCAAGCCCGGCAACTCACCGATGTGATGGGGCGTCTCAACAAAGAACTGACAGCCGCAGAGGACCTGCCGACCATGGCAGTTGTCGACAAGGCAATCACGTCACTATTTGATCAGTTTGATCCCGAATGGGGTGGCTTTGGCGGGGCACCAAAATTCCCCTCGACCATGAGCATCGATGCCGTGCTTCGGGCATGGAAACGCACGCAACGCGCCAATGTATTGCGAATTGCAACCACCACGCTTGATGCCATGGCGGCCGGCGGCATCTACGACCACTTGGGCGGCGGGTTTGCTCGATATTCCGTCGACCGCGAATGGTTGGTGCCCCATTTCGAAAAGATGTTGTACGACCAAGCCCTCTTGGCCCGCGTGTACCTCCATGTTTGGCAAGCCACAGGTGAAGCACGGTTTTTGCAGACGGCTACCGAAACAATCGACTACGTCCTCACCGATCTTACCCACCCAGCTGGCGGCTGGTTCTCCGCCGAAGATGCCGATTCCGAAGGGGTGGAGGGCAAGTTTTACGTGTGGACGCCCGCCCAAATTCGTGAGGTGCTCGACGCCGATACTGCCTCCGAAGCAATAGCCTTTTGGGGGGTCAGTGATCATGGCAATTTCGAAGAAAGCAACATCCTGAATCGAATGCACGCCAGGGGTGACCTGGCCCGTCCTGAGCACATCGAACGAGCTCGCGTTGCCCTGCTCGAAGCCCGTTCCCATCGCATCCGCCCTGGGCTCGACGACAAGGTGCTCACAGAGTGGAACGGTCTATTTCTGGCCACTTTGGCCGAAGCGGCACGTGTCACTGGCAATGCGGCCTGGTTGGCCGCTGCGCAGCGAAATGCCGAATTCCTGTTGACCAATTTGCGACGATCAGATGGCCGATGGATGCGGAGCTGGCAGCAAGCCGGCGACAGCGCCGGCAGAGCTCAGCATCTGGCGTATGCCAGCGACTACGCCAATCTGATCGATGCCTTCACGCGACTTTTCGAGGCCACGGGCCTGACCCGATGGCTCGACGAAGCTTCTGTGGTCGCCGATCAGCTCGTGGAGTTGTTCTGGGACGCCGATAAGGGTGGCGTGTTTACTACCGGCGACGACGCCGAATCGCTGGTGAGCAGGCCGAAAGACATCATGGACAACGCTGTGCCATCGGCCAATTCGGTGGCCGCCACCGCATTTTTGCGTCTGGCTGCGTTGCGGGGAGAGGCGCGATATGGCGAATTTGCCGACCAGATCATGCGCCTCACCGCCAACGTCGCCGCCCAGCACCCGACGGCGTTTTCACAACTGTTGACAGCAATCGAACTACGCCAATTAGGAACAATCGAGGTGGTGATTCCGGGGTCGGATGATGCAGGGGCCGCGCTACGCGAAGCAGCCAATTCGATGTACCTTCCGTCTATGGTTTTGGCGTGGGGCGACTCCCCAAATTCGGCGTTGTTCGACAATCGTGTGGCAGGTCATGCCTACGTGTGTCGCGACAACGTTTGCGATTTGCCGACCAATTCCGCACCTCAACTCACTACCCAACTTCAGGAAGTCACATCATGAAACGAATGGCTACGTTGTTTGCTTTAGGAATTTTCCTTCCTCTTGTCGCTGCTGGGTGCACGTCAGAGAAGGCGACTGTCAGCTCAACCGCAGTGGCAAGTACAACCACTGTTGGTGGCTCGACGACGTCGTCTGGCGCCACGATCACCAGCACAGTGCCTCCTGGAGCCGCCACCGACAAATTTTGCATTGCCTGGAAGGCTGCATCCGATTTTCAAAAGTCTGAAGTCGACCTGACTACTGGTAAGGGGCCTAAGGACTTTGACACTTTCAAGGCCGCGTTGACGACCAAACTCGACGCCATGGTGGCTGCTGCTCCGACCGAGTTCCAGAGTGGCCTCAAGCAGATTCACAAGATTGCGCTTCTAGAACTCGACATCATTAAGAAACACAACTACAAGCGAGTAGATGTACTCAATGACCCCGAATACCGGCGAGTGTCAACAAATATCAGCCCTCAAGTCAAGCGCGCCGAAAAAGATATCGGCGCATATCAAAAAACTACCTGTGGCGCATAACTGTTTGGCCCTCTGGCCTCAAGAGAGGCGCTACCAGACGTCGATATGAATTGACTCGCCAGCAGGCCTCCGCTGTCGTGTGGCGGCCGATCCCGTGACCTCGTCATTGGCGGGGATGCCAAATACCAACGGCCCGCTACACCGCCGATCGGGCGGCACGCCAAACGCCTCAAGCACAGCAGCCTCATTGGTGCCCAACGTGTAGAGCAACGCTCCCACGCCCTCGTTAGCAGCTGCCAGCAACATAGCCATCGCTGCCGCTCCAGCATCCACCCACCAATACGGCACGGCCCACCCATCTTGTGTACCCATGCCGGTATGGGCCTTGTCGGCCTGTTGATAACGGCGAAGATATGCCTCGGGGTCCACAATCGGCAGCACTACGAGCGATGCGTTGGCCATACCCGGTTGACCCCACGTCTCGGGTTCCGTGATCTCGAAATATTTGTGCCGCGAATCCCCTCGCAACACCAACAGTTCGAGGCCTTGGGCAAAACCTGCCGAAGGGCCTCGCAACCCTGCCTTGACAATGCGGCCTGCTACTTCGTCGGTTAGTTCGACGTCGAGAAAATCGCGGTGCATCCTCCGAGCGGCGAGTGCGTCAGCAAATTCCACTATTTGAGCGCCAGCGCCAACATCTCAGCCGACGTTGTTGCTGCCGAGCTTCACCAAATCGTCGGCAGTAACCCAGCCACATGCCACTAGGCAGTCGCCGCGATCCACATCAATTCCCTCAAACATCGGAAGGAGTTCCGCTGGAGCGGCCTTTACACCTTCGTGGTCGAACAGACGTGTGGTGCCACCGGTACCGGTGAGACGGAATGAACGCTCGTCGTATGCGCCTTTGGTCTCGAAGCGCTTGATGAGACGACGGCCCCACGCTCGCTCTTCACCTGTCGGGGTGTAGCCCGGACGAGGCACAATATCGACGAGACCCTTGAACGTTTCGAAGCCGCCCGGGAAGCTGAAATGCGATCCCACGAGAACATCTTCATCAGGGAATGCCATGAGCGCTCGTCGATACAGCGACCCCATGATCGTTTTTATGACGGCATCTCGCTGCTTGGTGCGCTTGATCGAACCCAGGCCGAGCATCACACTCGGCGTACCGCCAATGCGCTCCAGCGTTGTGAAAACGAAACCGTGCAATTTGCCATCGATGCGTGCTTGAGTCACAAGGACCCAGTCTTCGCAGGCTTTCGCCAAAATGCCGAAATCAAATGCCACGCTGCAAGCGGCCGACAAATCGCCCATCTCGCCTAACTCGGCATCTGATAAATGTGTGCAATCCTTAGTTTCGACTTCTACTGTCATCGAAAAGTCCCTTGCACCCGAGCTTGACTACCCCATGTACACAATGCCACGGCAGGGATTCTAGCCGTCACTCGTCACAAGTCAGGAGTGCAGCGCAAACGAACCGACCCCAAGGCAGCGAAACGACTTAGGGGTACGGCGTGAAACGAGCGCACAGCTCAGCAACTTCGGCGCGCACAGATGCGGCGACGGCAGCGTCGACCACGTTGTTCGTCATCGCTCGCAAGACACGAACGATAAGGTCAGCAATGGTCTGCATTTCGGCCGCGCCCATGCCTTGCGTGGTAACTCCAGCGGTGCCAATTCGCAGCCCCGAACCCTGAAATGCCGACCGAGGATCGTCGGGAATGGTGTTGAAGTTCAATGTAATGCCTGCGCTATCGAGAGCCTCCTGCGCGGCACGACCTTTGATTTCGGGGTCAATGGAGCGTAAGTCGACGAGCATGAGGTGGTTCTGGGTACCGCCAGAAACCAGGCGCACACCGTGGCGCGTGAGGGCACCAGCCAGCGCAGAACTATTAGCAATAATTGCTTTGGCGTATTCCCGAAATTCCGGTTGCGACGCCTCATGGAATGCCACGGCCTTAGCCGCAATCACGTGTTCGAGTGGACCGCCTTGAGCTCCGGGAAACACTGCCTTGTCGATAGCGACAGCATGCTCGCTGCGGCACACGATGCAGCCCGACCTGGGGCCGCGCAACGTCTTATGGGTTGTGAACGTCATCACGTCTGCGTAAGGAACAGGGTTGGGGTGTACGCCACCAGCAATCAAGCCAGCGATGTGTGCTGCGTCAAACATCAGCAAGGCGCCGATTTCGTCGGCAATGTCGCGAAACGGCTTGGGGTCGATAATTCGCGGGTAGGCAGTCGCCCCACAAATGATCAGTTTCGGTTTGTGTTCGAGCGCCAGCTCGCGCACGTTATCCATATCGATGCGCTCGTCACTTTTGGTGACGCCATAGCTCACAAAGTCGTACAGGCGACCAGAAAAGTTCACAGGCGACCCGTGAGTGAGATGGCCTCCATGATCAAGACGCATACCCATCACCTTGTCGCCAGGCTGAATCAACGCCAGGAACACGGCCAGATTGGCGCTAGCCCCCGAGTGAGGTTGAACGTTGGCGTGTTCCGCCCCGAAGAGTTGCTTCACCCGTTCCCGAGCCAGATCTTCGACCTGATCCACGATGGCATTTCCGCCGTAGTAGCGCGTGCCCGGATACCCCTCTGAGTACTTGTTGGTCAACGAGCTACCCGTGGCTCGCATCACCGCCGGCGACGTGAAATTCTCGCTCGCAATGAGTTGGAGCGTGGTGTTTTGACGGTGCGTTTCCGCGGCAATTAAATCGTCAATGACGTGATCGTTATCTTGTGGCCAGGGCATAGGGTCAGTGTACGGTTTCCAACGCCATCAATTGAGCCACTCGACGGGCATGGCGGCTGGGCTGGCCATTGACGTCGACGCCCTCAAATGGGGTCGCCAACCACAGGGCCACAATCTCTTCTGCGAGCCCCAGGCCAACCACTCGAGCGCCTATCGATAGCACATTGGCATCGTTGTGTTCCCTACTCAATCGAGCGGTGTACAGGTCGTTGCACAACGCGGCGCGCACGCCGTGCACCTTGTTAGCGGCCAACTGTTCTCCTTGGCCAGATCCCCCCATCACCAGCCCACAATCCGCTTCGCCATCGCGAACCGCAACACCTACGGCTGCACAAAATTCGGGATAGTCGCACGGCTCGCTGGAGTGTGTCCCCATATCCACGGCCTCATGACCCAAGTTGGCCAGAAAGCCTACGAGGTGTTGTTTGAGATCGAATCCAGCGTGGTCACTTCCGATGGCGATGCGCATGGCCCAACTGTATGCGCCGGTTGGAGCTACCTCCGAACAGGGCCCGTCAAAAGCTGATAGCGAGCTACCACACACACCAAAAATGGTTCTGGCGCAACCTGAGGCGGAGGCGTGTGACGGATCACTGCCGCAGCATTGTTGGCGATCTTGCGAGCCAGCGCGGCGCGAGGTCCTGGTTTGAGATCAAAAAGTCGCAAGAGGTAGTTCCGAATGAGTTGATACTGCGCGGGAGTGATGGCGCTCACGTCGAGTGTGGCGGCATACGACTCCAACCCGGGTGGCGCACTAAATGCTCTGGCGAAGGCGAACGAATGGCCGTGGCGTTCATTGAGCACGACGGTATTGGCCACCAGATCACCCAGCCGTTGGTGCAATGGCGACGTCAAAATGCTGGCGGCGCCAGCCAGCGGACCAATGGGTACTGTGAGATCAACAATGGCCATGAAGCTACGAATGAGCGACTGACGAAACTTAAGCGGACTGCCATCAATAGTGACCGTACGCAATCCCATTGCTGCCTTGCCGATCGTGCGGCCTCCCATCTTCATTTCGCACACGATTGGATACCCGAACGTGACGAGAAAAATGGCCACATACAAGAAGGCGAGTTCGACTCCGGTCCGCGATCCGGTAACGATCAGACCACCGACCAGCGCTCCTGCCACCAACAACATGAAACCCTGCACAAATGTGTCAATGAAACGAGCCAAAATTCGTGACGATAATCCAGCGGTGTCGAAATCGATGACGGCGCCCTCGGGAGTCACATTGACGAACGCAGGTGCGACGGGCATACGTGGCCACACTACCTGGCATTTGTAACCTACTAACGATATGAACATCGATCGGTACCTCTCGGACCATCACCTGGCTTGGCAGCGGTTGGCCGAACTCACACAGGTAGTCCGGAGAGGGCCGCATTCGTTGCCAGAAGGTGCCCTCGATGAGTTCATAAGTCGCTACGAGGCTGCCTGTACCAACTTGGCCTACGCCCGAGTTCACATCAACGATCCAGCCCTTACTGCTCGGCTCAGCGGCCTCGTGAGCGACGCCCGCACCGTGATCTACGGGGCCACACCGCGTGCCAAAGGTCGGATCAGAAACTTCTTTGCCGTAACATTTCCGGCCGCCGTGTGGCACGCCCGCCGGTTCGTTTTGATAGCTGTTGCATTGACATTCATTCCCACAATTATTTTGGGCGTTTGGCTGGCACACTCCAACGAAGCACTCAACATCGCAATGCCCACAGAGCTACGCCAAGCCTACGTAGGAAGTGAATTCGAGAACTACTACTCCACTGGTCCTGCCACCACGTTCGCGTTCAAAGTATTCACCAACAACGTTCAAGTATCGATCATGGCTTTTGCAGTGGGCGTGGCTTTCTGCGTGTTGACAGTTTGGGTGTTGGCTCTGAATGGCGCCAACCTCGGACTAGCCGCAGGCGTATTTTATACCGCCGGACAACCGGGCAAATTTTGGGGCCTGATCTTGCCCCACGGAATTTTGGAACTCTCGGCCATCGTGGTGGCGGGCGCAGCTGGCATGCAATTGGGTTGGACTCTCATAGCTCCCGGTAAACGACGGCGATCCGACGCGCTCGTCGAACAAGGCAAACGATCGATCGTGATCATTTTGGGCCTAATCTTGGCTTTTGGCGTGGCAGGAACCATCGAGGGATACGTCACTGGGAGCTCACTGTCGACCAACGTGCGGGTCGGCATCGGGATCACCGTCGGCACCGTGTTTTGGACGTGGGTCGTAGTGTTCGGCCGCCGAGCCGCCCGGGTTCATCTTTCGACTGGGTTGTTCGACGAAAGCGACAACGTACTCAAAATGACTGCTGCCGAACTACAGCGTGCCTGACGCCTTGAGCTCGAGGTACTGATCGGCCAACAAGTGAGCGATCTTGCCCGGCGGGGCGTCGATCACCTTCACGCCGTATTTGGCCACCAGTTGGGCCGCCTTTCGACGCTCTGCCAACGCCGCTATCGCAGCTGCTTGCCGGTATACCTCTGTTGATGTTTCCGGCGGTGCAGCAGCCCACGCCACCACGTCCGGGTCTTGAATGGCCGCGATCACAATCACGTTGCGGCGCGCCACGAGAGGCAATACGGGCATGATCGATTCGGTCACCGACGAAAGGTTCAAGTCAGTGAAAACCACCAACATGGCTCGCCGCTTGAAGTGAGCCACGGCGCCCGAAAATGCGGCTCGAAAATCGCTCTCCACAAGCTCTGGTTCTAATGAATACAACGCTTCAGTAATCCTTTGCGTTTGCTGGCGTTGCGCCGACAACGGCACCACGGAACGTACCTTTTCACCAAACGTAATCAACCCGGCCCGATCGCCAAGCTGGGTGGAAACGTAGGTAAGCATGAGGGCAGCATCGATGGCGTGTTCGAAACGAGAAACACCCTGCACCTTGGCGGCCATCACCCGACCGGTATCGACCATAAGTGCCACATTTTGGTTGCGTTCCGCCCGATAGGTGCGCACGATCGGACGCGGAGATCTGGCAGTGGCTGACCAGTCGATACGCCGAAATTCGTCGTCGGCAGTGAACTCGCGGAGTTGGTCGAATTCGGTGCCGCCGCCACGGCCTTGGGCCGATCGCACGCCCACTTCGGTGATTCGTGCTTTGCGGATTCGAAGTTCGGCTTCGTGCTTGGCGCGAAAAGGAGGCATCACCCGCAATGTGTGCGAAACCGACGGGCCACGACGATCGCGTTGACGGGCAACAAGCCCCATCACGCCGTACGTACGCACGGTCATTTCGGCGAACTCGAAACGGCCCCGACGCAATGGCTCGATGGTGGCAGTTGCCTGAGCCGAGCCACTTGACGGAACTGTCAAGTGGAATTCACGCATGCTCGGCTGGAGAGAATCGACCAATGTATCTGACACGTCGAACCGCACGGCGCGGTCCACTGGATTGTGCACGGTGTAGGTGATGGTGTCACTACTCCCGAGGGTCAAAATGCTGGGTGCCACACGTTCAATGACGACTGAATTCGGATCCGGTGCCGACTGCCAATCCACAAGCACCAACACCAACAACGGCACGTTGATAGCCAATAGCCCCCACGGGAACGCGAAATTCAACGCCACGGCCACAACGGCCAAGGCGGCTGCCAACATCGCTACACGACGGGTAGGGATCATTTATCGGGGCACGGGCACTGCTGCCAAAATGCCGTCGATCACGCCATCGACCTGTACACCTTCGAGCTCTGCTTCACTGCGCAAGGCCACCCGATGACGCATGACCGGCTTGGCTATTACCTTCACCTCATCAGGCGTTACGAATGACTTGTTACTAAGCCATGCCCACGCTTTTGCAGCATGCAACATGGCCGCCCCACCGCGGGGAGACACGCCAAGTGACAACGAAGGCGATGTACGCGTTGCCGTGACAAGACTCACCAAATAGTCGATGATCTTGTCGTCGACAACCATGGCCCCCACTTCGGCACGAGCCTCAGCGAGCACTGAATCATTGGTCACTGCCCTAACGCCGGCACCTACCAAATCACGGGGATCGAATCCATTGTGATGGCGAGTCAACATGGCCGTTTCGTGGTCGACCGCTGGATAGCCAACGATCAATTTGAACAGAAAACGATCGAGCTGAGCTTCCGGCAACGGGTATGTGCCTTCGTATTCGACAGGGTTTTGGGTGGCGATCACCATGAACGGATTGGGCAACTGGCGAGATGCCCCGTCGATCGAAACCTGGCGCTCCTCCATTGCCTCGAGGAGCGATGCCTGGGTTTTTGGTGGCGTGCGGTTGATTTCGTCGGCTAACAAAATGTTGGTGAAAATAGGGCCAGGACGAAACGTGAACTCGCCGGACGACTGACTGAAGGTCATTTGCCCCGTGACGTCGCTGGGCATGAGGTCGGGTGTGAATTGCACACGCGAAAATTGCACATCAAGCGCGGCGGCGAGCGTCTTGGCCGTCAACGTTTTGGCTACACCGGGCACTCCCTCAAGCAGCACGTGACCACCCACCAACAACGCCGTCAGCAAGCCAGTGACGACACCGTCTTGGCCGACCACCACCTTGCCCACCTCAGTGCGAACAGACTGGATCATTTCGCGGGCAGCGCTCATTCATTTTCTCCTGAATTTGTAGCAGTATTGAGATTTTGTTCGGTGGCTACCGGTGCCGACCAGTCGCGATCGCGACGTATGTCCGAAGCGAAGAATGCCAACTTGACATCGGTGTCAACTGTGGCGGGCGACGGCGATCCGTCGGATCGCAAACGGGCGATGACGTGGTCGGCTGGCAAGCCAGTCCGGCGCACCACATCGGCCACCGTGCGGTCTTGCAACCGCGAAGCAGCGTTAGCCGGGCGTTTCGCTTTGGCCAAAAGCGCGCCGCGAGCAGTCGTGAGATCGCGAGCATGGATTGATATCGGAAGCGTTTCTCGCGTCGGGCGACCAACTCGACGGGCACGCCACGCCGCGTACAACAGGAAGGCCAACAGCAGTTGTAGGAAGCCCTGTTTGATTCCTGGAGAAACCAGATCAAGCAATGACCTATCGTCTCGCGGTTTGGTATTGCTCTTCGACTTTGAATTTCCCTTGTTGCCGGACTGCCCAGACTTGGACGTGAAGTAGGTACCGATGAGGTGCACCTTGGTGGTGCGAGTCGGAGCTACGAGCGCAGTCACTAGCGCAGCATTGTCATCGGTGGCAATCACCTTGTTCAGAAATGGCTGGATCGAAGCAATGGACGTCACCCGCCCTGCGCCCACGGGATACGAATGCACAAACGCCGAGGAGCTGTTGTCTGACTGTTTCGCTGAAGCAAAACACACATCCACGTCGCCATCCAGATTGGCCTGTTGATACGGCGATGCATCTGAGAAGTTAGCGGTAGTGATTCCATCCAACGCCGAGATTGTGCACCGGTCTCGACTTTGTTGGGCTCGACCATGTACAAAGACGGCCCCCTGAGTGCCCGAATAGAACCCATAACCAATGGCTACGACATTGCCGCCGTTACGAACCCACTCCTGCAAGTTCGTGGTTTCCGCCGCAGAGAGCCCATCTGCGACAACCACGACAACTTCTTGAGGGTCCACGTTTGTGGCACTCGGCACTTTGTCGCCGAACACAAATGTACGCCCAAACGACTTTGCCAGCTTGACGAATATCGTCATACCCTCTGGTCCGTTGGAGTCGATGCTGTACCCACCTGCAGCGGGCATTTTTCGCACTGGTAACAAGCCGAGCTCGCCCGTCGCCGGCATCTTGGCGAAACCAGGAGCGCCAGACAATGGAGCACTCATGATTGCAGTGATCGCCGCCATCACCGCGCCACAAACGACAAACCCTGCCAGCCGGAATTGCCTCACTTCGACGCTGCCAAAACTTCGGTGGATTCGTGGGCGATTCGATCACATTCCGCCTGGGTTGTCTCATTTGGCCCAAACCACGCTCCTTCAAAGAGAGCGGCCGCTGAATCAAACGGCGCGGCGACATCTGGTTGGCGGGCGCCGACATCGCTGCGGTACTCGCCAGCCGTCTTGCCACGAGCTTCCACCACTACCCCGCTGTCAGCGAGGTCAACAAGTAGACCGCGGAATCGGGCACGGACGGCAAGGCGCCACTCAGATTTGAGCTCATGATCAGCGGCTCGTTTGCGCCACGCATCGCCAGGTCGGAGTCGTTCGGCGGGGGTGAGTTCGTCACGCAATTCCGATGATGGCGAATCGCCCGCCTGGTCGACTTGCACGTCCACAACTTTGACGCGTTTTGTTCGACCAACAAATGACCTGGCGATCAGGTAGAGAAAAATCAACCCCACGACGACGACCAAACCCCAGGCCACAGCGGGAGGAATTGACAACGAACTCGAACTCTTTGACGGTGGCGGATCCTCACGTTGTTGGGAGTCGACAGTCGTGGTCACCGGCGTTTGCTCGCCGGAATTATCGCCTTGACCATTGTTGGATCGAGCCAAGCGGCGGGCCTCGTCGTTAGCTTGCGCAGGTGTGTGATCGGGGCTCGGCGAGTTCGCGGCATGAGCCGTACTGGCGAGACTCAGTACACACGCCAACAACGCCACAGTGACCGCTGCCATGATTCTCATTTCAACCCGACGAACTCCCCTACCCACGTCGATCGCCGTTTTCGAAGCAATCGACCATGGCCAATTCGATGTCGAGTCCTTCGTGGCGACTCCGCAAATCAAGGTACAAAAATGCGCTTGTAGCCCCGATCACGGGCATCGTGATCGATGCTGTGATGGTGCCCATCACGCCCCAGATCCACCACGCAGGGGTGATCCCCATGAGCC
Organism: Acidimicrobiales bacterium; assembly: GCA_038231795.1. GTDB lineage: Bacteria > Actinomycetota > Acidimicrobiia > Acidimicrobiales > JBBRKR01 > JBBRKR01. The sequence goes on from JBBRKR010000013.1 coordinate 77,119, forward strand.
CAGTTATCCGCTTAGGAAGCACTGCTGCAGCGACACTCAAACCAACACAAACGGACGTGACCAATAGCGCGGTGCCGGCCACTGCCCAGTAACGACGACGGGTCAACGCCATCGAGCGTCGGATCGAACGCGGCGCGGAGAGTGATTCGAAAAAGAGCACCGGAATCGTCACCACGACCCACGGCACCACGAGCACGCTGAGATACACAAACCCCGCCAGTTCGACAATGTGGACGCCAATCCACACCAAGACGATGGCAGGTAGGCGGCGCATGATCCGTCGCCCAAGGGCCTTTCTTGAAATCACCATCGACGGCGTAGTTACCCATCTGTGAACGCAAATCGCCATCGTGCTGGCTATCACAATCGACGCCAGGCTCCACGGCACCGCCGCCCACGCTGTCGCACTCTCAAAATTGGTAGAGCTGTAGACGCCCGACGATGCTACAGAGCGCATCCACATCGGCTGCCCGTCGGTGTCCAAAATTTCGTGTCGGGTGAAGGCTAGAAGGAACTGACTCACAGCAGCTAGGGGCACCACAATTGGTGCAAACGACCTGTACTCAGCGCGCACGAAAGCCATAGCGCGATCCACAATGGCCGTCGCGTTACGTGGTGAGACATCGGCAGCTGCTGAACTAGGAATCATGGAAGGCTACAAACCCGACACCTACGGCAATGGCATCAGCGATGTTTATGACGCCTGGTACCACGACATTTCCGATATTTCCTCGACGGTGCGCTATCTCGGTGGCTTAGCTTCGACGGGACCAGCACTGGAACTAGGAATCGGCACCGGGCGGATCGCTGGGCCACTAGCCGCAGCCGGCGTCGACGTTTGGGGTGTTGATGCCTCAGAAAAAATGGTGGCGCTGTTGCAAGATCGATCACCTGAATTGGCCGCCAAAACCTGGCTGGGCGACATGGCCGCGATGGTCCTTCCAGCGAATTTTCCCGAGAATTTCCAAGCCATCTTCATCACGTTTAACACGCTGTGCAACCTCACAACATCGGCTGAACAACAGGTATGTATTCGCACCTGCGGCGAGCTCCTGAGCCTTGGGGGGCATGTCGTGATCGAGTGTTTTGTACCCGCCGAAATTTCCGACCCGACACGATCGTTGGCGGTGAAATCTGTGGAGTTGGATCGAGTGATTTTGACCGCCAGCGTTGTAGATCCCGTCGAGCAATCGATTGTCGGTCAACACATTGAAATCACCGAATCCGGCGGGGTGCGTTTACGTCCATTTGTGTTGCGATATCTCACTCCCTCGCAACTCGATTCCATGGCAGTCAGAGCGGGGCTCGTTCTCGTGAGCCGCTACGCCGATTGGAACGGCCTCGAATTCACAGATCACAGCCCCGTGCACGTTTCGACCTACGCTCATTACCAATGACAATCATCACTTCACCCTGGAATCGCATCGTGAGTCGCGTAGTTATCAACGCTCCTGCAGACATTGTTTGGGAGTATGTGCGCGACATCGCCACTCATGTCGAATGGATGGCCGACGCCGAATCGATCACATTTACATCCCCCACAACACATGGCGTGGGGACCACCTTTGATTGCGTGACCAAGGTTGGTCCCATCAAACTCATCGACAAAATGCAAGTCGATTCATGGGACGCTGGGTGGGCAATGGGCGTGAGCCATCACGGGCTTGTGCGAGGCGTCGGCGAATTTACGTTGGCTAACAACGGTGACGGCACCACCACATTCACATGGGTCGAAGCACTTCGTTTCCCTTGGTGGCTTGCTGGCCAAATGGGTTTTGTGGTCGGAGGCCGATGGGTTTTACAGGCGGTATGGCGAGGCAATTTACGCCGCTTACGCGACCACTTCGAGGTCGGCGCTACAACCCACTAACGAATCGGGCATCAGCCCTTTTTGGCACCAATTTCGGCCAGACGCTCCGCCGACACGCACTTCAGAACGGTGGTCTCCATCGATTTGGCGAAGTCAGCCCCGACTGCCGCAGCCCCGCCGCCAGTAATTGCCTTAAGAAAAACGGGATCGCCAAACACCTTGTCGATGAGGCAAGTTGACTCAGCGTCGGTATAGCCCTGTTGCGCGAGCATCGGCACCAACACACTCCGGAACATCTTGATCTTTTCCGCCGACGCAACACCATCTTCAGAAGGCGCTGCCGCCGTGGTCGTAGAGCCACCACTATCGGCAGAGGTCGACGACACCGACGCATCGCCGGCCTTCGTCGTGGTGACGGAGCTCAGTTTTGGCGACGAAGAGGAACACGCGCCCAATGAAACTGTTGCCACAAGGGCCAGTGAGAGAGAGATCATTTTCTTCATGGGTTCCTATCGGATCCTTTCTGTTTGTTCTTAAGTCGAATTCCATTACGCACCGGTGAACACCGCTTTGCCTGGCCCGTTTGCCATGAAGCTAGCCACGCCGATTTCAGCATCGGTCGTGCCAAAGACGTCGGTGAAAAGCTCTTGCTCAAGCGCCAGTCCTACACCGAGCGAGAAGGCCAATCCCTAATCGATCGCTTTCTTGGCAAGACGCTGGGCAACTACCGCTCCACCCGCTAGTTGAACTGCTAACTCTAGTGCCCGATCGTTTACAGACTCGTGGTCGACCACTTCGTCGCACAGGCCAATTGCCAAGGCCTCTAGTGCCTTGACTTGTCCACCGGCCAAGATCATAACTTTGGCCTTGGACGGGCCTACCAGGCGGGTGAGGCGTTGCGTGCCGCCGCCACCGGGAATAATTCCTAACAGGATTTCTGGCTGCCCAAACACTGCTCGCGCCGAGGCCACTCGGTAGTCACACGCAAGTGCCAACTCACACCCGCCACCCAGCGCGTAACCAGCTACAGCAGCAATCACCATGCATGGGATTGCCGCAACAGCATCAAAGGCCCGATGCAAGTTGGCGGCAATGCGTTGGGCGGCAACTTGGCCCCCGAATTCCGAAATGTCAGCTCCGGCGGCGAATATTTTCTCGCCCCCAGTAATCACGACAGCACCTGGCAGTTGCGTTTGCAATTCGAGAGCAATGGCCAACAGTTCTTCGACGAGTGCCTGTGAGATGGCATTGACTTTTCCGTTGTTCAATGTGATGACGACCACATCATCTGGACGGCGAAGTACTTCAATAAGGCTCATGACGACACGCTACCCCGCCGGTCAGAGGCAGCGCTGGCGACAATGAGATCGGCAGCTGCCCACGGGTCAATACGACGGCTTACAACATCGTCGACAATGCCCTGAGCGGCATCGGTAGAAATCTGCGCCTCGATGACCGCCAAAAACGAATGCACGGCTATCGCCTTCACTTCATCAACCAATCGTTGGTGGCGGCGCGTCGCGCCAAGCCCGCTCGCCGTCAAGTGATCTCGGTGGAGCTCGATTTCGGTCCACAATGCGTCAGCGCCATCTCCAGATGTGCTCACAGTGAGCACAATGGGAGGCGTCCATCCGTCGTGTCGGGCCAAGCTGCCAAGCTCCAACATCTGGCGTAGATCGCGCTCGGTGTCGGCCACTCCCTGCCGATCGGCTTTGTTGATCACAAAGATGTCGGCGATCTCCATCAACCCCGCCTTGTTGGCTTGCACACCGTCTCCCCAACCCGGGTTCACCACCACCACCGTGGTATCGGCGGCCCCTGCGATTTCCACCTCGACTTGTCCAACCCCAACCGTTTCGACAATCACCACTTGCTTGCCGAGGGCGTCCAATAGACGCACGGCCTCAGGTGTAGCCAAACTCAAGCCGCCCAATTGGCCTCGCGATGCCATAGAACGGATAAATACATCTCTATCCAGAGCATGGGTTTGCATGCGCACACGATCACCCAAGATTGCCCCTCCCGTAAATGGCGATGAAGGGTCGATGGCCAAGACGGCCGGAGATATGTCATGGGCCCTCAACACCGTCACAAGTGCCGACGTCAATGTCGACTTCCCCGCGCCGGGCGCTCCTGTAATTCCGACCGTGTGAGCATTGCCGCTCAACGGATAGGCCAACGCTCCCACGCTGCGGGCATCGCCGCCACCGCGTTCGACCATAGTCAGCAGCTTGGCCAACGCCGCTCGACTCCCGGCATGGGCATCAGCAAACAGGCCAGCAACCCGGTCCGGACTCAACGACGTCATGCCTGCATTGTTGCACTCAACCTCACGTATCATCGGTGCTCATGCTCGCAACTGCCCATCAAACCATTTTCGCCCACGCTGGAGGGCTCGGTACTGGCGATGCGCCAAAATGGCTCCTGCTCTACGGTGCGATAGCAGTGATGGTGGCGGCGTACCTATACGCTCGCGCCACTTTCCGAACTGCTCGGCTGAGCGAAAGTGCCGGAACTGCGATGCCGAAATGGTTCGACGACGCCACGGCCGTGGCCCGCATCCTCCTCGAAATACTCGGTGTCGTGTTTCTCATTCTGGCCATTGCAGCTGGCCTATTTGGAAGCAAGCAGCCGGCTTCAAACGTGGCAGGACTGCTGTTGTTTATCGTGGCCTGGTACGTGCCCATAGTGGTCAATGCTGTACTCGGAAACGTTCACGCGGCCGCCAATCCATTCATCACCATCGTTCGCGGGCTGACGCGAATCGGTGTCAAATTTCCTAAGCACGACAACCCTGCCACGTGGACGGCACCGGTAATGATCGCCGCTTTCGTGTGGTACGAATTTGCCTATTTCGATTCTTTCAGCCCGAAGAATTGCGCCGTTTTCGTCGCCGCATATGTAGTGGCAGTGGCCGTTGGCGTGGGTTTGTGGGGCGCTGAATGGCTCGAGTCCGGCGAAGGTTTCGGGGTGTTTTTTCGCATCGTTGGATCGATCGGTATCCTCCACCGCGGCGGCGACGATCGGGTGCAAATTCGGATACCCGGTTCTGGGCTCACCCGCACCACTTTCTCCCCCACTCAGCTCATGACCGTGCTGGTGGTGTTGGCGGGCTTCGTGTACGACATAGCCAACTTCACCACTGCGTCCACAAGCCAAACGATCTTTGGCAAGCTGGCCCGCGGTTGGGCAAACATGAAAATCGGCAGGTTGGGTTGGTCGTACACGTTCGTTGCCACCATTCAATTGGCATGGATTTTGGCGGCAATCGTGATGATTTGGATGGCTGTCAGCAAGCGGTCGTGGTGGGCCACCGTTGCCCTTGTGCCCCTGACTGTTGGCTTGACCATCGCTCATAACTACTTGCGCATCCTCACCGATGTGCAAAACACGTACGCCCAACTATCCGATCCTTTTGGCAAGGGCTCTGACATCTTCGGCACCAACTCGTACTACCCGTCTTCGTTCGGCATCTCCATCACCACCATTGGTTACGTGAAAGCTGTCGTAGTGGCACTCTTCGGTGCGCTGGCGCTCGTCGTCCTGCACGACCGGGCCATCGAACGCGTCGGTGTGCGCCAAGCACTTCAGGAATCAATGGGCCCGATTTTGTGCGTGATTGGCACCACAGTGATTTGCCTCAACGCCATCCTCGGTGGCTAATCATCTGACCACCGCCGGCCAATTTTCTGTCGGCCTGCTCGCCCATCAAGGCGGTTGGGATGAGGTGCTCATTGTGGTGGCCCCGCTCATTGCCATTTGGCTTATTTTGCTCGTCGCCAAGAAGCGTGCCGATGCCGCCGCGGAGTCGTATACGGCTACCAAGAACCGACCACCGGTCGACGATGAGTAACCACCGATGACGACGCTCACGTCCACACTTACTGTTTCGACGGACGAACTAGCGCGGATCAAGCACCCGAACGTCGGCATCGTGAACGAGACGGGTAACGACGATGGATCGTTCTCCCAACAGTCAGGCCCATTCGCGTCATACGAACGAACCGTATCGGTAGTCGCCACAGGGCAAGAGCGCCACACGGTCACGCAAACAATTCGCTACCAACTACTGATGCCGTACGTGGGGTGGATCATCGCGCTTCCGCTCAAACGTGCCCTTCGCCCCAGCGTCCCCGCTATCGATTCACCTCGCCGCACACCATGGTGGGCGCCGCCCGATCAACTCGATGCCCATACCATCAACGTGTTGGGGTTGCTCTGCGGGGCGTCGATCGTGGGCGGGTACCTCAACACGCTCATCACCCAAAGCATCCTGCCCGCATCCGATGAATTTGGCACGTCAAAGCATACCGAGGCCATCGCGTTAGCTGTAGTTCGTATCGGTATTCTGATATCACTCGCCCTGGCCACCGTTGCCGATCGAAAGGGGCGACGAAACGCAATCCTGCTGTGCCTCGTGGCTGGCCCGATATTCGCCGCGCTTGGCGCGCTGAGCCCCAACCTGACGTTCTTAACGATCACTCAGCTAGTCAGCAGATCGTTTGCCTTGGGCCTCGGGATCTTGATACCGATTTTTGCCGCAGAAGAAATGCCGAAAAACTCGCGGGCCTACGCTCTGTCGATAACCAGTCTCATTATGGCGTTCGGCGCAGGACTCTGTGTCTTCTCACTCCATTTGGCTGATCTGGGCGTCAAGGGCTGGCGATTGATGTATGTGATACCGCTGCTGGGGTTGGCTATCGCCGCTCATATGTTTCGCAAGCTCCCAGAATCTCGCCGGTTCGACGCCCACAGGCCCGATGAATACGCCGCTGCCGATTCGCCTCACCATCGGCCGTCTTTGAAACAAAATATGGGCCGGCTCGTAATGCTGTGTGTGGGGCTGGCATTGCTCAATGTATTCGTGGCTCCCGCTTCGCAACTGCAAAACCGATATCTCAACAACGAACGTGGTTTTACGAAGGGCGACATCAGCAATTTCACGTTGCTTACCAACACGCCAGGCGGAATTGGTGTGGCTGTCGGCGGAAAATTGGCCGACGCCTATGGCCGCCGAATTGTAGGAGCCGTGGCCGTCGCCGCCCTCGGCATCTGCACCACGGCGAGCTACTTCGCCAGCGGTGTGTGGTTGTGGCTGTGGGCAGCAGTGGGCGCCATCATTGGATCGGCCACTATCCCATCGCTCAGCGTGTACCTCCCAGAGCTCTTCCCCACCGCCTTGCGCGGCAAGGCCAATGGCATCATCAGCACGGTGGCCGTGATGGGCAGCGCGATCGGGCTCATCACCGTCGGGTACCTGTCGGACAGGTGGGGCAGGGTGGGCCCAGCCATTGCCATTATGTGCATTGGCCCCCTCGTGCTCGCCGCGCTCGTCATTCTCAAATTCCCTGAAACTGCCCACAAAGAGTTGGAACAACTCAACCCGCAAGACGCCGAATTGGCTAGCACTCCAGGCGGGTGATCCACTCGGCGACGGCCTCTGCGATTTGGGAATCGGCGCCCCGCAAATCGTGGGTGCCGTTGTGAATCCACACGTGTTCCACGTCGCCAGGAATTGCTTCTGTCGCGGCCTCCAGCTCACTTTGCGAGCCGAACGAATCACGGGTGCCAGAAACAAAAAGACATGGCACTTCAATGTCGCCGAAGTGTTCTGTACGTAAGCGTTCTGGGCGGCCTGGCGGATGCAACGGATAGGCCACGAGCACCAAACCTCGAGCTCGCCGGACGCGGCCAGCCGCCACCGCCATAGAGCACATGCGACCGCCCATTGAACGTCCGCCCAGAACTATTGGCCCTCGAACTCTCTTAGCGCGAGACACGATTTCGTCGATCAAAACTGGAGCCTTCGGAGGGGGACGACGACCGGAGGTTGTCTGATAGACGAACTCCTCGCGATGCACTCGGCGACGACCGAGAGCTTCCTGCACAGCAACCAACGTGGGATGATCGCGTCTTGTTCCGGCCCCGGGATACAGCAGCACCGACACCGGAGACGTCTCAGTTTGAGCCATCTAAGAAAGGATGCGGCGGGCCTCAGTGAGGTCGGCAATTCGAGTGGCAGCCAGTGACTCATCGGCGCCATGATCCGGATGGGCCTTACGCACCAACTCACGAAATCGTTTCGAAATTTGTTTGGCAGTTGGCGCTGGTTTGAGGCCCAAAAGATCAAGAGCCCAAGCCTGCGGATCGGCCAATGCGCTAACGCTTAAACGCGCCCCGCCTCCATATCCCGTTAGGTGAGAAATCAAAGTGGGGCCGACCTTACCTCGCCACGCCGAGGCTTTGATCAGTACCTCGAAAATCGCCGCCCTGCTCATGGCGTTTGGCCCCACTGCAGCGGAGGCGCTGTACACGGCACCCAACACCTGTTGCTCTGCGGTACCCATGTTGTCGAACTCAAACTCCATGTATGGCAGATCCCCCGGCGATGCCGGCGTGCGTTGCACGAGCTGATGGCGGCTCGTTGCCATACCAACTCTGTCGGTTTGCAATCGATGGCGAAAACATGGTTGGGTCACCCTGGTACGGCTCGACAATGCAACCAGAAGCGCCGGTAACTCGTCGAGAAGATCGTCGTCAATTTCGGTCACGTACTTGGCAATCACACCGCCGAGCAGGATGCCGCCAAAGCCGGGCGCAGGGTCGATGGGAAGCATCCGATCACCAAGCGCGAGGCGGCGCGTGGGGGCAATCGGGCGGGAATGAAAGATCGAAAATTGCGCGAGAATCACACGTGGGGTCGAATCAAATCCCGAAGTTCACGGGCGCCAGCAATCACAGCTTCAGTATCGGGTTCAGTCCCTATCAGTTGCAACATGGTGGTGGTTTTTGCCCCAATAAGTCGCCACGCGTGAGCCTCGAAACCAAACGGTGGGCCAGCTGCCACTACGGCGGCGCCGTTGCGGTACAGCCGAGCGGCAGCGTCGCCGCTCTCGGGGTTGTGCATCAATAAGTCACTCGACACGAACACTTCGCCAAGGGCCTCGTAAGCACCTTCGCTGACACCGTCGTCGTACGCCTCAGCTCCCGCCACATCAGCAGCGGTGAGTTCTTCGGCTGCAGGCCCGTATTCGAGCTCATCCAAAATTGCTTCGACGGCGTCGTCGTCGGCTTCGCTCACGATGAGGTCACCGTCGCCCTCCCATGAGTACGGGATTTCGGCGGCGTCGAGCAGGTCGGTTAGCGCGCTTCGTTGCGTGGGCGTCCAGTCGGCCAACTCGTAGGCCACTTCGCGTTCGCTCATGTGTTGTCTGCTTTCGCTGTATAAATGCGATGGGCCCCCGCCACATGTCGCTGTAGAAATTCATCGATTTTGGTGAGCTCGTCGGCCATAACCTCCGGTGCTCTCCATCCGTGACCTTGGCCATCATAGATGTGAAGCTCTACCGCTTGTCCAAGCAGTTGCAATTTTTCGGCAATCATTTTTGACTGTTCGACGGGCACCACCACGTCGTCGGATCCATGCAAAATGAGCAACGGAGACGCGATCGTGTCAATTACGAATAATGGCGAGAATTCCCGGTACTTCTGCTCGTCGTGTGGCCAGGATCCAATGAGTGACTCGAGGTAGTACTTCTCAAACCGATGGGTAGTGGCCGCCAGGTGCACCAGATCGGCCACCCCGTACAAGTTGACGCCCGCTGCGCACAGATGGGGAACGGCCGCCAAAAGGTGCAGCACACCAAAGCCCCCGGCACTTCCGCCCATGGGCACAATGGCCTCGGCAGCACCCCAGCCGTTGCGGATCGCAACGCGAATCGCAGCCACATTGTCACTCGTGTCAAGGATCCCCCATTGCCCGTTTAACGAGCGTTGAAAACTTCGTCCGTGGCCCTAAGAGCCGCGATAGTCTGGCACCAAAATCGACCACCCACGATCCAAGAAGAACGCGATACGACCGTTGTATTGCACCACCATCTGATCGGTAGGACCGCCGTGTAACCACAACAACATCGGCGGAGGGTCGTCGGTCTGAGCCTTTGTGGTCCGGTACAAACGGCCGCTCAATTCAGTGCCATCATCGGCCAACCAGTGCACCACGACGGGTTCTACCAAGCTGGATTCGATACCCAACGCCGGACCGCGAACCAGCGTGGTTCGCGACCAATCGCCAGTGTCGTACACCACCAATTGGGTAGGTGTCACTCCGCCAGATCGGATGGCCGCTACGTGGTTGCCTCTCCAGCTCACGCCAAAGTGCCATCCACACGCCACCTCGGTTATCGCTCTGGAGGCGACGTCCACTACACACAATCGACCGAACCCGTTTTCATTGCGAACAAAGGCAATTCGAGCACCATCGGGGCTCCACGCAAACGACGCCGCAGCGGGGCCCCATGTGGGCGAAGCGTGCTCGTACGGCTCGTCCACCAATACCGAGAGCTCGCCGTGCACGGGGTCGAGCGCCCACAGATTCATCCACCCCGTGGCGTCGCACACAAATGCCATTGCCGACCCAATCGGCGAAAACACGGGCTGGCCGACCGCAGACTCTTCGAGCTCCCACGTCAATCCCCGCGATGTTGATTCCGCCGACGTTCCTGGCATCGCCACACGATTGACCACCCACCGTGACGAGTCCCAGGCCATGTTTGGATTATTCCATTCGTGCCACGCCAACCATTCGCTATCGGCCGACCACGAGGGGTCCATCACGAAGTCGCCACCGGATGGCACCAATTGCGGCCACCAATTTCCGCTCGTGGCGGCCACCGCCACGCACCGGTCATCAACGGTGTACGCCACTAATTCGCCGTTTGGAGACACCCGAGGCGAAGCCACGCTGCCATCGATGGGTTGGCGGGCCACAATCACCCGTGACGAACTTCCATCCACGGCGGTCCACATCACGGCGCCGGCCTTGGTGACGAACACCAAGCCCAACTCATCGGGACACCAATCAAACGCACCGCCGCCTTGCGGATGAACGCCGATCGGACTGGGGTCACTGGTGATCATTTGTTCGTGGCCACTCACCACCGAGACAACACACAATTTGGGTCGTTCACCACTGTGGGTCGAGATGAATGCCACTAGTTCACCACTCGGAGAGAGCTTGGGTTCCGACACTCCGCGACTAGCAGCGATCGTGTCAGCGGCAATCAACAAGTTTTGGTTTCCCCTGTCCCCACCCATGGCTCGAAACCCTATAGCTTGCGTCCTATGACTGAACAGGCCACCGGCTCAGAGCTTCGTACCTTCCCCGATCGCAACCTCGCCATGGAGCTTGTCCGCGTCACAGAAGCAGCAGCGATGGCCGCATCTCGATGGATGGGTCGGGGCGACAAAGAAGGCGCCGACGGGGCCGCCGTGGACGCCATGCGAGTCGTGTTGTCGACCGTCCCCATGAACGGCATCGTGGTCATCGGAGAGGGCGAAAAAGACGAAGCTCCCATGTTGTACAACGGCGAGTACGTCGGTGATGGCACCGGCCCCGAAGTCGCCATTGCCGTAGATCCTGTTGACGGCACCACGCTCACCGCGCTCGGCCGAGGCGGTGCCATCGCTGTAATCGCAGTTACCGAACGGGGCATGATGTTCAACCCCGGCCCGTGTGTGTACATGGAAAAAATCGCTGTCGGACCAGAAGCGGTGGGCGCCATCGACATCACCGCCAGCGCCACTCAGAATTTGCGCTGGGTGGCCAAAGCCAAAGGGGAACGGGTCTCCAATCTCACTGCAGTAGTTCTCGACCGCCCGCGCCACGCCGACCTCATTGCCGAAATTCGCGCCAGCGGCGCCCGCATCCGCTTAATCCCAGACGGTGATGTTGCCGGGGCCATATCCACTGCATGGCCCGATTCGGGATCCGACATTTTGTTCGGCATCGGCGGCACACCAGAAGGCGTCATCGCCGCAGCGGCGCTCAAATGCATGGGCGGCGAGCTTCAGGGCCGATTATGGCCCCGAAACGACGATGAACGTACCCGCGCTATTGCCGAGGGGTACGACCTCACCAAGGTGCTCACCACAGAAGACTTGGCGTCTGGCGAGAACGTGTTTTTTGCCGCTACCGGCATCACAGACAGCGAATTGATGAAGGGCGTCCACTACCACGCCAGAGGGGTCACAACACACAGTTTGGTGATGCGAGCCCGGTCGGGCACGGTGCGCCAAATCAACACCCAACACAAGCCCGACAAGCTCAGCTTCCTGAGTTGGGAAGAAGTACAACGCCAACGCGACAACCGCTAGTTCGTTCGGCGAACTCGCCAAATGAATTGATTCGAATTGCCTATCAACCGCGCATCGTTGTGGAGCGCACGTAGCGTAGTATTCGTATCGTGATTCTTCGCCGAACGGTAGTTTTCTCGACAGCTATCGCCATGGTTTTTGGAGTGCTGGCAGTCGTGGGATTTACTTCAAAGGCGGCTTCAGCATCCACCCTCACTACGAACTTCATCGACCGATCCGTCTTTACGGGCCTCGACACGCCAGTAGCGATGAGGTTCGCACCCGATGGTCGAGTTTTTGTGGCCGAAAAGCGGGGCGTGGTTAAGTCCTTTCCCAATACCAGCACCAACGTGGCCACCGTTGTCGCTGACATACGAACAGACGTCTACAACTTTTGGGATCGCGGCCTTCTTGGCCTCACAATCGACCCAGCGTTTCCCACCAAGCCATACATCTATGTGAGCTATGTCTACGATCACATTCTTGGTGATGCTGCTCCCGCACCTCACTGGGGAACCCCCAACACCGATAGCGATCCGTGCCCCAATCCGCCTGGCGACACCCAAGACGGTTGCGTGGCGTCGGGACGTATCGCCCGCCTCACCCTTGATGTGAACGGCGTGATGATTCCCGGCAGCCAGAAGGTGCTCGTCGAGGACTTTTGCCAACAGTTCGGCAGCCACTCGATGGGCGCGTTGGATTTTGGTCCCGATGGCAACTTGTATGCGTCTGCCGGCGATGGTGCCAGCTTTACGTTCTCCGACCTTGGTCAACGCGGTGCTCCTATGAACCCCTGCCACGACCCAATCGGGAGCACTACCTACGATCACGGTGCCACGGATTCCGAAGGCGGCAGTATGCGCAGCCAGGACACGCAGACAAATACCGATCCTGCTGGGCTCGATGGAACGATCATCCGCATTGACCCGACGACCGGCGACGGTGTTCCTTCGAACCCGTTCTACGCGGCGAAGGCACTCGATCCCAACGCGGCACGCATTCTGGCAACTGGTCTGCGCAATCCGTTTCGGTGGACGTTCCGGCCCGGCACCAACGAGCTGTATGCCGGCGATGTTGGGTGGGGGACCTGGGAAGAAGTCAACAAGATCAGCGATGTGACAAATGGTGCGGCCACCAACTTCGGATGGCCATGTTACGAAGGCCCCGATCAAGCATTTCCGTCGAACGACTTGTGTAAGACCTTGTACACCCGCGATGCCGACAAAGTGAATTACCCACAGGGTATTTTTGCCCAACCGTTCTTCAAATATCACCACGGACCCATGGTCGATTTAGCGCCAAGCGGCCCCGGCACCGGCCAATGTGACAGCTCCAAAGGTTCATCAACTACCGGTGTGGCCTTTTATAAAGGCGGGCAATATCCGTCTAAGTACAACGGAGCGATGTTTATGGCCGACTATGCACAAAGCTGTATTTCGGTCATGTTTCCCGGAACCGGAACCGCTATGGATCCAGCATCAACGATAATTTTCGCATCCAACGTCCAATTTCCCGTCGATCTCCAAACTGGCCCCAATGGAGATATTTTTTACGTTTCTCCGTTTACAGGAAATATTTACGAGATTGTTTATACCGGCATGAATCACGCCCCCAACCCCGTTTTGAATTACACGAATCCGGTGGGCGGCAATCCGCTCAGCGTGCAATTCGATGGGCTTGCCTCCAGCGATCCAGATACCGGCGACACGTTGACCTACCAGTGGGATTTCACCAGCGACGGCACGTGGGATTCGACCCAAGCCAAACCGTTGTTTACCTATCCAGCCAAAGGCTCGTACACAGCCAAACTTCGCGTCACTGACAACCACGGGGCCTATAGCGATGCGATGGCGGGGCTGAACTTGTCGAACAACGTTCCCGTAGCAACCATTGCCGCGCCCGCCAACGGATCGTTGTTTTCGGTTGGCCAAACGATCAATTTTTCTGGCTCGGCCACCGATGTCGAAGACGGGGTGTTGGCCGCCGGTAAGGTCAATTGGGACGTCACGATTAAACATTGCATTCCTGGCGGAGGGTGCCACACTCATCCGTATTTAACGTTCGCGAAGACGCTCAGCGGCTCGTTCACCGCACCCGACCACGACTATCCGTCTCAACTCGTGATCACGATGACCGCTACCGACAGCGGAGGCGCAGTCGCCACGAAATCGATCACCCTCGACCCCAAAAAAGCCACGATCTCATATACCGCACCTCCCGGTACGAATTTCAACGTGCCCGCATATGCTCCGGCATTTCGGCCTGCGCCGGCAACTCTTGACTGGATACAGGGTGGCACCGCCGAGGTGCAGCCGCCCAACACGCTCGTTGTCAACGGGGTAAACGTAGAATTCGACGGTTGGAGTGACGGGGCAGCACAGAACCGCACCGACAAGCCCGCAGTTTCTGGCACCGTCACCGCCAGCTATTCGACCCGCACAATTTCGATCGGCGATGCCACCACTGCTGAAGGCAATAGCGGCACCCACATGCTCACATTCCCGGTCTCGATCACTCCGGCGTCTAACCAAAACATCAACGTGTCGTACTCCACGACCAATGGATCTGCCAGCGCCGGATCCGACTTTGTGTCAACGGCTGGAATTCTCGTCATCCCCGCCGGTACGACCGCGAAGTCGATCTCCGTGCCGATCGTGGGCGACCTAATCATTGAACCCACCGAGACATTCACGGTCAAACTTTCCGGGAATACAGCGGGCGCACTTGGCAAGTCAAACGGAATCGGCACGATCGTCAACGACGACGGCGTGGCCGGGCTTTCTGTCAACGATGTGTCGGTTGCCGAGGGCAATTCGGGTACCACCAATGCCACCTTCACGGTGACGCTCTCCACACCCGCCAGCGCAACGGTCTCGGTGAACTACGCCACGAACAACGGCACCGCCCTGGCCGGCACCGATTACACCACGGCCACGGGCACTATCTCATTTAACGCCGGAGAGATCACCAAAACTTTCACCGTTCCCATCATTGGCGACACCGTCTTTGAGCCCGATGAGCTCTTTACCGTCAACCTCACCGGAGCCGTCAACGCATCGATTCTGGTCGGATCAGGCACGGGCACCATCATCAACGACGATGCCCAAGTTTTGCCGAAACCACCTGTGCGAAGGGGCTACTACCTTGTAGCTGGCGATGGCGGAGTATTCACCTACGGCGACGCAAAATTCTTCGGCTCAACCGGGGCAATGAAACTCAATCAACCCGTTGTGGGCATGGCCGTAACCCACACCGGCGATGGTTACTACCTAGTAGCTGCTGACGGCGGAATATTCGCCTATGGAGACGCCCGGTTTTACGGTTCGACGGGCAACATCGTGCTCAACAAACCAGTCATTGGCATGGCCATCACGCCAAGCGGAAATGGCTATTGGCTCTTTGCCTCCGACGGCGGGGTGTTCGCATTCGGCGATGCCCCATTCTTGGGCTCAACGGGAGCCCTGAAACTGCGCTCGCCGATCGTGGGCATGGCCGCCAGGCCTCAAGCCGACGGGTACTGGTTGTTCTCCGCCGACGGAACGCTGTACGAATTCGGGGCGGCCACGAACCTCGGCTCAATCACGGGAACGGGACGTACGGCAAGCGGAATGGCAGCCACGCCCACCGGCAACGGGTACTGGATCGTGAGTGCCAGAGGCACAGTGAGCGCTTTCGGCGATGCAATTGACTATGGCTCACCTGCCGGCGCTGTCAACGCACCAGTGGTTGGCATGTCCCCCACTCCAACTGGACAGGGGTACTGGATCTTTGGCGGCGATGGCGGCGTGTTCACCTACGGCGACGCCGGCTACTACGGCTCGGCCGGTGCCATAAAGCTCAACGCCCCCATGGTCGGGGGCGTTGGAGGCTTTGGATAGATTTGTGACGGACTTGCAACGCCGCTTCGATTGGTGAACCGGCGTGAATTAGCCGGCAGCCGCTTGCAGACGCACCGTCGCCCGAGCCAACGCAGCAGCGGCCTCGGTATCATTTACATCGTTTCGCAAAGCGGCTTCGGCGGCGTCTTTTGCCGCCTGGGCACGGGGGACATCAATTTGCGATGGCAACTCTGCCACGTCGCTCAACACAGAAACTGAGTTGTTGGACACTTCCACGAAACCGCCATGCACGGCAATCGTCTCGACCTTGCCATCGGATTGAATTACCCGAAGCGGCCAGGTAGCCAGCGCCGCAATAAACGGCGCGTGACCAGTCTGAAATGCGATATCGCCGCCACCCAACGTGCGGGTAGCAACCATCATGGCTTCGCCGGTGTACAACACACGTTCCGGCGATACCACTGATACTGACAGGGACATAGCCTTACGCGTTCTTCTCGAGCTCGCGAGCCTTAGCCATTGCAGCCTCGGCGCCGCCGACGTTCAAGAATGCCTGCTCAGGAAGATGATCAAGCTCACCAGTCACCAGTGCCTCAAACGAATCGACCGTTTCTGAAACGGGAGTAGTAACGCCGGGTAGGCCGGTGAACACTTCGGCCACATACATGGGCTGCGACAAGAAGCGCTGCACGCGACGGGCACGTGACACGGTGATGCGATCTTCTTCGCTCAGTTCGTCGAGACCCAGGATGGCAATGATGTCTTGAAGTTCCTTGTAGCGCTGCAGAATTTCCTGCACCTTACGGGCCACATTGTAGTGACGATCGCCGACCACTTCTGGTTGCAGAATCGTCGACGTGGACGCCAGCGGATCCACAGCTGGGTAGATGCCCAAAGCAGCGATGTCACGGCTCAGTTCAGTCGTACCGTCGAAGTGGGTGAAGCTAGTGAACGGGGCTGGGTCGGTGTAGTCGTCAGCAGGCACGTACACGGCCTGCAGTGACGTGATCGAACGGCCTCTGGTAGAGGTGATGCGCTCCTGCAATGTGCCCATCTCGTCGGCCAGCGTGGGCTGGTAGCCCACGGCCGATGGCATGCGGCCAAGGAGCGTCGACACTTCTGATCCGGCTTGCACGAAACGGAAGATGTTGTCAACGAAGAGCAACACGTCTTGCTGTTGCACGTCACGGAAATATTCAGCCATCGTGAGTGCCGACAAGGCGACGCGAAGGCGCACGCCTGGTGGCTCGTCCATTTGGCCGAACACAAGGGCAGCTTTTTCCAGCACGCCGCTTTCGCCCATTTCAATGAACAAGTCGGTGCCCTCACGGGTGCGCTCGCCTACGCCAGCGAATACGGAAACACCACCGTGGTTTTGAGCCACGCGACGAATCATTTCGGTAATCAACACCGTCTTGCCCACGCCGGCACCGCCGAACAGGCCGATCTTTCCGCCTTGGAGATACGGGGTCAGCAAGTCGATGACCTTGATGCCGGTTTCGAACATGATCTTCTTGGGCTCAAGCGTGTCGAAGCTGGGAGCGTCGCGGTGGATATCCCAACGCTCTTTGATCTCGCCAATGTCGTCGACGTCGAGGGGCTTGCCGCTCACGTTGAAGATGTGGCCGAGCACCTGATTGCCAACGGGCACAGAAATGCCACGGCCGGTGTTAACGACTTTGGTGCCACGCACCAAACCGTCTGTGGGGTTCAGGCAAACAACGCGGCATCGGCCGTCGCCAATCTGCTGAGCCACTTCGCCCGAAATTTCGGTGGTAACGCCATCCACGGTGATGGTGGCGGTAACCATGGTGTTGATTTCCGGTAGTGCGTCGGGCGGAAACTCGACGTCCATAACGGGGCCGGCGATGGCGACAATGCGACCATCTTTGAGTGCTGTTGTTGTGCTCATCGGTTGGGCTCCTGGTGCAGGTGACCGTTTAAGGATTGGGGGAATAATTCAATCGCATCGAGGTGATGCGGGTACAGCTCTTCATCGTCGCCGAGCTCTTGCGACAAGGCCTCGGCGCCACCCACGATTTCCATGATTTCGGTGGTAATGGATTCTTGACGGGCCCGGTTCATCGTGCGGCTGAGCTTCACAATGAGTTCTTGGGCATTGTCGGTGGCTGATTTCATGGCCCGTTGGCGAGCGGCATGCTCAGAGGCCGAGGAGTCAAGCATTGCGGCAAAGAGTCGCGCTTCTGCGTAGCGAGGCAGCAATAGATTCAAGATCGAATCGGGCGATGGCTCAAATTCGTAGTCAGCAGCTGGACCGGTCGCTTGAGCAGCATCGGCCACAGTGGCGGATTCCAAAGGCATGAATTGCCCATGACTCACCCGTTGCGTACCTGACGATAGGAACTTTGTATACACCAAATCGACCTTGTCAACTTCGCCGTTGTTAAACATCGTTGCCACAATCTTGGCTACGTCACGGGCGTTTTCGTAGGACGGCTGGTCACTCATTCCGTGGAACGAAGCCGTGATGTCGTACTTACGGAACTTGAAGTACGCATCGGCTTTCTTGCCAACACAGATCAAACGGTACCCACGACCGGCATCCACATCGGCCTTGATGGCACGTTCGGCGGTACGAATCACGGTGGTGTTGTAGCCGCCGCACAGACCGCGATCGGCACACACCACCACGTATGCCGTGTTGTGAATATCTGCGGCTTCAAGCGTGCGTAACAAGGGCGAGGATGAGCCTGCTCCGCCACTTGCCAAGTTGCCAATCACCTGAGTGATTCGCTCGGAATACGGACGAGCAGCGGCCACACGTTGTTGAGCCTTCACGATGCGCGAGGCAGCGATGAGCTCCATTGCTTTGGTGATCTTCTTGGTGGATTGCACCGACTTGATTCGGCGGCGCAATACACGCTCTTGACCTCCGGCCATGCGTTACGACCTCAGCGGGCTGCCGACGCAGTGAACTGCTCGGCGAACGCTTTGATGCCCGCTTCAAAGGCGGCAACATCGGGAATGTTTCCTGTCGATTTGATATCGCTCAAAATGTCGGCGTGACGGGTGCGGAACCAGTCGAGCAGCTCCGTCTCGAAACGCTTCACGTCAGGTACCGGAACGGTGTCGAGGTGACCACGGGTACCGGCAAACAGCGAAACAACTTGCTCCTGCACAGGCATTGGCGAGTTCAAACCCTGCTTGAGCAGCTCAGTGAGGCGGTAGCCCCGATCGAGCTGTGATTGCGAGACCTTGTCGAGTTCCGAACCGAAAGCGGCAAACGCTTCCAATTCGCGGAACTGGGCCAAGTCGCCCTTCATAGTGCCCACGGCTGTCTTCATGGCCTTGATCTGAGCAGCGGAACCCACGCGGGAAACGGAAATACCCACGTTGATGGCTGGACGGATACCAGACTTGAACAACTCGTCCTGCAAAAACACCTGGCCATCGGTGATCGAAATCACGTTGGTGGGGATGTATGCCGACACGTCGCCAGCCTTGGTCTCGATGATGGGCAGTGCCGTCAAAGAACCAGCGCCATTGGCGTCGCTGAGTTTGGCAGCACGCTCAAGCAAGCGGGAGTGGAGGTAGAACACGTCGCCAGGAAACGCTTCGCGGCCTGGTGGACGGCGCAGCAAAAGGGCCACGGCACGGTATGCCTCGGCTTGCTTGGAAAGGTCATCGTAAACAACGAGCGCATGCTCGCCGTTTTCCATCCAGTGTTGGCCCATGGCGCAACCAGAGTAGGGCGCCAAGTATTTAAACGGTGCCGGATCCGAAGCTGGTGAGTTCACGACAACGGTGTATTCCATGGCACCAAATTGCTCAAGGGTGGCAACCGTCTGCGCAACAGTTGAAGCCTTCTGGCCAATGGCCACGTAGATGCAGAACACCGGCTGGCCGGCCTCGAAGAACTCGCGCTGGTTGATGATGGTATCGATGGCCACGGCCGACTTACCGGTCTGGCGGTCACCGATGATCAGCTCGCGCTGGCCCCGGCCAATCGGAATCATGGCGTCGATGCTCTTGATGCCGGTTTGCAGCGGCTCGGTCACCGGCTGGCGAAAAATCACGCCGGGGGCCTTGCGCTCCAAGGGCATCTCGTACAAGGTGCCCTGGATGGGGCCCCGGCCGTCGATGGGCTGGCCCAGCGTGTTCACCACGCGGCCCACGATGCCGTCGCCCACTTTGATGGAGGCGATTTTGTTGGTGCGGCGCACGGTGGAACCCTCGCGGATTTCGCTGTAGTCACC
>JBBRKR010000014.1:0-92185 GCA_038231795.1 Acidimicrobiales bacterium
GGTGACGCTTGATTACTTTTTCGGCGATGTTTCGTTGAGCGCGAGCGATGTCAACAACGCGTCGGTGGAATCGTCGGAGCGAATTGTCCTCGAAGATCTGCAGGTTTGTGAGGCTGTACATCGCAACTTGTCGGCCGGAATTTATCGCACCGGGGTACTCAGCCCGAAGTACGAATTGGCCGTAGCCACCTTTCAACGTGCGGTGAGCCGTGATGTTTCCCGGGTGTCGTTCGACTGAGTTTTCGAGGCTGTGACACCTCGTCGCTAGAGTGATGGCGGCTGCAAGTTCAGCATCTATCGACCAGCGATTGAGCCGGTCTCCCAATTCGATTCATGTGCCTTGCGCATGTTGGCAAAGGAGATCGCCGTGTTGGCATCTGTTGCATCATCAACTCTTTTGGGTGTCGTCGGCCGCCCCGTCACCGTCGAAGTCCATGTTTCCGATGGTCTTCCCGGTTTTACGATCGTGGGGCTTCCTGATGCCTCGTGCCGAGAGGCCCGCGATCGTGTGCGCGCTGCACTCCTATCCAGCTCGTTGCCGTGGCCACTCAAGCGAGTGACTGTGAATCTGGCCCCCTCCGGCGTTCGAAAAGAGGGTTCCGGATTTGATGTTGCGATAGCCGTGGCCCTGTTGGCAGCAGCGGGTGAGCTCAGTTTGAAGCACATCGATGGCATCGGTTGTATTGGTGAGCTCGGACTAGACGGTTCGATTCGCCGAGTGCCCGGAATTGTGCCCTTGAGCCACGCACTGGAAGCCTCGTCGATTGTGGTGCCTATGGCCTGCGTTCACGAAGCGATTGCCGCTAATAACGGCGTGGTCCGTGGGGTGCGGGATTTAGCAGAGCTTGTTGCCGCTCTGAAGGGGATCAACCCGTGGCCCGTTGTTCCGGCCCCGCCTGACGCCATCGAGGAACTCGCCTCATTTGACATGAGTGACGTACGAGGTCACGCCACTGGTCGGCTAGCGCTCGAAGTGGCTGCGGCTGGCGGCCATCATCTGCTGATGACTGGTCCGCCAGGGGCCGGTAAAACAATGTTGGCGCGACGATTGCCGGCGCTACTTCCTGATCTCACGTCTGCTGAGAGTTTGGAATCTACGTGCATTCATTCTGCGGCCGATCAACTCATGCCAACGTGCGGCATGTTGCGGCGCCCGCCGTTGAGGGCCCCGCACCACACCGCTTCGGCAGTGGCCATCATTGGCGGGGGCACCTCGGCCATGCGACCCGGCGAGGTGTCCCTTGCGCACAACGGCGTGTTGTTCCTGGATGAGATTGCAGAATTTCCGTCGTTTGTAGTTGACACGCTTCGGGTGCCCATCGAAGAGGGCGTGGTGCGTATTTCTCGGGCAAGAGGATCGGTGTGTATGCCAGCTCGATTTTTGATGATCGCGGCCATGAACCCTTGTCCATGCGGGGAGGCAAATCCGATGTTGTGTCGATGTAGCCCTGCGCAAAGGCAACGCTACGAACGGCGCCTTTCGGGGCCACTGCTCGACCGGTTCGACTTGCGTTTGACGCTGGATCGGCCGGCCACAAGCGATCTGGTGGGTGGGGCGCCAGGCGAGTCAACTGCAGTTGTGAAACAGCGGGTCGCCATGGCCCGAGAGATTGCTGCTGAGCGTGGGTCTCGTACCAACTCTCAACTCACGCTGCAGCGGTTGCGCGCAGTAGCTCCGCTGAGTTCAGCAGGCCGTCAAGTGCTTGAACGCGCTCTCAACACGGGGCGGCTGTCGGCTAGAGGGATGCACCGCGTTCATTCTGTAGCCCTCACCATTGCCGACCTTGGTCAGCATGTGGGGCCACTCACCTCTGATCATGTGGCGACTGCGTTGTGCCTTCGCCAGGAGCTTCGTTGCTCGACCGCGGCGGCGTGATATGACTGATCTTCCTGATGAGGCCTATGCCGCCGCGTTGGCGAGCATGCCGTTAGTGGCGGCCAGTCGACTCCATGAGATGGTCGACAAGTTTGGCTGGGCACAGGCGTGGGAACTGGCACGGGATAATCGGCTCCGGCACGCTATTGCGTTGCGTACCACGTCCGAAAGACAGCCATCCGAAGTGTTCGCTTCCTGGAGCGATCACTTGCGCCAAGTCGATGTGGACCGATACTTCGATCGTCACCTTCAGCTGGGGATCGAAATAATTCTCCGGGACTCGCCCCTGATGCCATTAACGCTTGCTGATGATATTCAGCCTCCAGCTGTGCTGTTTTGCCGAGGCGATCGCCAATGGCTTTCGCAAACTTGTGTTGGTGTGGTGGGTACTCGCCGCGCTTCGTCGTATGGCGTTGTGATGGCCAAACGGATTGGCGCGGAACTGGCTGATATTGGTATTGGCGTGGTGTCGGGATTGGCGTTGGGAATTGATGGCGCAGCGCATCGAGGGTCGCTGGCTGGTGGTCAGGGCGCGTCCGAATTGGAGCTGGTGGCGTCGTCCAAGGGGCGTCCGATCGGAGTGGTGGCGAGTGGTCTCGATGTGGTGTATCCCCGCCAACACGCCGACCTCTGGCATGCCGTAATCGAGGATGGAGTATTGATTTCAGAGGTGCCGGTCGGAGGTCGTCCGTTGACGTGGCGATTCGCTCAACGCAATCGGCTCATCGCAGCCCTGAGTCACGCGGTGGTTTGTGTTGAGTCGAAGAAGGTTGGTGGCTCGATGACCACAGCTCGGATGGCAATAAGTAGAGGTCTTGGCGTATTTTCGGTGCCAGGGGTGATCACGAACCCACTTGCTCACGGCCCTTTAGACCTGTTGCATGAAGGGGCCAGCGTGTACCGGAATGTGGATGACATCGTCGTTGGGCTGTCGTCGCGAGCGCCGTGGGTACCGCTATTGTCGACTACCAAGCGCCATCGTTCGCTGGTCGAACGCGTAGTTGAGGCGCTCGACCCGGTGTCGGAGGTGGTCCTCGAATGCCTAGAGACTGAGCCGCGCTCAGTTGATGCGGTCGTTGAAATTACTGGTCTGAGCCTCGTGCAAGTGGTCGCCGCTCTCGATCGCATGCAGTCCGGTCGCCGAGTAGAGGAGGTGTTTGGCCAATGGGTTGTCAACGTGTGACTGCAGGCCCATGGGCAATTCCCACCGATTCGGCCCGCGCGCCACCACTTAAACGCCTCTGCCTTGTACCGTGGCAACGTGCCGTGGAGAGAGACCGACTTCGAACAGTCATTGACAGGGCTCTCTCCAGCAACCAGATCGGCATACGTGTCGGACCTTGCTGGGTTTGTGTCGTGGGCTCAATCCATAGACGTGACTATCCCGGGTGACGTGGATCGCAGTGTGTTGCGCAAATACCTCGGTTCGCTCACGGCGCAGCACCTGGCGCGGCGATCGATGGCCCGCAAGGCGTCGTCGTTGCGACGGTATTTTGCGTGGATGCGAAAGGTTGGCGACATCGCCCAAGATCCCACCGTTGGTATGAGCGCGCCGAAAGGCGATGGTCGATTGCCTCACGTGTTACATCGCGACGAATTGATTAGCTTGCTCGAGCCCGATTTGATGCGGACTCGTGAGCTACCGGACGCCGTCAAAATTCGAGATTCTGCGCTTGTTGAGTTGCTATACGGAAGTGGCTTGCGAGTGAGCGAAGTTTGCGGATTGACGATTGATGCTGTCTCGTTGAGCGACCGAATGGTCACAGTGTGGGGCAAAGGGTCCAAGCAACGCCGAGTTCCTATGAGCGTTCCCGCTGCCGACACACTGGGCGCTTATCTCTCACGAGGTCGTGAATTTTTCGCCACCAGTGATTCGCCGATCGGCATTGTATTTCTCAATCAACGTGGAAAGGTCCTGACCCCTCGGGACGCACGGCGAATAATCGACAGTCGCTCGATCAACCCAACTCACCCGCATGCGCTTCGCCACACATATGCCACTCACCTTTTGGATGGTGGTGCCGACATAAGAGTGGTGCAGGAATTGTTGGGGCATTCAGACCTATCGACCACGCAGCTCTATACCCATGTCTCCAAAGAACGCCTTCGGTCGGTCTATGAATCCACACATCCGAGGGCGTGAGTATGGCCGCGTCGAATGACACCAAACCCGAAGTTGACACACGCGATATTGATGCGTTGTGGGATCGATTCAGAGTCGAAGGTCTCGGTCCTGTCCGGGACCGTTTGATCCTCCACTATTCGCCACTTGTGAAGTACGTAGCGGGCCGAGTTGCTGTGGGCTTGCCACAAAGCGTGGATCAAGCCGACCTAGTCAGTTACGGAATTATTGGGCTGATTGACGCTCTGGAAAAGTTTGACCCAGAGCGAGGCTTCAAATTTGAGACGTATGCGATCACTCGGATCAAGGGTGCGATTCTGGATGAGTTGCGAAGCATTGATTGGGTGCCTCGGTCGGTGCGGGCGAAGGCCCGATCGGTTGAGCGGGCGTTTAGCAAATTGGAAGCCAAGCTTCACAGAGCCCCGACCGATGCCGAGTTAGCGGTCGAACTCGAAATTACCGAGGAGCAGTTGCAAACGTTGGTCGGACAAATTTCGTTGGTGGGCGTCGCAGCACTCGACGAAACTATGTCGGCCGGTGGCAGTGACCGAGGAGAATCGGTGACGTTGGGCGATACGGTGCCGGACTCAAGTGATGGCCCGATGCAGATTTTCGAGCTCGAAGAAATGCGTCACACGTTGGCCGCCACGATCGACAAAATGCCAGAGCGTGAAAAAATCGTGTTGACGTTGTATTACTACGAAGGGCTCACGCTCGCCGATATCGGCGAAGTACTCGGAGTCACCGAAAGTCGCGTCTGCCAGATTCATACCAAGGCGGTTTTGCATTTGCGAAGCCGACTTGCGGCCGGTGACCGCGTGTCGTTCTAGTGTGACGACCCTGTTGTAGATCGGCGCTCAGCGCCCTCCAAATGTGGCCAGGTCGGCCGACATTCTCGCCGGGTACACGGCCTGAGATTCGTTGTTCTTTGGGGGGTCGCGTCATGCGTCAAAGGTTCGCAGTATTTGTGACGTTCTTGGTGGGCGTTGCGTCGGCCGGAATTGCTCCAGCTCACAGTGCATCGGCAGCAACAACTATTTATTCGCCGCCAGTTCGGGCACCAATATCCGACCCTTTCCGAGCGCCGATTGGTCCCTACGGCCCTGGCAATCGCGGCATTGAATATGCCACAGCGGTGGGGCAACCCGTGGCCGCAGCTGCCGACGGCACCGTCGAATTTGCCGGGCAGGTGGCACTCGCCAACCACGTGGTAGTTCGCCATGGCGATGGGCTGCGCACGAGCTATTCGTTTCTGGCGTCGATATCGGTCAGAAAGGGTCAGGTGGTGCGGCGCGGCGAAACGATCGGCGCAGCTGGGCGGCTAGTGCATTTCGGCGTGCGAACTCCGGCTGGTGTGTACCTCGATCCTGCGCTCCTGTTTGCTCACCTAGTTATTTCGGCGCGGCTCACTGCAACAGATTCAGCAACCACGGTGGAGGTCGACAACGAGCGAGCGCTTGCCGATTTGATGATGGCTCGCCTGAGCGCACAATTGGACAACTCGAACATCTGGGACGTCGTTGGAAACCTGGCCCGTGATGTATGGGCAAGCCTGGCATGGATTGTCAACCAAGCCGTGCAGTTGGGTGGAAATGTGTTTTACAAGCTGGCGATGATCGTGGGATTTGTGGCCACACTCGCCGTGCTGCAAGCGCAGCTGATCGCCAACCTGGCAAACAATTTCGCGCACTGGTTGGCTCGTAAATGCACGGAACCAAAAGTCCCTCTGTGGGGCATCACAGACCCCGGGCACCGTGTGGTCATTCTCGTGGGCGGGCTAACAACCAGCGCCACCCCTGATGGCTCGTTTGACTCGGGCCTTGACTCTCTTGATCTTGCTGCGCTCGGATATGACCCGGCCAGGGTGGTGCGGTTTTCCTACAAAGGAGGTCGTATCCCTGCACCTGCCGCCAGCGCTTTTCAGCGGATTCCTACTACGACGTACGAATCGACCGACACTGAACAGTCGGCGTTCGTTTCCGCCGATCGATTGGCCGACTTGATCCGCCAAGTGCATGCGGCCGATCCCACCGCCACTATCGATGTCATGGGTCATTCGCTGGGCGGTCTGATCACACAAGCCGTATCGACTCGCGCCGATATTCCGTCACTCGGTCACGTGGTGTTGTTCGGCGCCCCAGTGCATGGCGCGGAACTGGCAGCCATAGGGGTCGCTATCGGCAATCACCCACTTGCGGGCCAAGGCGTTGACGCCATTGCCGACCACACGGGGCTACCTCATATCGGTGGTGCTGTGATGAAGGACCTTGCCCCGGGAAGCGACTTCATCACCATGGTTGAATCAAACATGAAATCGGCGGAGGTCAATCATCCGCCGACGGTGTCGATCGCCGCAGCGGGAGATCTAGTAGTCCCCGCATATCGAAGCCATGTCGACGGTGCCGTCAATGTCGTCGAGCCCAACATTGGTACGTCGGCTCATGGCGATCTGCCGGGTACAGTTGCGGCGTTGGTGGACGTCAGTCGGGCCATGAATCACCAGGCGCCATCGTGTCAGTCTTTCGTTCAGTCGGTCGTGGTCGACTCTGTTGCACCAACACTTGTGGGCGCGCTTGAGAATTCGATCGGCGTCGTTGCGGCGGCAGCGTAAACGGCTTCGGCGGCCCACGTACCAATCGGTTACACTTTCGGCGCTCGGAATTCCCCGAGCTAACCGCTTATTTAGGCCCCCGCCGTCCAACGGTCGCTTCGGCGTCCGGCGTAGGGTTTCAACCGTTGGAAGGAGCACAATCATGTCGGATACGACAGCCAACGCCCCCGTTGTCACCATGCGCCAACTGATCGATGCCGGAGTTCACTTCGGTCATCAGACCCGCAAATGGAACCCCAAAATGCGCCGCTTCATTCAGGGCGAACGTGGCGGCATTTACATCCTGGATCTCAAGCAGTCGCTGAGCGGCATCGAAAAGTCGTACGGATTCATCCGCGACATCGCTGCCCGCGGCGGCTCGGTGCTTTTCATTGGCACCAAAAAGCAAGCCCAAGATCCCATCCGCGACTACGCCAATAGCTGCGGAATGCCGTACATCAACGAGCGTTGGCTCGGCGGCATGCTCACCAACTTCGAAACGATCGCTAAGCGCGTCGAGAAGATGAAGGAATACGAGCGCATGAAGGCCTCTGGCGATTTCGAAGCAATGCCCAAAAAAGAAGCGCTGTTGTTGAGCCGTGAGCTCGTGAAATTACAACGCAACTTGGGTGGCCTTCGCAATATGACCCGGCTTCCCGAGGCCGTATTTGTGGTTGACACCAAGAAAGAGCACATCGGCGTCATTGAGGCCAACAAGCTCAAGATTCCTGTGATCGCCATCGTCGACAGCAACTGTGATCCCGACTTGATTCAATTCGTGATTCCCGGCAACGACGACGCCATCCGGTCTGCGTCGCTGATGTGCCGTATCGTGGCTGACGCCATAACCGAAGGCCGTTTCATCGCCGGCAAGCGCAACCCAACTGGTCAAGGATTCATTGCCCAGCCAAGCGCACGCACGGCTGAAGAAGAAGCAAAGGTTGCCGCTCAGCAGGCCGACGCCCGCCGTCAGGCCACTGCCGCTGCTGCCGAACGCGAAGCACGCATTGCCGCAGCCGCTGCCGCCAAAGCCGCCGCCCCTGCCGAAGAAGCCATAGCCGAGGTAGCCGAGGTAGCCGCGCCTGCCGCCGAAACCGCAGCCGAATAACTCACTGAATTCACTCGAAGTAAAGACGAAAGGTAGATCATGGCAGTAACTGCAAAAGACGTATCCACCCTGCGCCAAATGACTGGCGCCGGCATGATGGACTGCAAACGCATGTTGGAAGAAACCAATGGCGATATGGAAGTAGCCGCTCAGCTCATGCGTGAGCGTGGCTTGGCTGCTTCGGCCAAACGTGCCGATCGCGAAAACGCAGAAGGAGCGGTTGCGCTGCTCATCGAGAACTCGGTGGGCGCCATCGTGGAGCTCAAGTGCGAGACCGATTTCGTGGCAAAGTCCGATCAATTCAAAGGTTTGGCTGAGGCCATGGCCAAGGCTGTCATCGCCGGCGACGAGTCATCAGTGTCCACCAAACAGGCCGACCTCGATGAGCTGAAGGTCACCTTGAAGGAAAATATTGAGTTGGGCCGCGTCGTGCGTTTCGCAGCCGCAGCGGGCAATGTGCTCGATAGCTACCTCCACGTTCAAGCCGGCCGCGGCGTCAATGGCGTGTTGGTGGAAATTGCGGGCGGCAGTGTTGAAGTGGCCCACGACGTGGCCGTGCATGTCGGTTTCGCTAAGCCAGAGTTCTTGCATCGCGACGAAGTCTCGGCTGACCGCGTGGCGGCCGAGCGTGCCACTTTGGAAACCATCACCCGCAACGAAGGCAAGCCGGAAAAGGCCATCGAGAAAATCGTTGAAGGACGCATTGAAGGCTTCTTCAAAGACATTTGTTTGCTCGATCAGCCGTACGCCAAGGACGACAAGTTGTCGGTCGCTCAATTCATTGGGTCCGCCACAATTGTCCGATTCGCTCAAGTCGTGATCGGCAAGTAACACCCATTCCTGAAGCTAGGAGCATCCGTGAGTACTGAGCCACGCTGGAAACGCATTGTCCTGAAATTGTCAGGAGAGGCGCTTGCTGGCAGTGGCTCGGGCCCCGGGCGCACCATTGACGCCGACATCGTGCGGCAAATCGCCGGTGAAATTGTCGACGTTAAAACTATGGGTGTCGACATCGCCGTCGTCGTGGGTGGCGGCAATATTTGGCGAGGCGTGGCTGGGGCCAGCAAAGGCATGGATCAGGTTCAAAGCGACCATATGGGCATGTTGGCTACGGTTATAAACGGTCTGGCGATTCAAGACGCACTTGAACAAATGGGCCAGGCGACACGGGTGCAAACGTCGATCGAAATGTCGAAATTGGCTGAGCCGTATATTCGACGCAAAGCGATTCGTCATCTCGAAAAGGGTCGAGTCGTGGTCTTTGCAGGAGGTACCGGCAATCCCTATTTCACCACTGATACTGCTGCCGCGTTACGAGCTGCTGAGATTGAGGCGGGAGCAATTCTGAAGGGCACTAGCGTCGATGGCGTGTATTCAGCTGACCCGAAAAAGGACCCCAACGCCACTCGTTACGACGAGATCGGCTACCTCGACGCCATCAATCAAGGTCTCAACGTTATGGATTCCACGGCCATTACGTTCTGCATGGACCAGAAACTTCCGATCGTGGTTTTTGAACTTCTCAAGGCCGGAAATATTAGGTCCGTTCTTGAAGGTGTTCCGGTCGGTACGCTGGTGCGTTGAGGCGCAATCATTGAAGCCGCAAAGGAAAACGCTGTGAGCGAGATCATTGACATGACCATGCTGGAAACTATGGAACGAATGGATAAAGCCGTCCAGCATACGCGCGAGCAGTTTTCAAGCGTTCGCACCGGCCGCGCCACCCCGGCGTTGGTCGAAAGATTGATGGTCGAGTACTACGGGAGCGATGTTCCGCTCCAGCAGCTTGCAGGGTTTACTGTCCCTGAAGGCCGATTGCTGGTGGTGCAACCATTCGACAAAGGCGCCGTGAGCGCCATCGAGAAGGCGTTGCGAAACGCCGATTTGGGCGTCAACCCATCGAGTGACGGCAACGTCATTCGGCTCAATTTTCCACCGCTGACAACTGAGCGTCGCAAAGAGTTTGTGAAGGTTGTCAAGCACATGGGCGAGGACGGCAAGATCGCTGTACGCAACGCTCGACGCGACGCCCGTCAAGATTTAGAAAAGGCAGAAAAGGCCAAAGAAATTTCGCAAGATGAATTGGCTCGAGGCGAAAAAGACCTCGACAAAGTGACCGCCGAACACGTCGAAGAAATTGACAAGCTGCTGATACGCAAAGAACACGAATTGCTGGAAGACTAAATCAACGTGACCGCAATGATCCTCGCCGATGTGAATGATGTCGTGAAGTCGCCATCAATCCACCTCGATGCCGGGTCGGTCAGGCAAGGAGAACACAATGGATGATCACGATGGGTTTAAACCCCCGCAGCAGCCTTCGACAGAGGGCGTGAGAATTATCGGCGCGAACCAAGCCGGTACTCCAGCGCCAGGGGCGTCGGATACTGGAACGGTCCCCGTGCTTCCTCATTGGACTGCACCGGCCACGGGCGAAGTGCCGCGAATATTTAGTGATGTCGCACCCACCAAACCTGTTGTGGACCCGTACGACGATGTGGATGATTCGTGGGGCTCATTCACCTCGCAGTCGCCGCGTTGGCGAGACGCAGCGGCCGATCACGCCGACATGACCGACGTCAGTAACTTGGGTGACGACGGGCCAAAGCTTGGTGCCCTCGACACTGATCGGCCGGATCACAGCGACTTTTTGGAGTTCGACTTTGTTGACGAACCGGTGGCTGGTTCTGGTGCAAAAGCAGCCGATGCTGATGTTGAGAAGGTGGCCGCCGATCGCTCAGAAGATGAACCTTCTGATACTTCTCGTGGCAGCAGCACGAATTCCGGGATGGTGCGCATTGGAGATACCGGCCGCCAACCTGCCGTAGCTACCGGTGGGCAGCGACCCAACGGAGCCACTGGCCAAGTTCGCCGCCCTAGCCCGACAACGTCTGGCCCACGGCCTACGGGAGCTACAGCTTCGGTCAATCGACCCCCTGGAGCAGGCGGCAGTCGTCAGAGCGGAACGAACAAACCGCCAACGGCCCAACGCCCAGCAGGGGCGCGTCAACGACCAGCCCCAGCGCGCACAAACGCGGGAGGCAAGCCGCAAAAAGGCGCCGACCGAGATCTCAAGGCGGCAGCAGTTGTCGGGCTCGGCATGGCCATCGTCGCTATCGCAGCAATCAAGAGCGGTCCACGGTACGGAACGATTCTGATCGCCGTTGTGCTCACCCTATGTGCGGCAGAATTTTTCAATGCCGTCCGTAAAGTGGGCTACCAGCCAGCCAATTTTCTCGGCATCGCGGCGGTCGCTTCTCTGCCCTTCGGTGTGTACTGGCGTGGCGACCAAGCGATCGTGGCGATCTTGGCTGTCACGGTGGTGTTCGCGTTTCTTTGGCACATGATCGTGAGTAGCGAGCAACCTACGGCCAACATTGCGATCACTCTTGCTGGCGTGATGTACATCGGCGTGCTGGGTAGCTTCGGAGCGCTGATTCTCAAGCTGCACTCATTTGATCCCAAGGTGGTGGTCCCGAACGCCGGCGTGCACGTTTTGATGATGACCGTCATTGCCACGGTGGCCGTCGATATTGGCGGGCTGGCAGCCGGCAAGGCAATCGGCAACTCGCCACTGGCGCCAAAGATCAGCCCGAACAAGACGATCGAAGGATCCTTTGGCGCAGCAATCATGTGCATGCTGGTGGTGGTGTTTACGGGCAAGGCCTTCCACTACAAGCCCTTTGATTCGACGACCGTTGCTCTGAAGTTCGCCATCGTGATCTTTGTGGCGGCGCTTATTGGCGATCTGTCCGAATCGCTCATCAAGCGTGACCTCGGCATCAAGGACATGGGCACCCTGATCCCCGGCCACGGTGGCGCGCTCGATCGGTTTGACGCCATGTTGTTCTCGCTACCCGCTGCGTACTTCATTGCCCATACGTTTCATATGGCGTAGCCGCGTGGCCCCACGATGACAGCCATTCGGGTGGCGATCGCTGGGTCGTCAGGGTCCATCGGCACCCAAACTCTCGACGTGTTACGTGCGGAAGGCGATGCCTATGAACTGGTTGCCCTCGGCGTCGCCACGAGCGTGGACACGTTGATTGCTCAGGCATTGGAATTTCGGCCGAAATTGATAGCAGTGGCCGACGAATCGTTGCATTCCCGTGTGGCCGAGGCGCTTCCTTTCGCCGAAATTGTGCGTGATTTTTCGAATTTGGTGGAGCCCGCCGACGTCGTTGTCAATGGTGTCGTGGGTTTCGCCGGGCTAGGGGTCACGATGGCCACATTGCAGGCCGGCAAACGGCTTGCGCTTGCCAACAAAGAATCCCTCATATCGGCTGGACCCATCGTGCAACGGGTTCGAAATACGCCGGGCGCCGAATTGGTGCCCGTGGACTCTGAACATTGTGCGGTGCACCAGTGTTTGCGGTCCAGCGACCGGCCGGCGCAGGAAGTGTCCCGAATTATGTTGACTGCTTCCGGTGGACCGTTTCGGGGCCGATCTCGAGACGAATTGCTCCATGTAACGATCGAGGATGCCCTTGCCCATCCCACATGGAATATGGGCCCCAAGATCACCATTGATTCGAGCACGTTGATGAACAAGGGCCTCGAGGTCATCGAGGCGCACGAACTTTTCGGTGTGAGCTACGACGACATCAATGTGGTGGTTCATCCGCAATCGATCATCCATTCGATGGTCGAATTCACCGACGCCGCCACTATTGCCCAGCTCAGCTTGCCGGACATGCGTCTGCCAATTGGTTACGCATTGGGTTACCCCGATCGGATTGCTACGCCGTTTGGACGGATTGATTGGACGTCACTTAAGCGTTTGGACTTTGAGGCGCCAGATCTTGAGGCATTCCCATGTCTACGCCTGGCTTACGAAGCAGGTCGCGTTGGTGAGTGTGCCCCTGCATGGTTGAACGCGGCTAACGAAGTAGCGGTGGCGGCGTTTTTGGATCGTCGAATTCGATGGGTCGATATTCCTGCAGTGTTGCAGGCCGCACTAGACCAATTTGACGATACCGTTGCATCCAGCATTGAAGTTGTGATTGATGCTGACGCCAGAGCTCGCCGATTAGCAGCGTCGATCGTGGCCACGATCGACGCGTAGAACACAGGAACTGCAATGACTCAGATCGACGAAAATCAACCCACAACGCAAGCCCCTGTGGCGGCATTTACCCGCAAGCCAGAACCCACTGGCCCCGTAGCACCGAAATGGCCAGGGCTTATTGCGGTGGGTGCCGTGATGGGTTTTGGGTTGGTGTTTCGTACCGGCGCATTTCTGGTTCTGATGGCGATCATCGCCTCGATCGTGTTTCACGAATTTGGGCACTACATCACCGCAAAACGAGGTGGGATAAAGGTCACTAGAGCGTTCGTGGGCATGGGCCCAACTCTGTGGAGCATTCGCCGGGGCGAGACGGAATACGGCATTAAGGCATTCCCGGTCGGCGGTTTTGTGCGCATGATCGGCATGCACAACCTGGACATTATCGAGGACCCTGCTGACGAACCGCGCACATATCGGCAGCAGTCCTTCGGACGTCGGATGTTGGTCATTACTGCAGGTTCGATGACTCACTTCTTTACCGCAATTGTGTTGCTGTTTGTGATCTTTTTCTTTCACGGTCAGGCCGACACCAATCCAGCTCATTGGCACGTCAGCGATGTGGTTCCTCAATCAGGAGCGTCGGCGGCTGGCCTGCTTCCCGGCGACCGAATTGTGGCGGGCAACGGCGTGGCTACCGATTCGTTCGCTGCGGTGCAAACCTTCATTCGAGCCAATCCGGGCAAGGCGGTCACACTCACGATCGATCGGGGCGGCAAGGTGTCTGAGGTGGTGGCCACCATTGGTGTTACAGACCCTCAAGGCGTCGTGCGACCGTTTCTTGGCATCGGGCCACAGCCTGATACCCAGAGTGTGGGTTTAGTTGATTCGGCCACCAACGCGGTTACTGAATTCGGCGGCCAATCGCGACAGACTTTTTCGGCGTTCATGCACATACTGAACCCGAAAGAAGTCGCCCACTATTTCTCGAAGGTGACCACTAACCCCAGCCAATTAAGTGGTTCGGCGTCCTCTGGTGATTCGCCTCGGTTCGTGTCGGTAATCGGCGTGTGGGACTTGGCGTCCCAGACGTCCAACATTGGTTGGGCGGCGGCGCTAAGTCTGATCGTGGCGGTAAATATTTCAGTCGGCATCTTCAACCTGCTTCCATTGCTCCCGCTCGATGGGGGGCACGCCATGATCGCCATCTATGAACGAGTGAGGTCCCGGAAACGCAAGCGATACTTCGCCGACGTGGCCAAGCTCATGCCAGTTGCGTATGCAACAGTGTTTTTTTTGGCCATATTGTCGTTGTCGGCGGTCTATCTCGATGCGATTGGTTAGTGAGGACCGATGAATTTCGAACGTCGTCAAACTCGGCAAATAATGGTTGGCAAGGTGCCTGTTGGTGGGGGAGCGCCGATCACGATCCAGTCGATGACCACCACGAAAACGGCCGACCACGAGGCAACTCTGCAACAGATTTACGCACTTGCTGGCGCTGGTGCCGACATCGTGCGCTGCACATGTAATGAGCAAGAAGCGGCAGAGGGTTTGGCACGAATCGTGCCCCGAAGCCCGGTCCCGATCGTGGCCGATATTCATTTCCAATACAAGTTGGCGCTAGCCGCTCTTGAAGCCGGCGTGCATTGCCTTCGGCTGAATCCGGGAAATATCCGCAAAGCGGCCGACATAAAGACCGTCGCCAAAGAAGCCAAAGATCGTGGCGTGCCGATACGCATTGGCGTCAACGGCGGCTCGCTCGATCCCGATATCGAGGCCAAATATGGTCTAACTCCAGAAGCGCTTGTGGCCTCGGCGGAACGTGAGCTTGCCTATTTCGCAGAAGTCGGTTTTGAAGACGTCAAGATTTCGGTAAAAGCGTCGGATGTGAAGCTGATGATCGGTGCCTACCGCATGCTGAGCGAGCGAGTCGATTTCCCGCTTCATCTGGGCGTGACCGAAGCGGGGCCGATGCCGGGCGGACTGCTCAAAGCCACGGCGGGAATCGCCACCCTGCTCGCTGAAGGAATCGGCGACACGATCCGGTATTCACTTACTGCCGATCCCGTCGAAGAGGCCAAGGCTGGGCGTCAACTTCTGGAAGCGCTTGGCTTGCGAAAGCGCACCGATATTGACCTCATTGCGTGCCCAAGCTGCGGTCGTGCCGAGATCGATGTGATCGCCGTAGCCGAGGCCGCCCAGAAGGCCCTCGAAGGCCGCAAATTACCCATCCAAGTTGCGGTTATGGGATGCGTTGTGAACGGTCCTGGTGAAGCCCGTACCGCAGATCTCGGTATCGCCGCCGGACGCAAACGCGGCCACCTGTTTGTGCGTGGTGAAGTGGTCAAGGTGGTGCCAGAAGACCGTATGGTGGAAGCGCTTGTGGAGTGGGCAGAACGCATTGCCAACGATGGCGTGGAAGCTGCGCTGGCCGCCAAGGACGATTCGGCAGCAGCCGAAGCCGAGGCCGACCGTCAACTCTTGCTTGGCGAGCAAGGCGACGATGCCAACGCTTCCGAAGCTCGGGTCGAAATTATTCGCAAGACGGTTTCGCGCTAGCCATTTCGCGATTGCTGTTTCGCTTTGAGCGCCTGCAAAATGTCATTCGAGCGATCTCCGGAACATGCCCGGGTAGTCGATGACAAAGCCGTCGGCATCTACGCCGAATTCTTCACTGGTGCCCGAGCCAACGCCCTCGTGTCTCCACCAGCGGTCGGCCAATCGGGTGTAGCGCTGTACGCTGCGATGAAGCTCCAGCGAATCACAATCGATGACGGCCACCGTAAGTAGACCGTGATCGCCGACCTCCAGATGACTCAACCGTCTGAGGTGCAACGAGTTTGGCAACGGGCTAAGAGCCAAGTCGATGTCGGTGCACTTTTCGAGCTCATGGCGCACGACGCCATTCATTTCGCCCCACGTACCCCCGCCGTCAGTGCCAAGCCAAATATCAGGCTCGTCCATGTCGCGGAAAAGCAAGAACTGGCGCACATGCCATTCGGCATCGAGACGTATGACGTACTGCAATTTGTGGGTGTCGATGAGGCCCTCGGCGATGTACCCACCATTCTCAAATCGAATCGAAGCCACTTCGCGTGCGGAGCCATCGACGGTTTCCCAGCGACGAATGTAGTCAGTTCTCGGCGCTTCCACGGTCAAACTTTAACGCCCTGCGGCGCCAGGTTGCTAACGCCCTGCGGCGCCAGGCTGCTAACGCCCTGCGGCGCCAGGCTCTTGATCGGTAAGCCGTTGCGCGAAATATACCGGCACGATAGACAACACGATCACGATCACTCCCACAACGTTGACGACGGGAGCTTGTTTAGGGCGAGACAAATTGCTAAAGATCCACTGGGGCAATGTTTGTGTGCTCGCTCCGCTGGTAAATGTGGTCACTACGATCTCATCAAAACTGAGGGCGAAACTCAACAACGCGCCGGCGAGCAACGCAGACCGGATCAACGGAAACGTCACGTAACGA
This sequence comes from Acidimicrobiales bacterium, assembly GCA_038231795.1. Taxonomy (GTDB): domain Bacteria; phylum Actinomycetota; class Acidimicrobiia; order Acidimicrobiales; family JBBRKR01; genus JBBRKR01. The sequence continues at coordinate 16,186 of JBBRKR010000014.1, forward strand.
AACGTTTGCATCCCGGTTGCTCCAAGGTCGCTTGACGCCTCCTCAAGCGATGGCTGCATTCGTTTGAGGCGAGCAATCAAATTGTTGTACACGATCACGATGCAGAAGGTGGCGTGGGCCACGACGACCGTGGTCACTCCAAGGTCAAGACCTAACCGTCGAAATGCTTGGTTGAGTGCCAGACCGGTCACGATGCCGGGCAGGGCGATGGGCAACACCACCAAAAGGCTCAGCGTGGTGCGTCCAAAAAACGAATATCGATGAACAGCGAAGGCGGCGAGCGATCCCAGAAGCAACGCCAGAATTGTGGCGAACAACGCGATCTTGAGCGACGTCAGCAACGACTCGCGCAGGGCTTCGATCTTGATGGCGTTCCAAATCTTGAGCGTCCACCCTGGCCAGCGCAACACGCGGCCCCACCATTGGGTACTCAAGGCTTTGGGCGGCCAGGTAAACGTATTGGAAATATTGAACGACGCCACCAACACGACAATGAGCGGAATGTAGAGCACCGCGAATCCAACCGAAGTGAATGCTCGTAGCGTGGCTCTGGCCCGCCGAGAGAGAAACATTACAAATTCTCCAACGCGCCAGTGCGCCGCACCGACATGAGGTAAATCACCATGGCCACAACGGGAATCGTGGATAGTGCAGCTGCCAACGGCAGGTTGTTGGCGGTACCAAATTTGGCGTAAATCGTGTTCCCCAGAAACTGCGATTTTCCGCCCACGATGCCGACGGCGATGTAGTCGCCCATCGTGAGTGAGAAGGTGAAAATGCTCCCCGCAATCAGCGACGGTTTGATCATTGGCAGGATAACGCTGCGAAACGTTCGCCCTGTCTTGCCACCCAAATCGGCCGAAGCTTCAAGCAACGAGTTGGGGAGCCGTTCGAAGCCAGCGTAGATCGGCAAGATCATGTACGGCAGCCACAGGTAACTCAATAAAATCACTGTCGCCGTGAGTCCGAAACCAGGTGACGGCAGCCCCGCCCACTCCAGAACTCCACCTTGGATAAAGATGATTCTCCACGCGTACGACTTCACCAGGTAGCTCGACCACAACGGCATCAGCACGGCGACTACGGCTAGTCGTCGGCGGTTTGGCTTCATGATCTTGGCCATAGTGAACGCCATTGGCACGGCGATCATCATGCAGATGACGGTCACTGCAAATGCCACGCCAATAGTTCGAAAAGTGATGGTCCGATACACCGTGGTGCGAGCCATCTCCCGAAAGTTGCCCAGGTTCCAGTTGCGTACCAATTTGGTTGTGAATCCGTCGACCCGCCAGAAGGCAGCGATCAACAGCGCAGCGAGCGAACCGATATAGGCCAAAACCAACCACAGCACCGGCCCGGTCAACAACCCGCCCAACTTGATGTTGGGATGTTGTTGACCGAACCTGCTGAGGCGTTTGCCTGTGGTTGTTCGCTCGCTGCCTACTGCCGAAGTCATGTCAGAGAGTCAGTCTTAACCCTTGATCTCAGTCCATGCTTTTTCCCAATCGGCGAAAGGCTTGCACACCTTGCCGCGATCATCGCCACAGTCGGCCACAGGGGTCGTCCAGTAGTAGATGTTCTTGAAAAACGCTTCGTCGTCGGCATGGAAGGTCTTGCAGAATTCCTTGTCGGACGTCAGGTCGCACGCCTTCTTGTTGGCGGGTGCCTCGCCGAAATACTCCGAGTTGGCAGCGTTGGCGGCGGGGGACACGATGTGGTTCACAAACTGATAAGCGCAATTCGGGTGCTTAGCCTTACTGGAAATCATCCACGTATCTGACCAGCCAGTGGCGCCTTCTTTGGGCAACACTGCGGCCACGGGGGCCTTGTTACCTTGAGCGCCGTTCACGATTACTTGCCATGTGGTTCCCAGAATAATCGAACCTTGCTCGAAGGCTTGTTGCGTCTTGGTGTAGTCGCTCCAGTATTCGCCCACGATGCCCTTTTGAACCTTCAACAGGTCAACCGCGGCTGCGAATTGCTTGTCGTCGAGTTCGTATGGGTTAGTGATCTTGAGCTCTGGTTTGGCGGTCTTGAGGTACACAGCCGCGTCAGCGATGTAGATCGGCGCGTCGTAGGCGGTGACTTTGCCCTTGCTCGGCGAGGCGGCATCGAACACGACGCCCCACGAATCGGGAGCGGTCTTGATGAGGTCGGTGTTGTACATCAACAAGTTGGCGCCGCGGCCCTGAGGCGCACCGTATGGCTTGCCGTCGATGGAGTTCCAGGGCTTGAGCTTGAGGGCGTCAAAAATGTCGGCGTAGTTGGGTATTTTTGTGAGGTCGAGCGGAACAACTTCGCCGCCCGCCATCAGGCGTTGGGTGGCGTCGCCGGATGCCGACACCACGTCGTACTCGCCGCTCGTCATGAGCTGGACCATTTCATCGGACGTGTTGCCGATTTTCACGTTGACTTTGCAGCCTGATTCCTTTTCCCACGCCGACGTCCAGTCAACTTTGGGATCGTTGGTACCGTTCTCGACATACCCAGCCCACGCCACGATATTGACTGCGCCCTCACCTTTGTCAGAAGCTGGTGCGATGGTGGTTTCGCCAGTGGTGCTCGATGTGGCCGGGCCTGCAGTGGTTGTGACTTCGGCGGCTTTGGTCGTGGTAGCGGTATCGGCCTTTTTGTCGCTGCTGCAAGCGCTAGCGGTTAGTGCCAACAAGCCCACTACGGCAGCCGTTGTAAATCCTTTTCTCATATTTTCTCCAATTGTTGGTTGATGATTACTGACCGGCCTCGTCGAGGACCCGCTCAAATCGGGGGTCCCAGCCAAGTTCTACGGTGAGTCCTTGACGCATCGTCACGTCACTCGACGTGTTATCGCGATTTTGTTCGACGGCAACAAGCGTGGTGCCGTCGCATTGCCCAGTGAGTTGGATCGTGTATCGGGTGCGGTCGCCGAGGTACACAGCGGCGGCCACTACCCCAGATGTCATTGTGTAGTTCGACGGGATCGCATTCCCAGCGTCGAAAGAAACACTGATTTTTTCGGGCCGAATTGTGAACGAACTGTAGGCGTTGCGTAGGTGTTGAGCGGCTTGCCCTGCCACGATATTGGAAGTGCCAACGAAGCTTGCCACGAACGCGGTGGCGGGTTGCTCGTACACGTTGGCAGGCGTGCCCACCTGTTCGAGGCGACCGTTGTTGAACACGGCTATGCGATCGCTCATCGATAATGCTTCATCTTGATCGTGGGTCACGTAGATAAACGTGATTCCGACGTCCCGCTGAATTCGTTTCAGCTCGATCTGCATTTCTTCGCGCAGCTTGAGATCCAGCGCGCCGAGTGGCTCGTCGAGCAACAACACTCGAGGCCGGTTCACCAAGGCGCGGGCCAGAGCGACACGTTGACGTTGCCCGCCGGATAACTGTGTCGGCTTGCGGTTGGCCACTGAATCTAGGCGCACCATTTCTAGGGCCAGGCCGGCTCGTTGACGTCGTTCTACTTTTCCGACGCCCTTGACGAGTAATCCGTACTCGACGTTCGCTCCGATAGTCATGTGGGGGAAGAGGGCGTAATCCTGAAATACGGTGTTGACGTCGCGATCGAACGGCGGTGTGCCAGTGGCGTCTTTTCCGCCCAGCAATATTGCCCCCGAGGTGGGTTGCTCGAACCCCGCGATCATGCGTAGGCATGTGGTTTTGCCTGAGCCCGATGGCCCGAGGAACGAGAAAAATTCGCCATGTTCGACGCTAACTGAGACCCCGTCGACGGCCGGCACTTCACCGAATCGCTTCACAACGTCAATCAATTGAACGTCGGATGTTTGAGAATCGGCACTAAGCGTTGTCATTGGGCGTGTCACCTGGGTTGGCGGTATCGGCAACGGAGGCGCTTTGCACCCCCGTCGATTCGCCGCCACGCTAGTAGACGGTGTCATTACCTGTCACGGTTGAGTGCATACGGGCCGGCCCAAACTAGCGAAACGCGCTATACTCCCGGGCGTTCTTCTTGATTTGCGAAGGCGTGGGCGAATAGCCCGCGCCTTTCCTGTCTTAAAGCACAAATATTTCTCATATCGATTCGAACAGTGAAAGGAGCATCCATGGCGACACCAACAACAGAACGCCTCGTGGAAGTCCTTTCGCCGATCATCGAGACCTTCAAGGTCGAGCTTGTCGATCTTGAATATTCCGGATCAATTTTGCGCATAACTGTTGAGCGTGAGGGTGGTCTAGACCTCAGTGTGATTTCTCGTCTGACCCGACAGATCTCGAATTACCTCGACGAAAACGATCCCATCGATGGGCGCTACACCCTTGAGGTCTCGTCACCTGGACTCGAGCGGGCATTGCGTACTCCGGAACATTTCATCAAAGCCGTCGGACGCACCGTGAACATCAAGGTTGACGCATCCGTCGGTGGCGAACGACGATTTAAGGCCGTGCTGATGGCCGCCGATCTGGACGGCATCACCGTGCAACAACTCGAGGTCAAAGAACTGGTTGACCGTCGTCTTTCATATGACGACGTGGTTCAGTGCAAGACCATTTTCGAGTGGCAAGCAGAACCAAAACCGTCGATCAAGCAAGTCGCACCAAATGGCGCGAAAGCTTCAGCCAAGAAGTCGATTTCACCATCGGCATCTGCTGTCAAACGCGTCACTCGCACCACCACCGTTACCGATAAGGGAGACTCCAATGAGCCGTAAAGGGCAGTCCAACAAGGTTGAAATGATGGAGGCGTTGCAGGCCTTGGCCGCCGACCGCGGCATGTCTCCCGAAATGTTGCTTGAGGCGTTGGCCAATGGACTCGAAAGCGCTTACAAACGCACGCCGGGCGCTTCGGAACAAGCATACGTTCAGATCGACGCTCGCACCTTTGAGATCAGCGTCATCGCCCAAGAGTTCGACGAAAACGGCAACGTGTCTCGGGAGTGGGATGACACACCTGCCGACTTCGGCCGCATCGCGGCTCAGACGGCCAAACAGGTTCTCATGCAAAAAATTCGCGATGCCGAGCGCGAAGCGAAATACGACGAGTACGCGGGGCGCGAAGGTGACATCGTTACCGGCATCATCCAACAAAGTGACCAGCGCTATACGTTGTTGGATCTTGGCAAGGTTGAGGCCCTCCTGCCCCAGGCCGAGCAGGTTATTCATGAGCGCCCGGAGCCCGGCAGCCGTTTGAAGGCCTATATCGTCGAAGTACGTAAGACAGCCAAAGGCCCCCAAATCGTCGTAAGCCGCACCCATCCTGGGCTGATCAAGCGACTCTTTGAATTGGAAGTACCGGAGATCGCCGATGGTATTGTGGAGCTCAAGGCGTGTGCTCGCGAGCCCGGGCACCGCACCAAGATTGCGGTGTGGTCGAATGATCACAACGTGGATCCCGTTGGAGCATGTGTTGGTGCTCGTGGTGGGCGCGTGCGGATGGTCGTCAACGAACTTCGTGGCGAAAAAATCGACATTGTTCCGTTCTCGGAAGATCCCGCCGATTTCGTGGCCAAAGCCCTGTCGCCAGCCAAGGTCAAAGAAGTCCGCATCGACGAGGAAACCGGCATTGCCGAAGTCATCGTTCCCGACTTCCAACTCAGCCTGGCCATTGGCAAAGAAGGCCAAAACGCCCGCTTGGCAGCGCGCCTCACGGGCTGGCGTATCGACATCAAGAGCGAATCAGAAGTCGATGGCACCGGGTTGGCTGAAGATGGCGGCGAATACGCGGCTGGCGAATGGAAGCAGAATGCCGAGTCTGGCGAAATGGAATGGCATCCAGCTGATGGAGGCCCAGCCATGTCGGCAGGCGAGTGGCGCCATGGTGGCGACGATACTCCTGCTGAAGCAGTCGGACCCGCCGCCGAAGTGGCCGAGCCTGTTGCCGAAGTTGTTGAAGCTGTGGAGCCTGTTGTTGAGGCTGGCGGCGCTGATGGTTCGGAAAGCTGATTAGCGCCGCAGCTCCGCAGCGAACGTGCATTGGTTGTCGGGCGTCTCGTGACGCCTCTCAACTTGTGCGATTTGTGCTTGGCTCAGACGGGGCCGTGGTCGTTAGCGACTACTCCAACGGGCGTGGCGCGTGGCTGTGTCGCTCGTCGCTCAACGCGTGTGCCGAGTTGGCCAATAAACGCAAAGCTTGGTCCCGGGCGTTTCGCAAGCCCGTAGCCAATCAGTCTGGTCCACGACTATTGGATTGACGTCCAATTGGGCTTACCGCTCGAGGCTCCTTCGAGGTAAAAGTCATCTAGACGTCATGTCTGAAATCTTGCAGGCGAGCGCCAGCGTGCGAGAATGCTTACGCACCCATGCGCCAACGGGTTCGCACGACGCGCCCATGCGTCGGGTGATCTTGAAGGGTTGATGAAAGGTATCGGTTTTGCCGAAGAACATCCGGCTCCACGAGCTGGCCAAAGAACTTGGAATGACAAACAAAGAGACGCTTGATCTCTCTGTCGCGCTCGGCATTGGCGTCAAAAGCCACTCGTCGAGCATTGAAGACCCACAAGCCGATCGCGTCCGTCGCAAGGCGGAACGCGATGGACTCACCCGGGCCGAGCAGCCACCGGAACCCGAGAAGCCCAAGAAGGCTGTTGCCAAGAAGGCTGGCAAAGTTGTTGCGCCTGAAGCCGGCGATGCAACGTCTGTCGCTATAGCGCCAGCTGTCGAAGCGAAACCGGTCGAGGCTGTTCGTGAGACGCCTGCGCCAGTTGCTCCGAAAGCCGAGGCACCGATTGCTCCAGTCGCGGTAGCTTCTCAAGAGGCCTTGCCTGCCCTAGTGTCACCCGTGGCGGCGACGCCCGTCGCCCCAAGCGCTCCTGTAGTTGCAACCGTTGCGCCTGCGGACGCCGCGCCTGTTCCGCCGAAGCGCATTCCACCGCCGCCTCCGGATCGTTCGTCGCTTATTTCGCCTCCTGCGCCTACTCCGCCGTCGCCGACAGTAATTAGGTCGCGCCAGGAGCCTGGTGCTGCTGGACCTCGGCCAGCTCTGCCTGGTGCTCGACCATTGTCGACCCCCGCTGCTGCTTCGCCCACCGATGGCTCAGCGACGCCAAGCGCTCCAGCTACGCCCGCCCCTCGCCCCGCTGGTGCCGTTGGCGCCGTGCGTCCCGCCGGTCCTCCTCCCGGCGCAGCGCCGGGTGCGTCGAGCCCGACCAAGCCGCCGATGAGTGCTTCTGGTCGCCCAATTCCGCCGCCTCCTCGCGCTCCTCTTAGCTCAACTGGCCGTCCGATTCCGCCGCCCCCTGGTGGCGGTGGTCGAGGCCCTGCCCCCATTACTCGTAGCGGTCCCGGCGTTGGTCGCCCAGGTGGCCCGGGCGCCGGTCGTCCCGGCGGCCCAGGTGCTGGTCGTCCCGGCGGCCCAGGTGGCCCGGGCGGATTTGCTCGTCCCGGCGGTCCTGGTGCTGGTCGGCCTGGTGGCCCTGGCGCTGGTGCATTTGCTCGTCCTGGTGGCCCGGGCGGTCCAGGTGCTGGCCCTGGTGGCCCTGGCGCACGTCCGGCTGGTCCCGGCGGCGGCCCCGGTGGTGCCGGTGGTCCTGGCGGTGGCCCTGGTAATCGTGGCCGCGGTGGCCTCGGCGGCTCGCAACGACGGGCGTCGAAGAAGAAAAAGAAGCGGCGTCGTTCAGACGACGATCTGCAGCCGTCGGAAATGCGGGCCTACAGCAATTCAGCTGCCCCCGTTCCCGAAGGCACGATCGTTATTGAGCGCGGAGCTTCTGCCCAAGATTTCGCACCCAAGCTCAATCGCACGTCGGCTGACGTCGTTCGGTTCTTGTTGCAAAACGGCGAAATGGTCACGGCCACGATGTCTTTGTCGGACGACCAGATGGAGTTGTTCGCGCTCGAAGTTGGCGCCGAAGTATTGCTCGTAGAACCAGGGCAAGAACATGAGCTTGAGCTTCAGGCCATGTTCAACGACGACGACTATGACGACGAAGAATCGCAAGTCTGGCGTCCGCCGGTGATCACCGTTATGGGCCACGTCGACCACGGAAAAACATTGCTGCTCGACCGCATTCGGTCTGCAAACGTTGTCCAAGGCGAAGCAGGTGGCATCACGCAACATATTGGTGCCTACCAAGTTGAACACGACGGACGCAAGATCACATTCATCGACACCCCTGGTCACCAGGCGTTTACGAAGATGCGAGCACGCGGTGCTGAAGTTACCGACATTGTCATTTTGATGGTAGCGGCCGACGACGGCGTTATGCCCACCACGCTGGAGGCGTTGAGCCATGCGCGTGCTGCCGAAGTGCCAATCGTGGTTGCCATCAACAAGATTGACCGCGAAAACGCCGACCCGATGCGCACCCGCCAACAACTCAGCGAAAACGGCCTCGTGCCCGAAGAATGGGGCGGCGACACGATCATGGTCGAAATGTCGGCCCTGCAGAATTTGGGTATTGACGACCTGCTCGAGCAACTGCTCGTGGTGGCCGAATTCGAAGAGCTCACCGCCAATCCAGAAGGTCGGGCCAAGGGCGTGGTGTTGGAAGCCAACCTCGATGTTGGCCGCGGCCCTGTAGCCACCGTTCTCGTTGAGAAGGGCACGCTGAACGTTGGCGATCCCATTGTGGCGGGAGCAGCTTGGGGCAGCGTTCGAGCCATGATCGATGACAAGGGCAACCAGGTGAAATCGGCTGGTCCGTCTACTCCAGTTCAGGTGCTTGGCCTTTCGATGGTGCCGAACGCTGGCGACGAATTCCGGGGCGCTCCTGATCTGAAAACTGCCCGTACTGTTGGTGAAGCTCGTGAGCAACGTCAGCGTCTCAAGAGCCAACGCGGTATGTCGTCGGTTACTCACGGTGCCGTGAAGTTGGAGGATGTATTTGCGCAAATTCAAAAGGGCGAGACCGCCACGCTGAATTTGATCGTGAAGGCCGATGTGCAGGGTTCTTTGGAAGCTGTTACCGAAAGCCTCAAGCGCCTTGAGCGCGACGATGTGAAACTGTCGTTCGTGTTGCGGGGCGTAGGTGGCATCACCGAAAACGACATCCAGTTGGCCGCCACCACCAATGCCACCATTTTGGGCTTCAACGTGCGGCCTGACCGCAAGGGTCGCGACCTGGCTGCGTCTGAGCATGTCGACATCCGTACCTACGAGATCATCTACAAGCTGTTGGAAGATATCGAAGCGGCCATGGTCGGTATGTTGTCGCCGGAATACGAAGAAGTGGTCACCGGCGAAGCCGAAGTGCGCGACATCTTCAAGGTGCCAAAGATCGGTTCCATTGCCGGTTGTATGGTTCGCAGCGGCGTCATAACCCGTGGCACGAAGGTTCGTTTCCTTCGCGAAGGCACGATCATCTGGAAGGGCGCTATTCAGTCGTTGCGTCGATTCAAGGACGATGTTCGTGAGGTCCGTGAGGGGTTTGAGTGCGGTATTGGTTTGACCGACTTCCAGGATCTCAAGGCCGGCGATCTTATTGAAACCTATGAGGACCGTTTGATTCCTCGGGTGTAGTCCCGAGAATCAAACGCTTTCAAGCACGTAAGGTTGTGCTGTGACACGAGGTAACTCTCATTCGGCATCGCGGCGTCCATCGCCGCGCAAATACCCTCGCGAAGCGCGCCTGGGCGAACTTGTTCATCGGGTGGTGGCTGAAGAACTGGAGCGTTTCGACGACGAGCCGCTCGAAATGGTCACCGTTACCGACGTGGTTTGCGATCCCGATTTGCATTGGGCGGTGGTGTACTTCACCTCGCTCCGTGGCCCCGATGCCGATGAGGAAATCATCGGGGCGTTGGAGTTTCGTCGTAGTCGTTTGCAACGTGCGATAGCTACACAGGTGAGAGCGAAACGAACTCCGGAGTTGCGCTTCGAGGCCGACAAAGTGGCGCGTTCTGCGGCACGAATCGAGCAAATCTTGCGAGACACGCCGTTGGTCGGAAGAGACAACGACGAGCCGACCCCAGACGATACGGCCGGCGAGTCAGGCTCAGATGTCGGCAATGACGTCGTAGAGGACCACTAGTTATGGGGCGGCGCAAGCCACCCCAGGTTGATGGATTCCTCGTAGTCGACAAACCGGCCGGGATCACGTCGCACGACGCTGTTGCGGTGGCCCGGCGCGTGTTGGGCGAACGACGAATTGGACACTCTGGGACATTAGATCCCGACGCCACTGGCTTGTTGTTGATGGGCGTTGGCCGAGCCACCAAACTGTTGCCTCTACTCCTCGATTTACGCAAGACCTATGCTGGCGAAATTGTGCTGGGCACATCGACGTCGACGCTCGACTCAAAGGGCGAAGTGACGGGTACTTTCGATATGGCGCACATCACGATTGCCGACGTGGCTCGGGAGGCGGCTGTGCTCACGGGACCGATTCAGCAGATACCGCCCATGGTCTCGGCCATCAAAATTGACGGTGTTCGTCTGCACGCAATGGCCCGTGAAGGAATCGAAATTGAACGCCAACCTCGGTCGGTGACCGTGTTCAAATTTGATGTAGCAGCCACCGCAGATCCGCTTGTGTTTCGATGCGAAGTGGAGTGTTCATCTGGCACGTACATTCGCTCGTTAGCTGCCGATGTCGGCGCCGCGTTGGGCGGCGGCGCGCACCTGAGAAATTTGCGACGAACCCAGATCGGATCGTTCGATTTGTCGGCGGCGTCACCGATTTCTGATTTGGTATTGCGGCCGATGGCCGACGCCCTTGTGGATTATGCGCCCGCTGTAGTGCCAGCCGAACTAGTCGACAAAGTGCGGCGGGGGACAGTGCTTGAGCGAGTCATGCTCCCGCTCATAGGCCCGGGGCCGTGGCCTGTGTTGACTTCGGATGGAGAACTTCTGGGTGTGTACCAGGCTCACCACGGCACGTCTATTAAGCCAGCCGTGATTCTGCCCCCTGCGACCACGACCGAGGACAAGTAGTGCTGGTTGTCCGTGCTGGCGTCGAGCGACCCGGCTACCCCGTCGCTGAGTTGTCTCACGGCAGCGTGGTGACAGTTGGCGTGTATGACGGCGTGCATCTTGGTCATCAGGCAGTGATCTCACAAGTCACGGCGCTCGCTGCCGAGTTGGGCGCGGTATCGGCGGTTGTTACCTTCGATCCCCATCCGGCGATGGTGGTGCGGCCCGATAGCGCACCAATGCAATTGACCACTCTGGCAGAGCGTTTGGCCATGATGGATTCCTTGGGCGTCGACATTGTGTACGTAGTGGCATTTGATGACGACGCATCTCACGAGTCAGCGGCCGATTTCGTGCAACGCGTCATCGTGGGGAGCCTTGCCGCCCGAGCGGTCGTGGTGGGCGACGATTTTCATTTCGGTTTTCGCCGCCAGGGTAATGTGGATTTGTTGCGATCAATAGGTGCGGTAGAAGGATTTGTGGTTCACCCGATACACCTCATTGGCTCAACCCTTGGAGTTGCGTACTCAAGTACCGAGATTCGCAAGGCCATCGTTGATGGCCGAACTGCCGATGCTGAGCGAATGCTAGGACGGCCGCTGAATCCGGGAACGTGAGGACGTAGCGAGATCGCTTTGCTTGATTGCTTTGCTTGATTGCTTGGCGGCACGGTACCGTCGTAGACGATGGAAAATAGCGCCGAAGTAAATAGCATCATGACCATTTACCGAGGCTTGAATGATGCGCATCTGATTCGTCGACCGCGGGTGATCGCTCCTGGCACGTTCGACGGTGTTCACCTTGGGCATACCGAAGTTCTACGTCAGGCTCGACGAGCCGCGGACCTTAACGATTCCAAGGTGACAGTGCTGACCTTCGACCGCCACCCGGCCGAAGTTGTGCGCCCAGAATCTGCCCCCCGACTTTTGATGTCGCTCGATCACAAGATTGAATTGCTTGCCGCCCACGGCGTCGATGAAGTGCTTATCATGCCGTTTGACGAATCGTTTGCCACAATGACGGCCGATGAATTTATTGATGACATTTTGGTCGATCGGTTGGGTGTCAACACTGCAGTGGTCGGTGAGGATTTTCACTTCGGCGTTCATCGCAGCGGAACAGTTGCCACGCTGCAATATGCCGGCAAGACGAACGGGCGTAATGCCATCAGCGTGCCGCTGCGTCAACGGGTCGATGGGGTGCACGAGCCGATTTCTTCGACAGCAATTCGGCGGGCACTCGATGGAGGCCATGTTGAGGAAGCGACGGGAATGTTGGGTCGCGATTTTGAAGTGCGCGGTGTAGTGGAGCCTGGCGATCAAAGAGGGCGCACGATTGGATTTCCGACGGCCAATATTCCGGTGCCAAAGTCGATGTGTTTCCCGGCCGATGCTGTGTACGCCGGATGGTATGAACGGCCGAGCGGGGAGGTTGTGCCCACCGCCATTTCAATTGGACGTCGGCCCACGTTCTACGAACACGCCAATCAGTCGTTGCTCGAAGCTCACCTGATCGACTTCGCCGGTGACCTATACGGCGAACCAGCTCGCGTACGATTCGTGGGACTGATCCGCAGTCAGCGGCGCTTTGATGGCATTGACGCCCTCAAAGCACAGCTGACTATTGATGTTGCCGAAGCACGATTGCTACTTGTTGGGCCAGATCAGCACTAGGTGGTCGTAAATTCCTTCCACGACGTCTGGAGCGATCATAGATGCGATTTCCGGCTTTGCTTTGAATACGCCTGCCTTGGTGAGTGCATCGATTTCGGCTTCTGCCTTGGCGGTGTCGATTGCTCCGATTGGCTGATCTTTAGGTGTTGAGTCTTTGACAATTTTTGATTCCGTCTGCCAACGAAAGGTCTCGCCCTCGAGACTGAGGTAGGCCTTGTTGCCATTGGCATTGATCCGATCGACAGAAAGCTTGACGGCTTCTTCAGGGTGTTCTTGGGCGTACTCAAATCCGTGAATGGCGGCGCGGGCGAAGTCTTGCGCTGCGCTCGGGTGATCGTTGAGGAACGACTTGGACGTGTACAGCATGCCGAAACTGGACGGGATGTCGTAGTCAAGGGGATTGAACACCACGTACTTGATTCCCTTGGCATCAAGCTTGGCGGGTTCGTTCGACTTGTACACGGGCAACGCATCAAGGGCGAGGCCAAAGTGCTCCACTGGGTCGTATGTGTTGAGGGCAAGTTCCTTGATGTCGCTGCGCTTGACGTCGAACTTGCCGAGCATGGTTTGGATCGAATACGGAATGTCGCCCTTCACCCCCATGGTCTTGCCTTTGAGGTCAGTGATCTGCTTAACGCCGGATTCTGGCTTAACGAGCAATTCTTCGATGGCTGTTTTGCCGTATTGGACGAGCGCCACGATGTTGGTATTTGACTGGACATTGGTGTTGACAATTTCGCCGAATGATCCGCCTGACGAGAACTGGGCGGCGCCGCTGGCGACCTGTTGTTCATTGGCAGGAGCCTGACCCGGCTTGATATCGACGTCCAAGCACATTTTGTCGAAGAAGCCCTTATCTTTAGCGACGATTACGTCGAGAATTGACACCGATGCTGAGAAGTCGAAGCTCGTGAGGTAGGTGAGTTTTCCGGCTTTCTTGTTTTGATCGCATCGATCTTGTGAAATGCCGTCCGCGGTCACGCCGGCTGCAGGAGCGGCGGTGCTAGCAGCCGTGGTCACTTGGTTAGCTGGGGCTGTTGTCGGCGCGGCTTTGGAATCGCTTGTGCATGCTGACGTTGCCAGTGTGAACACGGCAAGTGCAGCGAGGGGAATGAACTTTCTGGTCATTTCGAGCCTTTCAACGGAGTGGTTCTTTTTGGGATTGTGGGAATCTCGGCCTGGCTGTCGTGCCATGCCATTGTGCGGCGCTCAATGGCTCCGATGATGAGTAAGAGAGCCGCGCCAGCCGCGGCCAACACGAATACTGATGCCCATAGTTGATTGGTGAGTGAACGGCGTTGTGCAATGTTGATCTGGTACCCGAGCCCGCCGGTAGCTCCTGACCACTCGGCGATTGTGGCACCGATGAGCCCGAGGCCTACACAGAGTTTCATGGCTACAAAGAAATTGGGCATGGCGTAAGGGATACGAAGGAGGCGCAATATGGTGAACTCTCCGGCGCCATGAAGGCGGAGAAGATCGATGGTTTCGCTTGGCACGTTTCGCAATCCGGCGGCCAGGTTAATAGCGAACGGTACCGTGGTGACGATGGCCACAACGGTGACATAACTTGAAAAGCCGAAGCCCAACCAACTGATAATTGCCGGCGAGATGGCCACGATCGGTGTCACCTGGAACAGCACCAAAATTGGCGATGTGGCCCGTTCGAAAATACGTGAGTGCGCCATGCAAGCGGCCAAGATGGCGCCGACCACAGCGCCCACGGCCACACCACCCGCCAACTCACCAAGAGTCAGTTGCAAGCTCCGGCCAAATCCCGACAAGTCGCTGGCGATGACCTGAACCACTTTGCTCGGCGCAGGAAGTGGAACGTATTGCTCGGAGTCGTGACTGCGAACCCACAGTTCCCAAATGCCAAAGAAAGCCGACATGCCTGCCATTGCGGCTACAGGTGCGAAGAACTTTCGATTAGGCACGACATACTCCGAGGAACGGGACTCAAGTGACTCGTCGAAAACGAGCAATCTTATGTGAGTGGCGTCCGCTGGCCTCAGGTGGGTTACACCCTGACCAAGTCGGTTGTCGTCGACATAAGGATGCCAGAGTTGCACAACGAAATGCAAGCGTGTTTGCTTCTATTTTGATCTAAGTTCAAAAACCAACGACCCGTGAGGTTCGGCGTTTGCCGCTTTTCTAGATCGAAACAAATAGTCAGTGGGTTCAGGAGGAACACTATGGGTGTCAGCCAAGAAAACGAACCACGAGGAACAGGAAGTCGACGCAAACCCAGTAGTGCCGGGATTTGGGACCGAGAAATCTTGGACTCCGGTGTTGCGTGCAGCTTCGCTTCAACTGGTGGAAGCACTACGGAGTCGTACCTAAGCTGCTTTTAGCGGTGGCCCTGTCCCTCGCTCGTTTTCTCTCCTGATCCGCATTGGGCTTGTGAGCTGCGTTCCATCGGGTCGAGTGGCCGTGAGCGTGCGGTGAGCATCGAGTTCGAGATACCACCGCCCTTCATGAGCAGCGTGATGGTGGGTAGAGCACAGCGGAACCAGATTGTCGAGATCGGTCAAGCCGCCATGTCGCCAAAATTTGATGTGATGCGGTTCGCAATAGTCAAACCGCACATCGCATTCGGCAATCGCGCATGATTGGTACCGGGTGCGCAATGCCCGCCGCTGGTGGAGCGTAGCCAGGCGTTGGCCTCTTCCGATGTTGATCACAATTCCATCCGGGTCGATCACGATAGGGACCATCTCGGCGCTGCACGCAAGCCGTTGGATTGTGGTGGCCGGGAGATCGGACCCGTTGTTCGTTGTGCACACTGTTTGGTCGTGACGTTGCCCTGTGGCAAGCGTCTTTTCGTCGATGACGACACAAATTTCGGTGTGCCCTGTCGCAGAGTCGGCAATGTCCATGGTCACCGGCGGGCAGAGCGCAGTCACAAACGCGCTCGCTCGTAGGAACGCCTGGCGTTCCGAGGCGTCAGTCGGCGCACCGGCTACGGTCGTCCCAGCTCGAAAGTGAGCTTCGGTCTCCGCGGCAATTTTGGCCTCAACACGTGCCCCGGATTCTGGATCGAAAATGCCGTGAATGTGCCACATTCCAGTGCTCTGGTCGATCCAGTGTTTTAGGCGTATGGCAGATCTTTGCTGTTGTAAAAGCTGCACCGCATCGGATTCGCTCAGCACATCGTGGACATATTGCTTCACGATTCGGGCAAATTCGGTAGGCCCCACCTGCGATGCAATCCGGGCGAGTCGAAGATCGTGTTGGCTCACGGCATCGCGTTGCTCGTCGCTCAGCGTTTTCGTCGCATTTGTGATCGCGTCCAAATGGTTCGCCGTGACATTGCCGCGGCCGAGACCCGAGGCCACATTTGGGAATTGATCACCTGTGTCAGCGCGTTCTTTCACTCGTTTTGCTTCGTACACCGAGGTTCGGCCAGCGGCGGCAAATTCGGGATCAGGCATTACCGAAGAGTCACTCTGGGCCAGAACGGAGAGCCTCCGATAGAGCGCCATACTATTGAGGTCGAGCCACGCCGCAACTTGGCTGATGCGGCTCAATTCGCCCCGAATCGTGACCCGACACACGGCGTGCCCCGTAATGCCCTCGATGAGTTGCTTCACCTCTTCCGAATCCATGTTCGCTAGTTTAATCGAACATTAGTTCGTAAATCAACCTAAATCATCAGAAGGACCGGAAAATCTAGGCGGCGGCAGCAGCAGCCGATCGACGCTGATACCGCTGTCGGCGATGCCAAGCCACCTGATGGTGGAGCCCGTCGTCCGGGTTCATCGTGGGCGTGTAACCGAGCTCACGAGTGGCCTTTTCTATGTTGGCATTTGTGTGGCGTTGGTCGCCTCGGCGTTCGGCGGCAAACTCGATTTTC
The DNA here is from genome assembly GCA_038231795.1 of Acidimicrobiales bacterium. GTDB lineage: Bacteria > Actinomycetota > Acidimicrobiia > Acidimicrobiales > JBBRKR01 > JBBRKR01. The sequence continues at coordinate 32,510 of JBBRKR010000014.1, forward strand.
GGCTTGTGTCCGCAGGCGTCACCGATGATCTCAATGGCCTCTAACAACGACAGGCTGACGCCGCCACCGATGTTGTACGTCTCGCCATCGCGGCCGTGTTCGAGAGCCAAAAGTGTGCCCTGAACACAGTCGTCTACGTATGTGTTGGTGCGTGTTTGAAACCCGTCGCCGAAGACAGTAATCGGCTGGTCGTCGAGGATGGATTCGATGAACTTGTGATACGCCATATCTGGTCGTTGACGTGGTCCGTAGATCGAGAAATAGCGCAGCACCGTGACGGGCAAACCAAAGTTGGCGCTGTAGGCCTTGAGCAAATGTTCGGCGGCCAATTTGCTGACGCCGTATGGAGAAATTGGTTGCAGCGCCGAGTCCTCGGCCCCAGTGGCGTCCTTGCCGTACACCGACGAGGTGGAGACCTGGATGAACTTTTTGATGCCGCAATCCAGCGCCGCCTTAGCCACTCTTTCGGTGGCCGCGATGTTGCACGACAGGTACGTTTCGAGGTCGTTCCAACTCGGCCCGAGCCCGGCCATACCCGCCTCGTTGATCACGGCGTCGGCGCCTTCAAAAATGTCGTGAAGGTCCGCCGTCCGCAAGTCGGCCTCAATGATCTTGAGACCTCTGTTAGCTAACCCTTCGGCCACCGTGCGTTTAAAGCCGGCGTCGTACAAATTGGGTAAGTAGCAATCGACGCCGATGACGTCGTATTGATGACTGGCCCGCTCCATAAGAGTCGAACCAACGAAACCTGCCGCACCTGTGATGACTATCCGCACAAGTCGGCAAGGTACCGCTCGTTGCGTCGAGTGTTGTCGCGGATAGTGACTTTTTTCTCCCGAGTTTTCGGGGGCCGGCCGAAGCGCCGAAAGTTAGATGCCTGGGTGATGCATGTCGAGAAGTTTCTCGAGATGTTTGGCCATGATGTCGACTTCGATATTGACGGTCGCACCCTCCGCCTTCACGCCGAGCGTTGTGAGCCCCATCGTGTACGGAATTATGGCCGCCATCACATGGTCACTATCAACTGCCGCAATCGCCAACGACACCCCGTCGATTGCGATCGATCCCTTTTCGACGCAGTAACGCAAAAGCGGCCGCGGCATGCGCACCTTGAGCCCTGGAGCGGCCTGCACAATGTGGCCTGTGCAGTCGATCATGCCCAACATTTGGTGGCCCTTCATCCGGTCCTGCATTCGCACTGGACGCTCAATGTTGAGCGAATCGCCGACGACCAATTCGCCCAAATTCGTGCGGGCAAGAGTCTCGTCGCTGAGTTGCACTTCGAATCCGTCGCCATGCATTGCCATCACGGTCAGCCCTACACCGTTCACGGCGATCGAATCACCGACTGCCAACTCTGCTTGCACGATCGGCGCCCGAAATCGGTGACGTGCTCCATCGCGCCCGACGAACTCGCCCCGTTCTTCGACGATGCCAGAAAACATTTACGACCCCCACATTTCTTGCACAGCGGCGTATACACCTTGATTGTGTGAGATCTCGATCACGTTGCCATCTGGGTCATGCAACGCGCAGATGTACCCCACGGGCTCCGGCAGGTCGGCAGGCTCCCACGCCAAGCAACCCGCCGCTCTGGCCACGTCGGCTGCGTCGTCGACGTCGGAACGAGTGGGTACTTCGATGCCCAAATGGGCAAACGGCGTCAACACCGGGTGGCGTTGTCCGCCGTCGGAAAAATTCATCACGAGCACAATCACGAACGGATTGTCGACCTGCCGATCGTGACTCAGCCACGCCGCCTGTCCAATGTGATCGGCCCTTCGATGGATGCACACCAGTGGCGTATAGCGCTCGTACCATTCGACGGACGCGTCGAGATCGCCAACTGGCAAAGCCACATGAGTCAAGCGGGGTGCCGAAAGCGTCACTCGACCATTCTGCCCTACGGGACGCGATGAGCTATCCTTCTGCGGTCCGTTGCGGCCCTGGGGTTCTCCCGAGTCAGCTGCCACGTGATGCAGCAGCCAATCAGGCTTGTTGCGTGTCAACTACACGGAGATTGCAATGGAACTCAAGAACGTCACGATTGAAAATAATCGACTTCACGCGACCGATACCGGTTCACCTGAAGTCCAGATTGCCATCATGACCGCTCGCATCAACCACTTGACTGATCACCTTCGGGTGCACGCCAAGGACCACCACTCACGTCGTGGCTTGCTGATGCTGGTTGGCCGTCGTCGTTCGATGCTCGATTACGTTCGCAAGAACGACGTTGAGCGTTACCGTGGCATCATCGCCAAACTCGGCCTGCGCCGCTAGGCTCACGTGTCGCTTAGGTTCGCCAGGCTCACATGGTGCTTGGTTCGCCAGGCTCACAAAGCGTTGCGCTGTACCGATAGGTAGGGCGTAGCAGTACAAAACATGTTCCACAGGGGAGCATGCATACATCGCGGCTTTTGTTTGTCAGAGGCCAGTCGCGAGTTTCCTCGCCCACGTGGGGCGCATATGTGGGTGAGGCGATTGTCGACTGGGATCTGACAGCCGCCATACACATATGGAGTATTTAATGTCCCAAGAAAAGTCCGTATCGGCGCCGATTTCCGGCACCGATAAGACCCTTTCGTTTTCTACCGGCAAATTCGCCAAGCAGTCAATGGGCGCCGTTGTGGCCACCGTTGGCGGCACTGTCGTTTTGACCACCGCCAACGCTGCCAAAACAGTGCGTGAAGGCATCGACTTCTTCCCCCTCACAGTTGATGTGGAAGAGCGTGCCTATGCAGCTGGCAAGGTTCCCGGCTCGTTCTTTCGCCGTGAAGGCCGCCCCACAGAGGCCGCCATTCTCACGTGCCGTTTGACCGACCGCCCCTTGCGTCCGGCCTTCGCTGACGGTTTCCGCAACGAAACCCAAGTGGTGTCCACCATCATTGGTGCCGACCAGGAAAACCCCCACGATGTGCTGAGCATCAACGCCGCTTCGGCTGCTTTGATGTTGTCGGGCATCCCGTTCGACGGCCCTATTGGCGCCGTTCGCATTGCATGGTCTGCCGATGGCCGTTGGGTCCCGCACCCCACGTACCAAGAAGGCGACGAGTCGACTTTTGAACTCGTCGTGGCCGGTCGTGAGCTCGCCAATGGCGACGTAGCCATCATGATGGTCGAGGCTGGCGGCACAGAAGGTAGCTGGAAGCTGTACGAGTCCGGCACCCCCAAAGTCGACGAAGACATGATCGCTGGAGGCCTCGAAGTCTCCAAGCGGTACATCAAAGAGTCGATTGCCTTGCAGCACGAATTGATCAAGCTTGCTGGCGCTCGTGAGCCCATGTCGTGGACGCCTGTCCTTGACTACGGCGACGACGTGATGGCTCGCGTTGCCGAAGTTGGCACGCCGTTGTTGCAACCCGCCATCCGGATCGCCATCAAGGCCGACCGCAACGAAGCCACCGACGCCGCCACTGCGCAAATCAAAGAAGCATTGGCCGCTGAATTCGAAGGCCGCGGCAAGGAAATTTCCGAAGCCGTTCGTTCGCTGACCAAGAAGCTCGTGCGCAAGCGCGTTGTGGATGATGGTGAACGCATTGACGGCCGTGGCCCCAAGGACCTGCGTCCCGTTACTGCCGAAGTTGGCGTACTGCCCACTGTTCACGGCTCTGGCTTGTTCCAACGTGGCGAAACGCAAGTACTCAACGTGATTACTTTGGGCATGCCCAAGATGAATCAGCTGCTCGACACTCTGAGCCCTGAGAGCCATAAGCGGTACATGCACCACTACAACATGCCTCCTTCGGCTAACGGCGAGACTGGCCGTGTTGGCTCGCCCAAGCGTCGCGAAATTGGCCACGGTGCCCTCGCCGAGCGGGCATTGATTCCCGTGATCCCGCCCACCGACGAGTTCAACTACGTGTTGCGTTTGGTGTCTGAAGTGTTGGCCTCCAACGGCTCCACATCAATGGCATCGGTGTGCGCGAGCTCGTTGAGCCTGATGGACGCTGGCGTGCCGATCAAGGCTCCCGTAGCTGGTATTGCCATGGGCCTGATCTATGCCGAAGGCAAGTACACCACCCTCACGGACATCCTCGGTGCCGAAGATGCTTTCGGCGACATGGACTTCAAGGTGGCTGGTACCCGCGATTTCGTGACGGCCTTGCAACTCGACACGAAAATCGAAGGCATTCCCGCCGACGTTCTGGCCGCCGCGTTGGCTCAAGCCCGCGACGCTCGCCTTGCCATCCTCGACATCATGGATGCCGCCATCAGCGCTCCTCGTGAAGAAGTGGCCGAGACTGCTCCCAAGATCATCAGCTTCGAGATTCCAATTGACAAGATCGGCGAAGTTATTGGGCCTAAGGGCAAGGTCATCAACGCCATTCAGGCCGATTCCGGCGCCGATATTTCTATCGACGACGACGGCATGGTCGGCATTGTGTCGATTGGTTCCAAGGACGCCTCAAAGGTGGCAGAAGCCAAGCGCATGGTGCTCACCATCCTGGATCCGCCTAAGGCCGAAATCGGTGCCGTGTATTCCGGCAGAGTTGTGTCGATCACCAAGTTCGGTGCCTTCGTTAACATCCTTCCGGGTCGCGACGGTCTGGTGCACATTTCGAAACTTGGCCGCGGTAAGCGCGTCGAGAAGGTCGAAGATGTGTTGACCCTTGGTCAGTCGATCGATGTGAAGGTCGAAGACATCGACCCCAATGGCAAAGTGTCACTGACGCTTGCTGGCGATGCTCCTGAAGCCCCGGCTTCCTCGGGTGCGGCTTCGACCGGTACGGCTTCGTCCGGCGCCGCAATGTCGTCCGGCAACGGCTCATCGTCAGCATCCTCGGATGCACCGGCATCGGCCCCCGCCGCCAACCGCGAATTCGTCAGCTTCCAAGACAATTTCGATGCCGAGATAAGCGGCTCGTATGGCGATCTTGGTCCAGAAGGTGCGCCGTTGGCCACCGATGATGGCGGCCGTGGCCGTGGTGGCGATCGTGGCGGTCGCCCCGGTGGCAACCGCAGCGGTGGCGATCGCAACCGTCGCCGGTAGTTAGCGATTGCTGAACGATCCAGAAGTATCTCGTGCCGTTCTTCCCAACGGCGTACGAGTCGTCGTCGAATCCATGCCCGGTGCTCACTCAGTGAGCATCGGGGTGTGGGTCGGCGTCGGCAGTCGAGACGAGCCGGCAGAAATTGCCGGCGTTTCGCACTTTTTGGAACACCTGTTGTTTAAGGGCACCACCACTCGTGCTGGTCGTGAGATCGCCGAGATGATCGACAGCCACGGTGGCGAAATGAACGCCTTCACCACCAAAGAAAACACCACGTTTTATGTGCGTGTGCCAGCAGCGGTGTGGCGGGAATCGTTGGCATTGTTGGCCGACGTGGTCACGTCTCCCGCTTTGCGAAGTGACGATGTCGAGAGCGAACGCAACGTCATTGTCGAAGAGATGTTGGCCGATATGGATTCGCCAGAAGATCGTGTCAGCACGTTGTTCGCGGAGAATTTGTTCATGAATCACGAGCTTGGTCGCGAGATAGCGGGATCCCTGGAAACGGTTGCTGCCATTACGCCGGAAGCTGTTCGGGCCTTTTTCGCCGACTGGTATTGCGGGGCCAATATGGTCGTTGCCGTGGCCGGCCGTGTAGACGCCGATGAAGTGACGACTGCTGTAGCCAGCCTGTTCTCGGATGTGCCAACCGGCGCTCGCCCAATGCGAACGAGTCCCATACACGCACCAAAACCCTTGGCTATTTTCAAGAAGAAGACCGAGCAAGCTCACATTTTGTTGGGCACGCCGGGCCTGGCGTGGAGCGATACTGATCGTGCAGCATTGGCCCTTGTGGACCACATTTTGGGTGGCGGAATGTCGAGCCGATTGTTCCAGACCATCCGTGAGGAACGGGGTTTGGTGTACACCGTGTTTTCTGATTGGGTGTCGTATTCCGACGCTGGGTCTTTCAGCGTGTACGCCGGCACCGCACCATCGCAAGCTCGCGAAGTAGTCGACCTCATTCATGCCGAACTCGACAAAGTGGTTGCCGAAGGCGTCACAGACGGCGAGCTGCAACGAGCCAAAAGTGGTTTCGCGGGGAGCATGTTGCTTGGCCTCGAAGAGTCGGGAAGCCGCATGAGCCGTATTGGTCGCAGCGAAATGATTTTCGGCCGCGTGCCAGCACTTGGCGAGTTCCTGAACCGCATCGAAACGGTCACGCTCGACGAACTGCAACACGTTGCCAAGCGAGTGTTCGGCGTCGATCGCACGCTGTCGGTCGTAGGTCCATTCACCCGCAAAACGTTCGGGTAAACACCTAGCAGAGCCCACCAAACCTGCTCGTTCGAGCCTGTGGTTTAGGCTGGGTGCATGATTCGTGTTGGAGTATTCGGTGCCGCCGGCAAAGTTGGCCAAGCAGTCTGTGCTGCAGTGCAGGCCGATCCAGAGTTGGAACTTGTCGGCTCAGTCGACCCCCATAGTAAGCAATGCGCCTCAGCCCCTGATGGCATCGACGCCGACGTATGGGTTGATTTCACGGTGCTCGAAGCGGCCCGTAAAAACGTCGAGTGGTGCGCTGTCAATGGCGTCCACGCTGTAGTCGGCACCACTGGATTCAACGACGCCGACATCGCCCGATTTCGGGAAATGTTTAGCAGTAGCAACTGCTTGATCGCACCCAATTTTGCCATCGGAGCGTTACTCATGATGAAGTTCGCCGAGCTCGCCGCGCCATGGTTTGAGTCGGCGGAAATCATCGAACTGCATCACGACACTAAGGCCGATGCGCCCAGCGGAACTGCCATGCAAACGGCGAGGCGTATGGCGGCGGCGTCGAGCGTATGGTCAGAAGATCCCACCAAAACCGAGGTTGTGCACGGTGCCCGGGGTGGCGTTGGACCGGCGGGAATTCACATGCACTCTGTGCGCATGCGAGGAATGATTGCCCACCAGGAAGTGCTCCTCGGCACTACTGGTCAGAGCCTCACGATCCGCCACGACAGCTACGACCGCTCAAGCTTCATGCCCGGCGTGATCCTTGGCTGCAAGCGCATTGCCGATCATCCTGGCGTAACTCTCGGCCTCGACGTGCTTCTCGGGCTGTAGCCGTTCTACAGCTCTCGGTGGAACACCTTGGCGGTCGCCTGTTGGCGAGGTTTCATGGCGATGTAATCGAGGTTCACATTGGCTGGCCTAGTCACGGCAAAGGTGACGACCTCGGCGACGTCGTCAGCGGTAAGCGGCGTGATGCCGGCGTACGGCTTTTCTGACTTTTCGACATCACCGTCGAATCGCACGAGTGAAAATTCGGTGCGCACGGCCCCAGGAGCTATCTCCGTCACCCGTATGAGTTCGCTCAACAACTCAAGGCGCAACACATCGTTGACGGCGTGGGCACCGTGCTTGGCCACGTTGTAGCCAGCGCCACCTGCGTATGCCTCTACGCCCGCCACGGAGCCCATGGTCACGATGTGGGCGTCGGTACTAGCGCGCAACGCAGGTAGCAATCCCTTGACCATGCGAACCATGCCAAGCACGTTGGCCTCAAACATCCACCGCCAACCATCTTCATCGGTGGCTTCTACCCGGTCGAGCCCGAGAGCCCCTCCCGCGTTGTTGATCAACACATCGCACGACCCGACGAATGCGCAGAAGGCGTCGACGCTGGCGTTGTCGCACACGTCGAGCTCGTGATATCGGGCACCGATTGGTTCGGCCACTTCGGCGAGGCGGTCCAGGCGTCGTGCTCCGAGCACAAGGTCAAACCCGGCGGCGGCGAGATGTCGAGCGCTCGCCGCTCCAATGCCAGATGATGCTCCAGTGATTACAACGGTCCGGCGAGGCGACAAATTCATTGGCCCAGCCTACGGAGCGCTGTCAGCTTCATCGAACTCGTGGAGATTCGTGTCGAGCGGATTTTTGCCCCGGAACAGCATTTGTAACGCCACGAGTAGTAGCCCAGCAATGATGATGCGCCACTGGTACCTGCTCAACCAGTTGACGGCGGTAGTGATCGGTTTTTGGAATCTCGCGCCGAGCCACCACAGCAGCAACACACGACCCATCGTGCCGATCACGTCAAGCAAGGCGAACGCCTTAGGGTTCATGTTGTCGGCCCCCGCCATGGGACAAATAAAATTGTTGGGGGCGATGACCACGGCGGGATAGCGGGCGGCGTGAAATAGTTTTTCGAATACGAGCACCGTTTCTTTTACACCGGCTTGCTTCTTCGCCCACACCAGTCCTTTGTCGCCCCACCCTCTGCCAAGAGCAAAAAAGAATGGATCGGGGACGAGGAGGCGGAGCGTACCCACAATGAAAAACGGCCAGAACGTCAGGCCGGCCGAAGCCAAAAGCAGGAACCGATTTTGCGAGTTCAGTATGATGAGCAACAACGGGTGATGTTTGGCAAACGATGGGGCGCCGTAGCCGCCGATATTGCTGGCGATAACCATGCAAAGAATGGGCACAATCAGCCATGGCAGTTTGACTTGACGTCCTCGAAGAGTCATGCCGCGATGGGGTTCTGGGGCTTCTTCGGGTGTCATTGGTTCAGGATAGGCGACGTCGGCCAACTATTCACCGCGTAGAAACGCGGGTTGCGACCTATTCGCCGCGCAAGAACGCAGCGAGGGCATTGGCGATGCCGGAGGCCGACTGTTGGCGAAATGCGGGTTCTCCCATGAGCGCTGCATCGGTGGAGTTGCGCATATTGCCGCATTCAATGAACACCTTCGGCACATCCGAAAGGTTGAGCCCGCCGAGATAGTCAACTGCGATTAGCCCCCCAGTGATGTACGTCGAGCGGGGCATCCCTGTGGCCAATTCGAACTGCGATCGCACGTCGAGAGCTAGTCGCGACGACGCTGGCAGAATGTCGTCGGTGAGGCCGGGCAGGAGCGCGGGGAACAGCACATGGAATCCTCGACCATCAGCCGGGCCGCCATCACCGTGAATCGAAATTGCGGCATCGGCATGAGCTCGGTTGCCAATTGCCGCCCGCTCGGTAATGCACGGCCCGACGCCATAGTCGTCAGGGTGGGTGAACACCACCGTGGCGCCTGCGGCTTCCAGAATTGTGCGCAATCGCACTGCCACGTCCCACGTGAATGCGTGCTCGGTATATCCGCCGTTTGTTTCGGTGCCTGTGGTGTCGCACGATTTTGTGATGTTGCCGACAAATACTTGTTGGTTGATGATTTCGGGGTGGGCCCCATTTGCGCCGTTATGGCCAGGATCAACCAAAATTGTGCGGCCGGCCAGGGAAGCCAATGCACCAGATGGGGGTCGCACTACTTCCCACATTCCCAGTCCTGTGGTAGTCGCCACCGCGCCAACCACGGTCGACGGATTCGGCGACGGCAGGTACGTGGTCTGAAAATTCGGTGCTTTCCCGAAGTGGGCAACGAGCCCGAGATTGTCGGCCAGCCAATAGCCGTCGTCTTGGGTTCTCGCCGCCATGCCCACTATCGAGTGGCCGGCGACGAGGGGGGAGCCTCCGAGCGAGCCATAGAACGTGGCGTCGCCGAAGGTGAACACGCCGCCGTCGGAGGCTGCCATCCAGTAGCCGTGCCCGGATGATGTGGCTGCCATACCCACGATTGGTTTGGCCAAAATAATGTTGCCCGTCGAGCCGTAAAACACGGCGTCGCCGAAGGAAAAAATACCGCCGTCCGATGCCACTAACCAGTAGCCGTGGCCGGTCGGTGTGGCTGACATGCCGACCACTGGTTTGTTCAACTTCTTTGCGCCCATGGAGCCGTAAAACACGGCGTCACCGAAGGCAAATATGCCCCCGTCGCTGGCCACCATCCAGTAGCCGAGCCCGGTCGTCGTTGTCGCTATACCCACGATTGGCTGGTTGAGGTTGATCGCTCCCGTCGAGCCGTAGAAACCGGCGACGCCATACGAAAATATTCCGCCATCGCTGGCTACTTGCCAATACCCGTCGTTGCTCGGATGGGCGGCGATGCCCACCAGCGGTTGGTTGAGTTTTGCTCCTGCGGTCGAACCAAAAAAGCCAGCATCGCCCAACGTGGTAACGGTTTCCGGTGCGACAACGACCGCCAGCTTCGCCAGTGCCTGCCCATGAGCGGGGGCCATCATCCCGCCAAGGGCCATTGAGCTAGCGACCACACCCCAAAATATTCTTTTCACAAATTCCCCCAACAGGTTGACGATGAGACACTAAATGTCTTATCGTCTCAAACATGATCCTCGACCGTGACCCTATCCTGGCTGCCGCCCAGCGGTGCGTTCAGCGTTGGGGCATGGAACGAGTGACGGTCGACGACATTGCCGAAGAGGCTGGCATCAGTCGAGCCACGCTGTATCGCCTGTTCCCTGGCGGCAAGCAAGTGTTGTTTGAAGCCATGCATCGTGAGTCGATCCAAATGTTCTTGCACGATCTCGACGTGCAACTCAACGTGGCCGACAACCTCGAAGATCTTGTGGTGGCCATCCTGTTTGGAGCCCATAGCGCCCTCGTCGCCGATGAACAATTGCAGGTCATGCTGGCCAGCCGTCCGGGTGATGTGCTCACGTCGATGGCGTTCGGTGACTTGCCTCGCATTTTCGAGGCAGCCACCACGATGTTGACTCCTCGGGTGGCTCCCATGATTGGCGAGTCTCGGGCCGGCGAACTCGCAGAGTGGCTGAGTCGAATTGTGATCTCGTGCTTTTTGGTACCCAGCCAGCATGTTGATTTCACCGATCTTGAAGGCACGCGAAAGTTCGCTAAAGCCTTTGTATTGCCCGCATTTCTGCCGACAGTCGGCAACGACATTTCACCCCCACAATCCCCCCAGCAGCTCGCCTCGGCGGGTGAAAGGCAGCCATCATGACCATCACAGAACCGACTCTCAATGAGTCGATTATCGGGCGCGACGAGCTCAATGACATCGAAGCGATCTTGGCGGTGTGCAACACCGACGTGAACGAGGTCCAACACGTTGTGAAAAACAACGCCGACTCCATTTTTACGTGGGACTACACGCTGGCCCGCCCCGCGTTGCGCAAGCTGTACGAGAAGGCCAAGACTGGCCAATGGAACGGCAGCACTGATCTGCCATGGGCCACGCCGGTCGATATCGAGAAGTCGATTAAGGAAGATCAGATGCTGTTCGGCGGCGGCGTTGACGTGACCTCAGAACTGTTCGCCGGCACTGCAGTGGCCAAGTGGGGCGAAAAAGAGTGGCTCGATTTCGGGATTGAGTCTCGTCGATGGACATTGAGCCAATTCCTGCACGGCGAACAAGGCGCGCTCATTTGCACAGCCAAAATCGTGGAGACCGTCCCGTGGTACGACGCCAAGCTGTACGCGTCAACTCAAGTGGTCGACGAAGCTCGTCACGTCGAAGTGTTCGCCCGCTATCTCGACGAAAAACTCGAGGGTGGCTATCAGATCAACGCCCATTTGCGCATGCTGCTCGACGACATCGTGAACGATAGCCGGTGGGATATGACCTACCTTGGCATGCAGATCATGGTGGAAGGTCTGGCGTTGGCTGCGTTTGGATTTATGCACCAATTCACCCAAGAGCCGTTGCTCAAACAACTTCTGCGCTACGTGATGAGTGACGAAGCACGCCATGTGGCGTTCGGCGTATTGAGCCTCAAAGAGGTGTACGACGGCATGGGTGCTGTCGAAATTCGAGAACGCCAAGAATTCGCCTATGAAGCCTCAGTGCGTATGCGGGATCGATTCCTCCAACAAGAAGTGTGGGAACGCATGGGCGTCAAGCCGAAAGATGTGTTGCCGCTCATCATCCAAGATCGGAGCCGAGCACAGTTTCAGCAGCTCCTGTTCTCAAAAATTGTGCCGAATTGCAAAAAACTTGGTCTTTTGGACGCCGGAGACGGCTGGCTACGTGGTAAATTTGAAGAGTTACAAGTCATCCAATTCGAAGATTGGGTTGACACCGGCGAGGAGTACACAACTTTCGCTCTCGAATCCGAGGGCATTGAAGCGTAATTCTCGTTACATAATCGCTGGTTGCTCATACCCCCAGAGTGACCACCGAGGCTGGCTGGAGCTTGTCCCCCCGAGTTCGCCAGCATTTTGGAGCCGCTCTCGTCCCCCCGGGAGCGGCTCCGACAGTTTTGCGGTAAGAATTGTCCTTCAGAAAAGGAAGCCTCAAAAAGTCTGTAACGAAAGTAGGATTTTGCCATGACTCGTTTCGGCCGTGTTCTGACTGCAATGGTGACCCCTTTTGACGCCAATGGTGCGTTGGATCTGGACATGGCGCAGAAGCTGGCCAAGTGGCTGGTGGCCAATGGCAACGACGGCCTGGTTGTTACGGGCACTACTGGTGAAGCGCCAACGCTGAGCGAAACAGAGAAGCTGTCGTTGTGGGCAGCGGTGATCGAAGCCGTTGATGTACCGGTGATCGTGGGCTCTGGCTCCAACGACACTGCTCGTTCCGTGTACCTCACCGCAGAGGGCGCAAAGTTGGGCGCCGCCGGTGCATTGTGCGTGTGTCCGTACTACAACCGCCCGAGCCAGGCCGGTATCGAAGCCCATGTGCGAGCAGTTGCCGCGGCGAGCGAATTGCCGGTAGTGGTGTACGACATCCCCGTGCGTTCTGGACGAAAAATCAACACCGACGTGCTGCTCCGTTTGGCCCGCGAAGTACCCAATGTCGTGGCTCTTAAGGATGCCGCCGGCAACCCCGGCGAGACAGCAAAAGTCATCGCCGCTGCGCCCGAAGGCTTCGAGGTCTATTCCGGAGATGACGTTTTGACGTTGCCGCTGCTCAGTGTCGGCGCGGTCGGCGTGATTGGTGTGGCCACCCATTGGACGGGGCTGGATCACCAAGAGATGTTTCGTCACCTCGACAAGGGCGACCTCGTTGGCGCTAGGGCGATCAATGCGCGCTTGCTGGAAAGCTTCACCTTCGAGACCGGCGATGAGGCCCCGAATCCGGTACCCACAAAAGCCATGCTGCGCTACCTCGGCCTCGACGTCGGCATGCCTCGACTGCCAATGGGCCCAGATCCCGAATGGCTGGCGGCTCGTGCAGAATCCGTGTTCGCCAACCTTGAGGCAAGCCGCGGCTAGCCTCGCCCTATGGCAGACCCAGTACGCATAACATTTCTTGGCGGCCTCGGCGAGATCGGTCGCAACTGCGCGTGCATCGAAGTTGGCGGTCGGATCATGCTGCTCGATTGCGGGCTCATGTTCCCCGAAGCCGACATGCCGGGAATCGATTTGGTGCTACCCGATTTCACATATCTGCGCGAAAACGCGGATCGAATCGATGGTTGCATCGCCACTCATGGCCACGAAGATCATGTGGGCGCCCTCCAATTTTTGTTACGAGAAATGTCGTTTCCGATTTTTGGTTCAGCGTTGACGCTTGGCTTGGCCCGCAACCGCATCGAGGAGGCTGGCCTTCTGGGGCGCACGGAACTTAAGCCGGTGCGGGACGGCGAACGTATTCAGGTAGGGCCGTTCGATCTCGAATTCGTGCCTGTCACCCATTCGGTGCCTCACAGTTTCGCCACCATTTTTCACACGCCCCAAGGTGCCATCATGCATTCGGGCGATTTCAAACTGGACCTCACCCCAGTCGACGGACGAATCACCGACTTGGCGCGAATTGGCGCCATTGCGTCAACCGAGGGTATCCGGCTCCTGCTATCTGACTCCACTAACGCCGATGTCCCTGGCCATTCGCGCAGTGAACGCACCGTCGGACGAGTGTTGAATGAGTTGTTCCACCGTCATGAAGGCTCACGGCTGATCGTGGCCTGCTTCTCGTCTCATATCCACCGTGTGCAACAAATTGCTGATGCGGCCATTGCGTGCGGACGCACGGTAGCCACCCTTGGGCTGTCGATGAAGAAGAACATTCGACTGGCTCGGGATCTCGGTTTGCTACACATCCCCGAAAGCTCGCTCGTGGATATCGACGACGCCCGCGATATCGACCCCGCCAAAATGTGCATCGTGTGTACCGGCAGCCAAGGTGAGCCCATGTCGGCGTTGACACTCATGGCGTCAGGCGATCACTCCCGGTTGACGCTTGGCCATGGCGACATTGTGGTGATGTCGTCCAATACCATCCCGGGCAACGAATTCGCCGTCAATAAGGTGATCAACGGCATGATCCGACGCGGTGCCGAAGTCGTGCATTCCGGTATCGCCGACGTGCATACGTCGGGCCATGCGCAAGCAGAAGAACTCAAAATGTTGATGGGTATCACCAAGCCGGAATGGTTCATTCCTGTGCATGGCGAGTACCGCCACCTCGTGGCTCACGCCAAATTGGGTCGGGAAATGAACATTCCAGCCGACCGCATCATGGTGGCGCTCGATGGTGATTCGCTCGTGCTAGACGACGACGGATTGCGATTTGGCCCCCGTGTCCCTGCCGGCTATCTGTATGTGGATGGCATTGTGGGCGACGTGGGCCACGGCGTATTACGCGACCGCCGCGTGCTTGCTGAAGAGGGCGTGGTGGTGGTGGTCGTGATGGTCGATGTCGAATCGGGTGCCATCATTTCAGGCCCGGAAATCATCACCCGTGGATGGGTCTACGCCGAAGAGGCTGAGGACCTCCTCGAAGAGGCAGCCGAGGTCGTTCGTGACACCGTCAAGAAGGCATTTGCGTCGGGAGCGACGGATATTGAGTCGCTTCAACGTCATGTTCGCAAAGCCACCGGAAAGTTCGTCAACGACCGCACAAAACGGCGTCCGATGATTGTGCCTGTTGTCACCGAGGTGTGACGGCTAGGGTTTCGGATATATATGGCAGTTACTCAGCGACCTTCACCGAAGGCTCGTGGGGGGGCGAGGGTGGAGACTCCGCAGCCGATGAATAAAAAACTATTCAGCCGCCCAGCGGCCTCACGACAACCGACCCGAAACTCGCCGTCGCGCACGCGCCACGGCGTAGCTGCCCGCCAAGTGGCACGAACTGCATTCGACGGTCACGAAACCGATATGTGGGGCGTCGGCCTGATTGTGGCGGCGGTCATTATTGGCCTTGGCGTGTATGCCGATCTCACCGGCCCGGTCGGGCGAGGCATCAATTGGCTAGTCGCCAGTCTGGTTGGCGTGTTGCGTTTTGCCGTACCCGTCGTCATGGCGTGGATCGGTATTGCACTGTTAGCCGGCAAGGAACGAGCCAATCCTGCGCGTGTCGGTGTGAGTTTGGGTTTGGCAATGGTGGGCCTATCGGGATTTCTCGATGTGTTTCGAGGGCCGACACATTTCGTATTTCTTTCTAATCTCGTACGCAAAGCTGGCGGCATTGTGGGCCAGGTGATTGCACAACCGATGCGGGCACTTGTTGCTGGTTGGGGCGCAGGCTTGGTGTGCGCAACGATGATTTTTGTGGCGGTGTTAGTTCTCACCCGTACCAGCGTTCGGGACGCTGCTGGTGTGACGGCTACCGGCATGGCATTTATGGGCCGAGGTGCTGCTGCCAGCGGCTCGGCAATCGGACGCTGGTTTCGGTCGATTACCACGTTGCGTAACGATGCGACTCGGGCGATCAACTACGACGACTTCGACGACTACGACGACGACCCCACAATGGACGACGTGATGCCGGCAACCCAGGTTTTCGACGTCGACGCAGAGCCAGCCGACCAACGGCCATCATCAGAGCCGAAACCTTTGGCGGCAGCAAAAATCATGAAGCCCACGGTGCCGAAATATTCTGCGCCGTCGGCGGTGGCCCAGGACGAATTGAATTTGGGCCCCGGCGCTCAACGCGGTGAATGGCACCTACCCGGCCTCGACATGCTCAAGCGGACCGGCAGTCAGGAAATTGATCGCGCCCAAATCGAACAGGGCGGCCGCGACCTCGTGAGCGCTTTGCTCTCGCACGGTGTCGAAGCCACCTTGGTGGGAATGACTGTGGGGCCAACGGTCACCCGTTACGAATTGGAACTGGCAGAGGGTGTGCGCGTTGCCAGGGTGACTGCGCTCAACAAAGACATTGCCTACGCCATGGCCGCGGCCGACGTACGTATCTTGGCGCCCATTCCTGGCCAGCGAGCCATCGGCGTCGAGGTGCCAAATCGGGAACGTCAACTTGTCACGTTGGGCGATATTTTGGTATCGCCGGAGGCCCGTAAAGCTGATCATCCGCTTGAGGTAGCCGTCGGGCGAGACATCGCCGGTCGCGCAGTATTCATCAACTTGGCTACCACCCCTCACTTGTTGGTGGCAGGCGCAACTGGCAAGGGGAAGTCGAGTTTCTTGAACTCGATGCTGGCATCCATTTTGGCCCGTGCCACGCCCGAGCAGGTGAAGCTCATCCTCATCGATCCAAAGCGGGTTGAGATGGGGCAATACAACAAGCTGCCCCATTTGCTCACGCCGGTGGTGACCGATGCCAAGAAGGCAGCCAACGCTCTGAGTTGGGCCGTTCATGAAATGGAACGCCGATACGACCTTTTGCAAGAATGCGGCTTTCGCGACATCACTGGCTACAACGCGGCGTTCGATCGCGGTGAGCTCAATGACGAGGTAGATCCGTTGCGTGCCGAGGTCGATCCAGCGTCGGTAAAGCACTACACCCGCCTGCCGTTTGTGCTTGTTGTGATCGATGAATTGGCCGATCTCATGATGGTGGCCGCTCACGATGTTGAAGAGTCGATTTGCCGCATTGCGCAAATGGCCAGAGCCGTCGGTATCCACCTCGTCATAGCCACCCAACGACCGAGCGTCAACGTGATTACCGGCTTGATCAAAGCCAACATTCCCGCCCGCATGGCCTTCGCCGTGTCGTCGCTCACGGACTCTCGAGTGATCCTGGATCAGCCTGGCGCCGAGCGGCTTATTGGCCACGGCGACATGCTGCTGCTTGGCCCTACCTCGAGCGTGGCCATGCGAATCCAAGGTGCGTGGATCGGCGAAGACGAGACCCGGAAGATCACTGGATTCTGGAAACGCCAAGCACCCAATGTGGAATTCGTCAACGGTATTGAAGGCGAATCACGCGACGGCGCAGGGCTCTTTGGCAGCGCGGGCAATTCCGGCTCCAACGGTGATGACGATCTCCTGATCGACGCCATGCGACTGGTAGTTGATTCCAACTTGGGTTCCACGTCGATGCTGCAACGCAAGCTCAAGGTCGGTTTCGCCCGTGCCGGACGGATCATGGATTTGTTGGAAGAACGAGGCGTGGTTGGTCCTTCGGTCGGATCTAAACCTCGTGAGGTTCTGATGAGCGCAGAGGAATTCGAAAACCTGCGCGAATCTGGCGGCATCTGACACGGCAAGGGCATCGAAATTCGATGTAGGGTCGGCGTCTATGACCGAATTCATTGAAGTAACGAACGGACTCAAATTCCCTGAAGGCCCTGTGGCCATGGCCGACGGCTCGGTGATAGTGGTCGAGATGTTTGGGCCTCGCGTAACTCGGGTGTTGCCCGACGGCACCAAGGAAACAATTGCCACCATCCCTGGCGGTCCCAACGGTTTAGCGCTCGGCCCCGACGGTGCGTTGTATCTGTGCAACAACGGCGGCTGTTTCACAGAAGTGGAAATGTTCGGGCTGTGCCTGCCGGGGCCGTTTGATCCGTCGATCTATATCGGGGGCTCGATCCAGCGCATCGACATCGCCACCGGCGCAGTCACCACCCTCTACACCGAATGCAACGGCAACCCACTCAAGGCTCCCAACGACATCGTGTTCGACGCCCACGGCGGCTTCTACTTCACAGACCACGGCACCCGTAGCGAAGATCACGCAGATCGAACCGGAATCTATTACGCGATGCCAGACGGCTCCAGCATCACGCGAGTCATCCATCCCGTCGATTCGCCAAATGGCATTGGCCTGTCGCCCGATGGCACCAAGTTGTATTACGCCGAAACCCACACCGGTCGCCTGTTTCAACGCACCGTGTTGTCACCTGGCGTGTTGAGCGACTCCAATCCGCTCGATTTCAGTTCGGTGCTCCACGGCTTTAGCGGGATGCAATTGCTTGACTCTTTGGGAGTCGACGCCCACGGCAACGTGTGCGTGGCTGTGTTGGCCGAAAACGCTGGTGTGGCAGTGGTGGCGCCCGACGGCACGATCGTGGAGCAGATCCTCACTGGCGACCCAATCACTACCAATATTTGTCACAGTGCCGACAACCTCACGGCATGGATCACGTGTTCGGCCACAGGCCGGCTGCTGAAGATTGATTGGAAGCACTGACGTAGCGGTCAGGTATCCTCGCAACCTATGGGTGAGCGCTATTGGATCGAGACATTGGGCTGCCCCAAAAACCAAGTCGACTCCGACAAGCTCGAAGGCACATTGATCGCTGACGGCCTCAAGCGCGCGTCATCGCCAAGCAAAGCCGATGTGATAGTGCTCAACACGTGCGCCTTCATCGAACCTGCCAAACAGGAATCGATTGATGTGGCGTTGCAGCTTTCCGATGCCCGCAAAACGGGTGCCCGGCTCGTCCTCACGGGGTGTATGGCAGAGCGATATGGCAGCGAACTTGCTGAGGCTCTACCCGAGGCCGATCTGGTGGCCGGCTTCAACGAACCGGTCTATGTTCCAAAGGGCACGGCTGTGTCGATTGGCCGTAAGCCAGCTCCTCCGAAAATGGATTTGCTCAATCTGCCGCGACCCAAATCGGCTCGCCCATGGGGCTACGTGAAGATTGCGGAAGGATGCGATCGCACATGTGGATTTTGCGCAATTCCGTCGTTTCGCGGCCCGCAACGCAGCCGAGATGTGCAATCAATTCTGGACGAAGTGGCGCAGCTCCAAGTACGAGAAGTGGTGTTGGTCGCCCAAGACTTGGCGTCGTACGGCAAGGACCGGCCCGGCGAATTGGGAGCAGGTTCCATTGTGCCTCTCGTGGAACGAGTAGCCGCCGCGGTTGACCGGGTGCGGCTGTTGTATTTGTACCCAAGTGACCTCACTAATCAACTGATCGACGTCATGTTGGCCAGCGGCACGCCGTACTTCGATTTGTCGTTGCAACACGTCTCCAAGCCGTTGCTGCGCCGTATGCGTCGGTGGGGCGATGGCGACCGTTTCTTGAATCGCATTGCCGATATTCGAGCCCTTGAGCCAGCCGCCGCGTTCCGTTCAAACTTCATTGTGGGATACCCCGGCGAGACGGAGGCTGATCACGATCAGCTTCTGAATTTCGTGGATCAAGCACAGCTCGACTGGTGCGGCTTTTTCCCCTTCTCCCGTGAAGAAGGCACGTACGCAGCCGACCTCGACGGGCAGATCGATCATGACCTGATACACGAGCGTTTGCGGGAATTGACAGAGTTGCAAGACGGCATCACGGCTTCGCGTCGCGACGATTTGATCGATACCGAAATCGAGGTTTTAGTCGACGAACCAGGAGTGGCCAGAAGCCATCGCGAGGCTCCGGAAATAGATGGGGTCGTGGGTGTGCCAGACTCTCTGGCCGTTGGGGAATTTCATCGAGTTCGAGTCATATCAGCGCAAGGTCCGGACCTCTTCGCAGAAGCGATGTAGCCATGACCAACTACGGTCCAGACGCCATAGCTACGCCTGCCAACTTCGTTACCGTGGCGCGCATTTTGATGTCGCTACCGCTGTTTGCGTTGATGTCTCGTCGGGTCGACACGTGGCCAGTTTTTCTGGCGTGGTTTGCGTTGTGTTCAACAGACGGCATTGATGGGATCATCGCTCGCCGGCAAGGCGCTACTCGCTCGGGAGCGTTTCTGGATCCGTTGGCCGACAAGATTTTGGTGCTCGGTGCCATGTTTATGTTGGTATCGAAAAATGCGTGGTGGTTCCTGCCCGTGTTGCTGATCGCAGTGCGCGAAATCGCCATCTCGATGTACCGTTCCTACGCTGGCAAACGGGGGATCTCGATCCCTGCTCGTTACTGGGCGAAGATTAAGACCATTGTGCAGCAATTCGCGGTGGCGGGCGCCACCTGTCCATTGGTGGCACGCCATTCGTTGACCCCGTCGAAGGTGTTGCTGTGGGCTGCGGTAGCTCTTACCTTATGGACGGGCGCTCAATATTTCTTGGATGCCGGCAAGGCTTTTCGAAACCCGCTGGGGAGCTAGATGCGCGCTGAAGTTGTGGCCATTGGAACAGAACTTTTGTTGGGCCAAATCGTAGATACCAACTCGTCGTGGATCGGCGAACAGCTGGCCGTGGCCGGCATTGATTCGTTGCACCAAACAAAGGTTGGCGACAACCTCGAACGCATGGTGGATACCATCAATTTGGCCATCTCGCGAGCCGACGCCGTACTGATCTGCGGTGGTTTGGGGCCTACGCAAGACGACATCACCCGTGTTGCGCTGGCATCGATCATGGGCGTGGCACTGGTACGCGATCAGTCGATCGTGGAACACATACGCTTGATGTTTAGTGCCAGAGGCCGAGTGATGGCAGCCAACAACGAGCTGCAAGCCGACGTCCCCGTGGGGGCTTCGATCATCCCCAATGATCGTGGCACTGCGCCTGGGTTGATCTGTCCCGTTCGATCCTCTGACGGGCGCGACGTGGTTGTATACGCCATGCCGGGTGTGCCGTACGAGATGCATCAGATGATGCTCACCACGGTTCTTCCCGACCTGGTAGAACGCTCCGGTGAGCCGGGCACGATTCAGTCGCGCACCCTGCGCACGTGGGGATTGGCCGAGTCCACATTGGCCGAGCTCATTGCCCCTCGCCTCGACGAACTGGAGCGTGTCGGCGGGGCCACCATCGCGTTCCTGGCGTCAGGTATGGAGGGCATCAAGGTGCGCGTTACCACAAAAGCTGCTACCGAAACCGATTGTGCAGTGCGCCTTGATAGCGAAGAGTCAGCGCTTCGAGAACTGCTCGGCGACTACGTTTTTGGGCTCGACGAGGTCACGATGGAGGCCGCTATTTTGAGCTTGCTTGCCGACCGTGGGTGGACGTTGTCGGTGGCCGAATCAATTACTGGCGGGTTGATTGCGCAGCGGATTACCGACGTCGCAGGCGCATCGGCCGTGTTTCAGGGAGGTGTCGTGAGTTACGCCACGAGCGTAAAGCAGTCATTGCTGGGCGTTGGTGACGGGCCGGTGGTTTCTGAGTTGTGTGCCATTGAAATGGCCGTCGGCGTTCAACGTCTCATGGGATCTTCTGTCGGTCTGTCAGTGACTGGTGTGGCCGGGCCAGCCGAGCAAGACGATCAGCCAGTGGGCACGGTGTGGTGTGGATTGGCGCTGCCCGGTAGCGAGCCATTTGCCGTACACATGCGATTGCCAGGGGATCGAAAACGCATCCGCGAATTTGCGTGTATCAACTCGCTCGACGTGTTGCGTCGCCGCTTGCTGTAGCGGGCGGCGGCCTGGTTGCGGGCTGATGTCGCTAGCCAGCGAGCCCAGTAAGTCCAGTAAGTCCAGTGAGAAATGCGTCCACATTTGCGCCGATGGCATCCCACGCGTAGCCGCCTTCTTGGAGCACGACGGTGGGGCGTTGAAGCGCTGAGATCATGGCCCCTTGCCGAGCGAATCCGCCCGTGGTGACAGCAAAATCTCCCAACGGATCAGCCACGAATGTGTCGACTCCCAGAGACACCACCACCAGTGCTGGATCAAACTTGACAATAGTGTCAAGTGCGACGGCGAGTGATGCGCAATAGGCGTCGTCGTCCACGTCGGCTGGTAGCGGCAGGTTGAGATTGTGGCCTCGTCCTCGGCCGGTGCCGATCTCGTCGGCGTAGCCAATCACGTACGGGTATGCCCGATTGGGGTCGGCATGTAGTGACACGTATTGAACATCGTCGCGTTCGTAAAAAATTTGTTGGGTACCGTTGCCGTGGTGGTAATCCACGTCGAGGACTGTCACACGGCTACCTGTGGTGGAGGCCACATGGTGGGCGGCTATGGCGGCATTGTTGAAGTAGCAATAGCCGCCGTATCCCGCCCGTGGGGCGTGGTGCCCTGGCGGCCGACACAACCCGTACGCCGGGCTGCCAGTGCCGAGCACGTGAGCGGTGGCGCTCATGGCCACCTCTACGGCTGCGCATGCGGCTGCGTATGTGCCCTCCATGAGCGGCGTCATGGCTTCGAAACACCAGTACCCAATCTCGGCCCACACCTTGCTCGACACCGTCCCTTTGCCGATTCCTTCGACCACTGCGGGGTGAAGCATCGAGTCGGGGACGATGGAGGTCTGTGGGCGGAAATCTTGGAACTCGCGCCATGCCCTTTCCAGAAAGTTAATGAGCCCGGGGTCATGCACGGCATCAATCGGTGCCCGTCCCCACGGCGTGGGCAACGCAATGGTGTATTGGTTGGACGCAGCGCGCAACGCGCCGAGAATATTCTCGGCACGGATGGTTTGCTCGAAAAGCAACGCCGGTTCACCCCACTCGTTGACCATGGTGGGGTTGTGGCCCAAATGGGCTGGGCTGTAAAAAACTGGCGTCGTCACGGGGTCGAAATATCTGGCGTAAATACGACCTGCATTTCCACATAGCCACGCACGAATGCGGTGTCGTTGTATTGGGGAGTGAAGCCGTCGGCCACGCGAATGTCGGGCAGGCGGCTCAGGAGCTGCTCGAAACACACTCTGATCTCCATGCGGGCCAAGTTGATTCCCAAACACAAGTGGGGACCGAACCCGAATCCAATGTGAGGGTTTGGCGCGCGAGTGGTGTCGAACATTTCGGCCGTCTCGCCAAAGACGTTTTCGTCGCGATTTGCCGCTCCGTACATCAGCAACACTTTGTCGCCCGCCTTGATGTCAACGCCGTGCAACGTGGTGTCGCTGGTAGCTGTGCGGCACATGTTCATCACCGGTGTGGCCCATCGCACGAACTCATCGACCGCCACTGGCAATTTCGTGGGATCGGCTCGTAGCGCGTCCCATTGATCACGGTGGCGAGTGAGCTCCCACATAGCCGTTGAGATCGACGCCCGTGTGGTGTCGGATCCGCCCACAAGTAAGAGGAGAGCTTCATCCAGCAGCGACTTCATCGGCATCGGGCAACCGCTGTAGGCATCGAGGCGGGCTACCGTGAGTTTGCTCAAAAGGTCGCCGCACGGGTTGGCGATCTTTTCGGTCATGACGGATTCGCTGTACGCCAACCATTCCATCAACGCGCCAATTTTTTCCGGGGTCTGAAATCGAACGCCGTCGCCCAGGTTGTTGACCATGTCGCCCCACACTTGCAACGTGTGCCACATCGATTCATCGAAGCCGAGCTTTTCGCAAATGATGGCAACGGGAAGGGGAGCGGCCAGCTCGGCGACGAGATCGGCATGGCCACGAGACGCGAATTTGTCGATCAGAGCATCGACGGTGGCCCGCACTTTGGGTTCGAGTTCGTTGACGGCCTTGCGAGTGAATTGGTCGCCCACGATCGAGCGCTGCTCGGCATGGTGGGGATTGTCGAGATCGATCATCGACTCAGTGGTGATCTCACCGTTCATCAATGGGCGAGTTCCCGGCTGCGACGACCACAATGCCGGGTTGCGCTCGATGGCCACAATGTCGCAATGGCGGGTGATGGCGAACAGACTGTTGTGGGGATCCCAATGCACAGGGGCGTTGTGGCGAAGCCACGCAAACGTTGGTGATGGGTCGCCCATATACAGGGCGGGGTCGAGCACGTCGAGGTTGGTATGGGGTGCAGCAGTTGCCATGGCACATTCTGTGCTTCAGAGGTCGCGATGTGGTGCATCAGCGGTGGTTGTTTGACTCGCTTTGAGAGATTGGTGCGGTGGGCGACGGATTTTTTGGGGAATTCGGCAACTTGTATTGACCGAACGACTGTTCGCAATTACACTACTGTTGTTTGCAGGGATCGTTTTTTTCAACCGCAATTTTTGGCTCTCGCTGATCACGGGAGCCCGGCCAAACCAGAGTGTTACACCCGGTCTCTAGAGTGCAACACAGCAGTACTGATCGGGCGGCAAGCCTTCTGATAACCGCATTTACGAAATCACAACTCTCAAGAAGATAGGAAGATCATGGATCGCGATAAAGCACTCGAAATGGCGTTGGCCTCAATCGATAAGCAGTTTGGCAAAGGCTCCATCATGAAGATGGGCGAGAAGAGTTCACTGGCAATTGATGCTGTGTCTACCGGTGCACTTGCTCTCGACGTGGCACTTGGTATTGGTGGCGTGCCTCGGGGCCGGGTCATCGAAATCTTCGGCCCAGAATCCTCAGGTAAGTCGACTCTCGCCATGCACATCGTGGCCGAAGCTCAACGCAACGGTGGCATATGCGCCTACGTCGATGCCGAGCACGCCATGGACCCCATTTACGCCAAGGCGATTGGCGTCGATATCGACGAGTTGTTGATCTCCCAGCCCGATACTGGCGAGCAAGCTCTCGAAATTGTCGACATGTTGGTTCGCTCGGGTGCCCTTGATGTTGTTGTCATCGACTCGGTGGCCGCATTGACTCCTCGTGCCGAAATCGAGGGCGAAATGGGTGACACGCATGTTGGCCTTCAGGCTCGTTTGATGAGCCAGGCTCTTCGCAAGCTCACAGCCAACCTCAATAAGACGAACACAGTCGCTATCTTCATCAACCAATTGCGTGAAAAGATTGGTGTGATGTTCGGCTCGCCAGAAACAACGCCTGGTGGCCGTGCCCTAAAGTTCTATTCATCGGTCCGCCTCGACATCCGTCGTATTGAGAGCTTGAAAGATGGCGCTGAAATTGTGGGTAACCGCACCCGCGTCAAAGTCGTCAAAAACAAGGTGGCTCCGCCGTTTAAGCAAGCCGAATTCGACATCATGTACGGCAAAGGTATTAGTCGTGAGGGCTCTGCACTCGACCTTGCCGTGGAGCTCAGCATCGTGCGTAAGGCCGGTGCGTGGTTCACCTATGAAGGCGAGCAACTCGGTCAGGGCCGTGAGAATGCCAAGAATTTCTTGATCGAGAATCCTGAAGTGATGATGGAAATCACCGAGAAGGTGATTGCTGCTACCGGTATCCACGGCAAGAAAGACGAAGCCGAAATTGAGATTGATATTGATGAGCCCATCTCATTGAAGTGAGTTGAACATGTGATGGTGACGGTCGGGTTGTCCTGATCGCGCCACCGCATGGAGTATGAAATCACAGCCGTTGGGTTATCGCCGCACGTGTGGAGCATTGTGCGGCGTAACCTGACGGGGTGACCAAGAAGTATCTGGTGCGCACCTATGGGTGCCAAATGAACGAGCATGATTCTGAGCGCATTAGCGGCTTGTTGGCCGCTGATGGCATGGAGCCCACTGACTCGGCTGATGATGCCGATGTGATCGTGCTCAACACGTGTTGCATTCGTGAAAATGCCGACGACCGGCTGTACTCCCATCTTGGCAACCTCAAGCCCCTCAAGGCAGCTCGGCCCGATCTTCAAATCATGGTGGGAGGCTGTTTGGCGCAAAAGGATCGCGATCTGATTCGCGAGAAGGCCGGCCATGTCGATGTGGTTTTCGGCACCCACAATGTGCATCGGGCTGTGGAGCTCATGCATGAATCGCGAGCGTCTGGGCCGATCGTGGAAATCCTCGAAGCAGCCGTCATCGCCAACGATGCCGCGTTTCCATCTGCGCTTCCGGCGCAGCGCGAGTTGCAACACGCGGCGTGGGTCACCATCCAGATCGGGTGTGACAACTCGTGTGCGTTCTGCATCGTGCCTGCCGTGCGGGGAGAAGAAATCAGCCGCAGCTTCGCCGATATTTTGGCTGAGGTGGCGGCCTTGGCTTCAGCCGGTGTGAGCGAAATTACCCTGCTCGGGCAAAACGTGAATTCGTACGGCCGCGACCTCACCTTGGGGGTTCGGCAAGCAAGTGGCGAAGGCCGCATCAAAACACTTTTCTCAGAATTGTTGGTCGCTGTAGGTGCAATCGATGGCATACGTCGTATTCGGTACACGTCACCTCACCCTAAAGATTTCCGCGCCGACACCATTGCCGCTATGGCGACGACCGCTGCCGTGTGCGAGCACTTGCACCTTCCATTGCAGTCGGGCAGCGATGCCATTCTGTCGGCCATGCATCGGGGCTATACCGGGGCGAGGTACCTCGATAAGATCACCGCCGCCCGGGCAGCAATCGACGACCTAGCGGTCTCCACCGACATCATTGTTGGGTTCCCCGGCGAGACAGAGCGCGATTTTTCCGCCACGCTCGAAATTGCCGCCGCCGCTGAATTCGATAGCGTGTACGAATTCATCTACTCCCCCCGACCAGGCACCGAGGCCGCGGAACTGGTTGACAAATTTGTCGATCAGGCAGTGGTCGCCGAACGGTTCAAGCGATTACACGTAGTCGTTGAACGCACGGCGTTGGCCAAACATCGGGAACGGATCGGTCGCGTAGAAGAAGTTGTCGTGGAAGGGCCATCCAAGAAGGACCCCGCCGTCACCACTGGCCGCACCCGCCAAAACAAGCTGACCCATTTCCGAACCGACCGGCCGTTGCGGCCTGGCACGTATTGCTCGGTCGAGATCACATCGTCGGGCCCCCATCACCTGATGGCCGACATGATCGAAGTGGTGGCATTGCCGACCCACAAAACAAAGATCCCCGTTGTCGTTGGCTAGTCCATACGCTGGCGGGCACATGGTGTTGTTGGGCCCAACTGCTTCGGGGAAGTCCCAACTGGCGATGGCGATTGCGTTGGCTCGACCTGGCACGGAGATCGTGGTGGCCGATTCGATGCAGGTATACCGGGGAATGGACATCGGCACGGCAAAGCCCACCGTGGCTGATCAAAGCGCAGTGCGCCACCACCTCATCGATCTTGTCGAGCCAGGCCATGACTACACCGTCAGCGAGTTTCAAAACGCCTATGGCCCAGTGATCGCCGACATCGAAGCTCGTGGCGCCCGTGCGCTCATCGTAGCCGGCACTGGCCTGTACCTCCGGGCTATCACCGATGGGTTGATCATGGCCGGTCAATATCCTGATGTGCGAGGGGAACTCGATCAGGAACCTGACGCGGGCGTGTTGCACGCCCGATTAGCTGCGCTCGATCCTGTTGCTGCCAGCCGCATGGAGCCTTCGAACCGGCGACGAATTGAACGGGCCCTGGAAGTCACTCTTGGGGCAGGACGACCGTTCTCCAGTTTCGGCGACGGCCTGACTAATTACGCCCCAACGCGCGTGCCGCAATTCGGAATACGGTTCGAGCGAGAACGGCAAGCCGACTCCGTCCGCGACCGCGTGCACCTGATGATTGCCAATGGATGGCTCTCTGAAGCTCAGTCTCTTGCCAACAAGCCTGTTGGTCGCACCGCCGCCCAAGCGTTGGGATATCGGGAGCTGTTTGCACACTTGCGGGGTGAGACATCGCTCAGTAATGCGATTGAAACCACTGTCATTCGAACTCGACAATTTGCTGCCCGCCAGGTGCGCTGGTTTCGTCGCGACCCTCGGATCTCATGGCTCGAAATTGGCCCTGAAAAGAATTCCTTGGACCTGCTCGACGTAGCCCTGCGACAATATGACTCCATCGAGCAATCGACCGATCGGAATGTCATGGGAAGTGCGAATGCGCGTAACTAAACATCACGGTTTGGGAAACGACTTCCTTGTGTATCTGGGCGACGTTCCCCGTGCGGGGGCGGCCGATCTTGCTCGCCAACTGTGCGATCGCCGATTTGGCATTGGAGCCGACGGGCTCATCTTCGGGGCTGCTTCTCCAACGGCCGATGTGCGGTTCGTGCTCTTCAACGCCGATGGCTCCCAGGCCGAGATGTCGGGCAACGGGATTAGATGCCTTGCCCAAGCTATCGTGCGCGCCAGGCGCTCATCGCTGACACCCCATAAAACGGCGACCCTGTCCATCGACACTGTCAACGGCCTGCGTTCCATCGATGTGTTCGGTGGGAGTCACGAGGACGAAATTTTGGCCTCCGTTGCCATGGGGAGTGCTGCCGATATTGCCCCGCCCATCACATGGCACCTTCTCGAAGTCAATCCTGATCGGCCCGTTTGTCACCTCAGTTTGGGCAATCCTCATGGCGTTGTGCTCACCGATGATGTGGCGACAGTCGATTTGTTGGCGCTCGGCGAACTGGTGCCTTCCATCAATCTGGAGCTCGTGCAGCCAGGGCCGACGGCTGATTCAATCACGATGCGTGTCCACGAACGGGGTGCGGGAATTACATTGGCGTGTGGCACTGGCGCCACGGCGAGCGCAGTGGCGGCTAGACGGTGGGGGATTGTGGCCGGTGACGAAGTTGTCGTTCATCAGCCAGGCGGCTCTGCCAAAGTGAGGTTCGACGGTGATCAACTCACCTTGATTGGCCCGTCGGTGTTTATTGGTGCAATCGACGTTTCCGAGGCGTTCCTCGGCGGAGTGGAGCTTGTATGACGACCCCCTATAACGAGGCTTACAACGAGGCCCTTGGCGCAACGCTTATCGATCGCACGATCCGAGAAAAAATTGTTTTGATGGCTGTGACTCTCGGCAACCAAACGACAGAAGAGACCGAAGAAAGTCTCGACGAATTGGCTCGGCTGGTCGACACTGCCGGGGCAGATGCCGTGTTTCGCCTGACACAAAAGCGTGATTCGCCAGACCCCAAGACGTACATCGGCAAGGGCAAGGTGCAAGAACTCCTCGAGGCCAGCCTTGCCGTCGACGCCGACACAGTCGTATTCGACAACGAACTTAGCCCTGCTCAGCAATACAACCTAGAACGAATTTTGGGTCGCACCGCGCTCGACCGTACGGCCGTAATCCTGGACATCTTTGCTCAGAATGCGCACACACTCGAGGGCAAGGCTCAAGTCGAACTGGCGTTGCTGGAATACCGTTTGCCACGCCAGCGAGGCAAACGGGCCAACCTCACCCAACAGGCGGGTGGTATTGGTACCCGCGGCCCCGGGGAGACGAAGCTCGAAGTCGACCGCCGCCATATTCGAGATCGAATCACAAAACTTCGAAAGGACCTTATTGGATTGCAGAGCTCCCGGCAGCTGCAACGCAAGCAGCGCAACAAGACACGATTGATGAGCGTGTCAATCGTGGGGTACACCAACGCCGGCAAATCGACCCTCCTCAACCGACTTACGAATGCTGGAGTCCTCGTGGAGAACCGCCTGTTCGCCACGTTGGATCCAACGACCCGACGATTGGCCTTACCGGGCGGCGAGACCGTCTTGCTCACCGACACCGTTGGGTTCGTGCGCAACTTGCCCCATCAACTTGTCGAGGCTTTTAAGTCGACGTTGGAACTCGTCACTGAGGCCGACTTGCTCGTGCATGTCGTCGATTCCTCGTGCGTTGATCCTGACGGCCAGATCTCTGCGGTGCGTGATGTTCTGAACGCCATTGGAGCAGGATCGGTGCCGGAACTTTTGGCGTTCAACAAAATCGATGTGACGTCGCGTGGTCAATCGCTGTCGGCTCTGAATCCCGGTTCGGTTGCCTTTAGTGCCGTGTCTGGCGAGGGCGTTGAGCACCTACTCGCCACGATCGGCGATCGACTGCGTGCCCTCGCGCAAGTGTCGGAATTGCTTATTCCGTATGACAAAGGCGAAATTTTGGCAGCCGTTCATCGCGAGGGCGAAATGGTCAGTATCGAACACACCGAAGCAGGCACGGTGATTCGTGTACGCATGGACGACGCTGGCCGCGGCAAATTCCGGGAATACATTCAACCGTGAAAACCGCCACGCCATTTGTGCCCCCTGCCTACCCCTATGACCGTCTCGATGCCGCCAAGAAGCTTGCCTCGCGTCACGACGGCGGAATCATCGAGTTGTCGGTCGGCACGCCATGCGACCCGCCGCCGCTCGAGGTCGTCCGAGCTCTCGGGGCTAGCAACACCGAGCGGGGATACCCACCATCGTTGGGCGTCGAGGCGTATCGGGGTGCGGCGGCAAGTTGGATGCGGCGTCGTCTGGGCGTCGACATTGCCACTCACCAGATCGCAGCGTGTATCGGCACCAAGGAGTTCGTGGCCACCACGCCGCAATATCTCAAACTTCGCCGACCTGATCTCGACACCGTTTTGTATCCCGCTGTGTCGTACCCGACGTATGAAATGGGAGCGACGCTGGCGGGCTGCCGGGCGGTGGCGGTACCCGTCGACGCCCAGTGGCGTATGCAACTCGATCGCATCGATCCAAGCGACGCAGCACGGGCGTTGATGTTGTGGGTTAACTCACCCGGCAATCCCACCGGTGCTCTTGACGACCTCGACGCGGCAGCAGCGTGGGGTCGGGCGCACGGAATACCTGTGTTCTCTGACGAGTGCTATGTGGAATTCACGTGGCGAGGTCCGCGACAAACGATTCTGTCGTCGGGCACGCCCGGTGTCGTCGCTGTTCACTCGCTCTCGAAGCGATCGAATCTTGCTGGCGCTCGAGCAGGGTTTTACGCCGGCGATGCCGATTTGGTGACATACCTCGGTGAGGTGCGCAAGCACGTTGGCATGATGGTCCCTGGGCCAGTGCAGGCAGCAGCGATCGTGGCCTTCGCTGATGATGATCACGTTGAGTTGCAACGTGCGGTGTACCTGGCCCGGCTGCAACGC
This sequence comes from Acidimicrobiales bacterium, assembly GCA_038231795.1. GTDB lineage: Bacteria > Actinomycetota > Acidimicrobiia > Acidimicrobiales > JBBRKR01 > JBBRKR01. The sequence continues at coordinate 62,878 of JBBRKR010000014.1, forward strand.
AGTGCAGACATCCTTTCGGCGTGGGCCGACATCGAGATCGCGTTACCGGACGGCGGATTTTACCTGTGGTTCAAAGCTCCGGGTGGCGATGCGTGGGGCTTCGTCGAGCGCGTAGCACAAGAAGGCGGGGCGATCATCAGCCCCGGCGACTTTTACGGTACTGCGGCCGCTGAATTTGTACGGGTGGCCGTCGTGCAACCCGACGACCAGATCGAGCTTCTAGCTCGCCGTCTCGGCGTATAGGCAGGAGCGAGCGCCAGTTGCTGATGCGCCTAGCCAACGGCGAACGCCCGTCGTTTAGTGTTGGCGCATGCCTGACCTTTCTGCTCTGATCGAAGACCTGTGGGAGCGTCGTGCCGATGTACCTGCAACCGACATTGGTTCTGCAACCGTTGTGGATCAAGCGATTCGGCTGCTCGATTCCGGTGAGGTGCGAGTAGCAGAGATTGTCGCTGACGGATCCCAGTTCGGCACGGTGAAAGTCCACGACTGGCTCAAGAAGGCAATTCTGCTCAAGTTCAAATTTGCTCAAATGGAGACGCTTGAGGTTGGCCCATTTGAATACGCCGACAAGCTCCCGCTCAAGCGTGATTTCCACCAGCGTGGCGTGCGAGTAGTGCCCGGCGGTATCGCCCGGGTCGGATCATTTCTGGAACCAGGCGTGATCATGATGCCCAGCTTCGTGAACATCGGAGCACGAGTGGGTTCTGGGACCATGGTCGACACGTGGGCAACTGTTGGATCCTGTGCCCAAATTGGTCGCAACGTGCATTTGTCGGGTGGCGTGGGTATTGGCGGCGTGCTCGAGCCACCGCAGGCCGCACCGGTCTTTATCGAAGACGAATGCTTGATCGGGTCACGCTGCATTGTCGCTGAAGGCGCCCGCGTAGGGACCGGCAGTGTGTTGGGAGCCGGAGCTATCCTCACGGCGACGATTCCTGTGATCGATGCCCAAACCGGCGAAGAGATAAGCCGCGGCTTTGTTCCGCCGTGGTGCGTCGCCGTTGCTGCGACGCGAAGCCGACAGTGGCCAGGAGGCACCTACGGCATGCCGTGCGTGCTCGTAATCAAGCGGCTCAATGAGGGCGAACGCCACGACAAATCGAAGCTCAACGACGTACTGCGCGACTCCGGCGCAACGCTGTAACTACAAACGTCGAAGCACGGTCACAACCCGACCGAACACTGTGACTTGATCCAGATCGAAAATCATGGTGGTGAGGCGGGGATTTGATGGGACAAGGTGCACCTTGTTGCCAACGCGTTGGTATGTCTTCACGGTTGCTTCTTCGCCTGGAATGCCGGCCACCACGATTTCGCCGTTTCGGGCAGTGGGAGCAGCGGCAACGACCACGAAATCGCCATCCAAAATTCCGGACTCGATCATGGAATCACCGCGTACTCGCAGCATGAAAAGGTCACCATCGGGCACAAAATCGGCAGGCAATGGAAGCAGTTCTTCTACGTTTTCTTGGGCCAGCACATCGGTGCCTGCAGCCACATCGCCAACAAGGGGAATGTGGCGAGCTGGACGTCGCTCAGCGATCATGTGACTTGAAGCATCGAAACACACTTCGATCGCACGTGGCTTCGATGGGTCACGGCGCAGGTAGCCCAAACGTTGCAATGTGGCTAGGTGCGAATGGACTGTGGAGGGTGAACTCAAACCAACTTCGTCGCCGATTTCACGAACAGAGGGCGGATATCCGCGATCGTGCATAGAACGGTCGATGCATTCCAAGACTGACATTTGACGCTTTGTAAGCGGTCGGGGTTTTTTGACTGTCATGGCGGTCTCCTGATCTTGAGTGGATGCCTCCGCAGCACCACATTTTTGGCACCTCACCACTTCTAAAGCTGGAAAGGATGGTCGAACACTTGTACGGCACCATACTTGATCGATGTCATGCAGTCAAACAATTGTTCTATAAATTTAAGTTCTAGCGCTTGACAGTCGAACATTGGTTCTGCTTTAATCTCGAACAGTCGTTCGCGAACAACCGTTCGTATTTAATCTACTGTAAACGAGGTTCCCATGGCAGCAATTGCGTATCCAGCTTCATTCTCGCCTCGCCAGGGCAGTCAAATCGGTCGCTCAACACGGCCCGCTCTTATCGTTCTCGAGGGTGGCAGAGGCCACCGATATCACATCGCTAGCAATCGCCGGTATATGGCTCGACGGGTGGCGGTGAGCTTGTTATTCGTTGTTACTTTGGTCGTTGGTATTCCAGCGGTCGCTTCGCTGGTTGACGCCATGGGTGCCAAGCCAGTGGCCGCGCAAAACACGCACGCCGAAGCGTCTGCCGGGGCTCCTGCAACAGCCACGACAGCCTCCTATCGGGTACGGCCTGGTGATTCGCTGTGGTCGATAGCCTCGTCAATTGCAGGGACTCGCGAGGTCCGGTCGATCGTGGACCAACTTGTATCGCTGCACGGAAGCACCTCTATTCAGGCCGGCGAAATACTCGATTTGTCGTCATTGATCCAAGGGTAACGCTGCTCGTCGAGGGCTGGATCGGAGCCCACATGCTGGTAATTGACCGAGGTGTAATTGCCACCAACTACGGTGCTGACACCATGCGATGTCCAGTGTGTTCGAGTCACGACGACAAGGTTGTCGATTCGCGCCCCGGCGACGATGGCTCCGCTATTCGCCGCCGGCGTGAGTGTCTGGGTTGTGGCAATCGGTTCACTACCTTCGAACGTCTAGAAGAAATCCAGTTGGTCATTTCTAAACGGTCAGGAGTGCGTGAGCCATTCGATGGAACCAAGATTATTCAAGGACTTCGCTCGGCCGCCAAACACCGCCCGTTGAGCGACGAAGTGGTCAACCGAATTGCTCAAGAAGTTGAAGAAGAGCTCCGGGTTATTGGCTCAGAAGTGCCGTCGTCAGAAGTCGGTCGGCTCGTGCTTGAGCGGTTGCGCACGATTGACGAGGTTGCCTATATGCGATTCGCAAGCGTCTATAAGGGTTTCGAGCGTATCGAAGACTTTCGACGAGAACTTAATCAGCTGGCGAAGACAACGGCTCCGAAGGTTCGGTCATCCAGCCCCAGCACGATGAATTCGTCTAATCCGGCGGGCGCAGATACCGCAGCAGCAACATCGAGTCGTGCTCGATAGCTGACTTCAGCACAAATCGGTGTGCGACGGCGTGTGCGCCGTGGGCAAGTCTCGTCGCCGATCCTCCCACCGCAGTGGGCGAAATTGACACACAAATTTCGTCGACCAAATCGAGCTCAAGTAGCTGACCGTTGAGCGTTGGCCCTCCCTCGCACAGCACCCACGAAAACCCTTTGGAAGCCAAAGCAATCAACGCCGCCCGCAAATCGATGGCAAGTTTTGATGTGTCCCCGAGCAAATCCGGTTCCATCGCGGGCACGGCAATCACTTGATCGCCGGCCACGTCGCGGATTGGAGAATCGAGCGTGGTCACGAACAGCGTGAGATCGTCGTGGCGCAACGCCTGGGCAGGGCCGAAATCTCCGGTGGAAGTGACCACCGCAATGGGGCATGCAGCTGGCCGGTAGATCTCGGCCCGTACAGTTTGAGCGCCCACCAAGATCACGGGAGCGCTGCTACGCAGTGTGCGAAAGACGGCCTTGTCGGCGGCGGAGCCAAGCGGTCCTGATACGCCATCGACCGAGATTCCACCGTCGATCGATTGAATCATGTTGATGGCTACCCATGGCATTGGCGAGCGGCCGTGACGGGCAACATCGCCATACGTCGATTGAATCAGATCGGCGTCCACATTGGCCGATGAAGTGCCTCCGTATGGCTCCCCAATGAGTTGTTGCACGACGAGCAAACTACTGGCAATCGGTGCAATGATCCCTTCATGGCCAACCATGTACCAGATTCAGTCGACGAGCTCGACCCATCCGTCGTCACCCATTTTCGTACCTGCCCGTTATGTGAAGCGGGTTGCGGCCTGGCCATTGAAACGAAGGGCAACGTGGTCTTTCGTATTCGGGGCGACAAAGACGATGTGTTCTCGAAAGGCTTTTTGTGCCCGAAGGGATCCAGCCTCAAGCAGCTGCACGAAGACCCTGACCGTCTACGCGGCCCGCTCGTTCGTAAAGATGGCGTTCTGACCCCAGTGTCGTGGCCCGAAGCGTGGGCAGCAGTTGAAGCTGGCCTCATGGGTTCCATAGAACGCAATGGTCGGGCCGCGACTGCGGTGTATAGCGGCAACCCCAACGCCCACAACCTGGGTGCGATGACATTTTCGGGGGCCATGATTGCGCCTCTTGGGACACGTTTGCGTTTCAGTGCCTCGACGGTGGATCAGATGCCAAAGCACGTTGCATCGGGGTACTTGTTTGGGTCACCAGTCGCAACACCCGTGCCCGATCTCGACCGCACCGATTTTCTGCTCATGTTGGGTGCGAATCCCTATGCGTCGAACGGCAGCCTGTGTACGGCTCCCGATTTCCCCGGCCGCATGGAAGCAATTCTGCAACGAGGGGGGAAGGTCGTGGTCGTTGATCCTCGCCGGAGTCGCACCGCTGAGGCCGCATCGCGACATGTGGCCATCATGCCGGGCACCGATGCGTTGTTCTTGGCTGCCATCATCAACACCATCGACGCGGCCGGCCAGATTGATCTAGGCGCCGTCGCCGAATTTACGGCCGGCCTCGAAGAAATATTGACGGCATTGCGTGAGTTCACCCCCGAGGCTGTGGCGCAGGCAACTGGCGTGGAGGCGACGGTTATCCGTCAAATTGCCACTGACTTGATGGCGGCACCGACTGCTGCTGTGTACGGACGGATAGGCACCACTGTGCAGGCGTTCGGCACCTTGTCGAGTTACCTGATCGATGTGCTCAATATCGTGTCAGGGAATCTGGATTCGCCGGGCGGCGCCATGTTTGCGATGCCAGCCGCCGGGGGAGGCACCACTCGGGGTAAGCCTGGTGTGGGGCGAGGGTTTCGAGTGGGTCAGCGAACGTCACGGGTATCGAACTATCCCGAAGTAATGGGCGAGTACCCAGTTGCTGCCCTTCCAGAGGAGATCGAGGCGGACGGCGAAGGGCAGATCAAGGCATTGATCACGCTTGCCGGCAACCCCGTCCTGTCGACTGTCAATTCCCATCGTCTCGATGCAGCGTTGGCGAAGCTCGAATTCATGGTGTCTATCGATATCTACGTGAATGAGACCACCCGTCACGCCGACGTCATTTTGCCTCCTCCCAGCAATTTGTCGCGGTCCCATTACGACTTGCTGCTTTTGCAATTTGCTGTGCGTAACGTCGCGAATTATTCACCTGCTGTGTTCCCATTGAGCGACGATGAACCTGACGAGTGGGAAATTTTGTCCAGGCTTGGTTTGATCGCCGCTGGCTTCGGCAGCCAAGCTGCTGCTGACCCCATCGCAGCACTAGCGATGGCCGACGACAACGGCATCGACAACCTGGTTCGCAAAGCCGTGATTGATGAATTTTCCACAATTTACGGCCGAGATGCAGACGAAATTTTGGCCAGTCTTGCCCATCGAAAGGGACCAGAACGCCTGCTCGATTTTCAATTGCGAACTGGTCCGTACGGCGACGCCTTCGGGACGAAAGACGACGGGCTGACGTTGCAGAAACTTATCGACAATCCTCACGGGATTGACCTGGGCGCATTGGCCCCTCGCGTGCCTGGTGTGTTGCGTACGGCATCGGGCATGATCGAGCTAGCGCATCCCGCAATTTTAGCGGACTTGAGCCGTTTGCGGGCACGCATGGACGAGTCGGCTCAGGATTCGGATCATCTGTTGCTGGTGGGCCGCAGAGACCTGCGCAGCAACAATTCGTGGATGCACAACCTGCCAGTGCTCACTAAGGGCAGGGTGCGATGCACGTTGCAAATCAATCCAATCGACGCGGACCGTCTGGGTGTCGTGCATGGCACCACGGCTCGAGTCGCCTCCCGTGTTGGGGAGCTCGAAATCGTGAGTGAAGTCACCGATGTCGTGCGTCCGGGAGTCGTAAGTATTCCTCACGGTTATGGTCACGCACTCGACGGCGTTGGGCACGTCCACGCCGCGCACTACAACGGTGTGAACACCAACATTCTCACCGACGAGCTACTGATGGACCCGCTGTCGGCCACCACTGTGCTGAACGGAATTCCTGTTTTGGTGACCAGCGTCGCCTAGTCGTGTACACCACACAGGCCTGTGGATCATTTGGGGAAAAGAAACCCACTAATTCACAGGTTGATCCACTGGCAACCCACAGGCAACCTTACGTATTGTGATCGGCACTGGATCGCGACGTCGTCGTGGGCGGATGGAGGAGTCGGTTGGGGGCACATGCTTCGGACCGGTTTTGATGATGGGGCGAACTGAGACATTTTCTGCGCTTAAAGCGAAGAATTTGTATGTTCCGTTACCCCTCTGACCTGCCCCGACGCGTCGTGGTCACGTACAGCATTTATTGACCCACAACGAGCGACGAAAGTTTTAACAAATCGGTAAAATAAGTCGATCGATACTGTTGACACGGATGGAATTACGATGGTGTAATTCATCTCCATCTTGTATTCGGATTCATTCGGGGCCACGATCAACCACAACATCTTGTGATTTACAACACTGGCGGGGAATTTCACCGGTCTGGCACTCAGACCAAACCAACGGGTTTGACGACCCCGCGGAGATACAACACAGATCGCTCACAAGGCGCACATCGCCTGCGGGCTTAAAGGACGAAGAAAATCATGGCAATTGCACCAGAGCGGCTCGGGATCGGCATCCATCGGCATTACACCACAGCTGGAGTTCATCCATTTGATGAAGTGACGTGGGAGAAGCGGGATTCGCGTATCAGCAACTACCGCGATGGCTCGGTGGCGTTCGAGCAAATTGGCGTCGAATTTCCGGTGTCGTGGTCGATGAACGCCACCAACATCGTGACCCAGAAATACTTCCGTGGCACGTTGGGTACTACAGAGCGCGAGTCATCGTTGCGTCAAGTAATCGACCGTGTGTCAGAGTCGATTACGTCATGGGGTCGTGGCGGGGGGTACTTCACCGACCAAGCCGAAGCAGAAGCGTTCAACGCTGAGCTCAAGCACATTTTGGTCACCCAGAAGGCGGCCTTTAATAGCCCGGTGTGGTTCAACATCGGTGTCAAGGGCGTTCCCCAGCAAGCTAGCGCTTGCTTCATTTTGTCGGTCGACGACACCATGGATTCCATCTTGAATTGGTACGCAGAAGAGGGCACGATTTTCAAGGGTGGCTCCGGTGCCGGCGTCAACCTCAGCCGTATTCGTTCGTCGGTCGAACTTCTCAAGGGCGGCGGCACGGCCAGTGGCCCTGTCAGTTTCATGCGCGGTGCCGATGCGTCAGCCGGCACCATCAAGTCGGGCGGCAAGACCCGTCGCGCCGCCAAGATGGTCATCCTCAATGTGGATCATCCCGATATCGAAGAATTCATTTGGTGCAAGTCGATCGAGGAACGCAAAGCCCGTGCACTGCGCGACGCCGGCTTCGACATGGACCTCGATGGTAAAGACAGCTTCTCGATCCAATATCAAAACGCCAACAACTCGGTGCGCGTCACCGACGAATTCATGATCGCTGTCGAAAACGATGACGACTGGCATTTGCGGGCCACGATCACTGGTGAAGTAGTGCGCACAATTCGTGCCCGCGACCTGTTCCGCCAGATCTCCACATCGGCATGGGAATGCGCCGACCCTGGCATGCAGTTCGACACCACCATTAACCGGTGGCACACAGCGTGCACCACGGGCCGCATCAATGGCTCAAACCCGTGTAGCGAATACATGCACCTCGACAACTCGAGCTGCAACCTGTCGTCCATCAACTTGTTGAAGTATCTCGATGAGTACGGCAACTTCGATATCGATGGTTTCAAGCACACGGTCGAAGTGATGTTCACCGCTCAAGAAATTCTTGTTGGCAACGCCGATTACCCCACGGAATCGATTGCCGACACGTCCCGCAAGTTCCGCCAACTTGGCCTCGGCTACGCCAACTTGGGCGCAATGCTCATGGCGCTTGGCCTTCCCTACGATTCGGACCAAGGCCGTGCGTGGGCTGGTGCCATCACTGCGTTGATGACGGGCCACGCCTATTACACGTCGGCGAAAACCGCCAGCCGTATGGGACCCTTCGCTGGCTACGCCGACAACGCTGAACACATGCAACGTGTGTTGCAGATGCATCGCGCCGAAGCAGTCAACATCGATGAAGAAATGGTACCTATGGATCTCCTAGGTGCCGCCCAGCAAGCGTGGGATCAGGCGTGCGAGCTTGGTGCAGAGGCTGGCGTGCGCAACAGCCAAGCCACTGTGCTTGCCCCCACGGGCACTATTGGTTTGATGATGGATTGCGATACCACTGGCATCGAACCTGACCTTGGCTTGGTCAAGTTCAAGAAGCTCGTCGGCGGCGGCAATATGACCATTGTCAACCAGACGGTGCCCCGTGCATTGGTTCGCTTGGGTTACAGCGCTACCCAGGTCACCGACATCGTGGCCTACATCGACGTGGAGAAATCGATCCTCGGCGCACCCCATCTCAAGGCAGAGCACATGCCAGTGTTCGCTTGTTCAATGGGCGACAACGTGATCCATCACATGGGTCATATTCGCATGATGGCCGCAGCGCAGCCCTTCATTTCCGGTGCTATTTCCAAGACGGTCAACATGCCGGAAGAGGCCACGATTGCTGAGGTCGAGGAGCTCCACCTCGAGTCGTGGAAGTTGGGCCTCAAGGCAGTGGCGATCTACCGCGACAACTGCAAAGTCGGCCAACCGCTGTCCACGATGAAGAAGGACGGCGAAGGTCAGACGGCTGCGGCGTCCGCTGCGCCTGCGGCCGTCGTCGAGCGTGTTATCGAGACAATCATCGTGAAAGAGCCAGTGCGCGAGAAGTTGCCTCGCACCCGTAACGCCAAGACGTTCTCATTCCGCGTTGCCGACTGTCACGGCTACGTGACCGTCGGCGAGTACGCCGACGGTCGTCCTGGCGAGCTGTTCCTTCAGGTCGCCAAGCAGGGCTCTACGTTGGCCGGCATTATGGACGCATTCGCCATCTCGGTGAGCCACGCTCTGCAATACGGTGTGCCGCTGCGGGCGTTCTGCGAGATGTACACCAACATGCGTTTCGAGCCTGCCGGCATGACCGACGATCCTGAATTGCGTTTCGCTTCAAGCTTGGTCGACTACATCTTCCGTCGATTGGCGTTGCAGTACTTGAGCTACGAGGAGCGCGCCGAGTTGGGCATCTTCTCCGTGTCGGAACGTACGCAGCCCACGTTGCCGGGCGTCGAAGAGTCTTCGACACCCACGGTGATGGGTCACGACATTCAGGCCGATCCGCCCTCGATTCCGTCGGCTTCGCAGTTGGCTGCCGAGATCGCCCGTGAAGATGCCAAGACGGTCGTCGTGCCCGTGGTTGCGCCCGCACCCAAAGCGGCAGCCCCCAAGATCCGCCAGAGCGATTCACCAATGTGCATGCAATGCGGTGTACAGATGATGCGAGCTGGCTCCTGCCACGCCTGCCCCTCCTGCGGCACGACCAGCGGTTGCTCGTAAGAGCAACCGCCAGGGTGGCAGCTTGCTCGTAAGAGCAACCGCCAGGGTGGCAGCTTGCTCGTAAGAGCAACCGCCAGGGTGGCAGCTTGCTCGTAAGAGCAACCGCCAGGGTGGCAGCTTGCTCGTAAGAGCAGTTTGAGCGGTGGATCTCCCGGGAGCGGTGTCAATTGCCTATCCTGGGGGAGTCCTACCGAATTCACCAAGGAGTTGTCATGGCCATCCGCGCCCGGCTTACTACGCTCGAAGCCACCCAGGCTGCAGCGAAGGGGTCGTCAGATACAAAACGCGACATCAGCGAAGAGGAAAAGGCACAGCGCAAAGAGCGCGTTGCCAAGGCGAAAGACGCCCTTGCTCGATCCGTTGGTGTGAAGGGTGAACAAGTCGCTCCGGCTCGTACCGCCCTCAAGTTGTATCTCCAGAAGCTGAATGATCCCAAGCAACCCAGCGACGAGATGTTCGAGAGCTTGATTGAAGCGCCGTTCAAGGCGCCTAAGAAAGAAAAGCCCCGCCGCTAACTTTCGAGTTGGCCTTTGTAGGCTTCTAGCGCCGAGATACGGTCGCCTAGTGCCGTCAACAAAGCGCCGTGTTCGACGATCAATGCTTCGAGTTCGGCGATCCGGTTAGCCGTGCCCGTCGAGTGCGAGGGCCCCGTTTCGGCTTGCATTGGCATGGCGGGTTCGCCAGAACATAGCTGAGCGTAACGTTGTTCTTTCTGCCCTGCCTGGCGTTCCATTTTGGCCACTAGTGGTCCTGCCATGCGATTAATGAGGCCGTCGAGTGTGCGTTCTATTTCGGCCACGTCGTCAAAGCCACACATACGTTCCGTGCGCGTTTTGAGCTCGTTGAGAGTTTGCGGGCCTCGCAACATCATCACGGCCAACACGGCTACTTCTTCGACGCTGACCCCGATCGTCTCGTCGAAAACGTGTTTATGTTTGTCGACCCGGCTCCCGGCGCCGGCTCGAATAGTGCGGGCCAAGTGGAGCTTTCGTAACGACCCCAACGCCACTTCGACAACGCCGTCGTCGTAGCGCACAACCGGTTCGCGATTGTTGAGTTGGTTGCAGGCGAGCACGAGTGAGTTGAGCGACATGGGATAGGTGTCGGGCACGGTGAGTTGCTTCTCGATAAGGCACCCCAGCACCCTCGTTTCTTCGGCATTGAGCGGGGTCGTGAATGCTTCGGCAACTTCAGTCATGACTCGATGGTACGACGTGAGACGTGTGAGAATCCGCTCATGACTGATCGCGTTACTTACACATTGACGAACGGTGTCGCTGACGTGCGTTTGAACCGTCCCGACAAGATGAATGCCCTCGATGGCGGGATGTTTTCGGGGCTTATAGAGGTGGGAGAAGCACTCCGGGCTAACAACGCCGTACGTGCCGTGGTGCTCAGCGGCAACGGCCGTGCGTTTTGTGCTGGCTTGGATTTTGCGTCGTTCGGGGCGATGGCTGGCGGCGGCGAAAGCACCGCTGGCGGGCCCGGAGACGGCGCTGCCGATACGGCCGTCAATCGTCTCAAGCCGCCGGCGGATTCGCCAGCCGAAGTAGCTGCTCAACACTGTGTGCACGTTTGGCAAATGATCCCCGTTCCTGTCATCGCCGCAGTGCATGGCGTGGCGCTCGGCGGCGGTATTCAGATCGCGCTGGGTGCCGATATCCGCATCGTGGCGCCTGATGTGAAAATGAGCGTGTTGGAAATTCGGTGGGGTCTCATTCCTGATATGACAGGCACACAAATGTTGACACGCCTTGTGGGCCTGGATGTGGCCAAGGAGTTGACGTTTACTGGCCGCATGGTGGACGGAGTGGAGGCAGTGCGCATTGGGCTGGCTACCAAGGTGAGCGACACCCCGTTGGAAGATGCTTTGGCCATGGCCAACGACATTGCGGCGAAGAGCCCGCATGCTGTCCGTCACGCAAAATCGTTGCTCAATATGGCAGGTTTCGTGAGCCTGCGTGAAGGAATGGCTGCCGAGCAGGTTGCCATTCGCAGCTTGATTAGCTCACCAAATCAGGTCGAAGCAGTGACTGCTTTTTTCGAAAAGCGGGCACCGAATTTCGCCGACCCTGTGTAGCTCGATAGACCTCGGCAACTCGGTAGATCTCGGTAAATCGTTAGACCTCGAACGAATCGATGTTGGCTGGCATTTCTGTCGGCCCAGCGGTAGCGACACGGGCTCGTTCTCGAGTAGCCTTGCGCATGAACAACGGCCAAATAATGAGGCCGAGCAACGAGAATGTAAACCACTGCATGGCGTAGCTGAAATGGGGACCTTCGTCGAGGCTTGGCAACGGAATCACGGTGGGGAATGTGTCCGATGCCGGCGTGATTTGCTCGAGGTATCCACGTCGCACGGCTTCGTAACCTGACTCCGCCGGCACCTTGTAAACAGCGGTGGTGCGCCGCCCGATTTCGACCACGTCGGCTGAATTGAGATCGCCCGTCGGTGGTTGGTTGCGGCGAGTTTGCGACGGCCGGAGCCGGCCGGTCACGGTGACTCGTCCCGCGGTCGGCGCAATCGACGCCAACGGCCGCTGGTCGGGAATGGTGTACGGCACCCACCCTCGATTGACGATCACCACCGTTTTGTCGTCCAAGACGAGGGGCGTGAGCACGTGGAGCCCTGGCCGCCCATTGAGTGACCGGGCTCGCACGAGCACTTCTTGGGATTGGTCGAACACACCGGTGGCGGTGATCACCGTCCACTCGGTTGCCGACGGTGTCGTTCGTAGCCCAGGGCCGCTATAGCCCGGTGAGGCGAGTTGGGGCATGGCGTCTTGAGCGGGCACGGGTGTGGCTGTTTGGCCGACGACAATTGCATGATTTGTGGCTCGGCGTTGGTCGAGGCGCCGCAATTGCCAGAACCCCAAATTGACCATGCCAAACACCACCGCCAGCAGTGTGAGGTGGCCGGCAAGGTAACGGCCGCGGAGGTACCAAGGCAGCTTCACGAGCGGTCCCACAACATCGACGTGTCAGTCGTGGGGTCGAGCAACTCGCGAGGGTGATGCTTGTCGATGTGGCCGATGAGGCCTCGGTAAATCGAATACCCGCACAGTTCTTGCAGACGGGGAGAAAACGTGCGCGCAATGTCGATCGGTATTCCCAACTCTTGATTTTCTTGAGGGCGAATGAACCCTGCGCAGTAGTTCATGGCCATGCCGATTCGACGATCCGCTGTTGTATTGGCGCCACCGCCATGCCACAAAGAACCATGCCAAATCAACACCGATCCAGCCGACATTTCGGCGGGGACCGATTCGTGCTTTGAGCCGTAGACAGGCGATGCCGGTGCAAGATGGGTGCCGGGCATGATTCGGGTGGCGCCATTGGCGGCCGTGAAATCGGTGAGCGCCCACATCGAATTGCACACCACTGCAGGGTGCGGTTTCGGGATAGGCATGATTTGGTCGTCGGCGTGAATTGGTTGGGCACTCTCGCCGGGCCCGATAGCGATTGACGACGCCGACGACATGAGACATCCGTTGTCGAGCACACCTTCGATGATCGGCAACACCATTGGATGAGTTGCTATCTGTTGGAACACCGCGCCGCGGGCCAGCAAGTTGTAGATACGCACGGTGTTGAAGCCCTCGAAGCCGTTGGTGCACGCCACGATGCCGAGGTCATGTTGGAGGCGGTCGAGAGTCTCGATGAGCGTGGCGATCTCGTTGGCCGCCAACACGTCGGGCACGATGGTGTAGCCGTTGGTGGCGATGTGATCCACGTGGTGCGTGTCGGTTTGCGCATTTGTTGCATCGTCGACCATGCCCTCAGCGTAACCAGCGGGCAGAATCGAGCCATGGTCGCCCATCACCCCGACATGATCACTGCCCAATGGCTTACTGAAGCGCTTCACAACTGTGGAGCGTTGGCGCCCACTGGTTCTGTAGCCACTGTTTCTCAACGGCGAGTAGGTACGGGACAGGTAGGGATGAACATCATTTTCGCCCTCACCTATACCGGAGATTCAGGGCCAAATGCTCCGGCCAGTGTGGTCGGCAAGTTCGCCTCTCCCGACGAGCAATCGAAGGCGTCTGGCGTTGCCACAGGTACGTACATACGCGAGGTTCAGTTCTATTCGCACATTCATTCCACGATCTCGATGCGGGTGCCGGGCTTGTATTGCGTTGACGCGAATCCTGATGTGACCACTGCCGAATTCGTGATTCTCATGGAAGATATGTCACCCGCCGATCAAGGTGACCAGATCGTGGGTTGCGACGAGCACACGGCGCATCTCGCCGTGCGCGAATTGGCGGGGTTGCATGCACCGTGGTGGGGGAAAGCGGCTCTTGACGACCATCCGTGGTTGTCGGGACGTGATCCAGAAAATTTGGCGAATCTGCAATTTTTGGTGACGATGGTGTGGCCTGGATTTTGGGCGGCGTACGGCTCTGAGTTGCCTGAGTACGCCCAGGCGGTGGGTGTGGCGCTTTGCGAACGAATCGCGGCGCATCTGACCATTGAGGGGCCAGAGACGATCGTTCACGGCGATTACCGGCTCGACAACATGTTGTTTTCGTCGGTGGAGGGTGCGCCGCCTATCACGATCGTGGATTGGCAGACGCCAGGCCGCAGCTTGGGTGCAAGCGATGTGGCGTATTTCATTGGGACGTCGGTGCTGCCAAAAGACCGGGCTCGGATCGAACACGACTTGGTGCGCACGTATCATTCGGCGCTGGTGGAGCTCGGGGTGGCGGGTTACAGCTACGAGCAGTGTTTTGCCGACTACCGGCGGACGATTTTGGCCGGCTTCATCATGGCGGTCATTGCATCACAACTGGTGGCTACAGACGAACGCGGGCATGCCATGTTCGTGGCCATGGCTGCACGTTCGGTGATCGCCGCTCACGAACTCGGCGTCATCCCCGAGCTGTGAGTCACATAGTGGTGACGGTGCGGGTTTCGTTGAGTTCGGCGGCGAGGTCGTCGAGGGCTGGCTGATTTCTGGCTACGAGGAGCCGTCGGCGACCTTCTGGCAGATGGGCAATGAGCGTCAACCATTCGCCGTCTGGCTCATCGAACACGCGCCGCAAGGCGATTGTCAACGCCTCGATCGGATGATCGTCGAAGTGGCGAAGCAAGGCCTCGACGTCGGCTTTTCGCAGATTGGCCATGGACGAAATTATGAAGCTGATGCGGCAACGATGTGCGCAGGTGGCACTTCGTCGCGAATTCCCCACGGCGAGCCGTATTCGATGAGCTTGTCCATGAATGGCACAGCATCGAAGGCTTCGGGCCCCAGTACGCCAGCCCCAGCCCATACACCAGCTGCCAAAAGTTCCATGGCGATCACAGGGTTGATGGCCGTTTGCCACACCACGGCTTGGCAACCGTCGAGGGCCATGGTTTCGGCGTTGTCGACCACGTGGTACAGGTACACGGCCTTGGGTTGGCCGTCGTTGCCCAGGCCCGTTACGTATGTGCCGGCGCAGGTTTTGCCGTGCATGAGCGGCCCGAGCGTGATTGGGTTTGGAAGGCATGCGGCCACCACATCGCGCGGTGACACTTCGACACCTTTGACCATGACCTTGTCGGTGCGATCCAGGCCAAGCATGTGCAAGGTCTTGAGAACACCGATGAATTCGTCGCCCAAGCCGTATTTGAAGTTGACGTTCTTCGCCTTGAGCCATCGGGGCACGAGAAGTACTTCTTCGTGTTCCACATTGACGCATTCCATAGGCCCAATGCCTTCGGGAAAATCGAAGATTTCGCCTCCGGAAAATGGTGCAGTTGTGTACCAGCCTCGGCCTTCTTCGTAAATCACGGGCGGGTTGAGGCACTCTTCGATAACGGTCCAAATCGAGAAACCGGGAGCGAAGTCGTACCCGTCGACGGTGATGTTGGCTCCGTCACGAATGCCGATTTCGTCGATCTCGGAGAACAAGTGATCTGATGCGTAGCGGGCGAATACGTCGCTCATTCCTGATTCGACGCCGATGCCGACCAACGCCAAAGCACCTTTGGCTTCCCATTGGTCGGCCACGGCAAATTGGTCGTCGCCCAGCTTCACGCCGCACTCTTCGTACGGCCGATCGGGATGCGGTTTCGACAACGTCATGGCCATGTCGAGATAGGTCGCGCCGGCCGCCAAACAAGCGCCGAAGATGCCGGGGTTGAAGCGTGGGTCGCAGGCGTTGAGGACCACCGTGGAGCGAGTGGAGGCAATGACTGACTCCACGGAGGCCTGGCTTGATGCGTCGACCGACACGGCGCTGAACCGACCGGAATCGTTGCGGTCGTTAGCCACTTTGGTGGCCCGAGCCAGGTCGACGTCGGCAATGGTCATGTGGTCGAAATAGGTCCGACGGCTCGCGATGGCGGCTACTGCCTCGCCGACTCCGCCGGCTCCAACAATGAGAATGCGCATCCGGCGACACTAGTCGGCCGGATGCACATTCAATTTTTCAGAGATGTTGAAAGTGCCCGCTTCCGAGCAGCAGGGGTCAGGCGAAAGCGCGACGGTTGGCGAAGAGCCAATCGGCTCCGTCGGCCGTGGTCACTTCGAAGGCACGATGGTCGTCGATCTTACGTTGCAGGTAGGCCGAGAAATGGCCGTCGTAGCGATCTTGCAATTCGGGATTTGTCCAGTCGTTGCCAGTGATTCGGCCACGGCATTCGAGCGTGCCGCATTGGCAATCGAATTCGTCGTAATCGGTCGAATCGCTCATGGCATAGTCGAAGGTGATTTCTTCGCCGGGAAGGATGTCACGACGGCTCACGAGCAACACATTGCCCACGATGCCGCACGTTGGATCGCACGAGTGATTCACAAAGTCGCCGGGCTCAGGCGAATCGGGGCCGACAATGTAAAGATCGTCGTCGACTTGAATGCCGTGGGCACGTCGGGAGGCGGGCAGGTCTTTCAGCTGCGCGCCATCGATGGCATAGCCGGCAAAGCAAACAATCGTTTCGCCTGCGTGGATGAAGTCACTTGCCCAAAGGCCTTCGCCTTTGTTGCCTGCCATTCCTGGCTGAGTTTTGGGTGACGTGTAGTTGAGGAACATTTCGCCTCCATTCTGTGTGTGGTCGACCGACGCGTGTTGGCCGGTGTGGGAGACATTATTACCGGATCGAGCGTCCCAATTGCAACGCGGCATGACCCCACATAACCCCAGCTCAGGCATATTTACTGACGGAACAATCAGTTACGAAACCTGACTGACTCGTCAGTCAGGTTTTCACGTGCCCGTCACCAGGACTTTTTGGTTTGTGAGGCGCCCTCAGAATGGTTATGTGACGATTGTTACAGCGAAGGGAGGGGTTATTCAGCGAAATAAATATTTTTGGATTCTGTGTAGTGATCCATTGCTCCCATGCCCAATTCGCGGCCGAGGCCCGATTTTTTGAATCCGCCGAAGCTGGCCTCGATGTGCACCGAAGAGTTGGTGTTGACCCCAATGACGCCTGTGCGCATGCGCTTCGAGACGCGAATTGCACGCTGCGTGTTGCCAGTCCACAGCGATCCTGACAAGCCGTAGGGCGAGTCGTTGGCGATACGAATGGCGTCCTCTTCTGTGTCGAACGGGATCACGCAAGCCACTGGGCCGAAAATTTCTTCTTGGGCGATGCGCCACGAATTGTCGACGTCGGCAACGACTGCCGGACTGAGGTAGTAGCCGCCAGTCGATGCCAGCTCGGCGGACGTTTCGCCTCCGCACAGCACACGGCCGCCGGCCTCTCGACCGAGTGCCAAATAGTCGAGAGATATTTGCCGTTGTCCCGCAGAAATCATTGGACCCATATCTGTGCTGTCGGCGAACGGATCGCCAACGGTGAGGGCGGTGGTGGCATTCACGAAGCCTTCGATGAATCGGTCGTACACACTGCGCTCCACGATCATGCGGGCCCTGGCACAACAGTCTTGGCCGGCGTTGTCGAAGACCGATCCGGGAGCGCTGGCGGCAGCGAGGTCCACGTCGGAATCGGCGAACACAATGGTGGCCGATTTACCGCCCAACTCGAGTGAGACGCGTGCAATGTTGTCGGCGCTTTGTCGCAAAATTGTGGACCCCGTTGACGAGTCGCCGGTGAGGCTGATTTTGTCAACACGAGGGTTAGCCACCAGCGCGCCGCCGACCGATCCGCCCGGTCCGGGCAGCACGGTCACACAGTCTTTGGGGACGCCGGCCTCGATGAGAATGCCACCCAAAATCAACGCGCTCAGCGGCGTGAGGGACGCTGGTTTGAGCACGATGGAATTGCCGCACGCCAATGCGGGAGCGACTTTCCATCCCGCAATCATGAGAGGGAAATTCCACGGCACGATGAGCGCGCACACGCCGATGGGCGAGTGCACAATCACGTCGAGGCCGGGCTTGGAAATGGGGATCACTTTGCCGTGGTGTTTATTGGCGGCACCGGCAAAAAATTCGAATGTGTTGGCGCAGGCGTTGACTTCCCAAAGCGCACCGCCGAATGGCTTGCCTGCGTTGCGGGCTTCGATGGCGGCGATCTCGTTGGCTCGATCACGTAGCAACTCAGCGACCTTGTACAGCACACGGCCTCGATCGGTAGCCGACGTGCGGGCCCATTCGCCGCGACCGTCGTCGAAACTCCGGTGGGCGATCATTACGGCTCGGTCGGCGTCGGAGATAGTGGCCTTGGCAACGGTGGCAAACGGCTGGCCGGTGGCAGGCTCGATGATGTCGAACGTGCCGCCATCGGATGCGTCGCAGAGAACCCCGCCGATGAGGAGCTGATGGGTCATGATGTAGGACCTTTCGAGTCGTCGGGCACCCGCCCGAATTTCAAGTCGTCGGGCACCCGCCCGAATCGTCAAGAGTGTAGGAGAAAAATCATGGGAGATCGTTTAGCGGGCAAGGTTTCGATCATCACCGGCGCCTCTTCGGGGCTTGGGCGCGTGGCGGCGGGCATCTTTGCTGCCGAGGGCTCGATTGTGGTGATCGCCGACATGGCTGATGGCGCCGATGCCGTCGCCGAAATCGAGGCTGCCGGGGGTACAGCGGCCTACGTGCAGACCAACGTCACGAGCGATGAATCGGTGCGAGGCATGGTCGATTTCACGATGGAGCGCTATGGACGCCTCGACGTGTTGTACAACAATGCGGGCATCTCACCAGGGGACGACGACGGCGTGATCAACACCGACGATTCCGTGTGGGAAATCACGTTAAATGTGAACGTGACGGGTGTTGCTCGATGCTGCAAATACGGCATCCCAGCGATGCTCAAAAACGGTGGTGGCTCGATCATCAACGTGGCCTCGTTCGTGGCTCACGTTGGTGCGGCTACGCCACAGATCGCGTATACGTCGTCCAAGGGTGCGGTGTTGGCCATGACTCGCGAGATCGCTGCCATTCACGCTCGCCAAGGAATTCGTTGCAACGCGTTGTGCCCGGGGCCAGTGCTCACGCCGTTGTTGGCCAAGTTCTTGAGCGATGACGCCAAGCGTCAACGTCGATTGGTTCACGTGCCAATGGGGCGGTTTGGCGAGCCTCACGAAATCGCCAAGGCGGCGTTGTTTTTGGCGTCCGACGATTCCAGCTTTGTTACCGGCTCGTCGCTCATGGTCGACGGAGGAATTACTAGCGCCTACACGACGCCTGAATAGCTGATTCGCTGCCCATATTTGTGTGCGTAAAACGAAGGGAGGGGGTGGCTCGCGCCACCCCCTCCCTTTTCTACTGCTGGTCGCAGGCGTTAGCCGCCGAGGCTGTCCAGTTCCCGCTCGATAGCAAGAAGTTCCTCTTTGGTGCCTTGAACTTTGGGTCCTGTAAACCAGTTTTTACCGGATGCTGCCCACCAACCTCCAACGACGACAAAGCAGAGGAGAATGAGCGGACCTGTGAAGTTCGCCGTGTCAAGATCGGTGGAGCTCCACCACTTCCAACCCGGGAACAATGGAGCGAAAAACAGGATTGTGACGAACGCAACCCAAGCGACAGAGATCCATCCGACAGTCTTGGAATACTTGCCCAGATTCCATTCGCCTTGAACAAAGTCTTTGTTCTTGAGCCGAAGGTAGATCGGGATGATATACGAGATGTACAACCCAACAACACAGATACCCGTGAGAGCAAAGAACGCCACGGGATTAGTTCCATGCTGATACAGAGTGAGCATTCCCACGATGGCCGAGCAGCCAATACCGAACCACACGGCGTTCGTTGGCGTACGTGTTTTCGGATTGATTTTGTGCCAAATATTGGAGCCCGGCAAACCGCCATCTCGACTGAATGCATACACCATTCGACTGTTGGCGGTGACAGAAGCGAGACCGCAAAAGAACTGGCCAAGAAGTGTGATGAATACCAGGAGTTTGCCTGCCGCTGTTCCAAGCGTGGCCTGGAACAGAACGACGGGTGCGGTGATACCGGCGCCGCGAATGGCTGCTTGGACTTCTGGATCACTCGGCGTGGCCAGTAGGAAGGCCACGTTGAGTATGAGTGCGGCGATTGCCGAAACGTAAATCGCCCGAACAATGGCCTTGGGTGCAGCGGTCCGGGCACCGACAGTTTCTTCCGAAACGTGAGCAGAGGCGTCAAACCCGGTGATGGTGTACTGGGCCAAAAGGAAGCCAAGGAAGAAGGCGTAAATCGTCGAGATTCCGCCGGTCCAAGCCGAGTTGTTTTGGTACTTAAAGGCGTAGCTCAACGATTGGTGGGTGTCGGGACCGGCAAAGAGAACAACAAAAATAACGAGCACGCCCACGATATGCCACCACACGCTGACATCGCCCATCTTTTTTACAATATTGACGCTGAAAGTATTGAGCACACCGTGAAGCGCCAGGACTATCAAGTACACGAGAAAGAGGTTCCACTTTGTCGGAGCGATGATCGTTGTGTCTTTGTCGGCATAGAGGTTAATAAAGGCCAGTAAATAGTTTGTCAGCGCGAAGTCGACTGACGCGATAACACCAACCTGGCCAATGAAGTTGAACCAGCCGGTAAACCACGACCATTGTGCGGCATTCTTGGTGGCCAGTTTCGCTGACCAGAAATACAGACCGCCGGCAGTTGGATAGGCCGAGCAAATTTCGCCCATTGCCATACCGACCATGAGCGAAAAACCGCCCACGATGAGCCAACCGATTGTGACGACAAGAGGACCACCAAAGGTCAATCCGATCCAATAACTCGTGAAGCCACCAGCCAAGATCGAAATGATCGAAAAGCTGATAGCGAAATTGCTAAACGTGCCCATACCTCGATGCAGCTCTTGTGCGTATCCCAACGCATTGAGTTGATCGCGGTCGGTATTGACCGTGTTTGACATACTCTCCCCTTAGTTTTGGCTTGCTTCGAGTAGCCCCCTCGGCACTCGGTGTGGGTTTCTATCACGAAACGATCGCGCTGTGAAGTCCCAATTGCAACAAGCGCGATCGGCGCCGATTGTGGCTAGTGTGCCGTCACCTCAAAATCACCGTGAGCCGAATTCAGGAGACGCCGTGGCCGCCCAAGGAATGCTGACTGTCGATCAACTTCAAGAGAAAGTAACGGCCGGTGAAATCGACACCGTGTTGACCGTCTTCCCTGATTTGCAAGGCCGATTTATGGGCAAGCGGGTGATGGCTCAATTCTTCATCGACGACATGGTGCCCGGCTCTGGTGGCGAAGAAGGATTTCTGGCCTGCAACTATTTGCTCGCTGTCGATAGCCAAATGAATGTGCTGCCCGGCTACCGATTCACCAACTGGGAAACGGGCTACGGCGATTTCAAGGCCGTTCCCGATATGGCCACATTGCGCATGATCCCGTGGATTGAGCGCACGGCGTTGGTGATTTGCGACCTGGTCGATGAGCACACTGGCGAGCCAATTGAAGTGAGTCCACGGCAAATCCTCAAGCGTCAAATAGCCCGAGCCGCCGAGGCAGGCTATGTGATGAAGGCAGGCACTGAGGTCGAGTTTTTCCTCTATCGCGACACCTATGAAGAGGCGGCCAAGAAGGGCTACCGCGATCTCATTCCACACTCTGACCACATTCTCGACTACCACATTTTGCAAACCACAAAAGACGAATACATCATTCGCGATATTCGTCTCGGTATGTTTGGTGCCGGCATCCCGATCGAGTTTTCCAAAGGCGAAGCAGGCTTTGGGCAACACGAAATCAACGTGCGCTACAGCGACGCTCTCAACACGGCCGACATGCAAAGCATCTTCAAAAACGGTTGCAAAGAAATCGCCCATTTCCACAATCGCGCCATCACGTTTATGGCCAAGCCATCGATCTCCGACGTCGGATCGAGCTGCCATATTCACTCGTCGTTGTGGGACTCCACCACCGATCGCAGCCTTATGTACGACGCCGACGGACGCGACCATATGAGCGAAACGTTCCGCTACTACCTCGGCGGTTTGATGGCCGCCGGGCAGGAGTTGGCATGGATGTTTGCCCACTACGTCAACAGCTATAAGCGCTACCAACCTGATTCGTGGGCGCCCACCGGCATCGTATGGGGCAACGACAATCGCACGTGCGGATTCCGTGTGGTTGGCCACGGTCAGGGCATGCGCGTCGAGTCACGCATTCCCGGCGCCGACACCAACCCGTACCTGGCGTTGGCGGCCACGATCGCCGCAGGCCTGTATGGCATCGAGAACAAAATTGATTGCGGCGATCCGTTCAAAACAAACGCCTATACCGACCCCGCTATCGAACGTGTTCCGTGGAATTTGGCCGACAGCATTCGGGCATTCGAGCAGTCAAAAATCGGGCCCGAGGCGTGGGGCGACGATGTGCAATTCCACCTTGTGAACACGGCCCGTCAAGAGTGGGTGCAGTTCAATAAGTCGGTCACAGATCATGAATTGCGTCGCAACTTCGAGATGATCTAACGCGGGTAGCCTGGCTGCCATGCGCCCACTGATCGCCGTTGCCGCCCGTCCGCTCAAGCCGGGCACGATCCCGCCGTGGACGTCGCCGGTGTATGGCGCGATTGGTCTTTATCTAGACGCCCTGCATCGAGCAGGTGGCGATGAGGCCATCTTGATGCCGATCGAAATATCTGATGCCGACGCGCAAGAGCGTCTGGAACGTTTCGACGGGGTATTGCTGACTGGCGGCGCCGACGTGGATCCCGCGTGGTATGCCGACTCTGTCGACGACAGCGTATACGGGGTCGACAGAGTGCGGGACACGTTCGAGATGGCGTTGGCCCGGGCGGCGATTGCGACGGGTCGACCGGTGTTGGCGATCTGTCGTGGTTTGCAGATTTTGAACGTGGCTTTGGGCGGCACTTTGAACCAACATATTTCCGATACGGCCGATTCGCATGGCGATGTTTCCGTTTTGGAGGCTGGGTATCACCCGGTCACGCTGGCGGCGGGGTGTCATGCCGCTCTGGCTGTGGGAGGCACGGAAGTCGACAGGTGTATGTCGTTGCATCACCAGGCTATTGAGACGTTGGCGCCTGGATTGCGGGTGACGGGTACGTCGCACGACGGCGTCGTGGAAGCTGCCGAGCACGATCACGGTTGGGTGGTTGGCGTGCAATGGCATCCGGAGGGCACGGCGGCGATCGACCCCCAGCAACAGGCCCTTTTTGACGCTTTTGTGAAACAAGCGCGTCACGCAGTGGGTTTTTAACTATTCGGTAGTTTGTTCGATTTTTTGTTGATTTCCTATGTTTGTTCTAGTAGAGTGTGTCCATGGAGCCGGGCCTCGTTCACACACTTGTTGATTGCGTCGGAGGTGAATTATCGACGCGTGACCAGGCTTTATCTGCGCTGGGAGCGGTGCGACGGATGCGGTCGTGGCTTGATTTTCGGCAATCGGTAGCGACCCGGTTGTTGGTGGCGGATCGATCTACATTTCCTGAGCGAGACGTGGCCGAGGCAACAGGGGAATCGTTGCGTTCGTCGGCTCGGGTCGTTGAACGGTCTTCGACGGGAGAATCGTTTCCGGCGTTTGAACAGCGATTGGCTGCTGGGGAAGTGTTGGCTGGGCACCTCGATGTGATCACGGCTGCCGTCAATGGATTAGATGTTGGGCAACGGGCGCAGTTGATGTCGATGGACGGCAGGTTGGCGGCGATTGCGTCTGGCTGCAACGTCGACGAATTCGGTAGGAAGGTTCGCGCCGAGGCACGACGGATTGTGGCCGACGATGGGGTTGCCCGGCTTGTAACTCAGCGACGCGCCACTCGCCTGCGATGGTGGACTGATCGCGACTCGGGCATGGTGTGTTTGCGGGGAGAATTTGACCCCGAGACTGGCATGAGAATTATCGGCCGGATCACCACCAAGGTCGAAGCACTGTTTCACGACACGACGCCGGATACTGCGCCTGTAGATGCGTCGGCGAAAAACGATCACTTGCGGGCGCTGGCGTTCGTTGCCATCGTGGATGGGAGTACCACCACAGCGAAGCACGGGCGGGCCGAAGTCAACATCGTGATCGACGAGCAATCCTTGCGAGAGCGACGGCGACGGCCTGGTTCGACATATTCGGCGACCGGCGGGGTGGAAATGCCGGTGAGCACAATCGAGCGGATCATGTGCGACGCCCACATCGTCACGACTGTTCACGATGGCCGAGGTGTGGCCGTTGCAGTGCTGGATCAGGATCGCAACAAACGACTTGCCACGGCGTCGCAGCGGCGTGCGCTGCGAACAATGTACGACCGGTGTGCAATACCGGGCTGCGATGTCGCTTTCGATCATTGCGAGCCGCACCACATCCGCGAGTGGGAACACGGCGGGCGAACTGATCTCAATAATTTGTTGCCGCTGTGCAGCCGTCACCACCACTCGGTGCATGACAGCAACTGGAAGCTCGCTCTGGATCGACATCGGCAGCTCACTGTGACACTTCCGGATGGCACGCTGCTCTACGCGCCGATGAAAATACCGAGGGCCAGCTAACGCGGTGTGGCCGGTGCTTGAAAGCTGGAGGGTGTGAATCGGTCGATAATTTGCCGGGCGGCGGGAAGCATCACGAGAGTGGCCACGGAGGCGCTCACGATGCCGAGAGCGAGGCCAGCGATTACGTCGAGTACTCGGTGAGCGCCAACCAGCACGCGGCTGATGGCCACAATTATCGACGTGCCGATGGCGAGACCGAACCACACTGCCGGGCGAATGCGGTTCGGTGTTGATGCTGGCGCCGTTTGTATTTTGCGCATGGCGATCATGACAAACACGATTGAGAACGCCAGTGCCGTGTAGCCGGTGGTGTGGCCGCTCGGGAATCCGAAGCCATCCTCGCCGATCAGCACTGCGCTTTGTGGTCGGAGTCGGCCCACGAGCTGTTTGCCGGCCGATTCGGCAATGCCGCCTATAACGGCGGCGATCGGGACCACAGCAGCCATGGCCACGTCGCGAAATTTCCACAACGCCCACACGGCAAAACCAATGGCGAGCACTCCGACAACGGGTCCTGACGAAATCAGTGACACCTTGTCGCCGAATTTGAACCAACCCGAGCCTTCGTCTTGCACCAAAGAATTTGTGAGCGAAGCGTCAAATTTGGGCACATGGCCGTGCAAGGCCAGAAGCGATGAAGCGAACAGCACTACGGCACTAATCAATCCGAGCGCC
Organism: Acidimicrobiales bacterium; assembly: GCA_038231795.1. Classification (GTDB taxonomy): domain Bacteria; phylum Actinomycetota; class Acidimicrobiia; order Acidimicrobiales; family JBBRKR01; genus JBBRKR01. Next base: position 87,950 of record JBBRKR010000014.1, read on the forward strand.
AGAACCTTGGGAGCGCGGGCTGGCGCTCGCGCAGCCGGGATTTCTTCGCGTATCACTTGACCAAGATAGATGCAGGTGGCGGTGAACCTCAGTCAATCGTTGGATCCTTACCGAACAATCACTGAGGTTTTTGACCTGCGCTGTGCCCGTGCGCAACGAGAAACATCAGTCACCTGGCGTTGCAGCGGCGGCCAGCCATGTTTGAAATTCCGATTGTGCACAATTCGCCAGCAGGCGCTGGAACAGCCGGGCGGCCTCTGCAGCGAAGTCGATGTCGAGCGTTGAGATGGCTTGTTGCACCACATTCCACATGGCTTCACGCATGTCGCTCACGATGCAAAACAGTGCTAATCGGGCCTGGCGTTTTGGTGTCACCGAGCCAAAATAGTGAGCTAACAGCGAGTCGCGTTCGGCCATTGTGAACTCGTGGTTCACAGCAAAGTTTCCCAAGTCGAACCATCGAGAATTCATACCTGCGTACTCCCAGTCGATGAGCCAAATTCTCCGGTCGCTATCGGCCAAAAAGTTGGCATTTAGCAAGTCGTTGTGGCACGGTACATCGGCCTCCGGCGCTCGCAACATCGCGTCCTCAATTTGGTCCATATATGCCATGGCCTGGTTATATTCGGCCGGAACCGCCAAACCGTGCTGCTGCGCAGTCGCCAAATATCGTGGCCCCACGGTGAAAGGGCCGAACGATGTTGCCAGCACCGTCCCCCCATGAAATTCTCGCAATGCCCGAGCTATCGCGGCCATGTTTTCCGGTGTTCGAACGTCGAAAAAACTCAACGGCGCCGCCTCAATAAATTTGGTCACGAGGTAGTTCTCGGGAGTTACAAATGCCACGACCTCGGGCGCCAAGCCAAGCGCGGCGGCATTGGTATTGGCCGCCAACTCGACGTGCCGGTCGATGCCCAACAAATTGGTGTTCTTCCCCGCAAAACGCACCACCCAGCTCTCGCCACCATGCGATGATTCAGGAGCCGCGAACGTGACCTTGATATTGCGATTCGTCGTACCGCCCGTCAGCGCCATAGCCGTATATGAGCGTCCAGCAAGCAGCCCTGTTCGTCGCAATACACCGTCGAGCACCTCGACGAGATCGTTGGCCAGGTGGCCGGAATTGTTACTCAATGTGGATCCCCCAAACTTTCGCCACGAATTCTCTATCAGATCGCAACACTTACAGTCTTCCCACGCAGCGAGGAAGTTGCTACCGTGTGCCCCCAGTAGGGAAGGTGCAGTGCCGACCCGTAGTACGGGCGCAAGCTCGAGAAAAGGGGGGTCGGTTATGGCTACCGGTTCCGTCAAGTGGTTCAGCAACGAGAAGGGCTTTGGTTTCATTGCTCGCGAAGGTGCGCCTGATGTGTTCGTTCACTTCAGCGCAGTGAGCGGCGATGGCTATCGCACTTTGCAAGAAGGTCAGCAAGTCGAGTTCGACGTGACCCAAGGCGCAAAAGGCGATCAAGCAGCAAACGTCCGGATTCTCTAAATCTGATCAACGTGTGAACTTGAGGCGTCGGAGCGAAAGCTCCGGCGCCTTTTGCCGTTTTGGACACAAGCGCCTTCCAGCCCGCCAGCGCTGTGAGAGTGCGGGCCGACTCACCAGGTACTGTGCAGGTTCACATGAGTTCTACAACCTTTGCCGACCTGGGCGTCGCCCCCGATTTAGTTGCTTCGTTAGCCGAAGCCGGTATCACGACCCCCTTTGCCATTCAAGCCCTCACTATCAAAGACGCCATGGCTGGGCGGGATGTGTGCGGAAAAGCCAAGACCGGCAGCGGCAAGACGCTGGCGTTTGGTTTGCCGCTCATTGAGCGCACATCGCAGGCGTCACCGAAGAAGCCACGAGGCCTGGTAATGGTGCCCACTCGTGAGCTCGCATTGCAGGTGCACACGGAACTCGTGAAGCTCGGCAAAGCCCGCGACCGCAACGTGGTGGCCATTTACGGCGGAGCCAACATGGACGCCCAGATCGCAGAAATCGGCCGGCGAGCAGACATCGTGATCGCCACCCCTGGCCGACTGATCGACCTCATTCAGCGGGACGAAATCTCAATGGCCGAAGTATCCATGGTGGTACTCGACGAGGCCGACCGTATGGCCGATATGGGTTTCCTACCCCAGGTCGAGTGGGTTTTGCGCCACATTGACGGCGAGCATCAGACGCTGCTGTTTTCTGCGACGCTCGACAACGGCGTCAACAACGTGGTACGCCTTTACCAGCGTGATCCCGTGTTCCATGAAGTGGTTTCTGACACTGTCACTGTGGACGAGATGACGCACCGTTTCATCGCAGTGCATGAGATGGACAAGATGAAAGTTGCCGCTGCCATCTCGCGATCGTCGACTCGCACGTTGATGTTTATGCGCACCAAACACGGCGCCGATCGTCTTGTACGCGATCTTCAAGACGATGGCATCAAGGCTGTTGCCATTCATTCAGGTCTCCGTCAGACAGCTCGTGAGAAGGCACTCAAAGACTTCGCCGCCGCGAAGCTGCCAGTGTTGGTCGCCACCGATGTAGCGGCACGGGGCATTCATATCGACGACATCGGCGTGGTCATTCATTACGACCCACCTGAAGATCACAAGGCCTATTTGCATCGCAGCGGTCGCACGGCTCGCGCCGGCGATGCCGGCCTGGTGGTCACGTTGTCGCTGTGGAACGAAGAGCGAAACATACGCACGCTCATGAAGCGGGTCGGGCTCGATATGCCGATCACCGAAATGATGTCGAACGACCCCCGTCTGGCTGACCTGTCAGCCTGGGAACCCAACTAATCTCGCCTCATCATGGCTGCCACGATTCTTCACCGGCCCGCTCGTGCGGCCACGTCGATGCCTCCCATATGGATGCATTCTGCCGGCCGTGATGTGGCCGTAGCGTTGTGTTGGATTCCGTTTGCGGTGGTGGCCCACATATTCGAAAATGCCGCCCGGCATGGCGACGGCGGCAATCTCAAGACGTTGCTCGCCGTGGTGTTGATGGTGTCGTTTGCCCACCAGCCCGTCACGCTTCCACTGATCTATGGCGATCCTGGTCAGTTCGCGGTGCGCAAAAAACTCTTCACCTGGAGCCCGGTGGTGTTTGTGGCCGTGATCCTTTTCGGCATCTATTTCGCCATGGGTCTCGTAGCGGCGGTGGCTGGCTTGTGGAACGCCGAACACACACTCATGCAGCGCTTCGGCCTCACCCGCATTTACGGCCGTAAGGTCGGCGAATCCAACGGACGGTTGGAACGTACCATTCTGCAAGGTTTGCTAGTGCTGGCATTGGTGTGGATTGCGGCCGACAATCGCACACCGAAACATGCATCGCTCATCTCGATTGGGGCCATCAATCAACGCGGCATCGACATGTTGCACTCGCTACAAACGCCTGCCCGTTGGTTGCTTTTGCCGATCGTAGTGGCGTTGGTCGTGATGATCTCGAAGTGGACGACCCGTGAACGCGCCGCGGCAGCCATGCGTGTCGCAAACCCCGCCAAGTGGCTGTATGTGGCGTCGACGGTCACGCTGTTTGCAGTGATCATCGTTGATCCCATCGCAGGCTTTGTGGCGTACGTGGCATCGCACGCCCTGGAGTACTACGCAGTGGTGCACGGAAATATGAGCCATCGAGGCGGCATCATGCGGGCTACGCCGCGCAGCGCTGTGGGCCGTTGGATCGTGCTCGGCCTCTTCGGTGCGGCGAGCGTGGCGGGCATCAGATGGGTCTCGGTGCATGCCCCGTTTAAGTTGTATCTCACCGTGTTTTTGTTGATCGGCGGGCTGCACGTTTTTTACGACGGCTTCATCTGGAAACTCAAACGAACAGCGGTCGCGGAGAGCTTCGGCGTTAATTCTGTTACGAATAAATAACCCTGTAACTAGCTGATAACCCCGAAGTTCAAGGCCCACAACAACGCCGTGAGGCTCAGACCATCTGGTACCTTTCCGGCCTGAATTTCGGCGCGTAACTGCTCGATCGGCACCCACGCCACGAATTCAGATTCGCTCTTGTCGACCGGCTCGCCCACGTGCGTCACGTCGGTGCCCACAAAAAGATGAAACCGTTGATCTACAACGCCATCACACGGGTTGTATACCGTCATGAATTCGATATGGGCAGCACTCCAGCCTGCCTCTTCAATGGTCTCGCGGCCAGCGGCTTCGGTGGGTGTTTCGCCCTCGTCGACGCGGCCAGCAGGAATCTCCCAACCCCATGTGTCGGTGATGAACCGATGCCGCCAC
>JBBRKR010000015.1:0-86835 GCA_038231795.1 Acidimicrobiales bacterium
ATCAGACGGCGGCATCTTCACCTACGGCGACGCCACATTCCACGGCTCAGCCGGAGCAATCGCACTCAACAAACCAATCGTCGGCATGGCAGCCACACCAACAGGCAAGGGCTACTGGCTCGTCGCATCAGACGGCGGCATCTTCACCTACGGCGACGCCACATTCCACGGCTCAGCCGGAGCAATCGCACTCAACAAACCAATCGTCGGCATGGCAGCCACACCAACCGGCAACGGCTACTGGCTCGTCGCATCCGACGGCGGCATCTTCACCTACGGCGACGCCACATTCCACGGCTCAGCCGGAGCGATTGTGTTGAACGAACCAATCACTGCGATGGCCGCAACGAAGTCCGGCAATGGGTACTGGCTCGTCGCCGTGGATGGTGGCATTTTCACCTTTGGTGATGCCACCTTCCACGGCGTGAGCTAATTCGTTCCGGCGGTATTACTCCGGGTCTTCTTCAAACCGTCGGCGACGGCTGGTACCAACGAGCAGGAATCCGCACGCCAAGAAGGCAATCGCCATCGTCAGCAAGCCCAATGTGTTGGCACCGGTACGAGGCAATTGGTTCGTGGTAGTAACTGCCTTGACTTCTGTCGGTATTCCTTGAGCAGTTGCCGTGTTGTCAACGATCGTCGTCTCTGGTGTCGGGGTTGATGCCGACGCCGAGTTAACAATGGCATTGCCATTCGTCTTGACCACTTTGGTGGTGACCACAATCTTCACTGTGGCACCGGCAGCCAACGGCGTCGAGCGCACACAGTTCACGTACCCAGGCACGATTGTGCACGCAAAGCCATCGCCAACTGCGTTGACCGCTTCAAGCTCTGGAGGCATAGGGTCTGTGACTGTCGGGTTCTCGGCAGGCGATGGCCCGTCGTTGGTCAACGTCAGTTCCCATTGCGCTGTGGCACCCACCACGAGCGGCCCAAGCAACGTCTTGGTCAAACGCAGGTTGGCGATCGGCACAATCTTCACTGGGTCTTGGGCATCATTGTTCGTGAGCTTGTCTTCCTTCACCGGTGTGTCGACGTGAGCCTTATTGATCACACCGCCAACTGCTTCGGGGCCTGTCTTGACCACCAGTGTGATCACCGGCAACGAGGCGTCCTTCAACAGCGGACCGGCATGCACACACGTGACCAACGCTGCTGCATTGGAACACGCCCATCCATCGCCGCCAGCCGACACGAACGTCAACCCAACGGGCAGCGTGTCGGTCACAGTGATGTTGTCATTGGGATGAGGATTCGGGCCTAAGTTCGTGACTTTCAACGTAAACGTGCCGGGAAGTCCAACTGTGAAATCTCCAATGTGGGACTTGGCGATCGTCAGGTCCACCAACGGTTTCGTGGGCACCTTGTCGGTCGACGTGTCGTTCTTTGGTTCCGGATCTTGCGTCGGCGTTTTCACGGTGGCGGTATTGACAATCAGGTGCCCTTCGGCGGCGTACGAAGCGGGCAACACATCAACGTTGAGCGTGATCACAGTCTCCTCGCCAACGGCGAGTTGACCAATATGCTCACATGTCACGTTGACCTTGTTGACGCCAGCTGCACACGTCCAGCCAGTGCCCGTGCCAGAGTTGAATGTCAACCCTGCAGGCAACGGATCCGTGACCGTGATCGTGCCGGCAGCAATATTGGGGCCGTTATTTTTGATGGTCAGTTTGAACGTGCCCACCGAACCCACTTGGAATGTTTCACCGTCATGGGTTTTGATGATTTGGATATCGGCAATCGGGATCACCGACACCTTGTCGAGATCAGAATGCTTGTCGGGATCAGTCGACCCGTGCACATCAGCTGTGTTCTCAATCGTGTTTGTTGACGGCCACACCTTGGGTGCTGCGTCAGGTGTCACGTTGACCACAATGGTGATGTCGGGCATCGACTTACCGGCATCCAACATGGGTGCCTTCGCATCCAAACCATCAGGCCGATCGGCCACGCACTTCACCGTGCCGTTCACGCCCAAACCAACGCCGGTGAGCAACTGACACACCCATCCGTCGCCGTTGGCACTCACAAACGTGAGCCCCACAGGCAATTCGTCGTTGACGACCAGAGCGCCGTATTCACCCGATGGGCCATTGTTGCCAACGGTCACCAGGAAGGTGCCCTTCTGGCCAACAACCCACGGCTCTGTCTTTTCGTCGTGATGCTTATCGATGGTCAATTCGGCCTTGGGCACCACTGGCGTGGGCTCCGGATCGGTATGAGGATTGGGGTCGGTCGTACCGGTGACAGTGGCACTGTTGGTCACGATATTGGTAGCTCCGGGACGTGAATCGCTCACGGCTCCGGGGCCAACTTCAACGGTGATCGTGATCTGGTCCAAGGTCATGCCGGGATCAACTTGCTTGCCAATCCAGGTGCAACTCAGAGTGCCATTGGTCTCGACTGCGAAGTCGACACCCACGGTGACCGAGCACTTCCAATTCTCGCCACCATCGGCTGCGAGCAACTTGAGATTGGCGGGGGGCGTATCTGTTACGACTACCGGACCAACTTCAACTGACGGGCCTTGGTTCGATACCACCACGTAGTACTTGGCGTCGGTCTGGCCCACCTTGAATGTGGCATCGCCGTCGGACTTGTCGATGGTCAGTTTGGCAGTCGGCTTCGGGTTGGCCTTCTCGTCGTTCGTGTCGTTGGACGGATTTTTGTCATTGGGATGAGACACCGTGGCGACGTTGAGAACCTCTGGCTTTTCAGGCGTACCAGGATCAATTTCGACGACCACGGTGATCGATTCCAGATTGCTGGCATCCAAGGTCGAGATGGCCAAGTTGTCGACATTTCTGGTACACGAAACGGAACCGTTGTTGTCGGGCTTGGCCTGGTAGCCAGCGCCGGCAACATCTGGTGTACCCGGTGTGGGGCCAGCTGTGGAAGCCGTCGAAGCAGAGCAATCCCAGCCCGTGCCCGATGCGGAAATGAACCGCAAACGGTCAGGCAACGGATCGGTCACGGTGACTGGACCAGAGGCTGGCGATGGGCCCAGGTTGGCCACCTTGATGATGTAATTCACCTGTGTTCCGGGTACGAAGTTTGTTTCTGGAGCCAGTGCCTTATCGATAGTGAAATCGCTCAAACGCTTAACCGGCGTGGGTTCTGGATCGCTGTTGTTTTTGGGATTGCGATCGGTATCGACGCCCTTCACCGAGGCGGTGTTGGTCACCAACCCGGTGTTGGCGTCGAGGTTGAGCGCCTTCACACCAACGTCGACCGTCAACGTGATTCGGGGCAAGTTGTCGCCACTCTTGAGAGGGCTTTTGGCCGTACACGTGAACGACGTTCCGCCGCCGCCGATGGAGCATGTCCATCCGGTGCCGCTTACTGCGGTGGCCGTCAAACCAACGGGCATGGTGTCAGTCACGGTGATAGGACCGGTCTCGGTATCGGGACCGTTGTTCTTCACGTCCATGTAGTAGTAGCCGGGCACGCCAACCACGAAGCCAGCCGAATCAGGCGACCCGTCGTTGTCTTTCGAAGCATCAGTCTTGATGATCTGCAAATCGACGCTCTTGATCTCGGCCTTGGCATCATCCTTCTTCTCGGGTAACGGTGAACCGCCCTTGTCGGTACCGCTGACCGTGGCCACGTTGACATGCTTGATCTTGGTGCCTTCTTTGTCGACCAATCCAGGATCGGTCGCCGCGTCGACACCCGGTGTGGCTGTGAAGGCGACATCGATTACGCCGCCGGGCCCAAGGTCACACATTTTCGTCCACGCAATTGTTTGTGGATTCGATCCGCTGGTAGTCGGCGACACATTGCAACCGGCTGGATTGGTGCCCTTGATAGCAGTCACTTTGGTGACTGCCGTGAAGGTCCAATTCTTGGGCAGCGTGTCGAAAACTGTCACGCCATAGGCAGTAGCAAATTCGGCAGTGTTGGTGATCTGAAGCTTCCACGTGAATGGTTTGCCGATCTCGGCAGTGTCAAGATCGGTGCCGTTTCCGGTCGTCTTGACGATGTTGAGATTCGGGCGGTATGCCTTCACCGTCTCGTCAGCCTTGGGACCGGTGTAGCTCTTGTAGTCCTTATTGGCAGAGTGAACAGGATCACCGAAGAACTTGGAAATGTTGACGGTGTTGGTGAGGGCCTGGCCGTCTTTCCACGTAATTGGGTGAGCGGGATCAACCGGCTCGTCGTACGTAAGCGTGCACGATTCTGTGGGTTTGAGGCCCGCGGAGCCGTTGTACAGCTCGGCCCACGCAATGGTCTTGGTGCCAGCGGTGTACACGCCAGAAGCCGAGTTCACACACGTGCCCCCAATGTTGGACGGTGTGCCCAGTCCGGCAGGCAACACGTCGCTGACAGCTATGTCGTAAGCGTTTGCTGACCCAGAGTTGGTGATGGTGACCGTATAGGTCAACCCTTGGCCACCTTCCACAATCTTGTCGGCATCGTTGACTGCTTTGGTAATGGTGAGCTTGGGCTCAACCACCTTGACTGTTGCCGTGGCCTTGAGCGATTTATCAAACCCGCCGGTCACGAGGTCGGTTTTGTCCTTCAGTTTGTCGGTCAGGTTCCAAAACAGATTTGCCGTATTGGTGAGCGAGTCACCATCGACTGCTGCTGCACGCACATGAGTTTTGTAGGTGGCGGTCATCACACAGTCGGTGTCGCCGATCACGATGTCGCCGATAAACCAACCGGCGGTTTGACCCGCCTGGGTGATTGTGTGGGCAGTGCCTGTGTCTGTCGTGCAGCCACCGGTGAAGTTCCCTGCGAAAGAGAACGACCCATAGCTTTCGAATGCCATGTTGGCAGGCAACTGATCGATCACGGTGGCATCAAACAGACGTGTGTTGGCGGGGATAGTCACCTTGATCGTGTAGTCGGCAACCTGTCCGGGCACGAGCACGGTTTGCGCTACCGACTTGGCGATCGTGGGTGCCTTCACCGAGATCTTGTCAGTGGTCTTTGCTTCGTAGGTAGTGCGTTCGCCTTTGTCGTCGCCAGTGATGGAAGTACCGTTGACTTTGGCGTTGTTGATGAGGTCTGAGGCTCCAACTGCAGGTACCACAAGCTTGGCCACGTAGGTCAAGTTGACGGTCTCGCCGCCTTGCAATCCTGCGCCCGTGCGGGGAGCAACCGGCGTTTCAAGATCGACCAGATTCCACGTGACGCGGGTTTCGCCCGCGACACAAGGGGCTCCCGTATCAACGGTGACGGTACGAGGCGCAGTGACCAAAGCGGGAGTCACATCGGACAGGCCGACAGGCACACAGTCGATCACGAAGGCGTCATGCAATGCCGGGCGACCGCCAGCGTTAGACACCGCCAATTTGTAACTCACCAAGTCGCCACCGGCGAAGGGACCAGCAGGGCTGTGCGACTTCACAATCGACGGCGCTGGTTCAACGACAGTGGTGTTCACAGAAGCCGACTTATTGCCGAGGTTCGTGCCTCCCACTTTGTCATTCCACTTCAGGTTTGCACTGTTGGTGATGACAGTGCCGTGCACGTTGGTCGGCGTCGACACGTTGAGCACTATCGAGTCAAAGGTGACCTTGAATTGTTGATCGGTATTGTCAGCGTTTTGGTAGGTGGCAGGCATCGAGAGTTTCCAGCCATTGCCGCTATCAAGCAACACCCATGCTGGCGCTACAGCCGGAGTGGCCGACACGACCGAAGCAGCTGCCGACTTCGCGACGTACTGATTATTGGCCGGCAACGTGTCGGTGATCACGGCGTCGTACACCGTTGTATGGGCCGGGATGGTGAACGTCACGGTGTAGTTCACATGCTCACCAATAGTGGCCTGATCGGCGGCCATGTTGCCTGCTTCTGTGATCGACGTCGTGCGCGTCTTGGCAATAGATGCCGACGGAATCGAAACGTTGGCGTCATCACTTGCCTTAGGAGAGTTCGCTGTGACCGTGGAGTCGATGTTGTTCGCCGGGTAGTACACGGTGGTGCCCGGTGTACCCGGCTTTACGCCTTTACTTCCGAAATCGTTGTAGTCGCGGACGCCTGCGATGTTGTAGTAGTTCTTGCCTGCCGGCGCATCGTTACGGATTTTCAGGTCGTACTTGTATTGCAGCTGATACCCGGCGGGAATGTGGTCCACAGTGAATTTGATGACGTCGCCAGCACACACAGGAGCACTCGTCATCGCAACCGTCGGCGCCGCGCTCAAAGCAGTGCCACCACTGCGAACGGCCAGCGTTGCCGTGGCCGGTAGTGACGAGACCTCTGGGCATGACAGGCCGACGGGAAGCTTGTCCCACACAGTCACGTTGAAGGCGTCGTCGATCTGGTCGGTGGTGTTGCCCACGAGACGTGGTTTGTTGTTGGCATCCAAGAATTGCGGCGCCACGTTGGGCACGTTTATTTGGTATGTCACCACATCGTTTTGGATTGCCGTGTGACCGTCATTGCCAGCCGCGGGAGCAGTCTTGGGATAGCCGGAAATCGAAGCCAGGGGGGAGCCGCGTTTGATGTCCACGACGCCCTTTACGAGATTCAATTCTGGTTCCGCCACCATGAACGTGTCCGAGGCACGCAACGACACCGAGTTGCCGCTGGTATCTAGGCCAGTGGCCTTCAAAAGGTTGGCGGTGATGTCGTAGTTGTTGTTGACATTGGGATCGTCGGTGAGGCGAGCAGCCAAAATCACATGGAATCGTGAGCCGATCTCCTTCGTGTATCGAGGGGTTGCACCGCTTGGCGTACCAAAGGCCCATTGCACAGGAACCTCGGCACCGATCACTGCTGGCACCGGCGGCGGAATGTAGGCCTCGGTGTCGTTGTGGTCAGCTTGCGTGGCGTACGCCAGATAGGTGGTGTTGGGAGGAATGAAGTCTGAAACAAGGGCGTTCTTGACTTTGATTCCCGATGGGAAATCAACGATCAAATCGAAACACACGATGTCGAAAGGAGCAAAACGGGGAGGGGGCGTAACGCCGCCGACGGCCGGATTAGTGATACCCGCCGAACACTGGTTGCCCACGATCGATGGTAGCCCGGCACCCGAGAGCACCTTCTTTGAAATTTTCGACCATGCCGAAGAGATCGACGCGCTCGACACATCTTGGATGTCCTTGGGGCCAGCGTTGTCGTCACCCTTCACGACTGTCGAGGTACCGGTCATGGCAACCTTGTTGGTGATCCCGTCAAAGGACAACACCGGCTGTTTCGTAGCTCGATAGTCAGTGCGCGTTTTTGTTTGGAACGTGATCGTGTACACCGCATCCACATTCATGGTGGGTGTGATCGAAGTGTTGGTCAACAACTTGGGGAAATCCCAGGCGATGGTCTGGATCGGATTCGATCCACCACTCCCGCTATTCGAGGTCGGCTCGAAAGGAGTCACCGTGTTGGCTCCACTCACAATCTTCGAAGAGCCGTCCACATAGTCGAGTCCGTCAGGGATGCTGTCGGTCACCACGATTTTGTCGCTCTTACGATATTCGCTTGTCTCGATATTGAGAGTCCAGGTAGTGATGCCGCCGTACGTGATGCCGTTCAGACACGTTCCATTGCCCGGGTTTTGGGGGTTGGGATTGGTGCTGTTGCAAGCGCTCTTTTGAATGGCGAGGTCTTCCACAAACACCGTGTACTGCGTTGTATCCCACGTTTGGGTGGCGTTGACAAGTGCGGGCAACAGGCCGGTATATGTTCCGCCCACTGTGGCCTTGTTGGTGATGGTGTTTTCGGCGCCTGGTTCAAATGTGAGTGGGCCGGTGTTGTTGTCAAGATTGGCAACCTGGACGCACGAGTCGACTGCCGGACCACAATTGATATTGGGTTGCGGGTCTGCGAACACCACGTTTTCCCGGTTCGGAATCCCTGCTTGATACGTGATCTTTTTCACGGCTCCCGGAGCCATGTTGCCGGTGTTCCAGCGGATGTGGGTGTAGACGCCCGGCGCGTAGCCTGCCGGATCCTTGATCGTCTCCACGAGCACTGGCGGCAAGCAATCGGGGTTAGCGATATCGGTGGTCGTCGCGTCGAGGCGGCCAGCCCCTAGGTACTCCACATAGCCCGGCGCCGAATGGTCAGCTGTACCGCAGCCAAGGAACTCCATAGCGGCCGGGATGTAGTCGTCGACCACAGTCGAGTTGGTGGCTTTGATCTTATTGTTCGTGACGGTGAGCGTGTATGTGGTTTCGTGGTTGTGAACGCCGCGCACCAATTCGGATTCCGGGCTGGGCTCGGCTTTGGTGATTACTACGGGAACGATTTTGGTGGTGGCACTCGAGGCCGCCTGGTTAGTTGAACCAGTGGTATACACACCATTGCCATCAAACTTAGGGATGTAGCGGGGGTCAGTATTCGAGTACACCGTGGCGTTGTTGGTGTAGCTCAACCCAACATATGTAGGCGATGTAGCCACTTCGCTGCTGTTGTGTTTGACGACGTACGAAACGGTCGTGCATGAACCCGGTTGAATGTCGTTGACATTCGTCCAAATGAGTGTGGTCTGGCCGGCGGAGGGCTTGTTGGCCAACACCAAATCAGGTGCCGGCGTACCGCTCGCATACGACACGCCAGCGGGAAGCACATCCCGGAAGGTGGCGTTGTACACCGTTTGAGCACCAATGCCGTTACAGGCCTTGAGCGTGTTGGTAGCGGTGTTGCCGTAGAGAACGGTGGCCGGGGCGTCCTTTACGAGCGACAGATTCGGAGCCGGGGCGGCAGAGGCAATGTTGTACGGAGGCAAGGCGGCAAAACCGGTAGCCAACATCGAAAATGCTGATACGAATCGCACCACCCGGTTCGCTCCCGAATTCACTCGGAAGGCACCTTGGGCGGCGAATGTTTTCACGGCTGCTTCGTCGGTGACATGGGCAGCTTTTGTAGCCCACGTGGTCGACCAGTAGCGCGTCAACGCATCGTGATCTGCTTGATTGCTGGCGGCCAGTGACACACCAACACGACTGGTTCCATCGGAAAGTTGAGCTACGGAACGCACGACTGCATCGAGCGTGGCCGGCGCGGCGCGGCCCGGGAGCGCAAACGACAACGGCACGGCGTCGCCGATCGAAAACGAACCTTGCGTTACGACGCCAGCACCGAACGGCGACAAGTCGCGCACATGGGTGGCGGCATCGCCGAGGCGCGCGGCCAACGACACATCAACACGTCGCGCAGTACGCAGCTGACGGGTGCGAACCAAAATCTGCAACCCACGCAACACGGGAACGAGCGTCGCTACGCCTAAGGCGAGCGCGAGCAATTCGGTGCTGCGACTGGCACGAGCCAACCCAACATGAAAAATCGCCGACACAGCACGGGCGAGCAGGGCAGCGTTAAGGGCGACTGCCGCCGAAGCCCCAAAGGGACGCACGCTCAACATCTGAAGGCCACCCAGATCATGGGCTTCGCTGAGGCCGGCAACCTTGCCAACTTCAGGAGTGGCAGTGAAAGATTTCAACGTGGCGGCGACAGAAATATCAATTTGTTCAATGTTGAGATGCGACATCGACAACGGTTGAATTCGCCCGCGAGTGACGGCTTGACGAGCAAGATTGGACAGCGCCACAAACGGGATCCCCAACAGTGCGAACATCTGCCAGTTGGTACGAATCGGCAAACGGCCACTCACCAACGAGCCGACCACCACGGCCAGCACAACTGCCGCCGCTAGGCCGCCGAGATCATCCAAGATCGTGCCCATGTGATGGGCCCGGGCCCGAGCAGATAGGCCACGAGCGACGAGCGGATTGCGGCGACTGCGCAGTACGCGCAACCGTTCAGCGGCTTGACGAGTACGGGCCTTGCGAATGTCATTGGTGCTTGTAGGCACTTGGGGGGCACCGATCGGCGTGACACTCCACGCGCCAGACCATCCGTGACCTTGCAACTCGATGGTGGTCGCCAACGCGCCAGCTGGCGACACGGTCACATCCCGGAACGCTTCGACCCGAACAATGGAGCCGTTGCCAAGCCACGGCGCTACCCCAGCTGCGCTGGCACTCGGTCCATAGACGTCGTTCTGAACACTTTGCAGTGCTGTGCGCTCATTCGGCAGCAACATTTGCGATTGGACATATGCCACACCGTTTCCAAGTCCGGAGCGAGCAATTGTTACGAGGTCGGCCAACGGGGCGGTTTGCGCGGAAAGCAACGCCACAGCTTCAGCGCTACTCGACTTCGTCAGGCTGTTGACGCCCGACTCCCATGTGCCGTCGGTAGGAACAAATCGGGCCTTGAACTCATCGGCAATAGCCCGGTATTCGGGCAGATCAGGGGCCGCTAACGCCGCACCTGCCGAATTCTTGACGGCTGACGCGCCGATCACCGCCGCCCGAACAATGGCTGGATTGTGGCCGGCGACAATGACGCCTACCTCGATGGTCAGGTCGCTGGATTGAGCAACTCGGTCGTCTTTCGCACTGGATCGGGCAGCCATCAAGGCCAATCGAACGAGTGCATATCCCTCAACGGCCACCAGCGGCCAGCTCAACCACCCGGAAATGCCACCGGTGGAATACCCGATCCGCCAAGCCAGCCATGCCAGCCCGAAAAGAAGTGCTCCACCAATTACCAATCGGTCCCGCATTGAACGCGTGCCATTATTCATTAACTGTCTCCTTGGAAAGACGAACTCGTTCCAATCGGCCAACGATTGCGGTAGTTGAGAAATCCTTCATGCAATTTGCCGGACGTGGTTCCGGTTTCGCAATTTCGTCGCCGCCGTCTTAAGCTCCGCTAGCTTTTCCAAGCCCCCCACCGACGCGCATGCGCGTCGGCCTACTCATTCCGGAGAATCAGTGTCACATTTGCTTGCAGCCGAAGGCGGCTACCAGGTATTCACCCTGAGGGGTGGCGAGTGGGTCGTATTGATCGGCTCCGCCATCACCGCCTTAATTGCCATTGCCGTGGGCTTTGGTCTCATGAAAAACGTGATGGCCTTCGATCAGGGTACGCCCAAAATGATCGAGATTGCCAAGGCAATTCAGGAAGGTGCCAACGCCTATCTGAAACGACAGTTCAAGACCATCATTGTGATCCTGGTTCCGCTGGCGGCGGTCGTGTTCTTTACATCGGTGCGGGTAGTTGATCCACGCAGTGGATCTATTGCCCTGTCGTTTGTGAAGTCAGGACTTTTCCGTACATTGGCATTCGTGGCTGGATGTTTCATGTCGGGCCTTACCGGCTACATCGGCATGACGTTGGCCACTCAAGGCAACGTGCGTACTGCAGCGGCAGCCAAAGAAAACTCTATGGCGAAGGCCCTTAAGGTGGCCTTCCGTACCGGCGGCGTGGCTGGCATGTTTACCGTCGGCCTTGGCCTGCTGGGCGCCACCGCCATCATCATGATTTTCCAAAACACATCGTCGGCGATTCTGATTGGCTTCGGTTTTGGTGGATCGTTGTTGGCGCTGTTCCTGCGAGTGGGCGGTGGTATCTTCACCAAGGCCGCCGACGTGGGCGCCGACCTGGTGGGCAAAGTCGAAGCTGGCATTCCCGAAGACGACCCCCGCAACCCGGCCACCATCGCCGACAACGTGGGCGACAACGTGGGCGATTGCGCAGGCATGGCCGCCGACCTTTTCGAGTCTTACGAAGTAACCCTCGTCGCCTCGATCATCTTGGGCGTGGCCGCATTTAAGTCGATCAACATGAATCCAGCCCTCGGCTTGGTGTTCCCCTTGGCTGCTCGGGCCATTGGTGTGTTGGCATCAATCGCTGGTGTGTTCGCAGTGAAAGCAAAAGAAGGCGAAACCGACGCGCTCAAGCCCATCAACCGCGGGTTCCTCGTGGCTGGCGTGCTGACGGTTGTTGGCACAGCTGCTGTTGCCTTCGGCTACGTGGGCAACAAGTCCGCCGATGGCGTCACCACGAATGCGGGCTGGAAATGTTTCGGCGCTGTAGTCGTTGGATTGGCGCTCGCTCAAGCAGTGAGTCGCCTCACCGAATATTTCACCGCCACAAGCCACAAGCCGGTGCAAGACATCGCCATTTCGGCACGCACAGGCCCTGCCACCGTGGTGCTCTCCGGCACCGCATCGGGCCTGGAATCATCGGTATACGCCATCATCTGTATCGCTATCGCCCTCGGCGCCGCACTGGCCATGGGTGGCGGCAACATTCAGTTCTCGTTGTACTTGGTAGCACTCGCTGGCATGGGCATGTTGGCCACTACGGGCGTCATCGTGTCGGAAGACACCTTCGGGCCTGTGTCTGACAACGCAGCGGGTATTGCCGAAATGTCTGGCGAATTCCACGGTGAAGCCGAGCGCATCATGGTGAGCCTGGATGCCGTGGGCAACACCACCAAAGCTGTCACCAAGGGCTTCGCAATTGGTTCGGCCGTGATTGCATCGGTAGCTATTTTCGCCTCATTCATCGAAACGATCGCTGGCGAACTGGGCCTCAAGGATGCCTCCGGCAAGTTGCTCGAAGGCGCCGCAATCTTCAAGGACGCCGCCACCCAGATCAATGTGGCCGATGTGAAGACCTTCATTGGTTTGCTCATCGGCGGCTCGATTGCCTTCTTCTTCTCGTCGCTGGCTATCCGCGCCGTGAGCCGCACCGCAGGTGTTGTGGTGCAAGAAGTACGTCGTCAATTCGCCGACGGCATGATCATGGCCGGCACCAAGAAGCCCGACTACGGCCCCGTCATCGACATCTGTACTGCAGCCTCGTTGCGTGAGCTCACCACCCCAGCTCTGCTGGCCGTGTTGTCGCCCGTAATCATTGGTTTCGGTATCAACTACCAAGCCCTCGGTGGATTCTTGGCCGCGGTGATCCTCACCGGCCAGCTCATGGCCAACTACCTCAGCAACGCTGGTGGTGCGTGGGACAACGCCAAGAAGTACATCGAGGATGGCAACGAGGGTGGCAAGGGCTCAGACGCCCACAAGGCCGCCGTCATTGGCGACACCGTCGGTGATCCGTTCAAGGACACTGCTGGCCCTGCTCTCAACCCGCTCATCAAGGTGATGAACCTGGTGTCGTTGCTCACCCTGCCCGCCATCATCTCGTTGCGTCACAACGACGGTGCTCGATTCACGATCGCCGGCGTATGCTTGGCCATCCTGATCGGTGCCGTGATGTACTCCAAGCGTGAGACGGCAGACATCAGCGCCTTGAGGTAACTCACTTCAAACGAAGAAGAGCCCGGCGAGTGATCGCCGGGCTCTTCTGTTTTTAGATCCACATCATGCCCACCGCAAGGGCCGATGCACTAGTGCTCTGCGGAGCCTTGTTGCATGGCCCGCATCACGGTGGCCTCCGCATCCAGGCGGGGAAGCCAACCCTTTGAGTTCGTGAATTTGCCGGGCTCGAGAGCCTTGTACACATCGAAGAAGTGGCCGATTTCATCGAGTAAATAGTGGGGCAAATCTGTGAGGTCAGTGACGTGGGACCAACGAGGATCTTTGGCGGGAACGCACAGGATCTTGTCGTCGCCACCGGCGTCGTCTTCCATGCAAAACATGCCCACCGGCCGCACCATGATGTGACAGCCGGGAAACGTTTTTTCGTCGAGCAGTACCAGCACGTCGAGCGGGTCGCCGTCGTCGCCCATGGAGTCAATCAAGAAGCCATAATCGGCAGGGTATTGAGTGGCGGTAAACAAGGTGCGGTCGAGCCACACGGCGCCTGTTTCGTGGTCGACTTCGTATTTGTTCCGTGACCCCTTGGGGATCTCAATGACAATGGCGATTTCCATTTATACCGTCTGCGCTTTCTTACGTCGAAATTCGAGAAATATGGGGATCACTGAAAGGAGTACAACGCCAGCGCTGATGGGCAGAAGGTAGTTCTCGATCTTGGGGAACGACTTTCCGAGCGTGGCCCCGATGGCGGTCACGCCGAGGCCCCACGCCAGCCCGCCAATGATGTTCCACCGCAAGAAGAGGGTGTACTTCATTTTGCCGACGCCCGCCACGATCGGCGCAAAAGTGCGCACGATGGGCACGAAGCGAGCCAGGAAGATGGTGTACGGGCCACGCTCATCGAAATACTCCTGAGCCCGGCGCACGTTTTCTTGCTTGAACAATCGCGAGTTCGGACGGTCAAACAACGACGGCCCTACTTTCTTGCCGAAGAGGTATCCCACCTGATCACCCAGAATTGCTGCAATGACCACGACAGGCATGAGAGTCGAAAGATGCAAATTGAATTGGTGCGTAGCGGCAAATAGACCCGCCAAAAACAGCAGGGAATCGCCCGGAAGAAAAAACCCAATCAGTAAGCCCGATTCGGCGAAAATGATTGCGGCAATACCAGCCAACCCAAACGTGTCGATGAGGTCTTTGGGCGAAATACTGAGCTTGGCGAAGATGAGAGCAAGTTGCACCGCGCCAGACTACGGAGTTTCCATGACGGAATCGGCGCGGCTGTGACGGAAACTCAACAAAGCCGGGAGCCCGCACAACGTCGTCACTGCGCACACCAGCAGCACCGTGCGATATCCGTATGCCCGAGCCACCAAACCGAGCGGGTATCCACCTATTGCCGGGCCGATCTCGAAGAACGCCGTGAATGTCGGCACCAGCGCAGCCTGCTCGGCGATCGACACCGTGTTGACAGCCATGGCGGCCAGAGCCGGATACACGAAGGCCATTCCACAACTCAATACCACGGTCCCCACAACGAACGTGAGTTTCGACGTGGCTACCGAGCAGAGCACAAGCCCGCCCGACATCACCGTGATCGCCCCGCCACAACAACGCATCAGACCAACGCGTTCGGGCACCTTGGCGCCGATCAAACGCAGCGTCAAAGTGCAGGCGGCATAGATAGCGAAAACCTGGCCACCCTTCAAACCGATTTCGATGGCACGCAACGGCTGGAACGTGACCCAGCCAACGTACCCCGCCATCGAGAGCGCTAACACGATTCCTGGTCGAACACCCTTGCGATGAAACCATCCCGGTCGCGAATCTTTGACCCCGTTGGCTGGCCCGCCGTCTGGATCCATCGCCACGGGTAGGGGGCCAACCATCAGAGCGGCAATCACGGCCCCGGCGCAACACATCGAGGCAGCCACAAACGACCGGTTGTAATGCCCTCCAGATGCCAAGGCATCGCCAAATACAGGGCCCACTCCCAGCCCGCCAAATACTGCCACTGAGAGATAACTCGTGGCTTCTGCTCGGCGGGTAATTGGGGCGGCACTCACAATCATCGTGCTGGCGCCCACAAATATTGCGGCATCCCCGATGCCAGCCAACATGCGAGCGGCGATAAACCACGGCAAAGCCGGAGCAATTTGGAGTGCGAACCCGACGACGCCGATCGCGCCCCCCACCGCCATCAACGTACGGGATCCGAACCTGCCAGATACCAGTGCCGCAACCGGTCGTATGAGTACCGCCGCAATCGACAAGGACGCAGCTGCGGTACCTACAACGTCATCACCCTGACCGAGTGGTCCCTTCACATATTTGGCGACCAGTGGCAAGTTGATGCCGACGGCCAGGAAGAACATCAACACGCTCGTACACACCAACATGAACTGTCGATCGACCAACTTCTCGACATGGGTGGAAGGCACCGCAGTGGCCGTCATACCTCAGTCCAAATATGGGATCGCCAACCTTCAGCTTGGATGGAGAACGCCTCAACGCCATACAGGATTTCGCCCTCCACAGCACACGCGATTCTGTACCCGCCATCGATTGCTTCAATGGCTCCGGTCGAGGTCCATTCGACGTCCAGACCAAGGGCCACCAGATCGCCGCGCAACGTTGACAGGTCGCCGACGGGCTCGGCAGGCGTCACTACTGCGAAGGCTTCAAGACCGACCGTCCAGTGTTCATATGGCGTCTCACATTCGTGATCGGCCCACATACCATCGCCACGTAGCAACACACCTTGGCGGGGTCGCGCCAGGTCCATTGAATAGACAGTTGCCCATTCACCTTCTGGGGCAAAGAACGTGGCGTGATACAGGGCCCGAGCGCCGCTCACCGCCACCGTTACAGTGAGCCCTTCGACAGCAAACACGTAGAGGTCGTCGCCGGCGTGCAGCGCCTCGTCGGCGGGCTTCATTGGTTCCGCACAACGGCAGTACCAGCCACCAGATCATGGAGGCCAAGCCGGCGCTTGTTGGTGAGCGAAAATCCCCACACGATCATTGGCCCTGCCACATCAACAAGGGGTATAAACCACGAGAACACAGGAATGAACCAGCGAAGAAATGCTGCGCTCCAACCAGGCCGATTGCCGGTCTTGCGATCGATCACCCGCAGGCCCAAAAGCGACTTCCCAAGCGTTCGGCCCCATAAGGCAACGGGCACCAGTTCGAATATGAAAAACACGATAGCAATAGTGATCTTGGACGCGATTTTCGATGTGTCATACGCACCCTTTGCGCCCTTTGGAATATCGAATCCCATAAGGTCGCGCACGAGCTCGATCTTCACTACCACAATGATCCACGCATCGAAAATGCCGTCGATGACGCGAGCCCCGAAGCGGCGGCCAAGGTCGGCGGGCACGGTTGACGGCTTTTCGGGCATCCCAGGATCGTAGAGTGGGCATGTGACCAACACAGTGTTTTCGAACGAATGGTTTGCCGATCTGGCGCGCCGAGCCAGCCGTGTGAACCTCGACGATAAATCAGTGTCGGTGACCGTCCAGCAACACGTTGGCGACATGGCGTGGTATGCCCGCATCGTGGACGGCACAATTACCATCACCCGCGGCGTGGCCCTCGCAGCCGATGCCACCATGACCCAGTCAAAGGCGACCGCCGACGCCATCGCGTCAGGAGAATTGAGTTCTCAACAGTGCTTCATTGAGGGTCGCGTGCAGCTCAGTGGCGATGCCAACGCGTTGATTCAAGCCAGGCCATGGCTCATTGCGCTAGACGAATTGGCGTAACCCAGCGTGCCTGAACTGCCCGAGATTCAGGCCCATGCCGAGCGGCTGCACGCATTGTTTGTGGGAAGCGAGCTGGCGGGTTTTCGGCCGTTCACCTTTACGGCTCTCAAAACATTTTCGCCGTCACCAGAAGTCGCTGTTGGACAAGTGCTCAACAATGTCGGGCGTCGTGGAAAGTATCTGCTTTTGACGTTTGCCGACACTACGTTCATCGTGCATTTGATGCAGGGTGGGCGTCTGAAACCGGAAAAGTCGCAACCGGCTAAGCCCCGCAACGGCATCGCGCGGTGGTCCTTTGAAGATGGTCGAAGTCTGTTGCTCACCGAAGCAGGCACGGAACGAAAGGCGGGGGTGTGGATGTGCAGCGGCGACCCCGTGGGGCAACCGCCGCTGGCCAAGCTGGGGCCAGAGCCGGCATCGTTCACCGCCACCGCTTTGCACGAACGACTCACGGGCAACAACATGCGTCTCATCGGCTGGTTGCGCGACCAGTCGAATATGGCAGGAGTAGGGCGCAGACTGTGTAACGAAATTTGTTGGCGGGCCGAGATGAGCCCCTACGCCATGACGGGAAAATTCACCATAGCGCAGGCGGCGGTTTTGCTCGACGCCATCAACGACCGCATCGGCGAGTCTCTCGACGTGGAGCGCACGTTCGACGAGATCAAGCCCTCGCTGGAACGCCCAGGAGCGGTGTACCACCGGGTCGGCAAAGAGTGCGTCAGGTGCGGCGACACCATTTGCGCTGTGACATATTCGAGCTACTCGGTGCAGTACTGCCCAACTTGCCAGACAAATGGAAAGCGACTGGCCGATAACACGACCAGTCGCTTTCTCAAATAGTCATTGGCGGTTGCCCACCGGGCCAGTTAGATCAGGCCGAGCTCGATCACGGCGTCACGTTCTTCAACAAGTTCACCATGGGTGGCGTTGATTTTGCCCTGGCTGAATTCGTTGATTTCCAGGCCTTGCACGATCGAGTACACGCCGTCTGTACATGTGCACGGGAACGACGAGATAATGCCATCTGGCGTGCCGTACGACCCGTCCGATGGGATGGCCATCGACACCCAATCACCGGCAGCTGTGCCAAGCGCCCATGAGTGCATGTGATCTACAGCAGCGTTGGCGGCCGAGGCAGCAGACGACAAGCCGCGGGCCTCGATGATGGCCGCGCCACGTTTGGCAACGGTTGGAATGAAGGTGCCATCTAGCCATGCTTGATCGTTGACCAGTGCGGCGGCGTTTTGGCCTTTGACTTTGGCGTTGAACAAGTCGGGGTATTGGGTGGCCGAGTGGTTGCCCCAGATGGTCATATTGGTCACGTCGGCCACGGTGGTGCCCGTCTTAGCGGCCAGTTGCGAAACTGCCCGATTGTGATCAAGTCGGGTCATGGCCGTGAAGCGGCTGCTATCGAGGCCCTTGGCATTGCTCATGGCAATCAGTGCGTTGGTGTTGGCGGGGTTCCCTACCACCAGAATCTTGATGTCTTTCTTGGCGGAACGGCCGAGCGCCTCGCCCTGAGGCTTGAAGATGCCGCCGTTGGCGCTGAGCAGGTCGCTGCGCTCCATGCCTGCCTTGCGCGGCATTGCACCCACGAGAAGGGCATAGTCGGCGTCGCCGAACGCTTCATCGGCGTTGTCGGTGCGCACCATGCCGGCCAGCAACGGGAACGCGCAGTCGTCGAGCTCCATGGCCACGCCTTCAAGTGCCTTGAGGGCGGGGGTGATTTCCAGCATTTGCAAGATCACGGGCTGGTCGGGGCCGAGCATCGAACCCGACGCGATACGGAACAACAAGCTGTAACCGATTTGGCCGGCTGCACCGGTAATTGCAACACGAACAGGAGCCTTCATGGCAGTGCCTCCAAGGGAGTCGGGAGATGATGAATCTCGGGAAAACGTAGTGCGGCCGCCGCAAACGACGCGCATGCATCGCTCGCCAAGGCAATAGGTGTCGTGAGGCGTTTACGCCATCTTGGCTTGGAGACGGCGGTCGAGTGCCGCCAAGAAATCCTCTGTGCTCAACCACGGCTGATCGCGCGAAATCAGGCTGGCGAGGTCTTTGGTCATCTCGCCGGCTTCAACGGCTTCCACGCATACTGCTTCGAGCGTCTCGGCAAAGCGAACCACGTCGGGTGTGTTGTCCAGCTTGCCGCGATGGGCCAAGCCGCGTGTCCAGGCAAAGATTGACGCGATCGGATTCGTGGACGTCTTGTTGCCCTTTTGATGCTCACGGTAATGACGAGTCACGGTGCCGTGGGCTGCTTCTGCTTCCATGGTCTGGCCGTCGGGGGTAAGCAGCACGGATGTCATCAAGCCCAGCGAACCGAAGCCCTGCGCCACGGTGTCACTCTGCACGTCACCGTCGTAGTTCTTGCACGCCCACACATAACCGCCCTCCCACTTCATGGCGCACGCCACCATGTCGTCGATAAGGCGGTGCTCATAGGTAATGCCGGCAGCCTCAAATTCACCGGCAAATTCAGCGTCGAATACTTCTTGGAACAGATCCTTGAAGCGACCGTCATAGGCCTTCAAGATTGTGTTCTTGGTCGATAGGTACAACGGGTAACCGCGGTTGAGGCTGTAACGCATGGACGCCCTGGCGAAATCGCGAATCGAATCGTCGTAGTTGTACATGCCCATCAAAACGCCACCGTCGCTGAACGAAGCAACTTCCAACACAGTGGGGTCGCCACCATCGGCAGGCGTGAATGTCAGCGTGGCCTTGCCAGCGCCTTTCACGACCAGATCGGTGGCCTTGTACTGATCGCCATGGGCGTGACGGCCAATCACGATGGGCTTGGTCCACCCCGGCACCAGGCGAGGAATGTTGGAGCAAATGATGGGCTCCCGGAATATCACGCCACCCAAAATGTTGCGGATCGTGCCGTTGGGCGATTTCCACATTTTCTTGAGGCCAAATTCTTCGACCCGGGCCTCATCGGGTGTGATCGTGGCGCACTTGACAGCCACGCCGTATTGCTTAGTGGCATTGGCTGAATCGATGGTCACTTGATCGTTGGTGGCATCACGGTGCTCGATACCCAAATCGAAATATTTGAGATCGATATCGAGGTAGGGCAGGATCAAACGCTCCTTGATGAATTGCCAAATGATGCGCGTCATCTCGTCGCCGTCCATCTCCACGATGGGATTCGCTACTTTGATCTTGGCCATATCGGTGCCTCCGTATCGAGCTACTTGTACTGTACTTGTATACCTTACAACACGAGGCCAAGGCGTACCGGCAGAAACCTCTACTCGGCGGAAGCGAGCCCGAGCGCCCGATACATCTCACGGGTTGCGTGGGATTTATTGAGGGTATAAAAGTGCAAGCCGGGCGCACCTTGCGCCATCAAATTTTGGCATAGTTCGGTCGCCATGTCGACGCCCTCCCGGTAGATGTCGTCGGGGTTGCTGTACTTCGTTAGACGGTGCACCATCCACCCCGGCACCGCAGCGCCCATTGACGCCATACGGTCGATCGAGCTGTGCGCCGTCACGGGCATGATCCCCGGCACAATGGGCTTGGTCACACCAATGTCGTGCATTTCGTTGACGAGCCGAAAATAGTCGTCGGCTTCGAAAAAGAATTGCGACATAGCGAAGTCGGCAGCATGCATTTTGCTGGCCAAGTGATGGCGATCGGAAACCAGATTGGAACTGCGGGGATGTCCGATGGGATGCGCGGCAACGCCAATCGAAAAGCCGCCAATGGCCCTGGCCAAATGCACGAGCTCTTCTGCGTACAACAATTCGCCCTGAAAGGAGTCTTCGTGAACCGGAGGATCGCCACCGAGAGCCAAAATGTTTTCGACACCCGCCTTGCGCATCTCCACCAACGTCTCCGCCAAATCGAGGCGGGTATGGCTGGCACAAATGAGGTGAGCCATTGGCGTGAAACCTGTGGTTTTCACCATGCCAGCCACAAGCTCTGTAGTACGCCGTCGAGATGCCAAGCCTCCTCGATAAGTGACCGACACGAACGACGGATTCAAGGGTTGAAGGTCGACCAATGCCCGCACGAGCGTGGCCTGTTCGGCATCAGTCTTGGGTGGGAAGAATTCAAAGGAATACGTCGGACCAGCGGCCAAAAGTTCGGAAATAAGCGCCATACTTTGGGCAGGTTACAAGTATTCGGCAGTTCGCGTGTGACACGCGGCGTCACCACAAACAGCCTCGAAGCAGACCAAGAATTCACCACGAATTAATCCTCGATGGTCCTCACAAACAGTGGGATTGTGCCGATGATCACAGCGTGGCATTTGCATCCGAACCCGATTGGCGCACCGTAGTCGCCCGGTTCCCCGATGCCGTTTTACTGCTCAATGCCGACATGATTATCACCTCAGCCAACTCTGCCATCACGGACCTTCTGGGCTGGGATGCAGAGGTAGTGGTGGGCGGAAACTCCCTCGAGTTCGTCCATCCCGACGATGTCGATACCGTCGTACTACGTATTTTGGGACTCGAAAATCCCGATTTGGTCGTCGAACCCTCGCTCGCATTGCGGCTGCTTCGAAATGACGGTGAGTACCAACAAGTCGAGGTTTCCGCTCGCACGCTCGAGCCATATTCGCTCGCTAGCGGCATGGTGATCAACATCCGCGACACCGCTGCCGAGATCGCCCGCGAATCGGAACTGCAAGCATCGCAAACTCTCAATGACACGATGCTGGAGTACCTATCGGAAGGCATTTTGGCTTGTGATGCAGACGGCATCATTACTACCTACAACCGAGCGTTTCGGGAGATGTACGGACTCCCGCTGGATTTCGACCTACCGCACGATCAGTGGCACACGTGCCATACGATTTTTGATAGTCAGGGCAATGCGCTTTTGGATCACAACCACAAGCCATTGCAACGATTACTCGCCGGAGAGTCCATCGTGCGCGTTCACCTCACTGTCGAACGAGCAGACGGCTCGATTCGCCACGTCGAAGACAGCGGGAAGCTCATGGTCGACGAGCACGGCAAAGTGTTCGGTGCCGTGGTGGCTATTCGAGACGTAACGACCGAGCGGGCCGCACAAGAGACTCTGACTCGTCGTGCGCTATACGACCCACTCACTGGTCTAGCCAACCGCGTATTGCTCGAGGAGCGGCTGCAACTGGCGCTCGATCGCGCCTCACGTGCCGGCAAGAGCGTGTTGACTATGTTCATCGATCTGGACCGTTTCAAATCGATCAACGACAGCCTCGGCCATTCGTTTGGCGACCTGTTGCTTGAAGAAGTTGCACGACGACTCACGAACGCCACCCGGCCGGGCGACACCGTTGCTCGATTGGGTGGCGATGAATTCGTGATCGTGGCAGAAGGGATGGACAACCAGCAAGCCGATGTGTTGGCGGCCCGTATACAAGAACATCTCAATGTTCCCGTAGTCATTGGAGGCAACGAAATACGGGTTTCGGCCTCGATCGGATTGGCGCTGTCGCGTCCCGGTTTGCGCTTTCCCGATGCCATTTTACGCGACGCCGATGCGGCCATGTACCGAGCCAAAGAAGCGGGCCGTGGACGTGCAGAAATGTTCGATGATCGTCTGCGCGCCCAGGCAAATAGTCGCCACCAGACCGAACAACGGCTCGTGGATGCCATCAACGAAAATCGTCTGCGGGCGTTGTACCAACCGGTTGTTAACCCTCGCAGTGGGGAGGTGGTGGGTGTAGAGACGCTCATCCGCTACCACGACCCAGAACGCGGTTTGATTTCACCGCACGACTTTCTCGGCGTGGCAGAAGAGACCGGCCTCATTACCCGTATCGATTCTTGGGTGTTCAACCACGCCTGCCAACAGCTGGCGGCATGGACAGAAAGTTTCCCCACCATGGGAATCGGCGTGGGTTGCAACTTGTCATCAGCTCAACTCGGACGCCACGATCTCATCGACGTTACAAAGGCAGCAATCGATAAGTATTCGCTTAACGTCGACGATCTCATTTTCGAGATTTCTGAGCTAGCATTGATGACTGCCACCAGCACCACGATCTCCAATTTGCGTCGTCTTTGTGCGATGGGTTGCCGGGTAGGTTTCGATGACTTCGGCACCGGATTCTCGTCGATGAATCACCTGCGCGACATTCCCGTCACCTTCATCAAGATCGACATGTCTTTTACGGCACAACTCGGCCTGGATCCCTTTAACGACGCCGTTGTGCACTCCATTACCGATCTTGCTCATACCCTCGGGCTCAACGTAGTAGCAGAGGGCGTAGAACGCCCCGAGCAGGCTGCCATGTTGCTCGATATGGGAATCGACCGCCTCCAGGGATACCTGTATTCTCGACCGGTTGAGGCGTCGCAAATTACTGCCATCTTGGCATCGGGCGGGTTCATCACAGCGCAACCGACCTTGGCCACTACTAGTGGCGAAAGTGACGTTTCCCCGTAAAAATGAGGGCGATACCGTGTTCGTTGGCAGCATCGATCACGTCCTGATCTCGCACCGATCCACCGGGCTCAACCACCACCCGCACTCCACTTCGTGCTACTTCATCGAACCCATCACGAAATGGGAAAAACGCGTCGCTGGCCGCCGCTCCGCCACGGGCACGACCATGGGCTTTGCGAACCGCTATCGCCGCTGACTCCACCCGATTTTGTTGGCCAGCACCAATGCCAAACGCTTGCTCGTTGGCCGTCAACACAATGGCATTGGAGCTCACACTGGCGCATACCCTCCACGCGAATTCGGCCTCGACCCAATCGGATTCGCTGGGCTGCGAGTTCGACGGAACAGTGCATGCCGACCGGTCGAACGTGACCACATCTCGATCTTGGATCAACATGGCATCGCCAACCGTGCGCATATGCGAGATCGATTTTTCAGGAGCCGAGGCAGCAATGATCCTGAGGTTTTTCTTGGCCCCCAAAATGGTCAAAGCATCATCGTCGAATGATGGGGCGATGATCACTTCGGTGAACACTTCGGTGAGCGCTCGAGCCGCCTCCGCGGTCATTGCCCGGTTGACTGCCACGATGCCCCCAAAGGCCGATACGGGATCACACAGGTGAGCCTTACGGTAGGCATCCGCCACGTCGATACCGATGGCGGCACCGCACGGGTTGGCGTGCTTGATCACTATGGCGGCGGGCGCATCGCCCAAGCTGTGTGCAAGTCGCCACGCAGCATCGGTATCAAACACGTTGAGGTAGCTGAGTTCCTTGCCACCCAGCTGGCGGGCCGAGCTCCACCAACTTGAGGCTCCCGCAACCGTGTACAGCGCACCGGCTTGATGAGGATTCTCGCCATACCGCAACTCGGCGTGTCGTTCCAACGTGAGGTGCTTGGTGTCGGGTGCCGCCACGGCAGCATCGAACCAATTCACGATTGCCGCATCGTAGGCAGCAGTGTGGGCAAACGCTTTGCGGGCTAACGCAACACGAGTGTCCAACGTGGTGTCGCCATGCTCAGTGATCTCGGCCAACACGCTGTCATAGTCAGATGGGTCGACGACCACCGTCACCCGATGATGGTTTTTGGCCGCGCTTCGCAACATCGATGGGCCACCAATATCGATCATCTCGATTGATGGCTGTGCACTGAAGGGATACAAGTTGCCCACCACCATGTCGAATGGCTTGATGCCATACGTCTCGAAATCTTTGGCATGGTCTGGATCGGAGGGATTGCCAAGCAGGCCGCCGTGCACGAGTGGGTGCAACGTGACGACCCGATGACTCAAAATCGGCGGGTAACCTGTGAGGTCAGCCACGTCGATACAGTCGATACCCGCCTCGGCCAGCGTGCGAGCTGTGCCCCCGCTGGAAACAATTTCTGCCCCTAAATCCTTGAGACGTTGGGCAAATGTGACGATAGAACTTTTGTCGAACACACTGATCAGCACTCGCATCCCGCAAGTCTGGCAGGTCGACTATCCCACCAGGCAGGGCACAGTTTCGGCTACGGTCCGGTTTGATTCATACCTCGAAAGAAAAGGGGGCAGGTCCATGGACCTTTCCAAAATGTCAATGTCCCAAAAACTGGCCGGAGGAGGTGCAGCCTTGTATGTCATTGCGTGGTTCCTCCCATGGTTCAGCTTTAGCTATGGCGGGCTGGCAAACATCGATGTCACCGCTAGCGGCAGCGACCTAAACTTCTTCTGGGGCACATTGCCGTTTTTGTGTGCCCTGGCAGTGCTTGCGCTGGTTGCAATTCCTGTGTTCGCTGGACAAGTTGATCTGTCAAAGGTTCCAGCTCCCGCAATTCTTGGTGCCGCAGGTCTGGCGGCCTTCCTGACGATTCTGAAACTCCTCATTGGCGAAACCGCATTTGACCGCTCGTGGGGGCTTTTCATCGCTGCCATCGCCAGCGGAGTGATGGCCTACGGCGCATTCCTCATCTTTAAAGAAGGCGGCGGCGATATCAAAAATATTGGCGCTTCAATGAACAAGCCAGACGGCGGGTCCACCATGCCTCCCCCGCCACCACCACCTGCGTAATTTTCCACAAGTACTCAGTGATGGCCCGCTCCCACGAGCGGGCCATCACTATTTTTCGGCCCCGTTTCCCGCCAGTACTTGGTTTGCATCGGCACCAGTTCTACGCTGCGCATCGACGGCACTCGTTCGGAGCCGTACCACAGCAAGGACCTCACTATGACTCGTGACATTTCTGCCGACCATCGCATTGATCAACGAATCAAAAATCTGTTGAGCATGATGCCCCAATTGCCAATCGGTGACCTGCCCGATCGCGCCGCAGTCATGGCCGATGCCGCTTCCGAAGCTTCGCAGGCCACATGGGCCATGTACCGCGCCATGATGGACATGTGCGACACCGAGGAAATCGCTCCCTCGAAAGGCCTCGTGATCACCACCGAGACCGTGATTTCGCAACCAGATGGCAACACCATCAACATCCAATTCATCCGCCCCGCCAACACTGAGACAGTGCCGTGCGTGTATTACATCCACGGCGGCGGTATGGCCTCGCTGTCGTGCTTCGACGGCAACTACCGGGCGTGGGGCAAGATCGTGGCCGCCCACGGCGTCGCCATGGCGATGGTCGATTTCCGCAACTCCGTCGCTGCCTCATCAGTGCCCGAAATCGAGCCTTTCCCAGCCGGCCTAAACGACTGCGCATCAGGACTGAAATGGGTGGCGGCCAATGCCGACCGCCTCAATATTGACGCCAGTCGAATTGTGGTCGCTGGCGAGAGCGGCGGCGGCAATCTCACCCTGGCGCTGGGCATGAAGCTCAAACGCGACGGCGACCTTGGCCTCATCACCGGCTTGTACGCGTTCTGCCCGTACATCGCCGGCCAGTGGCCTTTGGCACAGAACCCTTCTTCGACGGAAAACAACGGCATTTTCCTCGACTTGCACAACAACCGTGGAGCCATGGGTTACGGCATTGAAGCATTCGATGCCAAGAACCCGCTGGCGTGGCCAGGATTCGCTACGGCTGATGATGTGACGGGCCTGCCCCGCACCGTCATCAGCGTCAACGAGTGTGACCCGCTGCGCGACGAGGGCGTCAACTTCTACCGGCTTTTGAACGCCAGTGGCGTGCCCGCTCGTTGCCGCACCATCATGGGCACCATGCACGGCACGGAAATTTTCCCACTCGTGTGCCCCGACATCACCGCCGACGGCGCCCGAGATTTGGCCGCCTTCTGCCGCGGCTAACCACAACGCCTATTACAGGCCGGCCACGATTTCAGCCATGAGACTGCCGGCTTCGGTGGGATTGAGGCCCACTCGTACGCCAGCTGCCCGTAGAGCGTCCATTTTGCCCTGAGCGGTACCTTTGCCGCCCGAGGTGATTGCACCGGCGTGGCCCATTTTCTTTCCTTCTGGGGCCGTCACACCGGCGATATAAGCACTCATTGGTTTGGTTACATTGGCCTTGATGAACTCGGCTGCTTCTTCTTCAGCGCTACCGCCAATTTCACCGATCATGATGATCGCAGCGGTGTCGGGGTCCTTCTGAAATTCGGCGAGGCAATCCACGAAGCTGGTGCCGGGAACGGGGTCGCCACCAATACCCACGCATGTCGACACGCTGATGCCTTGCAACTTGAGTTCGTACAGCGCCTGGTATGTGAGGGTGCCTGACCGGCTCACGATGCCCACACTGGGCTTGCCTGCCACTGGTGCCAGTGCAATTTCGCCGGCGGTAATGCCGATATTGCACTTCCCAGGGCTGATAATGCCGGGGCAGTTGGGGCCCAACAAACGGGTCGACGGAAAGTCGGCCAGGAGCGTGTTGAACACGCGTGCTTCGTCTTGGGCAGGAATGCCTTCAGTAATGCACACGATGAAGGCAATGCCAGCTGCAGCAGCCTCCAGAATCGCGGCGCTGGCGGCCTTGGGGGGCACGGCGATGAAGCTGGCCGTGGCACCGGTGGCGGCCACTGCTTCGGCCACCGAATTGAATACAGGGATGCCTTCCACATCGGTGCCGCCTTTGCCGGGCGTCACCCCGCCGACCACCTGGGTGCCGTAGGCCTTATTGCGCAGGCCGTGGTACTTGCCCTGGCCTCCTGTGAGGCCCTGCACGATGACTTTGGTGTTTTCGTTTACGAAAATGCTCATGGTTTCCTCAGGTCTCAGGCGTTGGCAATGGCGACGGCAGCGCGAGCTGCCTCGAGCATGGTGGGCAATGAAATCAATTTCGATTCGGGGATCCCAGCGTTGGCCAAAATGGCCCTGCCCTCTTCGGCGTTGGTGCCATCGAGGCGAATCACGATGGGGGCTTTAAGGTCCACTCGACTGAGCGCTTCCACGATGCCCTTTGCCACTTCTTCACCGCGGGTGATACCGCCGAAGATGTTGATGAAAATGGCTTTGACCTTGTCGTCGAAGTTGATCACTTCAAGCGCTCCGGCCATTACGTCGGCATTGGCGCCTCCACCGATGTCGAGGAAGTTGGCAGCTGATCCGCCCACTTGATTCACCACGTCGAGCGTGCTCATGGCCAAGCCAGCACCGTTGGCGATGATGCCGACTGTGCCGTCGAGGCCGATATATTGAAGGTCCTTGGCCCGTGCCATTTGTTCGCGCTCATCGAGCACCTCTGTGGCCCGGTACTCGTCCCATTCCGGATGACGGAACGCGGCGTTGTTGTCGAGGCTCACCTTGGCATCCAACGCATGCACCCCGTTATCTGGGCGCAGAATGAGCGGGTTGATTTCGGCCAGATCGCAATCACCTTTGGTGAAGCATTCGTACAACTTCACCAAAATGTCGGCGGCACCTTCTAGCGCTACGGGGTTGAGAGCAGCGGCTGTACAGGCGGCAAGAGCCTCTTCGCGACTCAGGCCTACTACCGGGTCGATGTGACGAATAATAATTGCTTCTGGATTGGTCTCCGCCACCACTTCGATTTCGACGCCACCTTGGCTCGACAACATAAGGAGATGCTTTTTGGCCGAACGATCTAGCGAGAAACTGGCGTAATACTCTTCAGAAATATCGCTGGCGTGCTCGACCCAAATGCGCTCTACCAAATGGCCCTTGATGTCCATGCCCAAAATGTTGCCAGCATGCAGACGCACCTCTTCGGCGTTGTCGGCCAGCTTGATACCTCCAGCTTTTCCACGGCCGCCCACTTGCACTTGAGCCTTCACCACAACGGGATAGCCGGCCATCTCGGCCACCGCTACGGCCTCATCGACCGTCAACGCCACCCCACCAGGGCTCACCGCTATGCCGTATCGGGCGAAGTACTGCTTGCCCTGATATTCGAACAGGTCCATGATGACTCACTTTCACACAGGCGCGTTTGGATGGCGTCAGTAGCGGGGAGATATAGCTGCGCCGGGCATACTAGGCAGATGACGGCTCAAGGCAAATTCCAATGAACCAAGCGCGCCGTGCCGTGCTGTTGGCCTTGGCTGCGCTATTGGTCGGTGTGGTGGCGTTTTATGGGGCCACAAAGGTGGCGAAGGACGGCACCACTGAGGTGAAACTCGGCCCCAACTCGTTTGTGATCGGCGAGGCTAAGAAAAATGCTTCTCGTGTTCGTGAAAACGGTCCCATGCTCTTTGCCGATGCCGGCGGCCGTGACAAAGACATTTTTGTGACCCACTCCGGCAACGACTCGGCCAGAGGTTGGCTGGCATTTGATGCTCGCTTGCCCGGCAAGTCACGGCAATGCCCACTGCGTTGGCTCATGGATCAATCGGTATTCGTCGATATGTGCTCTGGCGAACTGGTGGCGGCCGACGGCGGCACGCTCAAGCACTATTCGGCCAAAGTGTCCACCAACGGAACGCTCGAAATCGACCTCCGCACTGCGCCTGCGCCGTAATTCCGGCCCTGCTTTCCGGCGCCGAGATAATTCCGGCTTATACCTTTTCCAAAGGTGACCAGCTCAGCAACAACCGCTTCTCGCCACGCCCAGGGAATCGCACAGTGGCCACGGCCTTCTCGCCGCTTCCCTCAATACCCACCACAACACCTTGGCCAAATGAGTTGTGGCGTACATCGTCGCCAACCCGCAAACCAATCGAATCGGCGCCGGTTGGTTGGAGTTGATTGCGCCCGGCATCAATTGCGGCGTTGACAACGCGCTCGCGATGTTCGATTTCGCGAGGGTCGCGTTGACGGTCGCCAAATACCGAGCCCGACCGTTCGCTACGTTCACTAGAACCGCTTCCCGAGCCGCCTGTCGCGCCGCCGAATCGCGATCCGCCATCCCAGCTTGATTGGTTGCGTTCGAAACGTTCCGTGCGCATGGAACTACGCCCGGCAGCCCGGCGACCCTCGTCGATCGAGTGCACCAGGCTGGCGGGAATTTCTTCCAAAAATCGACTGGGAGGGTTGTACTGAGTGGACCCAAACAACATGCGACTCCACGCGTGCGATACATGCAACCGCTCTCGAGCCCTGGTGATGCCCACATATGCCAAACGGCGTTCTTCTTCAAGTTCATCGGGCTCGGTGAGGGACCGCATGTGGGGGAATACGCCGTCTTCCAAGCCGATCATGAACACGCATGGGAATTCGAGGCCCTTGGCCGAGTGCAACGTCATGAGCTGTACCTGGCTCCCTTCACCGTCAGCGAGCTGGTCGGTATCAGCTACCAACGCCACCTGTTCTAGGAAGTCGGCAACTGTCTCGAATTCACGGGAAACACCCACCAACTCTTCCAAGTTTTCGCGCCGACCTTCAGACTCGACGGAACCTTCGGCAATGAGTTCCTCGTCGTATCCTGAGCGCAGCAAAACGGCTTCAATCAGGGCGGCCGGCCCTCTTTCGATTTCGGGAGCTAGTCCATCGATGAGGTCCACGAAAGCGCGAATTCCCCTCACCGCCGGGCCCTTCACCTCGGCAGCAGGATGGCCATCAGCGGCGTGGCGCAATGCTTCAAAAAATGTGTACCCGTGCGCGTTGGCGAACACATCGAGACGACCAATCGTGGTGTCGCCGATGCCACGCTTCGGCACGTTGAGCACCCGCTTCACACTCACTTCATCACTCGGATTGATGGCCACCTTGACGTAGGCCAGCGTGTCTTTCACTTCCCGTCGGTCATAGAAACGTGTACCCCCGATCACCTTGTACGGCACCCCGAGGCGCATCATGGCTTCTTCGATCACGCGGCTCTGGGCATTGGTGCGGTAGAACACCGCGAAATCGCCCCACCGATAGTGCTCCTGATCATGCAGTTTTGAGATCTCTCGACAGACCCATTGCGACTCATCGCCTTCGTCGTCGGCGTGGTATCGCACCACCTTTTCGCCGCGCCCATTTTCGGTGAAGAGGTCCTTTGGCTTGCGACCAAAGTTGTTGGCAATCACGGCGTTGGCGGCATCCAAAATAGTTTGCGTGCTGCGGTAATTTTGGGCAAGCACGATCACCGTGGAGTCGGGGAACGTCTCTTCAAATTCCAAAATGTTGCGAATATCGGCAGCCCGAAATCGGTAGATGCTTTGATCGGAATCGCCAACCACACACACGTTGCGGTGCTCCTGGGTGAGCAACATCACCATCTCGTTTTGAGCCTTGTTGGTGTCTTGATATTCGTCAACGAGCACGTACTCAAAACGTTCCCTGTAGAAGGCCAACACGTCGGGTTGGGTTTGTAGGAGGCGAACGGTTTGCACGAGGAGGTCGTCGAAATCCATGGCTCCGGCGCGCAGGAGGCGGATCTGATATTCGGTATACGCATCGGCGATTTTTCGTTCGATAATGGTGGTGGCTTTTGCCATAAGTTCGCTGGGCATGATGAGCTCGTTTTTGGCCGCCGAGATCGAGGAATGCACGGATCGGGCAGAGAACTTTTTGGGGTCCAGGCCGAGGTCTTTGAGCACGTATCCCGTGAGACGCACAGCGTCGGCCTGGTCGTAGATCGAGAAGTTTTTGGTGTACCCCAATTTGTCGGCATCACGCCGCAAAATGCGGACACACGCCGAGTGAAAGGTGGACACCCACATTTTGCGCGCCACTGGCCCCACCAAGTTGGCCACCCGGTCGCGCATTTCTCCCGCCGCCTTGTTGGTGAACGTGATGGCCAATATTTTCATGGGATGCACGTGATGTTGCTTGATCAAATACGCAATGCGACTGGTGAGAACTTTCGTCTTGCCAGATCCTGCTCCAGCGATCACAAGCAGCGGGCCATTCGGATGCACCACTGCGTCGTATTGGGCCGAGTTCAGACCCGCTAGCAGTGGGTTCTCCGTGATGTCCACATACCCAAAAGGACCATCAGTGGCACCGTACGAGCCGTCGTCGTTGTAGTCGCCTTGGTAGTCGCCAGCAGGAGGCGGAGCATCGGCAAAAAGGTCATCATCTGAATACGACGGCATGGTCCCTTCATTCTAGGAGCAGGGTCTCACATGCCGGCCTCCCACGGTGCTTGCCGCGGCATACGCCGGGCGATCCAGTCAATCAAAGAGTGGAGCGACGGTGGCAAACGTTTTAGTGTTCGTTTCACGAAGCAGTAGCCAGTACCGGGGGACTTTATGAGCGACATGCATTTCGCCACAATGTGGGAAGCAATCGGCGATGAATTCGGCGATGAGCCCGCTGTGATCCAAGGTGACAGCGTCCTCACGTGGCGCGGTTACAACACCCAAGCCTCCAGCCTGGCAGCGGCGTTTGCTCAAGCTGGTCTCACGGAGGGCAGCAAGGTGGGCTTGTTCTTGTACAACTGCCCGGAATATCTCGTTGGACAGTTCGCAGCGTTCAAAATCTCGGGCTGCCCAATTAACGTGAACTACCGCTATTTGGATGAAGAACTCGCCTACTTACTCACCAACGCCGACGCCGAAGCTGTCGTATTTCACACCAGCTTGGGTGACCGTATCGAACGCATTCGGGATCGTTTGCCAATGGTCAAACTGTTCGTCGAGGTAGCAGACGACGACCATCGATTCGAGTTTGCCACGCCCTTGTCCACCATCGTGGCCACCAATCCCCCCTTTGCCAGGATGACGCATGATCCCGATGGCTTGTACATGTTGTACACCGGCGGCACCACCGGCATGCCCAAAGGGGCCATGTACCGGGTTGGGTCATTCGCGGCAGGAATGACGTCGGCATTCGCTCTACGTGGGGTGGCCGCGCCCACCACGATGGCCGAACTCATTCCGGCCATTCACAATCTCAACGCCTCGGGCGATTCACCTCGATCGGTGCCGTGTTGCCCACTGATGCATGGAACGGGCATGTGGGTCGGAGCCATGCCTGCGCTAGCCGCGGGGGGAGCGGTCGTGTTACTCGAGAACCGCAGCTTCGATGCTCACGAACTCCTGCGAGCAGTAGAGATCAACGGCATCAATAGCGTGATCATTGTGGGCGACCCGTTCGCCAGGCCCATCGCCGAAGCGCTCGAATCACGGGCCGCCCAAGGCAGTGCCTACGACACGTCGTCGATCAAAATCATCGCCTCATCGGGCGCCATGTGGTCGATGGAAAATAAGCGGCGGCTTCTCGCCCACATCGACACCATGTTGTACGACGCGTTGGGTTCCACAGAAGCAGGAAGCATGGGAGCGCAGATCATGACCAGGGCGGGCATTTTGGGACACGGCACGTCGACTGCGAAGTTCGAGAGAGACGCCAAGATGCAAGTGATCGATGAGCACAACGTGGCCGTGAAGCCAGGCGACGGTGTGATCGGGCGCGTGATCAAGGACGTCTCAGACGGCTGCTTTGGCTACTACAAAGACGACACAAAAACCGCGGCCACGTTCCTCACCATCGACGGCGTGCGCTACGTACTGAGTGGCGACATGGCCAGTATCGAAGCCGACGGGACGTTGACGTTTGTGGGCCGCGGCAGCCAATGCATCAACTCGATGGGCGAGAAGGTCTTTCCAGAAGAAGTCGAAGAAGCCGTGAAAACTCATCCATCGATCGACGACTGCCTTGTGGTCGGCGTGGCTGACGAACGGTACGGTCAGCGCGTAGTAGCTGTGGCGTCAGTCCATCATGGCTCGACGCGGCCAACGCCCGATGAGATTGTGGCCCACGTTAAAACAAAAATCTCCGGCTACAAGGCGCCCAAAAACGTGATCCTTGTGGATGCTGTCAAACGGGCGCCAAATGGCAAAGCCGACTACCCGTGGGCCCGAGAAACCGCTGCCGCTGCGCTTACGAAATCTTGAGGCGGGTTTCGAAAAACGTCATCATTTGGTCGAAGGCGTCCCTGCTGGGTGTGCCGGGCTGATCATCGAGATCGCCGGTGACCACAGAATGCGCCTTCTTGGTGTATCCCCCCGGGTTGCCGGGTGAAGAGTCAATTGCAATAGCGATAAACCCATCACCGAGTTCGCGGCGCAATGTGTCGAATCGTTCGGCGGGCACAAAGCTGTCATCGGTGAAACGCATGCCCAACACCTGACACCCGCTTGCCACGCGTTGCTTCACAAGGGCCAAATCATCAGGGCTCAATCCGATATTTGGCTTGGCCTTTTTGCGAATCGGCAACGGCAAAGAAGGCTGGCTGAGCACGGGTGCCACCACGCTCGGGTCGGTCATCATGCCGAGAGCGAATCCACCGGTCAAACACATGCCGATCACTCCAACACCTGGCCCACCATTTTCTGAATGCCACCACGACGACAGCCCACGCAACCATCCCATCACGGGCGACGTGCGGTCAAGCGCCCACGTCATGAACTCTCGCGACACACAGCTCTGCACCATGCTCTTGAGCCCGTAGCCGGCCGTCACTTCGCGACCAGGGGTGCCAAACAATCGAGGCATCACCACGGCGTATCCAGCGTCCACCAAGCGTTCGCTGAATCCAATTACCTGTGGGTGAATTCCGGGGATTTCGGCAATCACGACGATGCCGGGTCCGGTGCCTTTTCGATAGATGTCTTTTGTCTCGCCGTCGTGGGTAAACGAAGTTTTCGTCCACGAGTCCAGAGTGCCTGTAGGTGCTGCAACCTTTGCCATAACCGGTGACCCTATTCGACCACAGAAGTACTACCTTGCTTACATGCCCCAACCGTTCCGTTTTGCCGTCCAGGCCCACACCGCTGCTAACAAAAAGCAATGGATCGACCAATGCCGCAAAGCAGAAGATTTGGGATACTCCACGATCTCTCTCCCCGACCATTTCGGTGACCAACTTGCCCCCGTGCCCGCCCTCATGGCAGCTGCCGATTGCACCACAGCGTTGCGGGTCGGCACCCTCGTCTTCGACAACGACTACAAGCATCCCGTGGTGTTGGCCAAAGAGTGCGCCACGCTCGATCTGTTGAGCGAGGGCCGTTTGGAGCTTGGCATCGGCGCCGGCTGGATGCTGAGCGACTACGAGCAATCGGGCATCCCTTACGACTCACCCGGCGTGCGCATCGACCGCATGGTGGAAGGTATCAAGGTGATGCGAGGCCTGTTCGCAGACGGCGAATTTTCATTCGAAGGAACGCATTACACCATCACCAACATGAACGGTTTGCCCAAACCTCTACAAGTTGGAGGACCACCGTTTCTCGTCGGCGGAGGCGGCCCCCGCGTGTTGCGCATCGCGGGCGCCATGGCCGACATCGTGGGCATCAACGCCAATCTGCGAGCCGGCGTGATTGGCCCCGACGCTGGGCAAGATGCGGTGCCAGCCAAGGTCGACGAAAAACTGTCGTGGGTCCGTGAAGGAGCTGGCGATCGATTCAACGATCTCGAAATTCAAATGCGAGTGCACCTCGTGCATGTCACCGACGACCGCCGCGGTTTCGCCGAGATGTTCGCCAACGGCTTCGGCATATCTACCGACGATGCCTTGGGCACGCCACTGGCGCTCGTTGGCTCGATAGGAGAAATCATCGAGACGCTCATCGAGCGACGGGAACGCTGGGGTATGAGCTATCTCACATTTGATAGCAGCTACGGGGAACTCATGGCGCCAGTAGTGGCGGCCCTGAGCGGGATCTAACCCTGTCGCCAGGAGCTAGCCGGAAACGCGACCGGCACCCAAGATTGCGCTCCAGTAATACATGCTGTCTTCGCGTACGAACGAGCCGCGATGGGGAGCATGAATGATCATGCCGTCGCCCTCGTATATGGCCACATGGCTGATGCTGTCGCTATAGAAAATCAAGTCGCCTGGCTGAATCTCCGACAACGGAATGTGGGTCGTCTCGTTCCACTGATCACCGGTGTAATGGGAAAGCGACACGCCTTGCGATTGCCATGCCAACAGGGTCAGCCCTGAACAATCGACGCCCCTCGTGGACTCGCCACCCCACACATACGGAACACCAATCATGGCCCTGGCGAACTCCACAGCACCCGCCGCTCCAGAGTTTTGAGTGACAATTGATCGACCGCCCGAGCCGGAATCTGTCGAGCCGGAATCGGTGGTACTCGAGGATGAACCCGAATCGGTGCTCGATGAAGAAGGAGCCGCTGCTTTACGCTTCGCCCGGGCATCAGCTTCGCGTTGTTTTCGGTCGGCCTCTTCCTGAGCAATTCGCTGGCGCTCGCGAGCGGCGGCTTCATCGGCCAAACGCTTCTGCTCGGCAGCAACGAGAACTTCCAGCTCGCCGGTGACAGACGCATGCAAAGCTTCCAGTTTGGCAAACGTGTCGTCGGCTTCGACCTTCAATGCTTCGGCTTCTTTAGTACGTTGCTCTTGTTGGGCTTTGGCCTCACCAAGACGTTTAGTCTTCAGTGCCAAGTCGTCGTTGACGGCCTTGAGATCGTCTTTGATCTGCCGGGTGTCGCCAGCAATTACCGAAATGTACTGACCACGGGCCAACGACTGGGTAGTGATTCCGTCGGTCAGGATCGACCCAGAATTGCCACCGCTGGCATAGGTGCTCACTGCCCACGCCCGGTATCGCTTGGCGACCTCGTCAATATTGGCCTGCGAATCAGCGACGGCTTTTTGGGCGTCGGCTACAGATTGCTTGTCGCGCTCAAGTTTGATGATGGCGCCGTTGTATTGCTCATCGAGAGCACCAACACGTTCCTCGGCATCATGCATGCGCTGGGCAATGTCGGCAGCTTGCGCTCGCTTGTCGTCGATTTGGCCTTGGTCGCCATGGGCGATACCAAGCGACGAGAACATAAAAGCGGCGACCACCACGGTTGCGGCGCTCAGCCTGCTTCTTTTCAGGGCGCGGCGAGTTTCAGAACGATTTCGCATGAAGCTTCCAGGTTACTTGGTAACACAACCGTAATGACAGGGGTAACGGCAAATAAGCACGTCACCTGGCATTTCTTATGCTACAACTGGTCGATTATTCCCATTCGATGGTGCCAGGCGGCTTCGATGTGACGTCGTACACGACGCGATTCACACCGGCCACCTCGTTGATAATTCGGCTCGACAGGCGTTCCAAAAGGTCATACGGCAAGCGGGCCCAATCGGCAGTCATGGCATCTTCACTGGTGACGGCTCGCAAAATAATCGGATACGCATAGGTGCGCTCATCGCCCATCACGCCCACGCTACGAATGGCAGGCAACACGGCGAATGCTTGCCAGATTTCGCGTTCCAACCCCGCTGCTTTAATTTCTTCACGCACTATGGCGTCGGCCTCTTGCAAAATCGCCACCCGTTCACGAGTGACCTCACCAATGATTCGCACGCCAAGGCCCGGCCCGGGGAACGGCTGACGCCACACGATTTCGTCGGGCAGGCCGAGCTCATGACCAACTGCGCGAACCTCGTCCTTAAACAGGTTGCGCAATGGTTCGACGAGCTCAAGCGTCATGTCGTCGGGCAGGCCGCCCACATTGTGGTGGCTCTTGATTTTTGCAGCCTTGCCACCCTCGCCACCCGACTCGATGACATCGGGATACAACGTTCCTTGCACCAAGAATTTGGCATCGCTCAGGCCGCCAGTGTGCTTTTCGAAAATCCGGATGAAAAGCTCACCAATGGCTTTGCGTTTCGCCTCTGGTTCTGTGATGCCTTCCAGCTTGGCGAAAAACTGATCGCCAGCATCTACGTGGATGAGTTCAATTCCTTGGTGGCGACGGAACGTTTCCACCACTTGTTCGCTCTCGCCCTTGCGCATTAATCCGGTGTCGACGTAGATACACGTGAGTTGCGATCCGACCGCTTTATGGACGATCGCCGCCGCGACGCTGGAGTCGACGCCGCCCGAGAGCCCGCAAATCACGCGTTCAGTGCCCACCTGTTTGCGAATGTTGGCCACGGCTACATCGATGATGGAGTCCATCGTCCAGCCCGGTGCCAGACCAGCCACGTTGTAGAGAAAATTCTCGAGGACAGTTTGGCCGCCAGGAGTGTGCGCCACCTCGGGATGAAACTGCACGGCCACGATTTTGCGGGTCGCGTTTTCCATGGCTGCCACGGGGGCGTCGGGCGTAGTGGCAATGATCGTGAAACCGTCGGGCGCGGTGCCGATCGAGTCGAAATGACTCATCCACACTTGCTGAGATTTTTGCACCAGAACTCCAGGCGTGGTCACGGTCATCTCAGTGCGGCCGTACTCGCCACGTCCCGTACGACTGACGCGGCCACCGAGCTGCTGGGCAATCATCTGGCACCCGTAACAGATACCCAGAATCGGTACGCCGAGGTCGTACACCCCGGGATCAATCAACGGCGCACCTTCGGCGTGCACCGATGCCGGGCCACCAGAAAAGATCAACGCCGACGGGTTCTTGGCCTCGATGTCTCCCGCAGAAATTGAGTGGGGAACAATCTCGGAATACACGTGTGCCTCTCGCACCCGTCGAGCAATAAGTTGCGCGTATTGGGCACCAAAATCGACGACCAGGACAGGCCCTGTCATAGGTAACTACTGGGGTTCGTCGGAATGCGGAGGGGCGACATCTCTCGACACTAGCCGGGCTGTTGGAGCCAACTATTGGTGCAGTGCCACTGTCATCGTGACCGCGTCGACGAATGGGCCAGGCGCTTCCCACGGCACGAAGTGACCACAATCGCGTAACAAGAATGGCCCGTGGTGGCGGGCAAAAACCACGGCCGCCATGCGGTCGAATTCGGGGTACAACACATGGTCGCTTGGGCCAAACAGAATCGTCGTCGGGGTGCGATCGTTGGGCCCCAACATCGAGACCTCGCTACGGGCATCGGAACGGAACGAACTTTCATACGCTCGGAATCCTGCGCGCAATTTTTTGCCGTCACCAAATGGCTCGGCATGAAATGCCATGGCCTCGGGCGTAAATGAACTGGGATGAGCCCAAAATCGCGAGCCGTAGAAGGCTTCGATGTAGCGCTGGCGTTGGGCGGGCGTGGCCAGTTCGGAGGCCAGCGCATCGGCATCAGTGCCCTGGCGCAGGTAGTAGTCGGCGGCCGGTTTGGCGGGGCGCGAATTCATCCCCGCCATGGCGTCCT
Organism: Acidimicrobiales bacterium; assembly: GCA_038231795.1. Classification (GTDB taxonomy): domain Bacteria; phylum Actinomycetota; class Acidimicrobiia; order Acidimicrobiales; family JBBRKR01; genus JBBRKR01. The sequence continues at coordinate 38,551 of JBBRKR010000015.1, forward strand.
TGAGGTACGGCAGCGGCGAGTTAAAGAGCACCATGCTGCGCACCCACTCTGGGTGCCGTAGCGCCAATTCTTGAATGACGGGGCCGCCTAAATCGCCGCCCACCAAGGTGACCTGTTCGTGGCCAAGATGATCGTGCACGAGCGCGTACAGGTCATGAGCGTGGGTGGGCACATCACCAAATGGGCCAGGCCCGACCTCGGATTCGCCGAAGCCTCTCAGGTCGGGCACGATCACCTCACAACCGTGATCAGCCAATGGTTCAATCACTCGCCAAAAGACTCGTTTCGTTTCCGGCCAACCGTGCACCAATACCACTGGCGTGCCACCGACGCCTTTGTGAACATAGGCCTGTTGAAAGCCGAGTGGAGTGGCGAAATGGGTTGTGAATCGGGCGGGATCACAGTCGGCAGTAACGGACGTCATGGCGCGAGGTTACGGTTGCGGAATGCTTGCTGTCGACGCCCGCTCCGTACTTGTCTCGTGGACGCCACCTTCGGATTCCCAATCGGCATTGAGAAGTGAATTGGTGAGCTTCATCGACGCCCACCCGGACGCCATGTGGAGGGCGTGCCCGCACGGCCACATCACCGCCAGTGCCATTGTGGTATCGAGCGATCGAACGAGCGTGTTATTGACGTTGCATCCCAAGATCGGCCGCTGGTTGCAGATGGGTGGACATTGCGAACCAGATGACCTCACGCTGCAGAGCGCTGCCCTGCGGGAGGCCACAGAAGAAAGCGGTATCAATTCGTTGTGGATCAGCGAGGCTCCGATCGACATCGACATTCACGAGTTGCAGTGCCCACGCGGATTCACCAACCGCCATCTCGACGTTCGGTATCTATGCATCGCCCCGGCGCACGCGGTGGCGGCCATTAGCGAGGAGTCGTTGGATCTGCAATGGTTTACGCGCTCGACGCTCCCCGACGGGCTCGATGACACCACGCTTCGCTTAATCGATATTGGTCTGATCGCCTAGTTTGCGGTCATGACTTTTCGCGGATTCCCGGCACAGGCATTGGACTTTTTCGGTCGTCTCGAAGCCGACAACACCAAGACGTTCTGGCTCGCCAACAAGCCAATTTACGAATCAAGCGTTAAGGGACCGTTCGACCAGTTGTGCGCAGATTTGCACGAAGAATATGGCACGCTCAAGATATTCCGTCCTCACCGAGACGCTCGATTTAGCAAGGACAAAACGCCGTATAAAACCCACACCGGAGCCGCTGGCGAGACCGACGGTGGGGCCATGTTGTACATACAGCTATCAAAGACTGGCCTCTTCGTGGGCACCGGCTACTACATGATGGCAACAGATCAGCTCGCACGATTTCGGTCGGCTATCGACGACGAAACTATCGGAGCCGAATTGGTGAAGCTGCTCGACGTTTTGAACAAAGGGAAATTTTCGATGGACGCCGACTCGCTCAAAACTGCTCCCCGGGGGTATCCAAAAGATCATCCCCGCATCGAGTTGTTACGCCGAAAATGGATGACCGTCGGCAAAGATTTCGGTGCCCCCGCATGGCTTCATACCGGTAAAGCCGTGGATCGCATCCGATCCGTTTTCACTGCCGCCGAACCGCTCAACGCTTGGCTCAACGCCCATGTGGGACCGAGCACGTTGCCACCATCTGATTGGGGTCGTAACTAGTGAATGCTGAAGAATTTCGAGCAGCTGGCCACGAACTCATTGACTGGATTGCCGAGTACGTCGAAGGAGTTGAGCAGTATCCCGTTCTCGCTCAAGTGCAACCTGGTGACGTGCGGGCGGCACTACCGCCGTCGCCGCCCGCCATTGGCTCGCCGGTTGATTCGTGGGCCACCGTGATGGCCGACGTCGATGCAGTGATCGTGCCCGGACTCACCCATTGGCAACACCCGATGTTCGCCGCCTACTTACCGGCCAACACCAGTTACGCCTCAATTCTGGGCGAGCTGATGGCGGCGGGGTTTGGCGTCAACGGCATGTTGTGGGCCACCTCACCAGCGGCCACGGAGCTCGAGACGTTGATGATGGATTGGATGGTGGAACTGTTGGGTCTGCCATCCCGCTTCCTCTCCTCGGTGGCGTTGCCGTCTTCGGCGGGCGGCGGCGTGATTCAGGGCACCGCCAGCGAGGGTGCGTTGTGCGCCATACTGGCCGCCCGAGAACGAGCAACAAACGGCGAAACTAATCGCTCGGGAGCCACCGGACAGCTCACCGCTTATTGCACTGCGCAATCGCACTATTCGCTCGAGAAGTCAGCGGGGATTGCCGGGATTGGCCGCGACATGATCCGCAAGGTCGAGTGCGACGCTGATTTCGCCATGCGCCCCGACGCTCTCGCAGCGGCAATTGCTACGGACCGGGCGGCGGGATTCACACCGTCCTTTGTGTGTGCCAATGTGGGCTCCACGTCGTCGATGGCCATTGATCCCGTTCCGGAAATCGCCGCCGTCTGCCAACGCGAAAACGTCTGGCTACATGTCGACGCGGCCATGGCCGGTATTGCCGCTTTGTGCCCCGAATTTCGCTTCGTCAACGCCGGCCTCGAACACGCCGATTCGTATTCCACCAATCCTCACAAGTGGATGGGTGTGCAATTCGATTGCAGTCTCTTTTGGGTGGCTGACCGACAAGCATTGCTGAACGCGCTATCAATTTTGCCGGAGTATCTCAAGACGGCTGCCGGCGATGCCGGTGCTGTCATCGACTACCGAGACTGGGGCATCCCGCTTGGTCGTCGGTTCCGGGCGCTGAAGTTGTGGATGACGATTCGGCTCGAGGGTGTGGTTTCGATGCAAACCATGGCCCGCAATCATGTGCGGTGGGCGGCCGAGGCGGCTGCGTTCTTTGCTGCCGACGAACGTTTCGACATCGTGGCACCCGTGCAACTCAATCTGGTGTGCGTGCGTCACGTGAACGGCGACGCCGCTACCGATGAATTGATCGCCGCTGCCAACGCCACTGGGAAAATCTTGCTTACCCGTACCGTCCTCGACGGTCGGTCGGTTTTGCGGCTGTCGATCGGTACTCGGGCCACCACGGCCGAACACGTACGCCAGATGGTTGCCATCATCTCCGAGCTTGCCGAGCCTCCCGGCAACGTTCGCAGTGCCCATTTCTAACGGACAACCGTCTCTAGCTCAACCGGGCAATTCCACGTGGCCGGGCGCATCGACAATCTCCAAACTTAAGCACAACAATTGGCGCAACATGCCGCTCGTCGCCCCCCACACGGTGTCGCCAAATAGCTCGAAAAAATTGATGTCGACGCTCAGTTGTGGTCGCACCCAACGCTCAGCTCGGTGCACTCCGTCACTGGTGAGTTCGTCAAGCGAGACATGCAAGATGCCATCGACTTCACCCGGATTCGCCACCAAGCCAACAGGCCGTCCGGGCATGATCGCCACCTTCGGCACGATGTGACTGGCACTCGACAACGTCCACCGGTGGTCCAACTCCCCCACGATGGTGACGGTCATCGGGTCGAGCCCAATCTCCTCGTAGGCCTCCCGCAAAGCCGCTTGATTGGCCGTTTCTCCGGGGTCGGTACGACCTCCGGGAAAGCTCACCTCGCCGGCATGATTTCGCAACCCCCAATCACGACGGGTCAGAATCACAAACACGTCTCCGTGTTCTTCATACAGGGCAATCAGTACCGCCGATTCCCGCGGCTCTGACAAAAATACCGGCGACGCGGCACCGTCGCCACGCCTTGAAATTACGTCCACAATCGTGGCCAAATCGTGGTGCCTTTCGGCCTCGGGAATGTGCGCCCATGGCGTCGGCAGCAGGCCATCAATCGGCGTGGCCATCGGAATGTTTTGAGGACCGCCGCGCTGGGGACGCCCCATTCGGCGCAGCTGACTCGCCACGTACGATCTCGCTCGCCGTTGCCCGCCCACTCGAAAAATCGTTCGCTCCAGGCGGGCCAAACTTCGTTGAATAGCCAACCGGTTCACAGGCCAGCCTCGGCGTTCGCATTCGTCGGCCCACTCCGCTGGGCTGACATGGCCACGCTGACTGTTACACCGCTTGCACGCCATCACTTCGTTCTCGAGCCAGCTTGGGCCGCCTTTGATCTTTGGCACCACATGCTCTGTGGTGGCATCAACCAGGTCGGCCGTCACATCGGTGCCGCACCACACGCAGAGCGGACCATCACGCTCAATGATCCGGATCCGCCGCTCAGCTCGATTCAGCGTTACATCTTCGTGCGGCACTCGATCAGGATACGGGCTGGACGTTGAGTCACAATGTCCTTGTGCCCACCAGTCGCTTCGCCACCGCGCCTATCGGGCGCTTCGCTCCTACGTCTACTGGTCGCTTCGCTCCTTCGCCGACGGGCGCTCTTCATTTAGGGAATCTCCGTACCGCGTTGATCGCTTACCACCGAGCACGGGCGCTCGGTGGAGCGTTCTTACTGCGGGTCGAAGACCTCGACCGGGTGGCGTGCCGGGTCGAACACGAGCAATCACAGCTCGCCGACCTCGCCGCTATTGGCATCACCTCAGATGGGCCCATCATGCGCCAATCAGAACGCTTCGACGTGTACCACTCGATCATTGACGCGCTCACCGCTCAAGGCCTCACGTACCCGTGCTTCTGCACCCGCAAAGAAATCGCGGAGGCGGTTGTCGCTCCACATGGCCTCGGCTCAGAGGGCATGTATCCGGGCACGTGCACCAACCTCACCCGCGTCCAACTTGATGAGCGTTCAGCGTCGGGACGCCCTCCCGCGCTGCGTCTGCGATCCCCCGTCGACCACGCAACATTCACGGAGCCGACTGGCATCGTTACTGGCCCTGTCGACGACTTCGTGATCCGACGCAATGATGGCGCACCGGCCTACAACTTGGCCGTGGTCGCCGACGACGCGGCCCAAAACGTCACCGACATCGTGCGCGGTGAGGACCTCCGGTTCACCACGCCCCGCCAGGTGGTGCTCCAGCAACTGCTCGGTTACCTCACTCCGCGGTACGTACATGTGCCTCTTGTGTACGGCCCCGATGGCGAACGTCTGGCAAAACGCCATGGTGCCGTGACGCTCGAGGACCTCGCTGCCAAAGGAATTTCGGCAACCGACGTCCGCCAACTGCTCGACGATTCGATCACCGAACCGCTCTCATCGTGGACCATCCCGGCGGGCTTGTTCTAACCCGTCAGTCCAAAAAGACTGATGGCCCGGGCACAAGGCCCGGACCATCAAAGACACTTGGCGAGTCGCCGAGCGATATGTACGAAACACCTGCCAAAGGCAGAGTTACATCATGCCGCCCATGCCACCCATACCGCCCATACCTGGCATTCCGCCACCGCCGCCACCCGCGCCAGCCTTTTCAGGCTTGTCGGCTACGAGGCATTCAGTGGTGAGCACCAGTGCGGCGATCGAGGCTGCGTTTTGCAACGCGGCACGAGTCACCTTGGCGGGGTCAATTACGCCGGCTTTTACGAGGTCTTCGTATTCGCCAGTAGCAGCATTGAAGCCGACCGAACCGGAGCGGCTCTGGATTTCCTGAACAACAAGCGCACCTTCGAAGCCAGCGTTTTCGGCAATCAACCGAGCAGGAGCGTCAAGGCAAGTCCACACGGCTTTGGCGCCAGTGGCCTCATCGCCGGTGAGCGACGCGACAACTTCGGCAACTGCGGTGCGGGCCCGAAGCAGTGCGGTGCCGCCACCGGCGACCACGCCTTCTTCGATGGCTGCACGAGTAGCCGAAAGGGCGTCTTCGATGCGGTGCTTCTTCTCTTTGAGCTCCACTTCGGTGGCTGCGCCAACCTTGACCACGGCCACGCCGCCGGCCAGTTTCGCCAGACGCTCTTGGAGCTTCTCACGATCCCAGTCAGAATCGGTGTTTTCGATTTCGGCCTTGATCTGATTGACACGACCCTTGACTTCGGTCTCATCGCCAGCGCCGTCGACAATGGTTGTCTCGTCCTTGGTGATGATGACCTTTTTGGCCCGGCCGAGCAGATCCAAGGTGGCGGTATCAAGCTTGAGACCGACCTCTTCGGAAATGACCTGGCCACCGGTGAGGATCGCCATGTCGGCCATCATGGCCTTACGACGGTCACCGAAACCCGGTGCCTTCACGGCGGCCGAGTTGAACGTGCCACGGATCTTGTTGACCACCAGGGTGGCCAACGCTTCGCCGTCGATGTCTTCGGCAATGATCAGCAGCTGCTTGCCAGAGGCCATAACTTTTTCAAGCAAAGGCAACATGGACGACACTGTGGAGATCTTGCCATTGACGAACGCAATGTACGGATCAGTCAACACTGCTTCTTGGCGCTCTTGGTCGGTCACGAAGTATGGCGACAGATAACCCTTGTCGAACTGCATGCCTTCCACAAACTCGAGATCCATGCCAAACGTATTGGATTCTTCAACAGTGACCACGCCGTCTTTGCCAACACGATCGATAGCGTCGGAGATGACCGCACCAATCGAAGCGTCGGCGGCCGAGATGGTGGCAACCTGAGCGATCTCTGACTTGTCATCGATCATTGTTGACTGAGCTTTAATGCTCGCAACAACGGCGGCGACTGCCTTTTCGATACCCTTCTTGAGGCCCATTGGGTTGGCACCAGCTGTCACGTTGCGGAGGCCCTCATGCACGAGTGCTTGAGCCAACACGGTGGCGGTGGTGGTGCCGTCGCCGGCCACATCGTTGGTCTTGGTGGCCACTTCTTTGACGAGCTGAGCGCCCATGTTTTCGAAGGGGTCATCAAGTTCAACTTCACGAGCGATGGACACGCCATCGTTAGTAATCGTGGGCGCACCAAACTTCTTATCGAGGACGACGTTGCGACCCTTTGGCCCGAGTGTCACCTTGACCGCGTTGGCGAGCTTGTTGACACCTGCCTCAAGGGCGCGGCGCGCCTCATCATCAAACTTCAACATTTTTGCCATGTTGAACTACTTCTTCAGGATGGCGAGAACGTCGCGGGCGTTGAGGACGAGTACGTCCTCCCCGTCGACAGTGATCTCGGTGCCGCCGTACTTGGAGAACACAACGGTGTCGCCAACCTTGACGTCCATCGGGATGATCTCGCCGCTGTGATCGCTGCGACGGCCGGGGCCGACGGCCAGGACTTCAGCCAACTGTGGCTTCTCCTTGGCAGTATCAGGAATCACAAGACCTGATGCGGTCTTGGCTTCGGCTTCATTGGGCTTGACGACAATACGGTCGTCGAGTGGTTGCAAATTCATTGCGTTTCCTCCGGGGGAGTTAGCACTCTCATGGGTCGAGTGCTAACTGTAACCACGCCGAGGGGCACTTAGCAATCGCAGAGCGCGAGTGCTAACGAATTTTTTCTGATTGATCGCCAGATTCGACAGGGATCACTGCGAGCATTTCATGGATCAAAGCCAACGTTTGCGCCAACGGGAGGCCCACAACGTTGCTGGCAGAGCCATGAATCGACGACACAAATTGCCCAGCCAAACCCTGCAGCCCGTATCCGCCGGCCTTGTCGTACGGCTCGACCGTGTTGACGTACCACTCGATCGTGGCGTCGCTAAGGGCCACAAACGAGACCTCCGTGGTGACCACAATCGATACAACTCCGCCATTGTGAGCCACGGCGACGCCTGTGTGCGCCACGTGGCTGCGCCCGGAAAGCATGCGCATCATGGCAGTGGCTTCGCGACGGCCAGTGGGTTTGCCGAGCGATGTGCCGTCTACGTCGACGGTGGAATCGGCACCGATCACGACCGCATCAGGCCCGACCCGTTTGGCGACTGCGCTCGCCTTAGCCCGGGCGAGCCGCTCCACATAGACCGTGGGCGATTCGCCGGAGAACTGTGTCTCGTCGATATCCGAGACGACCACGTCGAATTCAAGACCGGCTTGGGTGAGGAGTTCACTGCGGCGAGGCGAGCTCGAGCCAAGAACGATGCGCACGATCAGCCGCCCGACGATTCAGTTTCGCCGCTAGCACTTGGCACGTCGTCGCCATCAAGATGATCCAGGTACCCCAACGGCAGCACCACGTGTTGAGGACCGCGGGTGTGGCCACGGGCAAAACGCTCACCGCCGGGAGTGAGTTCGATCGAGGGATCCACGCCGCCCAAAATCTCATCCACTTCGGCAATCGTGGACGCCAGCCCAATGCGGTGGCGCACCTCGGCGCCCACCGGATATCCCGTGAGATACCAGCCGGCGTGACGGCGAAAATCGCGCACACCGCGCTCTGAGGCAAAGTGCTCGCACAGCAGACGCACGTGCGTTCGCATCACATCGGCCACCACACCGAAACGAGGAGCGACTGGGCGATGCAACGGATCTTTGAACACATCCACGAGGTCGCCGAACAGCCACGGCCGCCCCAGGCATCCGCGGCCGATGACCACACCGTCGCATCCAGTAGCAGCCATCATTTTTAGGGCATCGGACGCCTCCCAGATGTCGCCGTTGCCAAGCACCGGGATAGTGGTGACGGCGTTCTTGAGCTCTGCGATTTTGTCCCAATTTGCAGCACCCGAATAGAGCTGGGCGGTGGTTCGGGCGTGGAGCGAAATAGCGGCTGCGCCCTCTGCTTCGGCAATGCGGCCCGTGTCGAGAAAGGTGATGAGATCGTCGTGAAGGCCGATGCGAAATTTCAACGTCAGTGGCACGTCGCCTGCGGCGGCGACGGCTGCGCGCACAATGCGTTGCAGGAGCCGTGGCTTGGCGGGCACCGCTGACCCTCCTCCATGTCGGGTCACCTTGGGCATAGGGCATCCGAAATTCATGTCGATGTGTTGCACGCCAATGTCATCCACGAGCTTGCGCACGGCGGCGGCGATGATAACGGGATCGGTGCCGTATAGCTGGATGCTGCGTGGCGTTTCATCGGCCCCAAAACGGACCATGCGCATAGTGCGTTCGCTGCCTTCAAGCAGAGCGCGCGATTGCACCATTTCGCTGACGTATAGGCCGGCTCCGTATTGCCGGCACAACGTGCGATAGGGGGAATTGGTCACACCTGCCATGGGAGCGAGCACGACGGGCACGGGAAGCGTGAGCGGTCCGATCCGCAAAGGTTTGGTGACGGCAGAGTCGTACATCGCTGACAATTGTGACGTACGGTGCACACATGACTGATGTTGTTATTGGTATGCCGCCCACGACGGCACCGGTTGACTACCTCGCCCGCACCCGCGAACGATACGAATCGATAGGGTTCACGACCTCGTATCGATGGGCCGTCGAAGAGCCTCTGGACGCCCTTGCGTCAGCCTCGTTGCCGCTGTCGGAAATGCGTGTCGGGCTCATTGGTTCTGGTGGCGTGTATGTGGTTGGGCAGGAGGCCTATCACTTCAAAGACGACGCTTCGTACCGGGAGATTCCATCAACGGCTAGTGCAGACGATTTGCGCATCACTCATTTCGCCTACGACCTCAAAGACGCCCGTCAGGATCCGGAGGTTGTGTTCCCATTTGGAGCATTGCGATCGTTGGCGCAAGGCGGCCAAATCGGATCGGTGGCGGAGACCGCGTACAGCTTCGTGGGCGGTATCTATTCGGCCCGCAAAGTGCGCGAACAACTCGCTCCTGCGCTCGTCGCGCTGGCCATCGAACAACAGTGGGATATGGCGTTGCTGGTGCCCGTTTGACCCGTGTGCCACCAGTCGATCGGTCTGATCGCACGAGCATTCGAAACAGCAGGAATCCCTACCGCCACTATCTCCACTGGACTATCGATTTCACAAGGTGTCGGCACGCCCAGGATCGTGTACAGCGACATGCCACTTGGACGCCCACTCGGCCGCCCACTTGACGACGACGGACACCGAGCAACGGTGTTGGCAGCACTGAATTTTGCCACCTCCATGACGGTTCCCGGCACGGTGGCATACATCGCCAATGAGTGGTCACCGGACCATTCGTGGAAGGACCGCGCTGGCAAGACCGGGCATTCATCCGATGGTGTTGCACCACCGCCAGTCGGTACCGGCGACGACCGCACGGAACGTGACGAATCCCCCATGTGGGACCGCCCGTCCGACGCCATTGCGTACGCCGCAACGCAAAGCGGTCCGGCGTCTTCGTAAAATTTCCCACAGCTATCCTGACGCCGTGAAGCGAATCGGGTTGCTGGGGGGCATGAGTTGGGAATCATCCGTCGAGTACGAACGGATCATAAATCGCGCCGTGCGAGACCGCCTCGGCGGCACCAATTCAGCCGACTTGATTGTTCGATCGTTCAACTTTGCCGACATTGAACGACTGCAGATGGCGGGCCAATGGCACGACGCAGGAGTCGTGTTAGCCGACGCCGCCGTCAGCCTCGAGGCGGCTGGATGCGAGGCAATCGTGTTATGCACAAACACCATGCACAATGTTGCCGATCACATCGTCGCCGCCATCAACGTGCCGTTTATCCACATTGCCGATGCCACAGCACACGCAATTCAAGCAGCGGGAGTACAGCGCGTCGGTCTGCTCGGCACGCGGTACACGATGGAGCAAGCGTTCTATCGTGAGCGTCTCGAGACGGGATATGGAATGGACGTGCTTGTGCCCGATCAAGCGCAACGAACAATTGTGAATGACATCATTTTCGACGAACTCGTGCGTGGCATCGTGACCGAGAAATCACGTGCCAAATACCTCGCCATCATTGGTCAACTCATAGACGCGGGATGCCAAGGAATCATCGCTGGTTGCACTGAAATCGAGTTGTTGGTGACCGCCGACATGGTGGAAGTGCCCTACTTCGCTACCGCGCGAATACACGCCTTAGCCGCCGCCGAATTCGCGTTGTCATAACGCCGCTTGCGTTCCAAACTGATTGATAGGCCATCAATCGGCAAGTACCAAAACTGTCGAATAAGCCAATCGATGTTGCGCGGTTGACAACGACCAGTCGAAATATTACGAGACGACTTTTGCATAGCTAGCGTTTGTAATCCGATTCTCAGAGGGATTGCCCTCGCTCGTCCCACTGCTAGATTCTTAAAATCTACAAGGCAAGGCGGAACCTTGATGCAGAGTGCCATAGAAATCCTCGGTCTTGATTATCGGGCAACCGAGGCAGACATCAAAGCCTCGTACCGGAGACTGACGCAGATCTACCATCCCGACAGGTACCACGACCAAAGCTCCGAAATTCGCCAAGAAGCCGAACGATTCATGATGAGACTGAACCTGGCTTACAAGGAACTTAAAGACCGTAACTTTCTCGTCCAAGACCCGAAAGCCGCGCACGCTCATCAACGCCCAGCAGCACAACCAACTCCTGCGCCGCGCCACGACCCACATACGTCTCAGGGAGGTAATCAACGACCAGGTCGACCCTCGCCGGTCGAGTGGCGATTCGGCTACGAAGCGCCGAACATTATCTCCCTGGATTCGACCCTTAGGATAATTCCTTCCTGCGACTTGCTCACTTCAGCACTAATTGCCCGAAAAGCTCTATTTGACGAGCCCCACCCATTTGAAGTTCGCGCTCGGCTTGGGCAACCTCTCAATAGATTTCCATGCACAATTCGATTCGTTGAACATGTCGGATTCACAGCAATGGTTATTTGCCATTCACGAAGCTGGCGACTCTATGGATCGACATCGATAACCCAAGGTGAGTTCGGTCAAGCGATAAGACGTCTAGCGAAAACAATGGGGGTTCCAGCCAACGTGCTTCCGAGACCAAATTCAATTATCTGACGGCCATTGACCCACAATGCCAATGCGATTGCACATGCCGTGCAAGGCGGCGGGAGTACAGCGCATCGGCCTGCTTGGTACCGGCTCACAATGGAGCAAACCTTTTACCGCGAGCGCCTCGAGACAGCCGATGGGCTGGACGTGCTCGTGCCCGATCAAGCGCAACGAATCATTGTGAATGACATCATTTTCGATGAAATGTGCGTGGCGTCGTGACCGAAAAATCACGCTCTCAATATTTCGCCATAATTGGTGAACTCATAGATGCGGGATGCCAAGGAATCATCGCTGGTTGCACTGAAATCGAGTTGTTGGTGACCGCCGACATGGTGGAAGTGCCCTACTTCGCTACCGCGCGGATACACGCCTTAGCGGCAGCCGCCGAATTCGCCCTGTCGTAACGACGATGATCGCGCACTTAGCGCGACTCGGCAACGAATTCCCGGACGCTCGCAGCGAACGCAGCGGGACCAACTTGTCGATTTCCAGATTCGGCGGCGTGATATAGCGATGAGTGCACAAGCCGCATGAGTTGGCGAAGGCTCAATTTCGATCGTTCGTATTCGGTGAACATTTTCACGATGACCGATTCGTTGAAAACATCAGCGACTTTCGAACCCTCCACTTGCGTTACTCGGTGGGCTAGTAATAGTTCAAGATCGTCCGCGCTGCGTAGACGCGGGACGTGGATTTCATCTGGAAGGGATCCGTTACGCGCCGGCTTGTAGTCGACGCTGTCAAGGTACCGCTCATCAACCGCGACAAGTAGCCCGCAGTCTCGTTCGGCAAGCATCCGCATGATCGGACCGAAGAACGAACGTCGTGTCGCCGCTAGCTCTCCCCCTTCAACTTCGAGCCATGTGTCTGAGTCGTCGATCACGAGGACTGGTACCGCTCCCGTCGTCCGAACGAGATCCAACGCATGGTCAAGCGCCTCAATGAACTCATGCGACGAGGTCGGTTGATCCACAGACGACGCCACGGTTTGCAACTCACCCGACAACTCGAACACTTTTGCATTGATCTTCGCGCCAGTGCGTCGAGAACGTTCGGCCCGAACAGAGTGGGTCTCGGCGACGTCAAGCTGCAACTGAATTCTTTGCGGCTCCGACACCTCTTTTGCGTCCCGTGCAATGCGGCGCACAACGTGCTGGGCAAATCGCCCGGGGTTCGTGAGTAGGTCGGGATCCTCAACAGTGACGCCAATCCGAAACGCTATTAACGCTTCATTCATGGGGCTCACGACATACGAAGCCGTGCTCGATTTGCCGTTGCCGGTTGTGCCAATAAGGGCGACTCGATCGCCTCTATGCATGGCAGCACTGATCCGGCTTTCAACGGTGGTCTTCCCGTGCATCGAGTCGAACGGGACATGAAGGTAGCCGAGTTCCTCGAAACGCACCGTTGGATCAAACGCGTGAATTTGTTGGAGTTCATTGAGCAAATCACCCATCAGTCCGTCACTATTTCATAAAGACGCCGCGGTCGTCCAGGATGACCATCGGAAGCTTCAGTAGCTCGCGCCAAGCCAGCCGATTCAAGTTCTTTCAGCACCTGAGTTAGGCGCGGTCGAGTCCAGCCCAATCGTCGTTGCACGTCTGCATCCGATGCGCTTACCGGACCTTGGCCACGCAGTTCGTTCGCCAGCATTGCTGCAGCGCGTGAAACATCATCGAGTCGACGTTGAAATTCCACCTCCATCCGCTGGAGGATTGCTGCTGTGCCGAAGTCGAGCATGACTCGTCGAGCGTGGTCCAACAAAATCCGCGGAGTTGCGGCTTTACCCATTTCGCCTGCAGACGATTCATCAGCGAGGCGACTACGCAAAATTTCGCGAGCGCGTGAGTCATCTAGAGCGGGGATACGTTCAACGATTTCGAAGAAGGCATCGGCCGGGGGTCGCCTGAATGCGTCAGCGGCATTCGAATCAGCAGCCACAATCCATGTGATCGGGAGTTGCCAAACGGCGTCGCGCAATCGCCCAAAGAACGCGTGGGCGAGATCTCGTTCAGGGCTGTCAAAGAACAGAATCGATCGCGGCCCTTGGGGGATCGCCTTTACGAGTTTCGCCAAGATACGTTCAACCGAAGGTGGTTCCGACTGGGGCGGCTTCTGGATAAATGGCTCTTCCAAACCGAAGAGAGAGTGGACAGTCTCTTGCCGTGGAAATTCGACACCGAGCTGAATTCCTATCTTCTCCAACAGATCTTGGACGCTTTCGCAGGACCGGCCATCTACGAATGCAAGTTTGAATTCTTCGTTGCGAAATTCGTACTCAATCCGGTGTAGCAAGCTCGTTTTACCGGAACCGGCTTCGCCGACGACGAGGGTGTTCAGGCCGCGCCGGGCTGCATTCATCACGACTGGCTCAATGCCGCAATCGACGTAAAGTGGCACGTCGAGGCGTGTAGCGAGTAGCGGGCGACCGGACAGGTTCATACCATTACTATATTAACTGTAAATAGTGTTAATACGCGACTGGTCGAGACTTTTGTTAGGCAAAGCAGTGCTATTCAGCGAGCCAGCGGGGCTTCATGTTTGGATAAGCGCCGGTTTCTAGACCGCTGGGGCCGTACTGGTTAAACACGTACCAACCAGCCGCTGCCACCATGGCCGCGTTGTCGGTACACATCAGGCGGCTCGGCAGAAAACCGTGCACGCCGTCTTCAGTACAGGCATCCAAAAACTGCAATCGCAACTGACTGTTCGCCGCTACTCCGCCGGCCAAACACATACCTCTGGCACCAATCGATTTCGCAGCGCGGCGAGCTTTGATCAGTAACACGTCCACCACGGCTTGTTGAAACGAAGCAGCCACATCGGCATTCGACGCATCGGGGTTTTTGCGCACATAATTGATCACCGATGTCTTGAGACCACTGAACGAAAAATCGAGGCCGTCGTGCACCATCCCACGAGGAAAATTGATGGCCGTTGGATCACCTTGCTCGGCGATCGCATCGATAGCAGGCCCGCCGGGATAGCCGAGCCCGAGGTACCGGGCCACCTTGTCGAACGCCTCGCCGGCAGCATCGTCGATAGTGGATCCCAACAGCCGGTACTCGCCGTGGTCGCGCATTTCGATAAGCATTGTGTGGCCACCGGACACCAAAATCACTAGCAGCGGCAGCTCCAAATTCGGGTCCTCTAAGAAAGCTGCGTACAGGTGCGCTTCAAGATGATTTACGGCCACGAACGGCTTGTCCCATACCAGAGCCAGTGCCTTGGCCGCACTGACGCCCACCAACAATGAACCGATGAGACCGGGACCTACCGTCGCCGCTACAACGTCGATTGCCGAATCGTCAATGCCCGCCTCAATGATCGTCTGGGCAATCACCGGGGTGAGCAATTCCACATGCGCTCGGCTCGCCACCTCGGGCACCACCCCGCCGAAGCGGGCGTGCAAATCGATCTGCGTCGACACCACAGACGACATCACTTCGGTGCCACCGCGTACCAACGCCGCGGCAGTCTCATCACAGCTCGTTTCGATACCGAGCACGACGTCATTCATCAGTGTCTTCTTCCACAAAATTTGAGATGACAATCGACGGTTCGAGCATCGCTCCCAATTGGTCGAGACGCTCTCCATAGGCCGGTTCGGCCACATCGTTTGCCCACATGATCAACGCGTCTTCGTTGATATCGGAGTAATAGTTCTTCCGCATTCCTGCCGGCACGAATCCGAATTTTCGATAGAGCGAAATGGCCGGCTCGTTACTCACCCGTACCTCGAGAGTGAGGTCGCGCGCCCCTCGTTCGAGGGCGCGACGCACCAGGATGTACAGCAAACGTTCCGCAATCTTGTTGCCCTGCATGGCCGGGTCTACTGCGATAGTGGCTACGTGGCCGTCGGTGCCTTGAAACAACAATCCGGCGTATCCCTCGAGCCGACCGCGAAAGAAGCCGGCCAGATAAATGCGACTGGCGACCAGTTTCAACTCACCGAGGTACGTGGCTTGCGACCATGGCCGGTGATACACCTGCTCCTCGATTTTGAGCACCGCCCGCAGATGCTTACGCGTCATCGTGCGAATCTCCAGCGACTCCAGCGCTGTCACACTGCTGGCCGTCACTGGCGTTCCCGCTGTCACACTGCTGGCCGTCACTGGCGTTCCTGCTGTCACACTGCTGGCCGTCACTGGCGTTCCTGCTGTCACACTGCTGGCCGTCACTGGCGTTCCTGCCAGTTGATCTCGGCGTCGGGTTGACGCAAATACAGAGGTTGCAATTCCCACGTGTTGACCCATTGCTCTCGCAGCGCGTGTGAGTGGGCCAACTGCACCAGTGCTGAGGCGCTGGGCATCGACAAACTCTGTTCGGCGATCTCAACATTTTCGACGGCGCTCAACACATCGCGGTACCGCAACGCGCCATCACCAACAAGCAGATAGTTCTCGTGTTCAGCCATCAGCTCCACCACGAGCTCGTCTGCCGTCTCACACCGGTACTCACCAATGCGCTGAATACCGCCCGGCGCCGAAACGTAATGAGCGGTAAAGACCTCGCCCCGCTTGGCATCAAGTACCGACACAATCCGGCGACTCGTATGGCGTACCGGCATAGCCAATAAATCCAAACTCGATGCGCCGATCATCGGCACCCGCAACGCCGAAGCGATTGCTTTCGCAGTGGCGATGCCCACCCGCATTCCGGTGAACAACCCGGGGCCAACGTCGACTGCCACGCAACTGATTTCGCGAAGTTCTACCCGTGCTTGACGGCACACAAACTCGATGGCTGGCGTCACGGTCTCGGCATGTTGACGGCCGCGCGCCGAATGAAACGAAGCCAGCACACCCTCGTGGCCACCAATAGCTACGCCCACCTGAGGCGACGCGGTGTCGATACCCAAAATCAGCATGACCATTTCTCCAACGAGATTGCGATTTCGGGCATACGCGTCGCCCATGAGCCACCAACTTGCACGAGAGTCATAGTCCGCACAAGTTCATCGTCATCGTCGTAATCCATCTGTATTTCCATGTAGTCGCTCGGTAGTACGGGGCTAATCACATCGCCCCACTCGATCAGCGTGACAGAGCCATCATCGAGCAATTCAGCGAGCCCCAAATCAAGTGCTTCGTGCATTTGATCGAGCCGATACACATCGAGATGATGCAATCGGAGCCGCCCGTCGTATGTATTCACCAACGTAAATGTGGGCGAGGTAATCCGGTCGTCGATCCCCAACCCGTGAGCGAACCCGCCAGCAAAACAAGTCTTGCCAGCACCCATGTCGCCGGCCAACACGATGAGATCTCCAGCCAACGAAACAGCGGCTAACAACGCTGCAATTTCGCGGGTGGCGTCTGGTGATTCCGACCGGATTTTCATGTCGGGCTCGTGGTCAACGAGCGTGGCGCGATCTCGTTCATTCGCCTCGAAGGGTACCACCGGAGGCCATCTGGTCGATCGCTCGATTGATTCTGGCCGCGCTCACCGACTGTGCGGTACCGAGCGATTGGGCGAAGTAGCTCACCCGCAACTCCTCGATCATCCACCGAATTTCCACAACGTCGGCAGTGACCGCACTGCGCTCCATGGCCGCCAACGCCACGCCGTATCGCTGCTCGATCGAATTGATTTCCCGCATCATTTGACGGTCCCGCACCGTGTCGGCCATCACCTTGTCGATACGCCGATTGGCAGCTTGCACGTAGCGATGGATGTCGAGCAATCGATACGTGCCGCTCGTACTCACGAACCCCGGCTGCAGAAGCCGGGAAAGGTGGGCATTGATCTCGGCAGCTGACGTTTGCGTGACGGCTGCGGTGAGATCTCCCACTCGTAATCGCACAACGGCAGCTTCAGCCAAAATCATGCCCACATCGCATAGTGCCATCGATGCAATGTCGGCCATCTTGCGACGCGCTGTGTCTTGCAACGATGAGAACGCCGTGCCATCCCACGGCAAATCGCCATGTTCGGAGATCACGAAATCGGCAGCTGCCAACACGCAGTCATTCATTATTTCGCTGACCGGCACAGTGGCCTGACGACTCAGTGTGAGCTTGAGGTCGTTGGAGAGCGAACGCTCCAACGCTTTGCGAGAAACAGGCACGGTGAGCAAGAGCAAACGCCGTACGCCCAACCGCATTGATCGCATCTGCAATTGACGATTGGTAACCACCCGGATTGACACGCTGTCGACCACATCGAGCAACGTGGGGTAACCGAGAACCTCTATGCCGTCGCGTCGAGCTCGCAGCGTTTGAGGCAGCTCGCCAAAATCCCACTCCCGAATTCCCGACTTTTCGGTGCTCCGAAAAGCGGCCACGATCGCCGCTCGAAGCTCGGCACCCAACATGGCCCGCAACGCACCAAGATCCTTGCCAAGCGCCACACATTTGCCTTGGTTGTCCTCCACAGAAAACGTCACCCGTAGATGCAACGCCAACGACGAATCGTCAATATCGCTTGGCACGATGCGCTCACCCGCCAGCTCAGTGAGCGCCGGCGCCAATGCATTCCGGAGGGAGGCTTTCGTCCCTGCGTCGAGACGGGCAACCGCGGCTGCCGCGTTGTCGGCAATAGGCACCAACAAACGCCGAAACTGCTTTGGCAAATTGCGAATCAGCCCCTCCACTACTTCGACGCGCAGCCCTGGCACCTGCCACGTGAAGACGTCATCGTCGAGTTGATTCAACGCCATGAAGGGCACGTGCACGGTGACGCCATCCTGCTCGTGAGAAGCGTCGAAGAGGTAGCTCACCGGCAGAGTCAGGTCGCCGTGACTCCACGACTCCGGGTATTCGCGTTCACTCAAACTTTGGCCGTCTTTGCTCAACACTTCAATGGTGAGCGTCAAAAGATCAGGGACTTTGCGGCGCTCGTCTTTCCACCACCGATCGAAATGACGGGCCGACACAATCGTGTCGGGTACCCGATTGGTATAGAACGCGAACACGGCATCATCATCAACAAGGTTCCCCTTGCGAACCCGATCAGCCATCTGGCGCACGTCGTCAAGAAACACCCGGTTGGCCTCCACAAATTTGTGGTGAGTGGTCCAATCGTTTTCGACGAGCGCATGGCGAATAAAGAGCTCGCGCGCTCCACTCGGATCGACCTTGTCGAACCCGCAGGTGCGTCCCGCCACGATCGGCAAGCCGTACAAAAGCACGCGCTCTGTGGCCACTGCAGCGCCACGGCGGGCGTCCCACCGCGGCTCACTGAAGCTCCGTTTGACGAGATGGGGAGCAAGCGATTCCGCCCATTCCGGCTGCATACTGGCTGCCATGCGGCCCCACAATCGATTCGTTTCGACAAGCTCGCCGGCCATCACCCACTTCGGCGGTTTCTTGGCCAACGCCGACCGGGGCACGATCGAAAATTTCGATCCTCTGGCACCAGAAAACTCGCGACTCACGCCATCTCGCATGCCGATGTGCGAAAGCAACCCTGCCAACAATGACTGATGGACGCGATCGGGATGGCCAGCTTCGGTGGATACCCTGATGTCGAGCGTGCCCGCTACTTGGCGCAATTGGCTAAACAAATCAGACCACTCACGGACACGTAAATAGTTGAAATATTCTGTGCGGCACATTCTCCGAAATTGACTACCCGACAGCTGGCGCTGTTGCTCTCGTAAGTAGTCCCAAAGTTTCACGAGCGCCAAGAAATCGGAACCCTCTGCGTTGAAACGGCGATGCGATTCGTCGGCCGCCTGTTGTTTCTCAGTCGGCCTTTCACGCGGGTCTTGAATCGACATGGCCGACGCAATCACCAGCACTTCGCGCACGCAATTGTTGCGGTCTGCTTCGATGACCATTCGGCCCAGCCGTGGGTCAACCGGCAGTTGCGCGAGTTGACGACCCATCTTCGTGAGGCGCCGATTGGGGTCGTCTTCGCCGCCCGGCTCGATGGCGCCGAGTTCCTCCAACAGCAACACGCCATCTCGGACCGACCGGCGATCAGGGGGCTCCAGAAAAGGAAACCGATCAACATCGCCCAGACCGATAGCCGTCATTTGCAAAATCACCGATGCCAGATTCGTACGCAATATTTCGGGCTCGGTAAAAAGTGGGCGTGTTTTGAAATCGTCTTGCGAAAAGAGCCGGATACATACGCCGGGTGCCACTCGTCCGCACCGACCGGAGCGCTGGTTGGCAGAGGCCTGCGAGATTGGCTCGATGGGAAGGCGTTGCACTTTGAGCCGGCGGCTGTAACGCGAAATTCGCGCTGTACCAGTGTCGACTACGTATCGCACACCCGGCACGGTCAGCGACGTCTCCGCCACGTTTGTGGCCAACACGATTCGACGCCCCGTGTGCGTTTGAAAGATGCGGTGCTGTTCGGCCGACGACAAGCGGGCGTACAACGGGAGCACGTCGGTGTTGCGCAAGTCGAGCCGCCGCAACGCATCTGCAGTGTCACGAATTTCGCGCTCTCCACTGAAGAACACAAGCACGTCGCCGGGGCCTTCCTGCGCCAGTTCCATCACGGCATCGCACACAGCCTGCACTTGATCTCGGTCGTCGTTGGGATTATCGAAATTCTCGGCACCGATGGGGCGGTATCGCATCTCAACCGGATAGGTTCGCCCCGCCACCGTGATCACAGGAGCGTTGTTGAAGTGCTCCGAAAACCGTTGTGTGTCAATGGTCGCCGACGTAACTATCACTTTGAGATCCGGACGCTTGGGTAACAATCGCTTGAGATATCCAAGGAGGAAATCCACGTTCAAACTGCGTTCGTGAGCTTCGTCGATAATGATCGTGTCGTAGCGACGCAGTTTCGGGTCACGCTGAATTTCGGCCAGCAGAATGCCGTCGGTCATTACCTTTATCAACGTGCTGTCACGCACGTGATCGGTGAAACGCACCGTGTATCCCACAGCAGTGCCGAGCTCCACGCCGAGTTCTTCTGCCACCCGTTCGGCAATAGTGCGAGCTGCGACCCGCCGAGGCTGGGTATGCCCGATCAGGCCTTCGATTCCGCGTCCCGCTTCAAGACAAAATTTTGGTAGCTGGGTGCTCTTCCCGGAGCCGGTTTCGCCAGCCACGATGACCACCTGGTGATCACGAATGGTCTGCACGAGTTCGTCGCGAAATTCCACGATCGGCAAACTTGACGGATATGTCAACTTTGGCATCGCCGCCCGCCGCAGAGCGACGCGATCAACCTTTTCGCGCCGAACTCCGACGGGTTTCTTCGCCATACTTAACCCGCGGCGATGTCAATCATTCGTTCAAAAACGAACTCGTTGGGAAGCACTGAAACCATGTGTTCGGACCCGGCCACCGGTGGCCGTTGCGGCGCTATCTGAATGACGCGCCAACCGTCGATCAACGCGGCCACGCCATCGGCATACGGAGCTCCGGCGCCTGATTGCCTGTCGGGCCCGTCACCAGCCAGTTGCTGCGTATCGAAGGGCTGTGGCCCTGCGCCAGCAGTACCGTCGTGAAACGCCCACCCCAAAACGGAGGCACTCAACGTAGGCTCCGAAAGCCACAACAGCATTACTTGCTGGCGCCAAATCTGGGTGGTCACAACGAGCTCTCAATCCGCTGACGCATTTCCTGGCGCGTGAGATACCAATCCACATCGAACTTGTTGTCGCCGCTGAGGTAGCGCCACAACTTCGAACGTTGCACGAGCTCATGGCGGTACGACGCCTCGTTGTACCACGGTTGGCGTTCCCGCAACACCGACGCCACCGTGCGGTTGTGCGACAACGCAAACAGGTTCTCCGTGTGAGTGTTTCGCTCATCCAAATCGGTGGTGTCCCACAGCCGCACTTGCGATGTGGTGGGGTTGATGCGCAGTTTTCCCATCACCCGAAGTTGGTCGCTGTGGTTCGGCGCTCCTGCGTGCCAAAGGCCGTGATGGAATATCAACACCGTGCCCGCCACGCCGGTGAAGTACTGATCGCCTGCCAAATGTTGGTAGCGCCCGATGTCGTCATTGTGGGCTTGGCGGAGGTGGCTTCCCGGTACAAACCGTGTGCCGCCTGCTCCAGGAGCAATGTCGTGGGGGAACCAAAAAAGTTGAATATCAAAGGCAGTGTTGGGGTCCACGATGGCATCACAATGCAGCCGCTGCCACGACACATCGTGCGGCGGTTTGAGGTGCGCGAACGAGTGATCAAACACTGGTGCGGCACCAACCAGTGACAGGATCGCGCCTGCAATTTCGGGGACTCGAATCATCTGGCCGAACGCCGTCTCGGGTCCGTACGCCTCGTACAACGGGGTACCAGAATTGCTCGTTTGCATGGCAGCGGCTTCGTCGAATTCGTGCTCCGTCGCCGCGCTAGCTGCGGCTCCCGGCCCAGCCGACAAGGCCACGAATTGCTTCACCCAGCTCTGCAGAAGCACCGGCAGGTCGACCATAGCTTTCTGGTTGATGGCGTCAGGAACCACACCGTCAAAACGCAAATAGCCTCTCGCCACGAAGGAGGCCATGTGATCGGTTGTCAACAAGTTCGGCGCTGCGGACGTCATTAAGCAACCTCCGGAATTGTGGAGTTGTACATTGCGCCAAAGTACACCCGCGGCACCCGTGAGGAGATGCCGCACACGATCTCGTAGGCGATCGTGTCTAGCCGTTGTGCCCAGTCGTACGCATCAATATTTGCCGTGCCCTGCGAGCCAATGAGCACTACCTCATCACCCACGGCCACATCTAGATTCCCCACGTCGACAACGAGTTGGTCCATGGTCACCACGCCGGCAATTGGGTGCGGCGAGCCGCCAATCAACACCCGGCCGCCCGCCGAACCGAGCCGCCGAGGGACTCCGTCGGCGTACCCAATGGGCACAGTAGCCAACGTGGTCTCGCTCTCCGTGCGGTACCGATGGCCATAGCTCACCGCGCTGCCAGCGGGCACCCTTTTAACTAGCGAAACTCGCGCCTTAAGTGAAAGCGCTGGGCGCAGATCTACATCGGCCTCTACCATGTTGGGGGCAGGAGCAATGCCATAGATAGCGATCCCAGCTCTGGCCATCGCCATGTCGTGCGATAGCCCGTTGATCAGGCCGGCCGAATTGGCAACGTGGCGAAACGAGACAGCCGGCGCCACATCGGCAAACAGCGCCAGTTGCGCCATCGACACAGATTGGTTGTCGGCGTCGGCGCAAGCAAGGTGTGTGAACACTCCCCCCAACGCAATCCCTTCCGACGAGTCAATCATGGCCATCAATGAGCCGGTATCGGCCGGAGTGGCGCCGACTCTATGCATGCCAGTGTCCACTTTCAGATGAACGTTCCCAACCTTCGCTGCCGCTGCTGCACCTATCCCCACTGGGGTGTACACGGTGGGCGTCAAACCCCATTGAGCACACGCCGCAAACTGATCTGGTGGAGGCTCCGACAGCACCAACACGGGAACGGTGATGCCCGCCTCCCGCAATTCCACGCCTTCGGAGACGAGCGCCACGGCCAACCATAGAGCCCCGCCCTCCAGCGCCGCTCGGGCCGCTGGCACAGCACCGTGGCCGTAACCGTTGGCTTTCACGACGGCACACAACACCCCCGGCGCCGCCATCGCTCCCAACGCGGCCACGTTGTAGGCAATGGCATCCAGGTCGATTTCGGCCCATGCCCACCGGCCACCTCGCTCCGCTGAAGCATCGACACCAGACCGCTCGATCACGTTGAGCGGATTGATTCGATAGCGGCGGGCAACAGGTCTATGAGGTCGGAGGCAATGAGTCCATCATGGGCCATTTGAGAAGCGCGACCATGCACAAATGCCGCCGCCGCAGCCGCCTCAAAAGCGGGGATTCCTTGTGCCAAAAATGCGCCCACCACGCCAGCCAACACATCGCCAGTACCCGCTGTGGCCAAGCGTGGCGAACCTTCGTTGACGACATAGTGACGTCCATCGGGACTTGCCACAATCGTGCTCGGCCCTTTCAACAACACCACGGCACCCGTTCGCGCCGCCAAGAATCGCGACGACTGCAACCGGTCAGCGCCAGGGCGTTCACCGAAGAGCATGGCGAACTCAGCATCATGAGGGGTGAGCACAGTGGGGTAAACGCGGCCCCGCAAAATCTCCGACGCACCACCATCACCCACCGACAAAGCCAACAGTCCGTCGGCGTCCACCACGATGGGAATCCGACAGTTGGACACGATCTGGCGAACGCCGGTCACTGCGCTATTCAACCGCCCCAAACCAGGCCCGATCACCACAGAATGAAAGCGCTTGAGATCGGCCAACACATCGATGGCCCAACCATCACCAATCATGGGGCGACTCACCACTTCAGTGGGCGCAAAGGGATCCGCCTCGCAGCCCGGAGAACCCAATCGCACCATGCCAGCACCCGCCCGTTGGGCAGCCGCCGAAGCTAGGCGAGCGGCACCAAACATGCCTGACGAACCAGCCACCACGAGAGTGGCGGCATTCCACTTGTGCGCGCCGTCAGCTCGCACGGGAACCCACTCTGCCACATCGGTTTGCTCAACCAAATGGGCCAGGGAACTCTCGCAATCGAGCCCCAGGCCGACAACAGTCACCTTGCCGGCTAAGGGGGGACCATCGGCAAAAAGGAGACCTGGTTTGTAAGCGCCGAACGTCACAGTGCGGTCGGCGCGCAATGGAGAACCGTTGGCGAAACCAGTGAGCCCGTCCACTCCAGACGGTATGTCGACCGCCAACACCTGCACGCCAGGGGCCAGCTGGGGCCCGAAAAACGCATCCCGCAAACCCGTTCCAAACGCGGCGTCGATCACGAGGTCGGTACACCCAACTGCAGGCATTGCATCACCGGGCTCGATACACGTCACCACGACGCCACGACCGCGCAACACGTTGGCTGCCACACGTCCATCGGCACCGTTGTTTCCCTTACCAATGATGACCACCACGCGACGTCCGTACGTGCCACCCATCATGTTGATGGCCGTCATAGCCACCGAGCGGCCAGCGAGATCTACAAGCCGCTTTAAGCCAATCGGCGAAGCCAGATCTATGGCACGCATTTGTTCAGGGGTGACAATCGGAATCACGCCAGCAGGTTAGGGCGCGGCAACCTCGCGCAGTGCCACCGCGATGGCAAACGCCGTTTTTTCGGTGTGGGTCATGGTGAGCAGCCAACCCGAAATACCCCGCTCGATAGCCATCTCCGCCGCCCGACCATGCAACACAATCGACGGAGCGCCAGAGCGCGCTTTGGCTACTTCAACATCGCGTAACTTGAATTTCCACAAGCCCACCCCCATGGCCTTCATAACGGCTTCTTTCGCCGCGAACCGAGCCGCATACCGCTCAGTGGGATCAGCTTTACGGTCGGCATATCTGCGTTCTGCATCACTAAACAATCGATCCTTCAGCCCGGCCCGACGGCTCAGCACCAAGCGAAATCGATCCAGCTCGACGGCGTCCATGCCAATGCCCACCACGTTCACTCCGGCGTTCGCCATCATCGTCATAACGCCAGTTTGCTTCGGCGCTTCCCACGCACCACCAACTCGAACCACAATTTGCCAAGCTGTAACGCCGCTCGCGAAATTTGCGGCAAACGAAAGAACTGTGAATGACCGTGCGGACGAAAGTGATGGCTCACCGGCACCTCCACAAACGGAGCGCCGATATCACGCATTTTCCGAGTCATTTCAACACAAATCACGCCACTGGTGCGAGTGAGTTTGAGCCCTTGCAACATTGAGCGGCGCATCAAACGAAAATCGCAATCGGTATCGCGAAACGGCAAATCGAAGGCCCGCTTCACGATGTGGTGGTATGTGCGGCCAATTACCTTGCGGTACCACGAGTCTCCTCGCCCGACCTTAAAGCCTTGCACCACGTCAATATCCGGGGAAGCTACGGCTATCAAGTCGACGAGCTCTGCCGCGTCGTATTGCCCATCACCGTCGGTGTAGAAAACCCATTGTTTGGACGCCGCCGCGAATCCGGAAAGCAACGCTCTGCCGTAGCCTCGATTGTGCTGATGATGAATCACCCGCAACTCGGGCACCTCATCCAGAAGGTCGTCCAACACCCGGCCGGAGCCATCGCTGGATCCGTCGTTGATAACAATGATCTCGAGACAGTCGACGCTTTCCGCCGCCACCTTTTTGGCAGTACGCACCATGTCGCAGATCGACAGCTCGTCGTTGTAACAGGGGAACACGATTGTCAATGACTCGACCGCCCGAGTCGGAGTAGTTGTCACAGCAGTTTCCAATCCGCCAAAGCTCGTTCCGCACGAACGATTTCTTATTCAAACATTTCTGGGTAACACGGCATACTCACACATCCGCGAGCCCACGCGCTGGCAAGCGGTGTCGGCATCGTCGCAAACTTCTCATACACTTGCTGGTCAGGCAATGCCACTGGATACTGGCACACCGTTGATATTCCACAGTCATTCATGAAGGCACGAAACGAGTCACGATCGGGCACTCGTACAACGGCCAAATGGTTTACGTGATTCTCGTGAGACGCCTGCCAATCGAGTGTGGGCGCAGCAATGCGGTAGCGATCGGCAATAGCGCGTCGGGTGCGAATGTCGTCATCGAGGCCGACCAAAACAATCCGCAACCACGCCGCTTCGATTTCGCTCATGCGAAAGTTCATCGACACATCGGTGTGCTGGTAAGCGGCTTCCATCGAATGCGCACGTCGATTTCGAACCCACTCAATGAATTGCCAATCGCTAATCAACACGGCGCCGCCATCGCCTCAGTCGAACACGATCAGTGTAGATTTCACCGAGAAGGTTTCACTGCCACTACGACGAGCGCCAGCGGTCAGCCAACACCACCACAGGTTCAGTCAGCAATTCAACAATGCCCACAGAACCCAACACGTCATCGCGGAACGTCGGCTCCGTTTCGGTGACCGCGTCACGCAGTGCGTCGAATCGAGTGCGATACGCCTCCAGCACGCTGCGCGCAGAACCCGCTGCCATCCGGTCGTGGAATCGAACGTGCAGCAGCGTTAGCCCCGTCGTCTCGTTGCCCTTCACTTCGGGCACGATGATGATCGTGCGACCATCGTGTCGACCACGCGAAACAGTCACTTCGCGTTCCACAGCGGCTCGATGTTTCGTGCCCCGCAACGCCGGGTCACGGTCAGTGCGACTCACGAGATCCATAGCGATGCCAGAGCGGTCCACCACTCTCACGGTGGCACCATCAGCCAAGTCACCAACCACTTCATAGCGAGTGGAACCCAACACATCGATGACCGCAGGATCGAGACCGGCAATTGTCCGCAGGGTGCGGTAGGCCAAACGATCGCGAGGCGCTCCGCTGCGCAGCAATGAGGCCACCAACGGCACACCAAACAACGATTCGTCGCTGCGAGAAATACCCACCGTGACCGTCTTGGCTTGATGCTTGATGGCATCCACTGGTCGTGTGAGTTCTTCAATAGCTCGTGTCAGGGCCATCGTGAGATCCTCGACAACGACCGCCGGCGTACCGACTTTTCCTTCATCGATTTGATACGAATCTAACGACGCCTGCCCCGTGCCGTAACGCAACAAGCTGGCCAGGCGCACTGCTGTGCCTGCCTCCAAATGGCCGTTGTAGGCGCCCGATCGCACGCCGTCAGAAAACTCTCGCGATGTCGCCGCAATTTGCACCGACAACCACGCCAACAGCTCGCTCTCGGGCACGTGAGTGGTGGACGCCCGCTCAATCGCCGCTCGCGCTTGCCGCAATGTCAGCGCCTGATGATCAATCGCTAAGGCAGCCTCATAGGAAAACAAGTGGCCAGCCATGGCCGACAAAATGAAACCCAAGGCCGGATGGACTTCAGGCACATGGATCACTTCGAGCGCAGCCTTAAACCGGTCTTCGCCTTCGTTAGCGATCACGATCGGGGCCGCCTTGTGGGCGCGGAAAATCGCCACTTCCTTCGAAACGTCGTCGGCGGTTGAGCCCACCAACCCGGCGGCACACACCAAAATCAAAGGCTCACACGACAAATCGAGATGCTTTTTGTCTTCCGTGAAATCGGCGGGAATCGACTTGTAACACAGCTCACTGGCCTTGATTCGGACTTCGTTGGCAGCCACCTTGTTGGGCCCGTTGCCGACCACCGCCCAGTAGCGGCGACTGGGGGCATGGCGCTGTGCTGCGATGGCGATTTCAGGCCGCAACGCCAAGGTGCGAGTCATGGCAGCAGGTATGTGGCGCAGGGCGGCAATGAGCTCAGTTCGCTCGGCGGAGTGAGCCGGCACCACGTTTTCCGCAATGTCACATGCCACCAAAACTCCGGCCGCCACTTGGGCGTAAAACGCCTTCGTCGACGCCACGCTCATCTCGATATCGCGACCATCGCTGGTGTACACCACAGCGTCGGCCTTGTCGGTCAAGTCGCTACCTCGCCGGTTGACGATCGCCACCACAGATGCACCGCGCTCACGAATGATGTCGACTGTGCGATTGGTGTCGGTGGTAGTACCCGACTGGCTGATCGCCACGGCCAGCACTTCACTCATATCGCTTTCCAAATGGAATCCCGAAAGTTCCGTGGCTGGCATCGCAGAGACGGTCATCGCCGTGCCGGCCACCAGCCGATCAAGTGTGGCCGCCAGGCTCTGGCCAGCCACTGCCGCCGTGCCCTGGCCGATGACCAGAACCTTCGTGATTTCACCGCTTCGCAACCTGGCCACGATCCGGTCGGGCAGCCCGACATCGGCCACCAAATCACCGTTGTCGCGTTCGTGAACGCGACCTCGAAGTGTCTTGCGAAAACTCTCTGGTGATTCCGTAATTTCCTTCAACAGAAAATGAGGAAAGAGGCCACGATTTATGTCGCGGGTCGTCACTTGGGCGGTCTGCCACTCCGAGTCGGCTACAGGCAACTCAGTGCCGTCATAGCTCAATCGTCGAACGCCCAATTTTGTCCCCGCCGTTTTCGCGTCGAGCACCAACACTTGGCCTCTGGTGGCTGCTGGACGATCAGGGTCGCTCGGGGTCTCGCCATCCAGACGCAAATACGTGGGCGTTTCCTCCACCAAGCCGTAGGGCTCCGAGACTACCAAATAGGCGTCGTCGGCCAGGCCAACATAGACCCCTTGGCCAGATCCCCGCAACGCCAACATCACCTGACCGGGCACCACCACCGCGTTGGCAGCGATGGCGACAGATCCTTCAAAACTTCCCACCGTGGTTCTAAACGCTTCAACCGGATCCATGCCCGCGCCGAGCCGCCGCGAGACAAGCGCGGGAATCACCTTGGCGTCCGTCGTAATTTCGGCAGCGATTTTGAGATGTTCTGCTGCTTTGAGGTCAGCGTGATTATCGACATCACCGTTGAGGGCTGCGGCCACATAGTTGAGATCGTCTATTTCGCCGGTCTCCTCGGAATTCAGCGGATGGGTATTGGCCTGGCTGATAATGCCCACGCTTGCCCACCGCGTGTGGGCCACGATGGTTGCTTGAGAGTTGTTGTCGCGCAACGCCAACCGCAACAGATCGTCGGCGGCGATCGTGGCCCGCAACGCAGCCGTGTTGTCGCCCAGCTCACCGATTTCGGCCGAAGCCTTGTAGACGAACGACAAACAACCGTTGGGCGTGCGCACCGAAGAGTTCGTAAAGAGGGCATCACCATTGCGCTTACCAATCATCATGGTTACCGCAGTGGTCGATAGGTCGAGCCCGTGGTTGTACACCAACACATGCAAGCCAGCCGAGTCTCGGCCCCGAACTTCAAGGCGATCAATAGCGCTTAGCGCTGTTTGAATCGACAGGTACCCGCCCAACATTCCGTCAGTCACTGCCGAAACCGGTTCATCCAAAAAATCGCCAACAGCGAGCGCCGTCCGCAAACGGTCACGCTGTATCGCCCACACGGCATCCTTCATGCGAATGAGCGAAGCGTTGAGAAGCTCGTCGACATGATCGGAACCGTCGAGATCGACCTCGATTGAGGTGACGACAGCGCCCAGCTGCAAGCACAGAACGTGCAGTTCAGGCACCAACGACGGGTCGGTAAGTAATCCGCGCACGCCAGGAACTCCGAGCATCTGCGTGTTGCCGGCTTCCAATACAGCAGCCGACTGCGCCAACCGCACGTCGAGTGAAAGATCCAGCGTCGAAACTATTTCAAGGGCACTCGACAGAGTTTCCCGCAGCGATCTAGCTGCCGGAACGCTTCGAGCAGAAGGCCGACGAACGACGGCAACGATTCCACACATGGCTCAAGACTAATAGCCGTAGTTACTGCGCTGCCGTCGCCCTGAGCGCCAAAGTGCAGAGGTGGTCACAAATCGCAGTGGCCTCTTCTATTGTGGGCGCCTCCACCATCACCCGGACCATTGGCTCCGTGCCGCTCGGCCGTACCAGAATCCGTCCCATGCCATTGAGACGGCGTTCGGCAGCAGCAGTTGCATCAGCCAAAGCGGGCATCACGTCGAACCCCTTATATGGCAGCTTCACACCGCGCAGCACTTGTGGCAGTCGAGTCATAGCAGCACCCGCCAGCTCGGTGAGCGTTTTCCCCGACCGCTTGACGGCGTCACACAGCTGGACCCCGGTAAGTACACCATCGCCGGTCGTGGCTAAGTCACGAAAAATCACGTGCCCGGATTGTTCGCCGCCAATCGACAAACCGTCACGATCAAGTGCTTCGAGAACATACCGATCGCCGACGGCCGTCTCGACAACATCGATTCCAGCCACATCCATGGCCAGCCGAAATCCAAGATTTGTCATGACAGTGACCACAACAGCGTTCTTCGCTAGCAGCCCGCGGGAATAGCGATCCTTGGCCAAGATAGCTATGAGGTGATCGCCGTCCACCAGGGCGCCATCGGGTCCAACGGCCAGCATTCGATCGGCATCGCCGTCGAAAGCCAGGCCCAGATCGGCGCCTCGAGCTAGTACCTCGCGTTGAAGGTCTTCTGGGTATGTCGACCCGCAATGATCATTGATATTCACCCCGTCAGGGCTGGCATGAATCACAGTGACTGTGGCGCCAAGGTGCTCAAACACGCCTGGGCCAATTGCCCACGCTGCGCCATTCGCACAATCCAACACGATCGACATTCCCGACAGGTCGCGGCCATCGATACTGCCAGTGAGGTGATCAAGAAACCCAGGGGTATGGGTGTCCGAACCACTGGGCAACTGACCAATAGTGCCGATTTGATCGCCGTGAACTGCCGAGCGTGCGCTACTGGCCAGCAATCGATCCAGCTCAGCTTCCAGCTGAGACTCAATGTCGTCGGTCAGTTTCAGGCCACCAGGCATAAAAAACTTAATGCCGTTGTCGGCGAACGGATTGTGCGACGCCGAAATCATGGCCGCCGCGCAATTCAGCTTCTGAGACATCCACGCGACCTGCGGTGTCGGTACTACGCCCACGCAATCGACATCCCAGCCTTCCGAAGCAAATCCTGCAGCCAAGGCGTTTTGCAGCAATGGCCCCGACACGCGACTGTCGAGGCCAATTACCAATGATTTTCCCGGCAGTACGCGAGCCGCTGACCGTCCGAGAGCTAACACCAATTCTGGCGTCAGCTCAACGTTGGCAACGCCACGCACACCGTCTGTACCGAAACGAAGAGACATAGCAAATATTCAGCAGGCGAGTACGCCAGCCGAATCGACTAGCGCTTCGAGTACTGAGGAGCCTTGCGGGCCTTCTTGAGACCGTACTTCTTGGATTCCTTTTTACGGGAGTCACGTGTGAGGAAGCCGGC
This sequence comes from Acidimicrobiales bacterium, assembly GCA_038231795.1. Classification (GTDB taxonomy): domain Bacteria; phylum Actinomycetota; class Acidimicrobiia; order Acidimicrobiales; family JBBRKR01; genus JBBRKR01. The sequence goes on from JBBRKR010000015.1 coordinate 69,807, forward strand.
CTTCTTCAGGATGCCGCGGGCTTCGGGATCAAGCTCCAAAAGCGCACGAGCGATGCCGAGCTGCAAGGCACCAGCCTGGCCAGAAATGCCGCCGCCATCAAGGGTGGCGTCGATGTCGTATTGCTCAACAGTTTGTGTGGTCTTCAACGGATCCACGATCAACATCTGCTGTGTGCGCGATGGAAAGTAATCGGCGAGAGTACGGCGGTTGATGGTGAACTGGCCGGTACCGGGGCGCAGACGCACCCGAGCTACAGCGGTCTTGCGGCGACCAGTTGATTGAACGAGAGGCTTAGGCACGATGATTCCTTACGAACGGGCCCGGGCGCCAGCAACCTCAAGAGGTTGGGGCGACTGTGCGGAATGAGGATGGTTGGGGCCTGAGTAAACCTTGAGCTTCTTGAGCTGGGCACGACCGAGGCGGTTGTGGGGGATCATGCCGCGCACAGTATTGCGAACGGTGTCTTCCGGGTTGCGCACCATGGCCGCTGCATACGTCTCGCTGCGCAAGCCACCGGGGTAGCCGGAGTGGCGGTAGATGTTCTTATTGGCGGCCTTGTTGCTCGTCAACACAACCTTGTCAGCGTTCACAATGATCACATGATCGCCGGTGTCGATGTGGTGGGCAAACGTTGGTTTGTGCTTGCCGCGCAACACGCGAGCGACTTCGGTAGACAAACGACCGAGCACAAGTCCTTCAGCGTCAATCACGTGCCATGCACGCACAATTTCGCTGGCTTTCGGGGAGTAAGTAGACACATTCAAGCTTTCTAGGCAGACCAGCCTCGCGTTCAGCAAGCTGGCACTTCATCACATGCAATCCTTGCACCACATGGGAGGCAAAGGCGACTCGCGAGACTACGACGTTTTGCCTTCGTAGAGCAAGTGCGAATCCAAAATCATTTATGGGTGAACTCGTTTGCCACCGTACCCAACATGCGTCAGATACAACCCATGCGCTGGGGCCAGGTCAGGCATTCGAACTCTGTCCTTCTTCACCAGCATCTGCTCAACATCGGCCGGCACGAGTTCGCCCCTACCGACGATCGCCAATGTGCCCACAATCGCCCGCACTTGCTGGTGACAAAACGCGTTTCCTGAAATTTCGAACTGCCACAAGCCATCGAGCCCCACCGACCAATCAGCAGAAAACACGTGGCGTACTGTCGAATTGTTGGGGGGCGGGGCGAGGCGGCAAAACGCCGCGAAATCATGCTCACCCACCAGCAAAGCGCTCGCCGACCGCATGGCCACGAGATCCAGAAGGCCGTGAACATGCCAGGCACGATTCGCCAGGAATGGGTCCGGATATCGACCATTGGACAGCAGATACCGGTAGTGGCGAGACGTCGCAGAACGTCGAGCATCAAACTCGTCGCCTACGAATTTGCTGTCCGCAACTGAGATCGACGGCGCGCACAGACTATTAATGCTTTTGACGAGACGATGAAGATCGTCAGCGGAAAAGTCATCCCTAACTGGAAAGGAAACGACCTGACCCAAGGCATGCACACCGGCATCGGTCCGGCCGGCCACAGAAAGGACCGAATCGCTTCGGGTCACCATTCGGATCACGGTCGTCAGATCTTGCGATACCGATCGAATGTTGTGGTTCGGCGCCCAGCCCTTAAAGGCGGTGCCGTCGTATCGAATCGTGAGGCAAACCTTCACGGTGCCCCAAACCCAAGTGAGGGTTAGACGAGTTCGATGCGCGCCATAGGGGCGTTGTCGCCCTGGCGTGGGCCAAGCTTCAGGATGCGCGTGTAGCCGCCGGGACGGTCCGCGTAGCGGGGACCGATTTCGGCGAACAACTTGTGAGCCATATCCTTGTCGAGGATAAACGAAACGACTTGGCGTTGCTGATGAAGCCCGCCCTTTTTTGCCTTCGTAATCATTTTCTCGGCGATGGGGCGAAGCGCTTTCGCTTTGGCTTCAGTGGTGACGATGCCTTCAGCGGCGATCAAAGAAGCGACCAAGTTGGCCATCATCAGTCGTTGGTGAGCTGCGTTGCCGCCAAAGCGGCGACTGCGACGTGGGGTAGCTGGCATGGTTGGGCCTCCTAGCCCCTGTTGCGCAGCGACAGGCCGCGCTCATCAAGTTTGACGATCACTTCGTCGAGCGACTTTTGCCCGAAGTTGGTGATGGCCAACAAGTCATCTTCTGATTTTTGCAGAAGCTCGCCAATGGTGTTGACCTGGGCGCGCTTGAGGCAATTACGGGGACGTTCTGACAGGTCGAGATCTTCGATCGGCATGGCCAAATCGCTCGATTGAGTCGTCTCGTCAATAATCTCGGCGAGCTGCAGGCCACGAGGTGACTCGCTCATCTCGGCAACGAGACTGACCAGCTCCCGAAGTGTGGCGCCAGCCGAAGCCAAGGCTTCCTTCGGAGAAATTGAGCCGTCGGTCTCGATATCGAGAACCAATCTGTCGAAGTTGGTCGACTGCTCCACCCGGGTGGGCTCAACCGTAAAGGCAACGCGCCGAACCGGCGAGAACAGCGCATCGATCGGGATCACGCCAATGGTGTTGGTGGGATTTCCACGATCGCTCGACGCGTAGCCGCGGCCGCGCTCGATGGTGAGGTCGACTGCCAAACGGCCTTTGCCGTTGACGGTGGCCACATGCTGTTCCGGGTTCAATACCTCGATACCGGCCGGCATGGCGATTGAACCAGCGGTGATCTCGACAGGCCCGCGCACATCGATGCGCACGGTCACTGACTCTTCGAGCTCGCTAGCGATCACGATGTCTTTGAGGTTGAGAATGATGTCGGTGATGTCCTCGGCGACACCAACAATGGTGTCGAACTCGTGCCGGGCATCATCAAACTGGGCAGTGGTAATCGCTGCTCCAGGAATCGATGACAACAACGTACGGCGCAACGAGTTTCCGATTGTGTAACCGAAACCGGGCTCGAGCGGTCCGAAGGAGAACTTTTGGCGATTGCCTTCCGGTTCGCCAATCGCTTCGACCGTGGGTCGCTGAATGATCAGCATGTGCGTTCCTCTTGGATTCTGGGGGGTTTACTTTGAGTACAGCTCGACGATGAGCTGCTCACGAACTTGGGTATCAATTTGCGCACGCATGGGACGTTCGCGCACGGTGACCTTCATGCCTGTGTCGCCACCTTCGAGCCACGCCGGAATGGAGCGGTCGATGGTGTCGAGATTGTGGCGGACAACGATCATCTCGCGTGCCTTGGGACGCAACTCGATCACGTCACCCTTGCGCAATTCAACGCTAGGAATATCGAGGCGCTTGCCATTGACGTTGACATGGCCGTGGCGCACAAGCTGGCGAGCCTGTGAACGGCTCGAGCCCCATCCGGCACGGAAGGCCACATTGTCGAGACGCATCTCAAGCAGCGCCAACAGGTTTTCACCGGTAACACCTTGACGGCGGTTGGCTTCCACATACGTCTTATGGAATTGCTTCTCCATGAGGCCGTATATGCGACGCGCCTTTTGCTTTTCGCGCAACTGGTTTGAATATTCAGAAGGGTTCTTCTGGCGGTCGCGGCCGTGATCGCCTGGCGGGTAAGGCCGACGCTCAATAGCGCACTTCATGGTCTCGCAACGCGAGCCTTTCAAAAACAACTTGACGCGATCGCGCCGGCATAGCCGACACACCGCTCCTGTATAACGAGCCATCGCTCAGACTCTCCGACGCTTGGGGGGACGACATCCGTTGTGCGGAGTCGGGGTGACATCTTTGATGCCCGACACTTCGAGGCCCAAAGCCTGAAGCGAACGGATAGCAGTCTCGCGGCCCGAACCTGGGCCCTTTACGAGTACATCGATCTTGCGCAAACCGTGTTCCATTGCGGCCCGGCCGGCCTTTTCGGCGGCCATTTGCGCGGCGAAGGGGGTCGACTTACGTGATCCCTTGAATCCAACGTTGCCAGCCGATGCCCACGACAGCGCATTGCCGTCGGAGTCAGTGATAGTGACAATGGTGTTGTTGAACGAACTCTTAATGTGGGCCACGCCGTAGGCAACGTTCTTACGTTCTTTACGGCGGGGACGACGTCCACCTGGCTTGGGCTTAGCCATTACTTACGCACCTTTTTCTTTCCGGCAACAGTCTTCTTCGGTCCCTTACGGGTACGAGCATTGGTATGTGTGCGTTGACCGCGCACTGGCAATCCGCGGCGATGACGCAGGCCTTGGTAACAGCCAATTTCCATCTTTCGCTTGATGTCCTGTGACACCTCGCGACGAAGGTCGCCTTCGACCTTCACATTTTGGTCGACGTACACACGGATACGGTTGACTTCGTCGTCGGTCAAATTGCGGACACGGGTGTCGGGATCCAACCCGACTTCCACGCAAATTTGCTTAGAGATCGAACGGCCGATGCCGAAGATGTATGTCAGGGAGATTTCGAGCCGCTTCTCGCGGGGGATGTCAACGCCGGAAATACGTGCCATGAATCAGCCCTGCCGTTGCTTGTGGCGGGGGTTCTCACAAATGACGCGCACGTTTCCACGTCGACGAATCACTTTGCACTTCTCACACATTGCTTTGACGCTCGGGCGAACCTTCATGCGCATTCCTAGTTTCTGAAAGAGGATTTCGAACTGATGTTGATCCGAAGATCATTTGTACCGATAGGTGATACGGCCACGGGAGAGGTCGTACGGCGTCAACTCAACTTGAACTCGATCACCAGGAAGTATCCTGATGTAGTGCATCCGCATCTTGCCGGATATATGGGCCAACACCTTGTGGCCATTCTCTAACTCAACGCGAAACATCGCATTGGGCAAGGGCTCTACTACCTTGCCTTCGAGAATTATCGAGTCTTCTTTGGGTTTAGCCAGAACTGCTCCTTAGAACGATTGTTTGCCCGGGACGCGCTACGAAAGCGCAGTCAAAAGGGCGACTTGCAATGCTAGCGCGTATTGCTCCGCCAGCCAAATGGAACCTTGTAGCTTAATCAACGGATCGTCCTGCGATGGTCGATGGTCGTGAACAGCCGATGTGTCACTTCGTCAAGCTCGCCGACACCGTCGACGACGCTGAGCAAATTGCGATCACGGAACCACTCGATGAGAGGAGCGGTCTGCAACTCGTACAGTTCCAGACGACGTGCTATCGCAGCGGATGTATCGTCGTCGCGATGACGCATTTGGAGGCGCTCAATGACGAGCTCCTTCGACACCTCAAGATCGATAGCGCCATCGAACTCACTGGTGGGAATGAAATCAGCTAATGACTCCGCCTGTATCAAGGTGCGAGGAAATCCGTCCAGGATGAAGCCCTTAGATTGGCAGTCGATCTCGCTGACTCGCTCTTGAACGAGCCCAATCATTACCTCGTCGGGTAACAGTTCACCCCGTTTGAGATGAGTAGCAGCCTGTTTACCAAGCGCCGAATCGAGGCGCTCGGCGGCACGAAGCATTTCACCGGTGGCTACGTGCACGGCGCCGTAGCGATGGCATAGGCGTTCGCACTGGGTGCCTTTACCGGCCCCCTGACGTCCAAAAATGACTAGGCGTAGCGGATTCATGCTGCGCACGTCTGGGAGCCCAAAGCCATTACTTCAAGAAACCTTCGTAGTTACGCATCATGAGTTGGCTGTCGATCTGCTTCATTGTTTCGAGCGCTACGCCTACGGCAATCAGAATCGACGTACCGCCGAATGGGAAACGTTGAATATTGAGAACACCTAAGAAAAGGTTGGGAATCAACGCAATAGCAGCGATAAACAAGGCGCCCGGCAACGTGAGACGGGAAAGTACCTTCTGGAAGAACCGTTCAGTCTGCACGCCTGGACGAATGCCGGGCACGAATCCACCCTGTTTGCGTAGGTTGTCGGCCTGCTTAATCGGATCGAACGTGATGGCTGTATAGAAGTAAGCAAAACCCACAATCATGAGGCCGAACACGAGGTTGTACAACCAGTCAGAGCTGCGCACCAAATGGTTGTTGGCAAACGATTGCAGCCAACCCCACTGAAGCGTGGTGGCTAGCAAAGCCGGCAGCTGCAGCACTGACGAGGCGAAAATAATCGGCACCACACCAGACTGGTTGACCTTCAACGGAATATACGTGGACTGGCCGCCGTACACACGTCGTCCAACTTGACGTTTCGCGAACTGAACCGGGATACGACGCTGACCCTGCTCCACAATGATGATTCCCACGAGTATTGCAATACTCATCACAATTAAGCCACTGAATATCAGCCAACCCTCTTGGGCTCGCACAGCTTCGTATTCGTACGGCAATGTCGAAACGACCGAAGCAAAAATCAACACCGACATCCCGTTACCGATACCCCGTTGGCTAATCAATTCGCCCATCCACATCAACACGGCAGTGCCAACGGTGAGGGTGACGACTATCAAAAGCACGCGAGGCGCATTAAACCGGGGAATCAAATCTAGGCCACGCAGCGCTGCGCCTCGGCCGAACAGACCACCACCGCCGTTGTGGAACAAGAACGCCAGACCAGTTGATTGCATGATCGCGATGGCGATCGTCAGGTAGCGGGTGGCCTGAGTCATCTTGCGCTGCCCCACCGCACCTTGCTCTTGCCACTGCTCGAGTTTTGGAATGACCACCGTCAAAATTTGCATGATGATCGACGACGTAATGTACGGCATGATGCCAAGGGCAAACACGGCGAACGATGTAAGCGCTCCACCGGAAAACAGGTTCAAGAAGCCAAGAACGCCGCCTTGCTTGGCAGTTTCCTTCAAATTTTGGATTGCATCAAAATTGACGCCGGGCACCGGAATATGCGCGCCGAGGCGGTAAATAGCCACTATGAGCAGCGTAAACAGGATCTTGGATCGCAAGTCAGCGACCCTGAACATGTTAGAAATTTTTCCGGGCAACTCGGCTCCTTAGTTCGTAGTTCACACAGTAGGTCAGGACGACTTACCGGTTAGTGAACTGGTTGCCTTGTGCAGCAGGCCGAATCCGGAATGGCAAAGGTAGCTCTTCTACGGTCCCGCCGGCAGCGGTAATCGCTGCTACGGCAGAGGCCGAAAAGCCATGAGCCTTGACATGTACGGCACGTGTGATTTCGCCGCGGCCAAGAACCTTGACCAGAGCACCCTTGTGGGCCACTCCGAACTCATGCAGAACTGACGGATTGACCTCGGTCAGTCCGGTCTCATCAATGGCATCAAGATTGATGCCCTGGTACTCAACACGGAACGGGTTGTTAAAACCCTTCAACTTTGGTACGCGTTGCTTCAACGGCATCTGGCCGCCTTCGAAACCTACGGCCACTGTATTACGAGCCTTTTGACCCTTTGTACCGCGGCCGGCAGTCTTACCGCCCTTACCAGCAATACCGCGGCCAACGCGACGACGGGACTTTTTCGAACCTACGTCGGGTCCGAGATCGTGTACCTGCATTATGAAACCTTCTTAACAGCGCCTGAGGTCTCTTCGACCTTGACGAGGTGAGGAACTCGAGCCAACATACCCCGAATTTCTGGGCGATCAGGGAGAACGTTGCTCTTGCCAATTCGGCCAAGGCCAAGTGCGCGCAACGTGCCGCGGTGCTTTGGCTTGGTGCCAATTCCAGAGCGGATCTGGGTGACTTTCAGGGTTACCACGTTATGCCACCTCTCCTGTCGGAACTGGGCCACGCTCTGATTGACGGTATGCCTCGACCATTGCCTTAGGAGCAAATTCTTCTGGCAACTTGCCGCGCAAACGACCGATCACATCGGGACGCTTCAACGCCTGCAGGCCTGCAATCGTGGCGCGAGCCACGTTGATGTGGTTCGACGTACCAAGCTTCTTGCATAGCACGTCGTGAATGCCAGCTTCTTCAAGGATGACGCGTGAAGCGCCGCCCGCAATGACGCCAGTACCCGGGGCTGCTGGACGAAGCAATACGCGGCCGGCACCGGCCCGACCCAAAATGGGGTGGGGAATGGTGTTGCCCGACATCGGCACAGCGAACATGTTCTTCTTGGCTTCTTCGGTGCCTTTTTGAATAGCCAAGGGCACCTCTTTGGCCTTGCCGTAGCCGAGACCCACGTTGCCAGCGCCGTCACCCACGACGACCAGAGCAGTGAACGAGAATCTACGTCCGCCCTGAACAACCTTGGCTACCCGATTGATATTGATTACGCGAGATTCGCGCAATGGTGCTGCTTCAGCCATTAGAACTCCAGTCCGGCTTCACGAGCGGCATCTGCGGCGGCAGCCACACGGCCGTGATAAATATTTCCTCCGCGGTCGAATACGACCTTGGAAACTCCAACAGCTTTGGCACGCTCGGCTACCAACGCGCCAACGGCGGCGGCGGCTGACTTGTTACCGGTCGGGCCTGCGGCACGAATCGCGGCCTCAACTGTCGAGGCGGCAGCAATAGTGCGGCCCGTCGAATCGTCAATGACTTGGGCAACCAAATGCTTGTTGGACCGGAATACGGCGAGACGCGGGCGCACAGTCGTGCCGGACACCTTTTTACGGACCCGACGATGGCGACGCAGTCGGCCTTCACGTTTCTTTTGTGCTGAGAACGACATGGCTTATTTACCTGTCTTTCCGGCCTTGCGCGCTACACGCTCACCGGTATAACGAACGCCCTTGCCCTTGTAAGGCTCTGGCTTACGGATCTTACGGATATTTGCCGCCACTTGTCCGACGACTTCTTTGTCGATGCCACGCACAATGATCTTGATGGGTGCAGGAACTTCGAAGGTAATGCCTTCTGGCGCTTCGAATGGCACGGCATGAGAGAAGCCGAGAGCCAATTCAATGGCATTCGGGCCCTTGGACGTACATCGGTAACCGACGCCGATGATGTCGAGTTCCTTCGAGAAACCAGCAGTCACGCCCGTCACCATGTTGGAAACCAACGTACGGGTCAAACCGTGCAAGGCACGGCTTTGACGCTCATCGTTGGGGCGCTCTACATACAGCACAGAATCCTCTTCGCGAACGGAGATGATCTCTGGCAGCACACGAGTCAGGGAGCCCTTCGGGCCTGAGACCGTGAGGCCTGCGTCGGATTGCGAGACAGTCACACCGGCGGGCACCGGGATTGGATTACGACCTATTCGTGACATTTATGCCTCACCACACGTAACAAAGGATCTCGCCGCCCACGTTGCGCTTACGCGCTTCGCGGTCGGACATAAGCCCGTGGCTCGTGGATAGAACTGCAACACCGAGTCCACCGAGAACTCGAGGAACGTCGCCGGCCTTCGAATACACCCGCAGGCCTGGCTTAGAAATACGACGAATACCGCTGATCGTGCGCTCACGGTCTGGCGAATACTTCATCCGAACGGTCAGCACTTCACCGGGCTTGCCCGGCTCTGCGGCGCAACCGAAATCTACGATGTAGCCCTCGCTCTTGAGAATCGTGGCCAAGGCCACCTTCTGCTTCGAGCTTGGCATACGCACGCTGTCGTGCATGACGGTGTTGGCGTTACGGATGCGCGTCAACATGTCGGCTATTGGATCTGTCATTGTCATATTAGAAGCACCTCCTACCAGCTGGCCTTAGTTACGCCCGGCACTTCGCCGGCATGAATCATTGTTCGCAGACAAATCCGACATAGGCCGAACTTTCGATACACAGAGCGCGGGCGGCCGCAGCGCTGGCATCGGGTATAAGCGCGAACTTTGAATTTCGGCTTCTGCTGTTGTTTGTTGATCAGTGCCTTTTTGGCCATTGTGGATCAACCCTCGCGTTTAAATGGAAAGCCAAAGGCGTCGAGCAATGCTCGGCCTTGAGCGTTGGTACGGGCAGTCGTGACGATGGTGATGTCCATGCCACGGGTAACGTCAATCTTGTCGTAATCAATCTCGGGGAAGATCAATTGCTCTGACACACCAAAGGTGTAGTTGCCATGGCCATCGAAACCACGAGTAGGCAATCCACGAAAGTCACGAATACGGGGTATCGAAAGGCTGATAAGCCGATCGAAGAATTCCCACATGCGATCTCCTCGCAACGTGACCTTGCAACCAATAGCGTTGCCTTCACGAAGTTTGAAACTGGCGATGGACTTGGTGGCTTTGGTTTGCGCAGGCTTTTGACCGGCGATCAGTGTGAGATCCTTGATGGCATTCTCGAGTAGCGACGCTTGCTGCGTGGCTCGCCCGACACCCATGTTGATCACAATCTTTTCGAAGCCTGGAACTTGCATGATGTTGGGAAGACCCAAATCAGTCTGTAGTTGCCCACGAATCGTCTCGGCATACTTTTGCTTCAGCCGGGGTTGTATAGCTGTGGTGGTCACTTGATCTCAGCTCCTGTTCGACGACATACGCGCACCTTGGAACCGTCTGCCAAGAACTTATAACCAACACGAGTTGGCTTTCCATCGCTTGGCGACAAGATCATCACGTTCGACACGTGAATTGGCATATCGCGGTCGATAATGCCGCCGGCTTGGTTTTGTCCACGAGGCTTTTGGTGCTTCTTGGCAACATTGATTCCGTCGACGATGACCTTGTTCTTGTCGGGAATGGCGCGCATAACAACGCCTTCCTTACCTTTGTCTTTGCCGGCGATCACGCGGACGCGATCACCTTTGCGAATTTTCAAGCCTGACATTCCTAGATCACCTCCGGCGCTAACGAAACAATGCGCATAAACTTTTTGTCACGCAATTCACGGCCAACTGGGCCGAAGATGCGGGTGCCACGGGGCGTAAGGTCGTCCTTGATCAGCACCGCTGCGTTATCGTCGAAACGAACGTAGCTACCATCGGGACGACGGCGTTCCTTCGACGTGCGAACGACGACACACTTCACTACATCGCCCTTCTTCACCACGCCGCCGGGGACTGCGTCCTTAACGGTGGCGACAAACACGTCGCCGATCGCTGCGTAGCGGCGTCGAGTGCCACCCAGAACCTTGATGCACAGCACCTCTTTGGCTCCGGTGTTGTCGGCGACTTTGAGACGCGATTCCTGCTGAATCATTTAGCACGCTCCACGACTGTGACTAGGCGCCAACGCTTCAACTTTGACAAGGGGCGAGTCTCTTGTATCGAGACGCGGTCGCCTACCTTGGCGTCGTTCGCTTCGTCGTGTACATAGAGGCGTTTCGTACGCTGCACCGTTTTGGCATAGCGAGGATGGCGAACGCGTTCCACTACCGCGACGACGACAGTCTTATTCATCGAGCTGCTCACGATGATTCCCTCGCGTACTTTGCGGGGGTTCGGCCGAGCAGCTTCGGGTGTTTGATTTTCTTCGCTCATGATTAATTCCCACTCGCCGCTTCGGCAGCTGCGATTTCCCGCTGACGAAGCAGAGTGTTGACTCGAGCAATCTCACGACGCGACTTACCGAGCAATGAGGAGTTCTCAAGCTGGCCAGTCGCACGGTTCATGCGGATATTGAAATATGTCTCTTTGGCTTCGTCGAGTCGAGTAACCAGATCGTTATCACTGAGTTCACGAAGTTCTGTGGATTGTTTTGCCATTTCAGACCTCCATGTCTCGGGTAATTACGCGCGCCTTAATCGGCAACTTCTGAATTGCTTTTTCCAACGCAACCCGGGCAGTCGCTGCCTCAGGGAACGACATCTCGAACATCACTCTGCCTGGCCGCACAACTGCTACCCAATGTTCTGGGTTGCCTTTGCCCGAACCCATACGGGTTTCAGCAGGCTTTTGCGTTACGGGCTTATCGGGGAACACGTTGATCCAAATTTTGCCGCCACGCTTAGTGTGACGGTTCATCGAAATACGGGCTGCCTCAATCTGGCGAGCTGTAATCCAACCAGGCTCCAGGGCCTGGATTCCGAAGTCACCGAATGACAGCTCGCAGCCGCCCTTCGAGTTTCCTCGCATATGACCGCGTTGTTGCTTGCGGTGCTTTACCTTCCTTGGCATCAACATCTAGATCAGTCCTCACCGGGGCGGAAATGGGGGGTTTCGTGCGTGGCGCGGGTACGGCGCTCAATGTCTTCTTCGTCAGCCAACAACTTTTCCAACTCCGGATCGGCCTCACGGACGAGCGGTGTAGCCACGAAGGCATCTTCAGGCAGATCTGTTACTGGCTCGCTTGGAGTCGACACTCGGCGTGCTGCGCTACTGACGACCCGGGGGGCACCAGCAGCGGCAGAATCGGCGCCGACAAATGCGGCCTCGCGGGCTGCACGCTCATCAGGGGTGGTCTTGTAGGGGAGGATGTCGCCCTTGTACAGCCACACCTTCACCCCAATACGACCGTAAGTCGTATGAGCCTCGCGGAAGCCGTAATCGATATCGGCACGAAGCGTGTGCAACGGCACTCGGCCTTCGCGATACCACTCCGTGCGGCTCATTTCAGCACCACCGAGACGGCCAGAGCATTGCACCCGGATACCAAGGGCACCTGACTTCTGAGCGTTTTGCACGGCGCGCTTCATGGCACGACGGAATGCCACGCGGCCAGCAAGCTGGTCGGCAACACCCTGTGCAATCAGCGCTGCGTCGAGCTCAGGTTGCTTGATTTCCTGGATGTTGAGTTGGATCTTGGCATTGCCGGTGATGTTGGTCAATCCGGTGCGAAGGCGATCGGCCTCAGCGCCACGACGGCCAATAACGATGCCGGGTCGGGCGGTGTGCACATCGATACGCAACCGATCACGGGTGCGTTCTACTTCAACACGACTGATCGCAGCGTTCGGTGCTTGCGTCATAAGGAAATCGCGAATCTTCCAATCCTCGATCAAGTACGACTTGTAGTCCTTCTCGCTGAACCAACGCGACTTCCAGTCGGTGGTGATCCCGAGCCGGAAACCATAGGGGTTTACTTTCTGGCCCATTAGGCGTTATCTCCTTCGCCGGGTTGATCATCGTCGGCAGCTGTTTCGCTCGACGTTGATCCTGGCGCTGAATACCCAGCAGCTTGCGCTGACTCGGTCGTCGCAAACCAGACTTCGGCTTTAGTTTGTTTGTAGTAACGGCTCTCAGGTGTGTGATACAGCATTGAATCGGCGTTGCCCTTGATGGGGAAACCTTCTGGCATCGACCCGTCTTCGAGGACGTCGTGCATGCCAGCAACCATTTCTACAGCTGTATCTGCGACGAGTTCCTGTGGTTCAGATGCTGCCGAGGAAACATCTGTCTGACGGCTCTTGGCAACACGGTCACGACGGGTGGCGGCTGTTTGGCGCACCCCACGACGGCCGGCTACTGGTCGACCTGAGTCCTTGGCCCGCTGCTTCTCGAGTTGTTGATCCGACATCCGAGCCACAATCACCGTAATGGTGCAAGTGCGCTTGCGGATCTTGCTGGAACGACCACGAGAACCTGGCTTCATCCGCTTCATTGTCTCGGACTCGTCAGCGAAGCAGGACACGATGGCCAGTTCTTCACGGTTTTGGTTGTCGTTGTGCTCGGCATTAGCAACGGCCGACGTCAGCGCTTTACGGATGACTCCTGCCGCTTCACGTTCGGTGAACTGCAGAATTTCGTCTGCCTGCTCAACGGTGAGCCCACGTACGAGATCGAGCACTTGACGCGCCTTAGAGGCTGAGAAGCCTGCACGGCGCACGACACAACGGGTGCCCGGGCGTTCGTTTGTTTTGGTTCCAGCCATGGTTAGCGTTTCCTTCCGCGCTCTTGGCCAGCGTGGAATCGGAAGGTACGGGTCGGAGCGAATTCGCCCAACTTGTGACCAACCATTGATTCCGTCACATACACGGGAACGTGCTTGCGGCCGTCGTGGACGGCCATCGTGTGACCGACCATGTCGGGAATAATTGTGCTGCGGCGTGACCAGGTCTTGATGACCTTCTTCTCACCTGCGGCATTTTGGGCGTCGACCTTGCGGAGCAAGTGATCGTCGACGAATGGGCCCTTCTTAAGACTGCGTGGCATAGATTTTCCTTATCGCCGAGCGCCGCGTGTACGACGACGACGCACGATGAGCTTGTCGGATTCTTTCCGCGGCCGGCGTGTGCGGCCTTCTGGCTTGCCCCAAGGCGACACAGGGGGACGACCGCCTGAGGTCTTGCCTTCGCCGCCGCCCAGAGGGTGGTCGACAGGGTTCATGGCAACGCCACGAGTTTGCGGGCGCACGCCCTTATGACGGTTGCGACCGGCTTTACCAATCGAAATCAGTTCGTGTTCTGCGTTGCCGACGGTGCCAATTGTGGCCCGGCAGTCAATAGGAACCCGACGCATTTCAGTGGACGGCAATCGCAATGTTGCGTAGTCGCCTTCCTTGGCTACGAGCTGTACGCCCATGCCGGCACTACGGGCCATCTTGCCGCCGCCACCTGGGCGCAGTTCGATGTTGTGCACCGTGGTTCCCACGGGGATGTAGCGCAATTGAAGTGCATTGCCGGGCTTGATGTCAGCGCCTTGACCGTTCGAGATCATGTCGCCCACGTTCATGCCGGCAGGAGCCAGGATGTAACGCTTCTCGCCATCGAGGTAATGCAACAACGCAATGCGGCAGGTGCGGTTGGGGTCGTACTCGATGGTAGCGACCTTTGCCGGCACGCCATCTTTGGCACGCTTGAAGTCGATGATGCGGTATTGCTGCTTGTGACCGCCGCCCTTATGACGAGCGGTCTTGCGGCCGTAGGAGTTGCGGCCACCGGTGTTGTGCAGCGGAGCCAGCAACGACTTTTCTGGCGTCGTTGAGGTGATTTCAGCGAAGTCTGAAACAGTCTGGAATCGACGACCGGCGCTTGTTGGTTTGCGTTTACGTAATGCCATGTCTCTCTCAGCTCTCGAAGATCGGCAGGCTGTCGCCGGCGGCCAGCGTGATAAGCGCACGCTTGGTATCGGGGCGTGAGCTGTACTTGCCTGTGCGGCGATTGCGCGAACGCTTTCCTGCCCGCACCTGGGTGTTAACTCGGGTCACTTTGACCCCGAAGATGGATTGGATTGCATCGTGAATCTCGGGCTTGGAAGCACTCATGTGCACGATGAACGTGTACGTATTTTGCTCCAACAACGAGTACGACTTTTCGCTGACGACTGGCGCAATGATGATGTCTCTAGGGTTTTTCATTGTTATGCCTCCTCAGCAGCTTTGGCTGACGACTCAGCAGCTTTGGCTGACGACTCAGCGACCACAGCCGACGAAATTGCTACTGGTGTTTCCGACGCAGCGGCCATGGGGGTGTGATCACCTTGCGGCAATGTTTCCTTGCTGAACACGATCCACTCGTTACACAACACGTCGTATGTGTTGAGTTCTGCTACGTCGATGCACTGCACCTTGGTGAGGTTGCGGTAACTCTTCCACGCATTGATGTCGTCGGTGGTCATCACGATGAGTACTCGATTTTCAATGCCGAGCGCTTTCAAAGCGGCAATAGCTTGCTTTGTGCTGGGCTCTGCCATTTCCCAAGAGTCCACCACGGCGATTTTGCCGAGAGACGCACGGTCGGACAGTGCCGAACGCAGTGCCAGCTTAATGACCTTCTTGTTGACCTTTTGGTCGTACTTGCGAGGCTTGGGCCCAAGAGCCACACCACCGCCAACCCATTGGGCAGCGCGAGTCGAACCTTGACGAGCGGAGCCAGTTCCCTTTTGCTTGAATGGCTTCCTGCCACCGCCTCGTACTTCGCCACGAGTCTTGGTGGACTGAGTACCGGCACGGCGGGCAGCCAACTGGGCAACCACTGTTTGGTGCATAGCGGACGAGTTCGGGGTGAGGCCAAACACGCTGTCCGCAAGCTCGACATTTCCGACAGAGGCGCCAGCGGCATTGTGAATCGTTACTGATGTCATGACTTACGCCCCCTTTGCTGCGTTGCGCACTATGACGACGCCACCACGAGGGCCAGGGATCGCGCCTTTGACGAGGATGATGCCCCGCTCGATATCGGACTTCACAATTTCGAGATTCAAAATTGTTGTCTTCATGCCACCGTCGCGGCCAGCCATCTTCTGGCCCCTGAACACACGGCCGGGCGTTGCGCACTGGCCGATCGATCCGGGGGCACGATGGACAAGGTGAGCACCATGGCTGGCTCCTTGGCCTTTGAAGTTGTGTCGCTGCATAACACCGGTCTGACCCTTGCCACGGCTCACGCTCGTGACGTCGATCATTTCGCCGACAGCCCACAGATCGGCTGACAGTTCCTGGCCCACGCTGAAGTCACTGACGTCATCAAGACGCAGCTCGACCAGCTTGGGACCCGGAGCGACATCCGCCTTGGCGAAGTGACCGGCTTTCGGCGACGTAAGCTTGCGGACATCTTTGCGACCAAAGGTCACTTGGAGTGCGCTGTAGCCGTCAGACGACGGAGTCTTTACTTGTACGATGCGGCAGGGATCGACACGCAGCACAGTTACGGGGATGACGCGATTGTCATCAGCCCATATTTGTGTCATGCCGACCTTCTGGCCGACGATTGCTTTTTTGGCCATGACGGCTCAATCTCTTTCGGGATCAGGAGGCGCTAGTCACCTCATGCAAACGCTCCGCCGGAAAATCCGGTCGGAGCGTTTCTTATTACTGCTGTGCAGTCCCCGTTGCCGGGCAAACACAGACGTCGATTAATGATCGAAATTCGGGCGATCAATGACCCGGGAGATAATAGCCGTTGGCTCTGCGCGTTTGCAAGAGCGCAACGACTACATCTCAGGAATCAAACAGTTTGCAGCTTGATCTCAATGTCAACGCCGGCAGGCAGTTCGAGCCGTTGCAGGCTGTCGACTGTCTTGGCGGTGGGATCAAGGATGTCAAGAAGGCGTTTGTGAACACGCATTTCGAAATGTTCACGGCTGTCTTTGTACTTAAATGGCGACCGGATCACTGTGTAACGGTGTTTCTCGGTCGGCAGTGGGATGGGGCCACGCACAGTTGCTTGGGTGCGCTTGGCGGTATCGACGATCATCTTGGTGGACTTATCGATGATGTCGTGCTCATAGGCCTTCAGGCGAATACGGATCTTTTGCTTTGCCATTTCGTGAACTCAGTTCTTGTCGCTAGTAGTAGTTATTTGATGATTTTGACGACGCGGCCGGCGCCAACAGTACGCCCACCCTCACGAATAGCAAACCGCAAACCCTCATCCATAGCAATCGGCTTACCCAACTCAACCCGCATCTGAACATTATCCCCCGGCATCACCATCTC
>JBBRKR010000016.1:0-77989 GCA_038231795.1 Acidimicrobiales bacterium
CTCGGCCGATGAGTTCTACGATCCCTCATTTGTGGCGTTGATGCCGATGGGGTTTTGTTATCCCGGTTCTGCGCCGGCGGGGGATTTGCCTCCCCGGCCAGAGTGCGCGCCGCTGTGGCACGACCACCTGTTGCCGTTCCTCGCCCCCGGGCACCTTCGAGTAATCATCGGTGCCTATGCACAGCGCCGCTATCTGACTGAACAAAGCGGCACGCTGACTGAGATCGTCAAACGCTCCTTCGACGACCTAATTCACACGGTGGTGCTTCCCCACCCGTCACCCCGCAATCAGGGTTGGTTCGCAAAGAATCCATGGTTCGCAACTGAACTGCTACCAAGAGTCCAAGACCGCGTCGCGACTCTCCGGCTTACGTCAAGTCTGTAGCGCTGAGGTTCACTTTCCGTAAGGTGACGGGATGTATTTACCTGCCATATTTGAGGACGTTGATCCTGATTCGATTGCTCGCACTATCGATTCAATCGGGCTCGCACAATTGGTCATGTACCGCCCCGAAGGCTTGACGGCGACGCCGGTGCCGCTGCTTCGGCGCCCTGACCCGACAAACCCTGAGCGATGGACGCTCGTCGGGCATTTGCGAAACGGAAATTCATGTCTTGTTGAGGGTGAAGCACTCGTGTTGTTCCTCGGAGTCGAGTCCTATGTGTCACCGAACTTGTATCCCACAAAACGGGATCATGGCAAGGTCGTGCCGACGTGGAACTACGAAACGGTTCACGTCCTCGGCACGTTGACGCTGCATCGCGACCCCGCGTGGGTGCTCCAACTGGTGACCGATCTCACGAACGTTCATGAGGCGGAAAATCCCGCTCCGTGGAAAGTCAGCGATGCGCCGTCTGACTACATCGAGGTCATGGTGACGAACATCGTCGGCATCGAATTAGATCCGGTCAAGGTCACGGCCAAGCGCAAGATGTCGCAGAACCAACCTGACATCAATCGGGACGCGGTACGCCAAGCGTTCGGCGCTGGCACATCATCGCAGCAAACGATGGCGCAAATAATGGCGACGGACACTCTTCGCTGATTGAGTAGCGAGCCTTGTCGTAAAGTTGCGCCATGCCGCACATCGTCGATTTTGTCAATGTTTCAACTGTTGGTCTTGAGTCGTCGCCGGTGGTGGAAACACTCGCTGGACTTCGGGCCAATGAGGCTCGGTATTTCAAAAACAAGTACGACTACACCTTCACTGTCGACCCCGCCAAAAAGGTGGCGGCGACTATCAAATATGTGCACAACATCCTCAAAGTCGAGCGCGACATTGTGATTTCGTCGACGCCGTTGGAAGCCACCTCGTTTCAGGTTGAGAACCTACGAATGTCATACGTGTTCTACGAAAGCGGCCTGGCGATCAACGTGATGTACGGCATCGAGACCGGCGGGAAACGGGCAGTTGGTTTCAAGCTTTCAATGGGCATGGACGTGCCAGAGGAACTGGCATCAAAATTCAAATTTGCCACTCAAAAATCGAAGCTAGCCGGAATCATTCGGGGCTCGTATTTCGTGATCAAAGGCGAGTACTAATCGCCAGCGGCTGACACGCAATTCACTGTGCCACCGTCAACAACAAGATGCGAACCAGTGACCCACGAAGAGGCGCGCGATGTGAGATAGATCAGAGCGCCAACGGCGTCGTCTTGCGTGCCTGCTCGTTTCATCGGTGCGGCGGCGGCGATGGCGTCGCCCGCCGTTTCGAAGGCGTGCTTCATCATGCGCGACGGAAACGGTCCGGGCACAATGCAATTCACCGTGATCTTGGGCGCCAGCTTGCGGGCCAAATGTTTTGTGAGCACGAGCAGCGCCGCTTTGGACGCCGCGTAGCTGTACGTCTCATCGTCGGGTACGGCCAACGCCGTCACAGATGAGAAGTTGATGATGCGCCCAGGATCGTTGGTTGTGGAGCCGGCATCGAGCAGTGGGCGGAAAAATTTTGCGCAATGAAACGAACCAGCCACGTTGAGATCAAAGACCCGATTCCATGCCTGCGTGTCGTGCTCGGCGAGCGGGGCGCCCCACGTGTTGGCGGCGTTGTTAACCAAGGCATGAATCGAGCCAAAGCGATCGGCCACGCCGTCTCTCAATGCCCGACAGCCATCTTCGGTTGAAACGTCGGCGGGGATGGCAACGCATTCACCGATGGCCGACAACTCTTCAACGACCGCGGCACAGGCGGCGGCCTTGCGGCTGGTGACCACCACCGTGGCACCCACTTCCACCAATCCGCGGGCCATCATCAACCCGATGCCGGCGGTACTCCCGGTGATGACGTACACCTTGCCTTCCACATCGAACAGTGATGAAACAGCCACGACTACCTCCATTGAAATTGTGAAATTAGCGAACACCGACGGCGCGCTGGCCGAATGCGAGCCTAGGGCGGATCATACGCGGCAGCCATGAGGCCATCGAACACAGGCCCGGTTTGGCGCTGATCAAGGGCTGGTTTAGCGTGCCCAAATGAAGAACATTTTGATGGTCATGGCCGACCAGCTGGCGCCCCATTTCACGGGGACGTACGGGCACCCAGTAGTCGCAACGCCTCACCTCGATGCCCTCGCGGCTCGGGGTGCGCGTTTCGACGCCGCTTATTGCCATTCGCCGTTGTGTGCGCCGGCGCGCTTCACGATGTTGGCTGGTCGTTCGGTGTCGGCAATTGGAGCGTGGGATAACGCCAGCGAGTTTCCGGCGGCAACGCCCACCTTGGCGCATTACCTCGGTCGGTGCGGATACCGCACGGTTCTCACCGGCAAAATGCACTTCGTAGGGCCCGATCAGTTACACGGTTTTGAAGAGCGACTCACCACAGATATCTATCCTGCCGATTTCGCGTGGACGCCCAATTGGGAACGGGCAGGCGAGCGGATCGGCAAGTGGTATCACAACATGGAAGTACTGGCTGAGGCTGGCCAAGCAGTCGCCACCTACCAAATCGACTACGACGAAGAAGTCGGTCGCACCGCCCGCCGCAAGTTGTACGACATGGCCCGCGACGCTGATGAGCGACCGTTCTTCATGTGCGCCTCGTTCATTCACCCCCACGATCCATACGTGGCGCGGCCAGATTGGTGGAATTTGTACGACCACGACGACATCGACCCACCGACCCCCTTCGACCCTTCTGCTGCCGACGCCCATACCTTACGAATCCGGGCGGGAATCGAAGCTGACACTGTTGGCTTCACTGAGGAACAAGCTCGCAACGCACGCCATGGTTACTACGCCAATGTCAGCTATTTCGATAGCTGGATTGGTGACCTCGTTTCCACCCTCGAGGAGCTCGGCCAGCTTGACAACACGATTGTCATCGTGACCAGCGACCACGGCGACATGCTGGGCGACAGAGGCGTGTGGTTCAAAATGTCGTTCCACGAACGAGCAGCGCGCGTGCCATTGGTGATGGCGGGGCCTGGCGTTGCCCACACCAACGTTGCCAATGTGTGCTCCCATTTAGACCTTCTGCCCACGCTTCTCGATATTGCATGTGATGGCTCTCGGTGGCCCGAATTGGGAGCTGATCTCGACGGCCGGAGCTTGTGGCCATTGGCCGCCGGTGGCACAGACCCCGTCGATGAAACAACTGGCGAATACACCGCAGAGATGACCTCGCATCCCATGTTCATGATTCGCCGTGGTCGCTATAAATACATTCACTGCGACACTGATGCGCCGCTGCTGTACGACGTAGTAGCCGACCCGGACGAACGGCACAACCTGGCCGCAGACGCCGCCCACGCCGACCTAGCGGCAAGCTTCGCCGTCGAGGTTGCCCAACGGTGGGACAGTGACGCCATACGGGCCAGAGTGATTGCCTCCCAACGGGAACGGCGGGTGTTGCACGAGGCCATGTCGACCTCCCCGCGGCTTGTGTCATGGGACTATCTACCCGAGAATGACGTGGCCAATCAGTACGTTCGAAATCATCAGGATTGGGCAGAAGCTGGCGCGCGAATGCGATTTCCCCGGTTTACTTCTAGTGGCGAATGACCTGCGGCGTCGGCCCGCCGTAAAGATCGAAAGTGAAGATTGACATGACAATCAACGACGACGACATCGTGCTTGACACGGCACCTCTTGGCACTCAATGGCCAACGATTGATCCTTTCCTGTTTTGCGCTCATCACCTCGATGGCTACCCGGCGGGCGATGGCAATTTGCGTCCGGCGGCGTCGCTGAAGGGCCGCGACCTCGGCTCCGACTTCGCCGGTATCGATGGCTGGAATATGTATCACGGCTCGGGAGTACCGGGCTTCCCTCAACACCCTCACCGCGGCTTCGAGACGGTCACGTACGTGCGCACGGGAACCATTGACCATGCCGACTCGCTCGGCGCCACTGCCCGATTTGGTGAGGGTGATACACAATGGGTCACGGCCGGGCGCGGTATCGTGCACTCGGAAATGTTCCCGCTGTTGTCGTCGTCGGAACCGAATCCTTTGGAGCTGTTTCAGATCTGGCTGAATTTGCCGGCCGCCAACAAATTGGTCGATGCCCATTTCACGATGCTGTGGTCCGAGTCAACTCCGGTTGTTCAATCTGATGGTGCCGCGGTCACCGTGATCACTGGCGAGCTGAGTGGTCACAGGCCGCCTACCCCGCCCGATTCTTGGGCAGCCCATCCTGATGCCGATGTTGCGATTTGGCATGTGCGATTGGATGCCGGTGGCTCGGTCTCCCTACCGCGAGCGAGTAGCGCCGAAACAGTGCGCACTGTGTATTGCTTCCATGGCGGAGGCGTACAAATTGGTTCGCACTCGTTGGCCGCAGGCAACTGTGCCGTAGTGAAATCGGATCGGGTATGTGAGCTCACGGCCACCGATGGGCCAGTGGAGTTGCTGGTGTTGCAAGGCCGCCCCATTGGCGAACGAGTTGCTCGCTACGGTCCGTTCGTGATGAACACTGAGGCCGAGATTCAGCAGGCGTTTGCCGACTACCGGCGCACCGAATTTGGAGGGTGGCCGTGGCCCGCTGACGACCCCACAAATGGTGATAGTGCGGTTGGGCGTTTCGCTAGATATCCCGACGGTCGCTACGAATTCATGGGCAACGGCGAATCCGAAGTTACTCAAGTGGCGAACGGGTAGCTCTCGTCAACCCGAACAATGCCGAATTGACTGTAGTGATCACTACAATTAATATTCGAGTGATCACTACAAATTCGGCGGTCGAAAGCGATCGCCTCACAGGGAGGCCTGATGAGTACTTTTTCGACCCAGAAGGCTCACAAGAATTGGTTGATAGTTACGGCAATCGTGATTGGAAGCTTCGGACCCATATTTACGTTGGCCACACGGCTGCCTACATCAGGACCTGGTAGATGGACGCTCGACTTTTTGAGTTGGCCTGTCGATCACTCGCAGTCATTCGACGCCCCGACCACTCGATTTTTGTCGGCTCTCACGGGCGGCTTCTTGTTTGGATGGGGAATCATGGTCGTGTGCCTTCGTCAATCGGTGCACGACTTAGCGCCTGAAGGTGTCCGCAAGGCTGTGGTCACCGGCTTGATGTGTTGGTTCGTATTGGATAGCTCGGGTTCGATCGCATCGGGAAATACATCGAACGCTGGGTTCAACGTTGCGGTGCTCTTGCTCGCTGTCGGGCCAATGTGGCGTGCTGCCCGACCGTAAGGAGTGGTCGCTACAATTTCCGGCAATGGGTCACAAATACACCAAGGAGCAGATACTGCACGGTGCGAGCGACGCAGCCCTTGAATGTGGCCTCAGCCAGTTGACCTTTGGTCGGTTAGCCAAACGCATGGGCATTAGCGACAGGGTGGTCGTGTACTACTTCCCGACGAAAAATGATCTCGTGGCTGCTGTGCTATTTCAGCTAGGAACGGGCCTCCAAGAGAAATTGGCCGTTGTGTTCGGCACGCCGTTAGCTGACTATCTCGCTATCGCCCATACCGCATGGCCTGTGTTGGCCCGCCCAGATGCTGATGCGGCGTTTGCTTTATTCTTCGAAGCCAACGGACTAGCGGCGGCAGGCGTCGAACCATACGCAGAGCTCGTGCGCGAGTTGGTTGGGGCGTGGGTCGAATGGTTGGCCACCTTTGTTGATGGCTCTGCCGAGTATCGGCGAACCGAAGCTGAGACGGCCCTGGCCCTTCTCGACGGTCTGTTGTTGGTGCGCCACCTTGCCAGCCCCCGGGCTGCCAACCGTGCCGCGACCCGCCTCGGCATCCGCTAGAAAGGACAATCATGGACATCGCCCAAACTGATTTCGACAAACTTCGTCGTACGAACATCGCCCTCGCCGTACTGCACGCCGGTCAAGCCGTCGTCATGATCGCCAAGTCGGGCACCCTGTCGCTGCCGGTGACGGGAGCGTTCAGTACTGGCCCGCCTGGGCAACCAGAACGCCCTGTGGTGCTGGAAACCCTTTTCACCTATCGACTTGGATGGGGAGTAGCGCTGTTCATGATTCTGTCGGCCGTCTTTCATGCGTTGGTTGCTTCTGGATGGGGATTCGCTCGATACCAACGCGAACTATCGGCCGAGCGAAATCGATTCCGATGGGTCGAATATTCGCTGTCGTCTTCGTTGATGATCGTGCTCGTAGCAGGGATAACGGGCATGACAGATGCGGCGGCGCTGATTGCTCTCTTCGGCGTTAACGCATCGATGATTCTGTTCGGCTGGCTCATGGAACTGACGTCTCCACGAGGGCCATCAGCGAAGTGGACGCCGTTCGTATTTGGCTGCATCGCTGGCGTGGTGCCATGGCTCGCAGTGTTGGTGTACCTGCTCGGCGCTGGCAATGGCGTGCCGGGTTTTGTGTACGGCATCTACGTGTCGATCTTCATCTTCTTCAACTGCTTTGCGCTCGTGCAATACAAGCAATATCGGGCACAAGGGAAGTGGGCCGACTACTTGCGCGGCGAACGGATTTACATGGTGCTGAGCCTGGTGGCGAAATCGTTACTCGCTTGGCAGATTTTTGCGAACGTTCTGATTTAGCGCTCTGAGCGAGTGCCTCTCGGCACCGGGCGGTATCATCTGCCGATTCGCCCGCCCGTGACCTAGGCGGTGCCTAACCCAAAGGAATCCCCTCATGCGTGAAGCTGTCATCGTTTCCTATGCCCGTACGGGCTTGGCCAAAGCTCAGCGAGGTGGTTTCAATATGACCGCCCCAATGACCACGGCTGCCCATGCCATCAAGCACGCAGTGGCCAAGGCTGGTATTGAGCCAGAGTCGGTCGACGATGTGTACCTCGGCAACGTGGCTCATGGTGGCTTGAACATCGGTCGTAACGCCAGCCTGTTGGCCGGCTTGCCGCAAACTGTTTCTGGCGCCACTATCAATCGGTTCTGTTCATCGGGCCTCAACGCCATCGCGCTTGCTGCGAACCACATCATCAACGATGGCTCCGATGTGATCGTGGCTGGCGGCGTGGAGTCGCTCAGTATGGGCTCTGGCTCGCCAGCTGGCGAGACATTCGACTCGGATCTCACTGACGCCTACCCCGCCATCTACATGCCCATGATCGACACCGCCGACATTGTGGCCGAGCGCTACAGCGTGAGCCGTGAATATCAAGATCAGTACTCGTTGGAGTCGCAATTGCGCACAGCTCGGGCTCAGCAGAATGGATTCTTCGAGGACGAAATTGTGCCTATGGCTACCAAGATGAAGCTCGTCAATCGGGAGACGAAAGAAGTCACCATTGTCGACGTTGTGGTTGATCGCGATGAGTGCAATCGCCCCGACACCACGCTCGAAGGCTTGGCCAAATTGGGTCCCGTGAAGGGCCCTGGCAAGTGGATTACCGCCGGCAATGCCAGCCAACTTTCCGATGGGGCAGCAGCCGTCGTAATGATGGAAGCCAAAGAAGCTGAACGTCGTGGCCTGACGCCCATGGGCGCATTTAAGGGTTGGGCTGTGGCTGGTTGCGCTCCTGACGAAATGGGTATCGGGCCGGTATTTGCAGTGCCGAAACTGCTGGCCCGCCATGGCCTCACCGTCGATGACATTGACTTGTGGGAGCTCAACGAGGCGTTCGCTAGCCAATGCCTTTACTCACGTGACCGGCTCGGTATCGACCCCGAAAAGTACAACGTCAACGGTGGAGCGATTTCGATTGGCCATCCGTTCGGCATGACGGGAGCGCGCTGCGCTGGGCACATATTGCAAGAAGGCAAGCGTCGCGGCGCCAAGTTGGGCGTGGTCACCATGTGCATCGGTGGCGGCATGGGCGCAGCTGGGCTGTTCGAAATTTACTAACCCGTTTACGCAATGACGCCGTGATCGCGCAATGCGGTTACGGCGTCATTGCTATATCCGAGCACATCGCGCAACACCTCGATCGTGTGTTCACCTAACGTAGGGCCGAGCCACCGCACTTCGCCAGGAGTGTCGCTCAACTTGGGAAACACGTTGTGCATTTTGAACTCGCCAAGCTCGGGATGAACGAGCGACACGATTGCTTTTCGGGCCGCGAAATGGGCGTCTTCAAGCATGTCGGGGGCGGTAAATATCTTGCCGTTTGGTACCGAGTGTTCGTTGAGAAGTTCTTCCAAATCGGCAGCTGTGAGGGTTGCGGTCCACTCGGCGATCATGCCGTCCAGCTCGCCTTGGTTGGCCCCCCGAGCCACGTGGGTGGCGAAGCGCTCGTCGGTGCCCAACTCGGGTTGTCCCATTGCAATGGCCAGGCGGCGCCACACCGTGTCCTGATTACCTGCGATCAAATGCTCTTTGCCGTCAAGCGTTGGGTACGCGTTGGCGGGTGCCACGTTGGGCAAAATCGACCCCGTGCGAGGCCGCACGTACCCGGTGAGCGTGTACTCGGGAATGAGGGATTCCATCACGCCCAATACCGCTTCGTACAACGCGCTATCCACGATCTGGCCACGACCGGTGCGCTGCCGAGCGTGCAAAGCGCTAAGTGCTCCGACGCACGCAAAAGTGGCGGCCAACGTATCGCCAAGAGAAATTCCGGCCCGTGCCGGTGGGCGATCAGGTTCGCCAATCACGGCGCGAATGCCGCCCATGGCCTCACCGATTGAGCCGTATCCCGCTCGGCTGCTGTACGGCCCCGTTTGGCCGTATCCCGACACGCGCACGATGATGAGCTTGGTATTGGCGGCCATGAGCTCGACGGGTTCGAGGTCCCATTTTTCAAGGGTGCCGGGCCGGAAATTTTCGATGAGAATGTCGGCTGTGGCCAACAGATCCTTGGCAACCTGTTGCCCAGCAGCTTGCCGCAGATCGAGGGTGATGGATTTCTTGCCTCTGGCGATGACCGGCCACCATAACGACACCCCGCCCGCTTTTTCACGGCCCCACTCCCGCATTGGATCGCCATCGATGGGCGGCTCGATCTTGATGACTTCGGCCCCAAAATCGGCCATAAGCTGGCCGCAAAATGGGCCCGCTACTAGTTGTCCCATTTCGATAACTCGAATGTCTGAAAGGGCCGTCACGTTGTCATTCCTTGGTCGTCGATCTTGATAGCTGTTGTGGCGTTACTGTGGGCGAACTGTACTGATGCGTTGGAGGCACCACGACAATGAGCACGCCGACAATTCATATTGTGGAGGTTTCGCCCCGCGACGGCTTGCAATCAGAGTCGACAGTGGTGTCCACGGCCGACAAGTTGGATTTGATCCGGCGTGCGAGCGTCGCTGGGCTGCGCCGCATCGAAGCTGTGAGTTTTGTGAATCCGAAACGGGTGCCTCAGATGGCAGATTCTGTGGCCGTCATGGCGGCCATCAACGGCGGCCAAGTGGTGGTCGATCGTTCAGCGGTGTCGTGTATCGGGCTTGTGTTGAATAGTCGAGGGCTTGAAGCCGCAGTGGCCACTGGCGTCGACGAGATCAACTTTGTGGTAGTGGTGAGCGACACGTTCGCCATCAAGAATCAGGGTCGTGACACCGACGCTCTCATCGAGCAGTGGCACTTAGTAGCGCCGGCTGTGGCGGCATCTGGCCTGAGAACGACGGTCACATTGGCTGCCTCATTCGGATGTCCGTATGAAGGTGAGGTGTCTGCCGAGCGATTCGCATCGGTCGTGAAGCGGGTGGCCCAACTAGCGCCCGACGAGTTGTGTCTCGCTGATTCGATTGGTGTGGCAGTGCCGACAGATGTGCGTTCCCGAGTCGAATTGGCGCGCACGATTCTTCCAGCCACAGTGACGCTTCGTTGTCATTTTCACAACACACGTAACACCGGTTTGGCCAATGCGGTCGCCGCCATCGAGGCAGGCGTGACAGTGTTGGATTCGTCGCTTGGTGGAGTGGGCGGCTGTCCATTTGCGCCGAACGCAACTGGCAATATTCCTACCGAAGATCTGGCGTATTTACTTCACCGCATGGGATACGAAACTGGCGTAGATCTTGACGTGGCCTGTGAAACAGCCGCTTGGCTCGAAGGCATTGTGGGTCACCCGGTGCCCGGGCTATTGAGCAAAGCTGGCATTTTTCCCGCACGGCGCTAAACGGGTCACCACCCAAGCGTGCCGGGGCCGCCCTTGAACGGCCCGACCACCTTCGAGGTAATCCACCCGCCGTAAAACATTCCATCGTTTGGCGTGACTTGTTCTTCGTCCACGAAACAGGCGTCGACCTTTTGGGCGTAGATGGCCAGGTACCCAGTAATCGCCGCAAACCCGCCCGTGGGAGCCAGATAGCTCCATGCCACATCGGGCGTAGTTCGACCGTTGACGGTGAGGTCCCAGTACACGCCGCGACCTTTCCATTCGCACATGGTGGTTGATTGCGAACGCGTGAAGTGGGCCATCTGAATGTCGGCGGGCGGAAGATAGAAGGCAGGAGGTTGGCTCGTTTCCAACACTCGAATTGCCTTGAAAGTGTCCACGATGGTTACCCCAGCGTGGATTACACGAATGAGGGAATTTGTGGCCGATACAGCTGGTGGCCTGGGATAATCCCAAACACTTTCCTGGCCTGGGCCGGGTATGTCACGTTTCACGTCGACTCGCGTTTCTCGTTGGAAGTGCTGTAACTGGTGCCAGGGCGACATCATCTCGGTCACTATCGGTGTCTGAAGTCACAACATTTAAGCAGGGATTACCTTGACCACGGTAGGTGATTTCACCCATGATGCGTGCGTTCGTTTGAACGGGGACAGGGGCATAATGAGATTTCGGCGGGGTTTTTCATCTCGGTACGTAGGCGCCATTACAACGGTGGCGCTTCTTTCGAGTGGGTTGGTGGCATCGGCGTTACTGAGCGAGGGGGCGAGCGCTGCATCTCCGGTGACACGGGCCGTCTCATCATCGTTGCAAACGGTATGCAAGGTGGCTGGCACGTCGTTTCCGTGGGGCCGCAATACGGCCGAACCCGGCCTTGATTATGGGCTGAACACGCCAACCCAAATCGCATCTGACAGCGCCGGAAACGTATTCGTGGTGGACTCCGGGAACCACGTTGTACGGCGATATGCGAACGACGTACAACGCACCATGACCATCGTGGCCGGCGACCCGTCGGGTGTCGCTCCCGAGGGCACCGACTTCGTGCAAGCTACCGCTAACAACTTTCCGTCCATTCAAGATATTGCTGTCGATCAAACCGGTACCAGGTTATTCATCGCTGAAGCGAGTGTCATTCGGGAAGTTGATCTGGCAAGTGGGAATATCCGGACTCTTGCCGGCTTCCGAGGTGACAGCGGATTGCCCTTGCCGTTCAACTTCACCCAGGGGATCAATGCGCACTTGGGTCTCGTGACAAGCATCGCTATCGATGGCAACAACCTATATATCGGATCCGCGCAATACGGGGGAGAGGTGCCGGTTCAGAACGGCCGAATTTTTCGGCTACGAGTCGGGGGGCCGAACAACGGCCAAATTAACTATGCAGCTGGCCCGCCCAATTCCTCGGGTGTAGGGCTCACCGACGAAGGTGATCCAACCCTGGCAGCGACTCCGCTGTCAAGCAATTTGCTCTCGTCTTTTGGAGCCAACGGGCTGGCCACAGACCCCGTGACTGGGCATGTGTTTTGGGTGTCGGCGTATGGCCGGGTGCTCGAATTAGATCCTTTTGGTGGCACCGTCATCCGGCGCGCTGGACAATTGATCGGCTTCAGCGATACCGGCGATGGAGCTTCACCTGATACCGCTCGGGTACCCGCAAATGCAGCGCTCACAGTTGTGGGGGGCGTGATCACCATTGCGCAATCGGATGCCGATCGCCTCCGGGTGATCAATGGGGCATCGATTCTCGCGCTCGCTGGGGGTGGTTTGGCCGGTTTCGGCGGTGACGGTGGTCCGCGGAGTAGTTCGGCGGTGCGCTTTGCCCGTCCCACTGATGTGGCATCGGATACGGCGGGAAACATCTATGTTTCTGACACCTTCAACCATCGCATCCGAACAATTTCCGCAGTCACTCAAACAATTTCCACCATTGTGGGCGGCACCAATCCAGTCCCGAACGCGGCAACCGATTTCGTTGGCCAAGGAGTTGGCGGGCCGGCCACTGGCTTGAGTTTGCAAGGCATTGGCGGTATGGCGGCCGATGATGCCGGCGGGTATTTCGTAGCCGATAACCGGGCACACGTGATCTATTACGTCGACGCAAATGGGCAGTCCACCATTTTCGCTGGCACCGGTCGTCACAACTTCGTTGGCGACGGATTTACGAGCAATCAACCTGCATTGAGTCATGACTTTGGCGCTGGGTACAACGGCACCGGCACGATGGGCAAGCTTCGGTTCGTGACCACGTCGTCTGGTCGGTACTTGTATTTGTTTGAGGCGTTTGATCCTGGGGGTAGCGGTCGTTTGGTAAAAATTGCTCTGTCTCAAGCTGGCCGTCCTGTGACCACTGTCATTGGGGACGGCGGGCAAACAAACTCCATCACAGAGGGCGGCGTGGCGTCGGCTCAAGGCGGAGTGTTTTTGTCATACGCCGTGAACGCCAGTGACGAAGTGTTTGTGAGCAACCGCCGGGCCGGGCAGATTTTTAAGATTTCGGCGAGCGGGATAGTCAACAAATGGGCTGGCGCGGCCACGACCGATCTTGACTTCTCTCTGACGCACAATGGCGGCGGTCGGCTGACCGAATTCATCGGTCTTGCTCCCGGGCTCGAAGTAGCGGCCGATGGAACCGTGTACTTCTCCACCCAAAATCCGCTCGGTGGCACTCTCGTGTTCAAGATTGACGGCACGAACAATGTGACGCTCATCGGCGGCTTGTTGAGCGGCAACAGCGATATTGACTACCCAAATGGTGCATCGGCTATCGGTGCCCATCTTGTGACGAGCGACATCCGTGTCGACAGCACCGGGCAGGTGTTTCTCCTAGATCAGTTTATGATCCGGCGGATTGATCCGGTTTCGGGAAATCTGTACCGAGTTGCCGGACCGTACGACGGCAATTTCGAAAACGCTCGCCACACGCTCGGCGACCAACCGAGGCCAGCGCTGGCCAACAACGGCGATCTTGTCGATGATTTCGACGTAGCCGTCGACGGCACAATACTGATCGCAGAAGACTGGCGGAACTCCGGTGATATTGGCTACCCAGGTTTCCTGCCATTGGGAGGAGCGAACCGAGTTCGCCGAATCATTCCTGGCACGAGTTGTGCCAAGAACGCTCCAGTGCCTTCACAAACCACTGCCGGCGTTTCCTTGCTCAACGCCGGAGCATGGGATTCGTTTCACTCCGGGGATGTGTACGCCATGGCCGCAACGCCCGATCTCAACTACGTGGCCTATGTCAGCACCGACACCCATGACGCTGGGGGCCGCCCGGGTATCGCCAACGTGTATCTCTACAACCGGCTGAGTGGTCACACCGATGTGGCCAATATTCGATGGGACGGCCAGCCCGACGAAGCCGGAGTGAAAATCGCTCTTGACCCAACCGTGAGCGTGGCGGTGAACGCTCTCAATGGTCACGTACTCGTAGCATTCCAATCAGCTGGCCAATTGGTGGCCGACGACACTGATAACAACACCGACCTATTTGTGCGTGATGTCACCGCCGGTACCAACGAAATGGTTTCTCGTGATTCCAGCGGCAGCCCTGCTGCGTTCGCGGGCAAGAATGCGGTTCACCCTGGCCTGTCTTTGGATGGCTCCGAGATTGTGTACCAAGGCGATCTGGTGGGTTCCGGTCGAGATCAAGGTTGGCGGCACACTTTGGGCGTCAATTCGGCGACTGGGTTGAGCTCGCCGACAATTTCGAGCAACGGAATTACCTCGGCGCCATCGATCACCGGTGACGGCCGAACGTACGTGTACGCCACGACCCGCACCGACAGCCCGTACCACCCTGGCAATGGTTTCAACCAGGTGATCACCGAGCAGGGTGCCACGATCACCCTCATTTCCAAGAACCCAGGTGGGGTTGAAGGCGACGGGAATTCGGGCAACCCGAAGGCCAATTTCGACGGCACTGTCGTGGCGTTCGAATCGGTGGCTGGCTCGCTTGGCGCCAATTTGTTTGACGTGTTGGTGTACCGCGCCGGACAGTCGAATTTGCTGTCGTTGAACTCAGTGCGAGGAACGGTCGCGGGCCCCATCACGCGCCTATCAGCCATCAGCTCCGACGGCAAAAAACTGTTGGTGCAGGAGCAAACCGGTGGAGCAACGTTCAGCCCCTGGTTGGTCGATATCACCAACACCGGGCCGAGTGGCTCGAGCGCCGTGTGGACTGCGTTGGGGCTTGGGGCGATCCCGGCACCGACAACAGCGGACGGCTCCGGAGCGATTGATCCTGCTGGTCGTCGTGTGGTGTTCGCCACTCCGATTTATCTTGGGCTTCCGGGAGCGAGCACCCTGTCGACGCAGGCGTACATCCGCGACCTACACACCTTGGATCCAGTGCCATCGCCGGTCGCCGCCATGGCATCCGTTGCCGTTGCCGCAACCGTTGACCCGGGAATGGTGCGCCTTTTTCCAAATGGCGACACCGCGTATTGGCTATCGGGCAACCTGGTGCGCCGCACGGTTGCCGGCGTCGTCTCGACGCTGTATGCGGGCCCCGGTGGCTCACATCCATTCTCGATCGACCGGTTTGGCAACGTGTATTTCGCCCTTGGCAGAGACGTGTACGAGCGAGGTATCAATGGAACGATAACCCCGGTGAATAACCTTACTGGGCAGGTTGTCGTATCGATGGCCAATGATCCATCAACCAGCCTTTTGTACGTGTCGTTGACTCAAAACAGTATTTATCTCTTGGCGCCACAATGGGTGTTTGGGGAAGTAAACGGCACAGGACTGCGCATCTGCGCAGCGAACGATGGAGGGCAAGGATTTAGTGCGCCTACCTGTGGCATTGGCGCCATAGCGTTTGACGTCGCTGGCAATTTGTATTTCGTCGACTCCGATTCGTGTACGACGACCATCAACTGTTCTCGAATTCGGCGGTTTGTGAGGTCGACGAATCGAGTCGAAACAGTGGCTGGCCTTGTTGGGCCTTCGACCGGTGGCGGTTACGAAGACGGCGTCGATGCCCGCACGACGGCGTTGGGGGCTATCAGCGATCTTGCAATAGCGTCTGACGGCACGATCTTCTTCTCCGAAACAGCCACCAATCGCATCCGACGCATCGCGCCCAACCACACGATTACCACGGCCGTTGGAGACGGAACGGCATATGTGGCATCGCTCCCAGCAGCATCTTCTTCGCCGTTCGTGGCACCCTCGTCGGTGGTTGTGGCGGCTAACGGCCAGCTGGTGTATTCCTCCGACGCGGCCGATCAGATCAACATGCTGGTGGATCTACAGATCAACCTGACGTCTGGCCAAAGCGTCTATTCGCAAGGCGTTTCGATTGTGCCGACGCAATTCATTCCGGCGAAGGCGATCACGGCGGCTGCTCCGGCCTCTCCGAATTCCTCCATAGCGTCGGTCGGTATTGGCTCGGTGGGTAACACTCCTGTGAGCCCCACCATCGCCGCCAGCCCTCTCAAGACGGTGCCGCTGAAGACTGTGCCGTTGAAGACCGTAGGAATAAACACTGCCGTTCTCAAATCTGTAAGTCTTTCCCAAATTCCGATCGACGTCGTTGGCGGATGGGCGGGCCTTCTCGTCGGGACGCCGCTTGCTGGAAAGCCGCTGCAGTCTGTATCTCTGGATGACGCGCTCAATCCGCTGCTGAACACCAACCTCAATACGGGTTCTGTCACTGACCTGAACACGGTTCCTTTTGGTGCCTTGGATTTTTCGGCGACGCCGCTAAAGACTGTTTCGATCGTGGCGATCGCCTTGGGGTCGACTCCGCTCAAGACGGTGCCGTTGCCGAGTTCGGTAACTCCTTCGGGTCCCGGTGATGTCAACTTGGCACGTTGGTGCACCGTTGTGCAACAAAACGGTTTGTCGTGTTTGGTTGACTTTGGTCTAGACCCTCAAGTTCCCGCGTCGGCCGATGCGCTCACTCTCCTGAGCCTGACTCTGGCTGGCGTTCCTTTGAAAACCGTCCCTCTGAAAACAGTGCCCCTCAAGACGGTTGATCTCAGTGCCTCGCCGTTGAAAACCGTGCCGTTGAAAACGGTCAATTTGGACGCCTCTCCTCTCAAAACCGTGCCATTGAAAACGGTTGTGTTGGCGTCGATCCCCTTAAAGACGGTGCCGCTCAAGACGGTGCCTCTTAAGACGGTGGACCTAGCCGCTTCGCCGCTCAAGACGGTGCCGCTCAAGACGGTGGCGAATGTGCAGAACTTGGTCGATTGCAGTCGAGTTGATTGCAGTGCTTCGTCGTCAGCATCCCTGGGAACTGCCGCTGACCTTGTCCCGACCGCGATTCGAGAATTCGATCTGCTCGGCAATCCGGTGACGGTCGAGTCGCTCATCATTTCGATGACAGATGCCGACCTTGCTCGGTTCACCTTGGGCGATTTGAAGGAGTACGGCAACACCACGATCGGCGATCTCATTGCTGCCTTGCCGAACGATTCGACGTACACGTTGGGTGACCTCTTGATGGGCCTGATCCCGGTGCAAGACTTTCCGTGGCAAGACATCAACCTCAACACCACGGCCGAACTGCGCACTGCAGCAACGACTGTCGGTGCCGGCGGGTCGGCCGGGGCGTTGGTTCATTTCACAGTCGACTTGGCGGTTGCCGCTCCCGTCCCGTACATCTTGCCCTCGTTGGCGACGGTCGCGTTGGCATCGGGCTTCCAGTTGCAGCCTGGGTCTGTGGTGCTTACTCGTGGCGGGGTGAACACGCCGCTGGCCGATCCAACCAATTTGAATAGCCCGGCCTTTACGATCAATGTTCAGAATGGCGATCAGCTCGTTTTCGACGCCATTCCGGGCTTGGACCTAACGAATAGCAACACCACGGTGACATTGACGGCACTGAATGTATTGAGCCGCACAGCAAGTTTCGGCACGTCAGTTGCCGGTGAGTGGGAGGAACCGAACAACACCATTGCTTCGGCAGTATCTATCAATCCCGACACGATTTATCTGCCACACATCGCATCCCCGTCTGATGTCGATCTGTTCAAGGTATCAGTGGCTGAGGGCCAAACGATGTCGGCGATCATGTCGAATTTGCCTGCCGATTTTGACCTCGTGTTGTACGGGCCACCGGCGCCTGTGTTAGCAGGCCGCACCCCCGAACGAATTCTCGTGCCTATTCAAGACGAGACGGCGGGTTTGAAAAACGATGGTACGGCCACTCCAGCCAACCCTGCCAACGATATTGCGTTGAGCAATGCCGCTGTATACGCAGTTGCTCAACGACGCGATACCGGCGATGAACGGATCGACACCGGCCGGCTCCACGCCGGTATCTATTACTTGAGCGTTACCGGATTTAATGGCGCAGCAAGTACCAAGCCGTACGCGCTCCGGGTCACGATGGAGTCCAGCGGAATCGTCATCCCCCCGTGCTCCACGTGGAGCTTCACGGGCGACCAACTCAGCCGCGGCAACCTGCCTGCAGACGTCGCGTACACCGGGGCCAACACCATATTCGTGGTGAACAGGGAGCGCTTGTTCGGCAAATTTCCCGGCCAGGCATCGTCAGTCATGACGGCACTTGACGCTTTCGTCAACTCCACAAATCTCAACGCCACGATGGGAGTAAAAGCAGTTGTTGTGCCCATCGATGGCGATGAAAACGTGCATGCCGCCTACCAGGCGTGGGAGGCCGGTAGTAACCGTTGTGATCCGCTCAAAGCACGTGATGTGTCGAGCGCAATTTCAACGGTGCTCGATGGCATCACGGCGGCGCATCCAGGGATTCAAAACGTGGTGATGGTGGGTGGTGATGATCTCATTCCGTTCGGCCGGGTGGCTGATACGACCAGATTGGCCAACGAGCGGGACTTTGCTCAAGAACTCACCGGGAACAACGAGTTGGTGTCATCGGCTCGAGGTGGCTGGATGCTCACCGACGACGTCTACGTGGACCGCTCGCCCGTGCAAGTTGGTACAGGCGAACTGTACGTGCCGAATCTGACCATTGGCCGCTTGGTCGAGTCGCCATCTGAGATTGTTGGTGCATTGAACGACTTCGTGACGAACGCCGGCAACTTGGACGCCAAGACCGCCCTCAGCGTCGGGTACGACTTCCTTTCCGATGGGGCTACAGAAGTAAAGACAGCCTTGGAAGCCAACGGATTTACCACTCAAGCCAATTCGGCAAATCTCATCGGCGATACGTGGAGCGCACAAGATTTGAAGAATGCCCTACTCGGGCTCAACGGCCGAACGGTGCCAAGCATCGCCGCCGTCAACGCTCACTTTGATGATCATCGTGCATTGCCCGCCGACCAAAACCTGTCGCCGTCGCCGACCAATTTGTTCACCACGGCCGATTTGGGGACGACACGAACCTTGGCCCGCTCACTGTTGTTCTCTGTGGGTTGTCACAGCGGATACAACGTTGCCGACTCCACTGACAATTCCCGTGGCAGCGACTGGGCCCAAAGTTTTGCTGGCCAAGGGGCAGTGTGGTTGGGCAATACGGGCTTCGGCTATGGCGACACCACCGCAGTTGCGGCGTCAGAAAAACTGATGGCCAACTTTGCCGTAAAACTCAATGGGAGCTACACCGTTGGCCAAGCACTGTTGTTGGCCAAGCAGCGTTACATCGGCGACCTTGGTCAAGTCGTCACCGGGTACGACATGAAAGTTAGCCAAGAAATGACGTACTACGGCCTTCCCATGTACCGATTGCGTGCCGTTACTAGCGCAGCTCTGGCAGTCGCTTCGCCTGCTCCTGTAGCCACCGACTCACGAGTTGGTTTGCCGACTGCTTCGTTGCTGGTCGCCACGCCGGTCAACAACACGGTGGGTTCGTTGCCCGGCACCCTCGAGCGCCGCACCGAGCAGCGGGGTACGTACTACACGGTCGACGGCGGTGTGCTCACCGTCCAGAACCGTCCGATTCAACCGCTCACGACTCGCGATGTGACTCGGGTCGATCCAGTGACCGGTGCGTCGCTTGGCACGGCAACTGGCGTACTTGTCACGCAACTCGTTTCCCAAGATGTGTTGGGCGTCAATCCAGCTGTGTATCGACCGATCGTGGATTCGAAAGCAGAGTCGGAGCCGGCCACGGTGGAGAGCGTTTTCCCCGCTGGGCCAGTGTCGATTGGCAACTCGATCGATCTGGTAAATATTTCCGGTCAAACGAAATCGATTGCACGCCAATCGGCAGTCATCGTGCCGGGCCAATTTCGCGCTGACACAACTGGTGCGACGGGGACGCAAAGACTGTTCACGACCATCGGCGGCCAAGTGTTCTACGCGCCAAACGGCAATACGGATACCTTGGCCCCGACGATTCGGCAAACGAGTGCAGTCGCTAGCTCCGGTGGCTCCACGATCACTGTTCAGACTGACGACAACGGCGTGGAGTCCAATGTCAAGCGAGTGTACGTATTGGCGAAGTTGGCGAGTACCGGTTCGGCGTCGGTCGGGTGGTTCGGCACTGATTTGGTGCGCACGGCACCGGGGACCTGGGTGGGAACAGTCGCCGTGCCCTCCAACACATCAGCCATCGACTACATCGTGCAAGCCGTCGACGGATCGGGCAACGTTGGCGTCTCCTCGAACAAGGGAGTGCTGTACGCAACGGTGTCCAATTCGAGTGTGGCTCCGCTCGCTCCGACGGTGGCGATTTCGCCGAGCGTGCCACTCAGTGGGTGGATCAACGGTCCCGTTACCGTCACGGCAACCGACCCCCAGAGCGCGGCGATGTCGTACTCAATCGACGGAGGTCCTGCAGTGAACTACGTCAGCCCATTCGTGGTGTCGGGCACTGGTACGCACACTGTCACCGTGATTAATACTGCGAGTTTGGTGGCCAATGTCCAGGTACCAATCGACGTGACGGCACCGACTACCAATGTGACCACACCAGCCTCCAACGCGGTGTACACCCAAGCGCAGCTGGTGACGGCTAGCTATGTGTGTGGCGATGCTCAGTCTGGTGTCGCTACCTGTGCGGGCCCAGTGGCAAATGGCGCACCGATTGACACCTCTTCGTCAGGGGCGCACACATTTGTGGTTACCACATCGGATCTCGCCGGCAATGCTGCCAGTGTGACGATTTTCTACACCGTGGCTCCTGTGGTGGTTGCTGACGCAGCGCCGCCTGTTGTGGTGTGTGGGGCCGTTCCATTGGGGTGGAGCAAGGTCGATATATCGATAAGTTGCACGGCCTCGGATGCTGGAAGCGGCCTCGCTAACCCAACTGATGCTGCCTTCGTATTGTCGACATCCGTGGCTGCTGGCACCGCTACCTCGACGGCCACAACGGGAAGTCGTGTGATTACCGACGTCGCTGGAAATTCCGTCACCGTTGGGCCATTTGTCGGGCTGAAGATCGACAAGGCCAACCCGGTTATCACCGTGACGAGCCCCGTCGCCAACGCAACCTTCGTGAAGGGGGCAGCCGTTTCGGCGGCCTACACGTGTAGCGATGCTGGTTCGGGCATCGGGAGTTGCGTGGGGACTGTTGCCGCCGGGGCTTCAATTGATACGGCGACCGTGGGAACGAAGTCGTTCGTCGTCAACGTCGTCGACGGGGTTGGGAATACTGCTACTACGACGGTGACCTACACCGTCATAGCTCCGTCAAATGTTGCGCCTGTA
The DNA here is from genome assembly GCA_038231795.1 of Acidimicrobiales bacterium. Classification (GTDB taxonomy): domain Bacteria; phylum Actinomycetota; class Acidimicrobiia; order Acidimicrobiales; family JBBRKR01; genus JBBRKR01. The sequence continues at coordinate 21,039 of JBBRKR010000016.1, forward strand.
GTTCTGGCCAATATGGGTGTGCTTGGCCTTACCGAAATCGGATTCCAGTCAAACGCAGTCGTGATTACTGGTTCGTTCACCGATCCCGACGGCAGCGGTCCATACACATCGTGGGCCCGATGGACGGCGACCGGTCCATTCACTCAATTTGTGCTCAACTCATCGAGCAAATTTATTGCCGGGAATTCGTATGGCTCTGCTGGCACACGCCAGGTGACGATCAAGGTGTGCGACATGTTGGGCGCTTGTGGCACCAGCACAATCGCCGTGCGCACGAGCGTGACCCAAAGGATTACGCCGACACGATGTGTCGTGGATCGAGGAACATCGGTATCGCCTCGCTATCAGGCTCAATTTGGATACGTCAATCCGGCACCTTTTGCCATATTCGTGCCCGTTAACCTCACGGGTGACAACTACTTCACCTCAGGCGCCGCAGATCGAGGCCAACCTCAAGTGTTCAGGCCCGGAACTCAGGCAAATGTTTTCACTGTCAACTTTGCCTCGGGGACACAAGCGTGGAAACTCAATGGGGTCACGGCCAGTGCGAGTTCAACCTCCCCCAGGTGCTGAACTAGCTCACGTGAGTGAGCGAGCGGCATTGGCGACTCGAATCGAGAAGCAGCTCCGGTCATACGTGCCGGAGTTGCTTCTGCGATGGCCCATCGGCGAGGCATGGCAATCGCTTGATGGAACGCTGGTTTCGGCTGATATTTCTGGTTTCACCGCTCTGTCGGAACGCTTGGCGGCCAAGGGCCGCGAAGGCGTCGAGGAACTCACGGAACTGATCAACAACTGCTTCGACGGGATGATCGACAATTGCCTCGCAGAGGGCGGGGACGTGTTGAAATTCGGTGGCGATGCGCTACTGGTTTTCTTTGCCGGCGATCATCATTCCCAGCGTGCATGCCGGGCTGCCGTCGCCATGCGGCGCACAGTTCGTACACCCAGAAAAACAGCAGAAGGCCGCGGCGTTCGGTTGGGCGTGTCGATCGGCATTCACTCCGGCGATCACACGTTTTTCGTGGTGCGAAACGGGCACGATGAGCTGCTTGTGACGGGTCCCGGGGCTACGGCAACCGTGAATGCTGAGGCGGCGGCGACGGCCGGTGAGATTTTGCTTACCGCGCAAACTGCCAGTCGACTCCCGCATTCGTGGTTGGGTGCCGCTACCCCGGACGGTGTATTGCTTAAACGAATCTTTAGTGTTCCGGCAGTGACTCCGGTTACCCCGAAATTTCGCAAGCCGTCGGAATTCATCCCCCCAGAGCAGCTCGACCAGATTGTGGCCAAGGCCGCAAATGAGCACCGCCAGATCTCGATCAGTTTCATTGAATTCGCTGGCACCGACGCGCTCGACCCTGGCGAATTGTCGAATCGTTTGCAGACGCTTGCCACCGCTGTGTGGGATGCCTGCCACCGCAACGGGGTCTTTTGGCTATCGACCGATGTGTACAGCGACGGCGGAAAATTCATTGTCACGTCCGGTGCCCCCGTGTCGCGGGGTGGTGATGAAGATCGCTTGTTACGAGCCGTGCGAGCGATCGTGGACGCCGATCCGGGCCTGAAACTTCGGGCAGGAATTAACAGAGGATACGTATTCGCCGGTGACCTTGGGTCTGAGCGACGGCGTACCTACACCACTATGGGGGATGCTACGAACCTGGCGGCCCGGTTGATGGCCAAAGCTGGCCGTGGCGAAATAATTGCCAGTCGCCCAATGGTCGATTGGGCGGCGTCGAATATCGAATACGAAGCGCTTGAACCGTTCATGGTCAAAGGGAAAAGCATGCCCATTCACGCGGGCCGTATTGGTCGTGTGGTGGGCCGCCGGACCGACCTTGACAAGATCGATACCGATCTGTGCGGACGCGCCGACGAGTTGGCTTTGCTTCTGGCGCGAGCCGACGAAGCGCTGGCTGGGAGGGGCTCCGTCTCTGTCATCACTGGTGAGCCAGGAATCGGAAAATCTCGCTTGGTGCTCGAAGTCATACGACAACGGCCGGGCCTCACATTGGCATATGCTCGCTGCCAACCGTACGACCGGCTAGCTGCGTACTCGGTGATGGAACCGTTGTTGCGGGCCTTGATGCAGATCGATCACAACCTGTTGCCGGAACCTGCCGGCCGCGCAATGATCGGATGGCTGGCAGAACGTGCGCCCGATCTTTTGCCCTTTGCTCCATTGATCGCAGTGGCAGTGGGAGCCGAAGTTTCGAGCACCGAAGAGTCCGACGCCGTGGCTGCCGAGTTTCGCCGTACCCGTACTTTGCAACTGCTCGTCACGCTGATCCAACGCACCGTGACGACGGCGGTTGCGGTGTTTGTCGACGATGTGAATTTGGCGGATGACGCCACCCGCGAACTCGTTCAGGCTCTCATCGATGCAGCACGGGAGACTTCGCTTTTGGTGTTGGCAACGTCTGTTCCAGATGAGACGTTGCATAGCGATCCAATCCGTCTGAATCCGCTTTCGGAGATCGACGTGGCTCGGCTTCTGGATGTTTTGTTGGGCGAACGGATCGTTGCGCCCGAAACGGTGCGGGCCATAGTGAATCGGTCAGCGGGCAACCCACTGTTCATTGGTGAGTTGGTGAGGTCGCTTGCCGAAGACCCACATGCTGTGATGCCGGCGTCGTTGGAAGCACTCGTTTCGAGTCGGGTTGACGCTCTCGAACCAATCGACCGCCAGCTGTTGCGGCAAGCTTCTGTGCTTGGTACAGAAGTCAACATTGGCGTGCTCGGCCAGGTGCTTGGTGATCGGCTGATTCGACGCCAAGACCGATGGGAACGGTTGTCACGGTTTCTTGAGTGGGCGTCGCCTGGAGTGGTGCGATTTCGGTATGACACGTACTGGCGAGTGGTCTATGGGGGCTTGTCGTTTTCTGCTCGCCGGGCCGCCCACAGACGGGTGATCGAAGTTTTGGAATTTGATCTTGATTCCAATGATTCAACCGTCATGACCCTTTTGGCAGCGCACTCCGATCGGGCTGGAGACGTCGATCGAACTTGGCGCTACGCCTTGAGTGCGGCACAGAGCGCCGAGACTAAGGCCATGTTTGGCGAAGCATCGACACTCTATGAGATGGCGTTTCAGACCGTGCCGGCTGGAACTGACAAGTCGGTGTTAGTTGAGATGTCTGAGAGGGCGGCCGATGTATTTATCACTGCGGGAAAGTTTGATCGGGCTGATCGGTCGTTGCGACGAGCGACTTCGTTAGCAGTGGGGCCAGTGACGCTGGCGCGTCATTGGCGAAAGCGGGGTGATATGTACGAGCAATGGGGAGACATCGGTCGCGCCGAGAGGGCGTATCGAACTGCACGGCGACAGTGGGCGAAAGTCGATTGGTCGATTGGTCTCGCGGAGAGAGCGCGCCTCGACGTGAGCGAGGCGGCGTTGGCGTTCCGACGAGGTCAATACGTTCGAGTTTGGAGCTTGGCATCGGCAGCACTCACTCAGGCCAGCTTGCTCGAGGACTGGGTGGTCGCGGCTCGCGCTGGTCATTTGGTCGACAATGTGGTTGTGCCGATTCGTTGGCTGGGATCGTCGCTGCAACGCCTAGACGTGCGGCGGTTGTATCAGCTCGCGAATGACCGAGTAGGCGAGGCCCGCCATCTCAACAATCTGGCCGTTGATCTCTATTTTGAAGGCGATTGGTCAAGTGCAGCGTCGTTGTATCGCGAATGTGCTCAGCAGTGCTCCGTCTCAGGGAATGTGGTCGACGAAGCGACTTCGCTAAATAACATTGCCGAAATTTTGAGCGATCAGGGTCGATTCGTTGACGCCGAGGAGATGTTTCGTACTGCCAATCGAATTTGGCAATCTGTGGGCTTCGCAACCGGTATTGCGTTGGCGGAGGCGAACCTTGGTCGACTGGCCACAAGGACGGGAGAGTATGAGAAGGCCGAAAAATTCTTGTGCTCGTCATTGGAACGATTCGATCGGCTGGAGGCTCGAGGTTATGTTGACGAGGTCGAAATTCGGATTTTCGAGAATCAAATGGCGGCGGGTCGGGACGTCGACGGGACTCAAGTTTCGGCTCTACGCGACTTCCAGAGTCGGCCCGGACTAGAGGCCAACGTGGTGGCCTCGCTGCACCGTGTGCTTGCCCACTCCCTTTGGACGGCCAAGCAAATCTCAGAAGCGGCCACCGAGATCCAAAAAAGCATTGCCGTTGCGCGGTTGGCCGAAATCCCGTTCGAATTGGCGCAATCCTTGGCGATTGCCGTCCAACTTGGATTCGGTTCGGAGGCGGATAATATTGAGTGCGCCGCAATCTTCGACCGTCTCGGTGTTGGCAATCGTGAATGGGTTGGAAGGACGATACGGCTAAATGCATGACAGGTTGAGCACGTGAACGGAACTGAAAATGTGTCGACGTACGGTCAAACGCCTGACGGACTTGCGATCGATCGGCGAGCTCCGGCGAGGCGGATTCAGCTCGATGTCGATTCGTGGGTTGATGTAGTTGACGGTTTCGTCAAGTCGCCAATCGATGAATTCACAGGCATTCGCGAATCCACTCGATGGCAACAGAACGCCGTGTTGCGGTACGACAAGTATGTGCCGGAGCGCCGTTTGAGCGCCGGGCTGCGAGCAGAAAACAATACGCTGTTGCGGCAGACCGATTTGCACCTGCGAGCCGCGTATCACGTGTCGCTCGCCGGGGTGGCCGCCGTCTTGTATCGCGATGGCAACGACTTCCAGGGCCTGCACAGCGACCGCGACATGAGGTGGCTAACCGACACTCGCGTGGCTATTGTGGTGCTCGGCGAGCGCCGTCCCTTTGTGATTCGCAAGCGTCAACCGTTGTCACAGGTGATCGAAAAAGTTCCCTCCGGCACTGACCCTGATGACCTTGTGCTCATGCCGGGACAAGGCGATCTGCTCGTGATGGGTGGGGCATGTCAACGCGATTGGCTTCACGGGATACCGGCAGCAAAGACGGATATGGCGCGCATTTCTCTGACGTGGCGGTGGACGAGTCGTAACGGTCCACCGGACCTGTTGCCCAAGTACCGTGAGGGCCGCCAATTCAGCGACCGCCCTTGGCAACCCGGCACCCTGAGTCGGCGGGTCTAACGGGCATGTGCTCCGAAAACTGATTCAATAATTGCTTGGCCATCAGTGGATGAACGGACTTCAAGCCCGATTCCACGATGGTCGATAGTGATCGCGAAACGAAAAAATTGGCAACACGATTGTTCGGCCTGCGTGATCTTGGCAAGGTCGACGATGGGTACGGTCGAGGCAAATGACAATCGCTGTCCATCGTCGATCGGCTCCCGGTGGACGGCGTGTTCGAGCAACATTTTCCACGTGGTCAACTGAACTGCCGCACTGTCCTTACTCAATGAACATGCGATCGCCGCTGCGTGGTTTTGGGACGATGGTTTTGTGCTGATGCCTATTTTCGTCGCGCGTTCTGATTGAGGTGGCGGAGCGGTCGATAGACAGCCGCAGCCGTCGTCGCACGCTCCCACTGGGCGGTGCAACTCGAGCGATTGCGCCGAGGCGTGAAGATCTCGTTCGATGGTTTCAAGTTCTCGTCGTTGACGTTGGACTTCGTTGATCTTTGTGGCGACGACCGATCGGAGCTGATCCTGCACAGGGCCGCACGCGCCACCAGACCATGCCAATAGCAGAGTCGAAATTTCATCGAGCGTGCACCCAAAGGCTTTCGCTCTGGTAATAAATATCAATCGCTGTACGACGGTTTCGTCGTATATGCGGTAACCAGATGGCGTACGTCCAGGTGTCGTAATCAAGCCGATGCGCTCGTAGTAGCGCAACGTCGAGGTCGGCAATCCGGTTCGCTCAGCGACGTCTTTTATCTGTAGTCCAGCACCCATACGGCGAGTGTAAACCTTGAAGTCGACTTCAAGGTCAAGTGTTCTTCAAGACGGATCCTGCGGCGTGCCAACCGCACATGCCGTGCACTCCTGGCCCAGGGGCAGTCGATTGAGAACACAGCCACACGCCATCTTGCCGAGTGCGATATGGATCGAACGCCAGCCGAGGTCTGGCAATCGTTTGTTTCAATGTCATGGCCCCGCCCGCGATATCGCCACCGATGTAGCTGAGGTTGTACCGCGAATAGTCCAATGCCGTGGTCACCTGCCGATGCACCACTAAATCCCTCCAGCCGGGCGCGAAGCGATCAAATTGTCGCTCAATACCAACGGTTGCGTCAGGTGCGTCGTAACCATTGGGCACATGCCGGTACGCCCAAATGACATGGTGACCGGCCGGCGCTCGTGACTCATCTATCAACGAAGGTTGGGCCACAATGACAAACGGATTTTCGGGCGTGAGGCCTCGCACCGTTTGGCTTTCGGCTCGCGAAATATCTCGCCACGCGCCACCCAAATGGACGGTGCCAGCCCGACGACATTCGGGAGCAGTCCACGGCATGGGGCCGCTGAGAACGAGGTCGAGTTTCCACGCTGCTACGCCGTGGCGCCAACGTGGCGCTTTCGTCCCCATGATTGAAGCAGCTTGGCTCGGAGTCACGTCCAGCAGCACAGCGGCCGATGGTGGCAACTCGCTCAATACCGATACCGTTCGGCCTGTTTCGATTTCACCACCGGCCTGGGTGATTACGTTGGCGAGAGCATCGACGATCGATTGACTCCCGCCTTGGGCAACCGGCATGCCTTTGGCCTCCGCCGCCCCGGCCAACGCCAGCGCCACTCCTGTAGTGCCAAAGCTGGTGAGACGCCCTCCGGCGTGGGCAGCCAATCCCATGAGCAACGCTCGTGTTTTCGGCGACCGAAACCCAAGAACGGCCTCCGTGACGGGCAACGCTGCGAAGAGCCCGAACCGGGCGAATTGGGCGGGATGAGTGCGGGCACTCTCCGCGACGCCGGTGAGGGCAAGGCGCCGCCACTTGTCCCAATCGGCCGACATGTAACCGATCATGGAGTGCCACATTCGGCCGTGCGCGGTGGCGCTGGGGTCGTAGCTCGAGTCAGCACGTCGATACAGCGTTGCCGCCGAACCATCATCCAATGGATGGGCCAGTGGAATTTCGGGATGCAGCCAGGTGAGTCCGAATTGATCGAGTTGCAGCTCTTCGAATGCTGGCGACGAAACGCCAAAGGGATGCACGGCCGCGCATGGGTCGTACAGCGCATCTTTGCCAAAGGGCGGCGAACCTTTGCCAAAAGGAAGAGTGCGAGAGCCTCCTCCAATAGTTGGTGCGGCTTCGATCACCAATACGCGCCGGCCTGCGCGTGCCAGACGGGCCGCAGCCGTGAGCCCGTTGGGACCGGCGCCCACGATGACTGCGTCGTAGGTATTAGTGGTCACTCAGGACCTCCTGATTGCCGTTATCCGTCGTGCGCCGGAGGACGACTGTTACGAATGATTGGGTGGATCCCCACGGCGTCACATGGTCATGTGACCCCGTTGTCACGACTGCAAAATGTTCCTTGAAAAGGGCGGCCAGGGACTCAGGCGAATACTGCGTGATGGGTAAGCCGCTGCATGCTTCTGGACCGCCGATAGCGAAAGTCGAAATGATTGCCACGCCCCCAGGCTTCACCGTTGCGCCCACCTGGCACACATATTCATCACGGTCTCAAGGGTCGACCAGGAAATGCAAAACAGCTCGATCGTGCCACACCTCTGCCACACCAAAGTCGCTGTCTGGCGATGACACATCGGCACAAATCCATTCCACACGAGCAGCGTCGACGCCGAGTTGATCTGCGGCTCGATCAAGGGCGGCGCGTGAAATATCAACCACCGCAATTGCGTTGTATCCGTGGTCGAGGAGTTGCTGAGTCAATGGTGAAATGCCGCCGCCGATGTCGAGCACACGTCCGTCTGGCGTCGAATTGGCCACGATATAGCCGAAAGAATTGTCGAGGGAATCGGCATACCAACTCAAGTCGGTCGCCGACTTTGAACGGTACACCTGGTCCCAATGTTCGGCCGTCATGTCGCGAATCTCATTTTAGAAGACGGTCCGAATCATGACGCCGAGCACGATGGCGAGCGAACCTTGTAGGGCGAGCGCTCGGCGGGTGTGACGCACTGAAATCGCCATGCCCAAGGCTCCGACCATGAGCCACGTACCGAATGGCAGGAAGATGCGTTCTGTTTCTCCGAGGGCCAATCCGGAGAGATCGGCGATACCGATGCACGCCGCGGCACCCAATAGCAAGGGCCTGACGCGACGGTCTCGCAACTCCACGAGACCCATCCACGGCACGGGCCCAATGACGGTGCCGATCGCCACCACGTTGGCAAAAACAAACCACCAATACGGTCGATATGGCGACGTGATGATGTCGTAAATCCGGCGGATTTCTGCCAAGCCCGCGAACCACGAATATCCCGCCGCGAAGAACACGGCGGCGACGATGCCGATGCCTGCGATCAAGGGCACCAACACCTGCCAGGCACGCCGATAGGCCAAGATTGCGCACACCACAATGATGGGCACGGTCATGCCAAATGAGAGGTACAACGCGGCACCAAAGACGAGTCCTCCGATAAACCCGAATGTCCGTGATGAGCGGTGCACGGCCACCACTGTTGCGCAAATTGCCCAGCTCAAAACTCCGGCGTAGAAACCGTCTGATGAGGTCACCAACCACACGGCAGTGGGGGCGATGGCAAGGAGGGGAAGGAGCCGTTGAGCGGTTGCCGAATCGGTGAGGTTGCGCACTGCGATTGCCACGGCGGGTACTGCTGAATAGGCCACGGTGATGGTCATTGCGGCCGCCCAACCTCGCCCCGGTAGGCCCACTGAGGCCAGCCAATACATGCAGAGCACGTAGAGGGGAGGGTGGCCTTGAACATGTAACGAGTAGGTGTTGACCTTCGAGATGAAGTGGCGCAGGAAGTCGCCGGTGCCATGAATGAGCTCTACCGATCGGTAGTACTCGTATGGATGAAACATCGATTTCGTCCACCCGAATGGTCCTTCGACGCGACTCAACGCCAGGCCAAAACCAAGGGCTATCAAGTACCACCAAATGACTGCTTTGCTGAATTTCCATGAGCCAGTGAAACGTACCGACCAAATCGCCACAACCAGCGTGCCCACGGGCAGCAACGTCCACCATGTCCAGATCGGATCCCACGATCCGAGGTACGGCGAGGCGTGAATCAGGATGTGGTAGTCGGTGCGATCAACGGCCGAGCCGACTACGGCTACGAACGCGAAAAGCCCCGCATATATGGTGAGCGCACGCCACTGGTGCGCGGTGAACCAATCGAACCTTGAATCGGGCGTCACGGCATTACGAGACGTGATCGGCCCAACTCAATACGCCGAGCCCGATAGCCGCTCCGAGAAACATGCATAGTGCCGGCCCACCGGCGCCGAGCGCGTTATCGAGCGGATTGGACCCCGGCTGTCCGGCTGTTTCACGCCATGTGAACAACACGATTGCCGCCACAACTGCGAAGCCAACGGCGCTAGCGGCCACCAGGAGTCGCTGGCCGATTATCACGCCGACAACGGCGAGGAGGGCAATAGCGATGGCGATGAGGGCGCCTTTGGTGCTGAGCACTTTGTAGCTCAAGAAGAACGGGAATCGATTGTGTGCTCCGAGGTATCCGTCATTGAGCAAGGTCAGCGCGCTCGTGATACCAACTACCCCAGCCACGCAACCTGCTGCTCTACCGAATCGTTGTGAAGGGTTCATGAGGCCCTCATCATGAGCTGGGAAACCTTCGTTGATCGACGGTTCCATAGCGGTCGAAGGACAGCGTCAAGCCCACCGGTGCGGCCCGCCGCCAAGGCAAATATTGCCAAGTGGCACAGCGCCATCATCACGTATGCCCACGGCCATTCGCCGGGTTGAAACATGACTGAAAGCCCGATAGCAGTGGCTTGGCCGAGCCCGATGAGTGCCCACAACCGGGTACCTAGACCGAGAATAAGAAAAGCGCCAAGGGAAACTTCGAGCAGCAACACGAGCCATCCAAAGAGGCCGAAATTCGGGAGGACCAGCTTCTTGACGATGTACGTATAGGGGCCGAATGCCGACACGGCGCTGGCCGTGCCGTTGGTGGTAAAACTTTTCAGAGCGTTGAACGACGTGGGAATTTTCCACTCCGTATTGGCGAGCCAAAGGCACCCAATTGTGATCCGCACGATGGCACCGACACGTCCTGCGAGTTTCGTGGACATAGGCGGTGCGTTGAGTTGGGCGTTCTGCGATTCAGACGTCATATGTGCCTCCCTGTTGCACTCTACGCCGCTGCGCTTCACCTCGGATGAACAAGTATGTGGCGCTAGGGTGAACAAATGAGCCAACGGTTAGGAATCATTGGTGGCCATAGCTTGCCCACGGCCGAATTCGCCGCCCAAGCCAGTCTCGAAGTGGTCGATGGCGTCGAACTCCTCGTGACGAACGAAGTGGTTGCGCTGGCTCGCCATGGCGTCAGCTCGTTCACCCCTGCCTATGCCATAGATCATAAGCGGTCGCTTTCTGCGCTGGTGACCGCTGGCGTGGATCGGGTGGTGGCGTTTGCCTCTGTGGGTTCTTTGCGAACCGAATGGACCGTTGGCTTCGTACTAGTTCCCGATGACTTTTTCGCACCGTGGATCAATGGGTCAATTTTCGACGACGGTCGGGGCCACTCCATGCCTGGATTCGACGAAGTGTGGCGGGCCAACGTGATTGCTGCGTGGCGCGCCGCCACTTCCACCCCAGTTCACGATGGCGGCGTGTACGTACACACCAACGGCCCCCGTTTCGAAACTCGGGCCGAGATTCGTTTCTACTCCTCGGTGGCCGATGTGGTCGGAATGACACTGGCCGCTGAGTGCATCATGGCCAAAGAATTGGGATTGGCGTATGCCTCTATCTGCACGATCGACAACATGGCTAACGGCATTGCCGATGTGCCGCTTACCGTCGATGAATTTCGGGCGGGTGTGGCGGCCAATCACCACCGAATGTTGCACGACGCCAGTGCTTTGGTGAGTGTGCTGCTGGCCAATGAGCAATCGGCATGAGCCTGTTTATTGGCAATGCCATCCTCGATGACGCGCCCACCAACGTGCGGTGCGTAGATGGACTGATCGCCTCTATCGGCCCTGCCGCGGCGGCCGAGCCGGGCGACGACGTGGTGGATGCCGACGGGTTGCACCTTGTGCCGGGCATGGTGAATGGCCATGGTCACGCGGCAATGGTGTTGCTGCGCGGCTACGGCGACGACATGGCGTTGCAGTCGTGGTTGCACGAACGCATTTGGCCGGCCGAGGCGCGCATGACTGCCGACGATATTTTGTGGGGCGCCCGCTTGGCGTGTCTGGAAATGGTTCGCTCGGGCACGACCTCGTTTTGGGACATGTATTGGCATCCAGCGTCCACAGCGCAAGCCGCCACTGAGTTGGGAATTCGGGCCACACTTGGGGCCGTAGTTTTCGATGGCTGCAATCCTGCAAGTAGCGCCGACGCCTGCTCCATGGCGTCTGGGCAACTCGACGAAATTGAGGCGTTCGGTGGCCTGGTGTCGGCCAGCGTTGGGCCCCACTCGGTGTATATGGTGAGCAGAACGAGCCTTGAATGGTCGCGTGACGAGTGCGAACGGCGCGAGATTCCTCTACAAATTCATTGCAGCGAAACCGCTCTAGAGGTGAGCGATTGTGTCGCCGCCACGGGCATGGCGCCTGCAATGTACCTCGCCGATATCGGAGCGTTGAACGGCTCCACGCTGTTGGCTCACGGTACATTCTTGACCGATCGAGAGGTTGACACTGTGGCCGGATCGGGTGCCACGGTGGTCACTAATCCGGTATCGAACATGAAGCTGGCCGTAGGACGCGCCGCGCCGCTCACCCGCATGATGGCCGCCGGTGTGCCACTGGGGTTGGGTACCGATGGTGCCTCGTCGAACAACAGCCTGGACATGTTTGTCGACATGAAAGTGATGGCTACGTTAACGAAACACGCCACTGCAGATCCCGCTGCACTTGGCGCCCATGATTCGTTGGCCATTGCTCGCGGGCAACGGTCGCCGTTGTTAAACGGCCGTCCTATTGCCGTTGGTGAGCCCGCCGATTTTCTGCTCGTCGATTTGCGGACTCCTGAATTGTGCATTGGCGATGTGTCTGCTGCTTTGGCCTACGCGGCCAATGGGCACTGCGTCGACACCACAGTGGTGGCGGGCCGGGTACTCATGCGCCATCGCCACATTCCCGGTTCTGATGCCATCATGGCCGAGGCCAAGGCCCGTGCTCGTTCCCTCACCGGAGCGGCCCGATAGTGCGAATACTTGTAACGGGCGGAGCGGGATTCATTGGCTCCCATGTGGTGGATGAACTCATAGAACTCGGGCACAGTGTTGTGGTGCTCGATTCTCTCGACCCTGCTGCCCATGCCACGAAGCCCAATTACCTCAACGACCAGGCCACGTACATTTGGGGTGATTGTCGGGAACTTGACACTGTCGTCAGGTCGCTTGTGGGCGTCGATGCTGTATGCCATCAAGCGGCAAAAGTGGGTCTCGGGCTCGACTTCGGCGACGTCGTGGAATACGCCTCCAATAACGATCTGGCCACGGCTGTGCTGTTGTTGGCACTGCATCAAACGGGGTTTGCCGGGCCGCTCGTGGTGGCGTCCTCGATGGTGGTATACGGCGAGGGAGCGTATCGGTGTGCCACTGATGGATCGGTGCAACCAGGGCCTCGCCGAGTGAGTGATCTCGATGCCGGTCTGTACGAACCGCCCTGTCCTGTCTGTGGCGCGTCGCTCATTCCCGAGACCGTTCCTGAACACGCCAGACTCGATCCCCGCAACGTGTACGCGGCTACCAAATTGCACACCGAACATTTGGCATTTGCCTTTGCCCGTGAGCATCCGGATTGTGCCGTGACCGCGTTGCGCTACCACAACGTGTACGGCCCCCGCATGCCGCGTGATACGCCGTACGCCGGCGTGGCCAGTATTTTTCGGTCGTCCTACGCTTCGGGTCGTGCCCCCAAAGTGTTCGAAGACGGTGGCCAGATTCGTGACTTTGTCCACGTGCGCGATGTGGCCCATGCCAACGTGCTCGCACTTACACGTTCCTCGATGGACCAGCTAGCTGTCAACGTTTGCAGCGGCGTGCCCCACACTATTTTGGATATGGCCAACGCTCTGGCCGATGGATTCGGCGCTGATGCGCCCCGCCCCGAAGTGGTTGGTGGAGCTCGGTTAGGCGATGTACGTCACGTGTTTGCGTCCGCCGAGTTGGCCTGCGAGCGGCTTGGTTTCACGGCGGCCATTGGGTTTGCCGAGGGCATGGCTGAGTTCGCCCATGCTTCATTGCGCGAGCCGGTGGGCGGCACAAAATGATTGCTGTCGACGTGATTTTTCCTGCGCTCAACGAAGAGGCAGGGTTGGCTAAAATTCTGCCAGGACTACCCGATGGGTACCGAGCGATAGTCGTCGACAACGGGTCTACAGACGGCACCAATGCCGTAGCTCTGGCCCATGGAGCGATCGTGGTATCGGCCGATCAACGAGGCTTTGGCGCTGCCTGTTGGGCAGGGTTGCAGGCAGCCACGGCACCAGTGGTGGCGTTTTGTGACGCTGACGGCAGCTTTGCCACCACCGAACTCCCCGCAGTATGTGATCCTGTCATTGCCGGAACTGTGGATTTGATGTTGGGTCGTCGACGGGCCACGAAGGGCTCATGGCCTATTCACGCCCGAGGGGCCAACTGGTATTTGTCACGCATGATCCGTCGTCGAACAGGGATTGCTTTGCGCGATCTGGGTCCCATGCGGGCCATACGAAGAGACACACTCATCGGGTTCGGCATGACCGATCGTCGCTCTGGCTGGCCGCTTGAAATGGTGTTGCGGGCCTCACAAAAATCGCTGTCGATTCGCGAGGTAGACGTGACCTATTCGCCTCGTTTGGGGAAGTCGAAAGTCACGGGAACAGTTCGCGGCACGTTGACGGCGGTCAAAGATATGGCTCGAATTTTTCGGGAATTCGAGAGCGATCAAAATGGATAACGAAGAGCGCGAGCCGTTGCCATGGAAGCAATTGTCGCGCCGCGAGGTGTATGCGAACCCGTGGATCACCGTCGTAGAAGATCAGGCCGAAATGCCCGATGGCCGCACCACCCCATACGGCATCGTGCAATGCGCTGGAGCGGTTGGTGTGTTGCCGTTTGTGGGCCCCGACCATGTGTTGCTGGTACAACAATGGCGATACATCATCGAACGCACCACATGGGAAATGCCGACAGGGGGAGTGCACGATGGGGAATCTCTCGTAAGTGCAGCGCAGCGCGAGTTGGCAGAAGAAGCCGGCGTCCGGGCGGGAAGCCTCATCGAATTGACATCGTTCAACACATCCAAAAGCGTGGTCGACGAGACAGCCACTCTGTATTTGGCCCACGAACTCGAGTCCTTTGAAGTGGCGCCCGACGACACCGAATTCATTCGGCGTAAAGCGTTTCTATTCGACGATGTGGTGGCAATGGTGACGTCGGGCGAGATCGTAGATTCGATGACAATCGTCGCTGTGTTGTTGGTCGACCGCATGCGCAGAGCAATGCCCGCATGAGCCAGCCGACACACATGAGCGCATTAGCGACCCCGGTGACCGTTGCTCTCATCGCGAAGACGCCTCAACCTGGGCGCGTGAAGACGCGACTGTGTCCGCCGTGCACTCCCATCGAGGCCGCCGACGTGGCTGCCGTATTGCTCACGCACGCCATCGACGCCATCACCGAAGCCGTGCAACTTTCGTCGCTGCCGATTCGCCTCGCCATCTTGCTCGACGGCGAACCCGGTTCCTGGATTCCCGACGGCTGGCACACGGTGCAGCAACGGGGTGGCGGGCTCGATGAGCGCCTTGCCAATGGGCTGATGGACCTCGGCCAACACACGCTGGTGATGGCTATGGACAGCCCAGAAGTAACGGCCACCGACATCGTGGATGCCGTCACCAAACTCGGCCAAAGTGATGTTGTTCTGGGGCCGACCCACGACGGCGGGTACTGGTGTATTGGAGCCAAGGCTCCCGCCCCCCAATTGACGCTCGGTGTACCTATGAGCCAACCCTCCACATTCGACGCTCAGTGCCAACGAGTACGTGAACTCGGCCTCGCATTGGACCTGGCCGCCACGCACGACGACGTCGATACATTCGCCGACGCCATCCGTGTGGCACAGCGGCTTCCCGGTTCTCCATTCGCTCACGCAATCGATTCAATTCAGAAAAGGCAACCTATAAATGCAGCGTATTGAACTCATCACCCAGGCCACAGCGCCTCTGTTGGCTCGCCCGTATTTCGAAGGTGGCGATCCCGGTCCCATAGCGGCGGCCATCGCGCAAGTGCCCGAATTGTTGGCCCCCACACTGAATTTCTTGGGCGCCGTACTCGGCCCTGGATGTCTGTCGGGACGTATCAAGGAGATGGTGATTTTGCGCACGTCGGCCGACGCGTCGTGTCGATATTGCGTGAACGCCCACACGTGTGTGGCACTCGACTTGGGCTTCTCGATCGACGAAGTACGAGCGTTGCGGGGCGACACCGAATGCGCCGACGCATTCACCCGCCCCGACGAGTTGGCGGTATTGGCATGGATCGATGCGATGGCCACGGTCGGCCCGGTGGGCGACGACGTTGCCGCCACTATTGCCAGCCATTTTGCCGACCACGAAGTCGTCGAATTGACCCTGTTGGCCAGTACCACGTTGCTACTCAACCGGCTCTGTACGGCGCTCCAACTACCTAACGACACGGCTACCATCGGCCGCTTAGCCGACGCCGGATTTTCACTCGATGCCCGCCCGCAAACCCTTACTGTGCAAGGATCCAAGTCATGAGTACTGCTGTAGCCGATGCCATAGCGCAGGGCACGTTGCCGGGCCGAGTGTGGATGTATAGCAACTATCACTGCAACCTCACATGCGACTACTGCCTCACGGCATCGGCGCCGTCGTCGGCGAAGCGAGAGCTTGATGCGCCACGCATGATTGAGATCGCCACACAGGCCAAAGCTCTCGGCTTCACCCACATTGGGGTGACGGGCGGTGAACCGTTCTTGCTCCCCTCTATGCCCGACACACTCGCCCGCCTGTCGGAAATATTGCCTACGCTTGTGCTCACCAATGGCACTATGTTTGCCCCCAAGCGCATGGCCAAAGTGAAGCAATTGGCTGGCAAAGACGTGGCGTTGCAGATCAGTTTGGATTCCCCCGATCCTGAGGCCAACGACGAGTTCCGCGGTGCCGAAAATTTCGCCAAGGTGGTCGAGGCAATTCCCCGTCTTGTTGAAGCGGGGCTCACGGTACGAATCGCCACGACAGCCGAACCTGGCCGGTTGAGCGAAAGCGATCACAGCCGGCTATGCGCGTTGCACCGGTCGTTGGGCGTGGCCGACGAGGACCACATCGTGCGCCCCATCATCAGCAGAGGTCGGGCCGACGAGCAGAGCATGGGCGTGGGGATTCCCCATCATCAAATACCGGCCGAGCTCACCGTGACCGCCGATGGCACCTATTGGAGCCCGTTCGGCCCCACGATTACCGGTGGACGGCTCGATACCGACCTGCTGATTTCTCGCACGAGTTTGCCGCTGAGCGTTGGTGCTAATGCTCTGTTGGGGCTGGTGCAAGGCCGCCCACCAGGTGAGGATGCTCAGCTTTCAATTCGTTGAGCGTGATCGAATTCGGCCCGGTCGGGCCGACGAATTCAAACGTGGGCATTAACACGAAGGTGCGGGGCTAGGCGGCACTGCCGTGGTTGGCACCGTCGATACGACGTCGGTCGATGTGGTCGTTGCATCGGGTGCGGTGGTCGCCACGGCTGTGGTGTTGACAGGAGGTTGGGTTGTGGCCACTGGTAGCTCACCAAGCGGGCCGGGGTGACGAGCGCCGGACCCCGTGGGTAGAGCGTCGCCCGGCAGCCATTGGCCACGGAAGATATTCAAGATCGGCGTGGCGGCGTCGAGTTTCAGGAGCAGTACGTCTTGCCCCGCCAGCGTCCGCACTCCGTCTACAGGCAACGAATATGTGTGCACGTTGTCGAGCCCGATAGACGCCATCCGATTGGCGAATCCAATGAGATCGTCAGTACTCAACGAATCAGAAGTACCTACATCAGATGTGAAAGTGGCGAAGATCTTCAAGGCTGAAACGGGGCTGTCGAGCCCGTCGTACATGGCTTTGCGGCCCATGTTCATGAGGAACGCTTGCTGACGCACGACGCGTCCGTAATCGGCCGACAGATCGGCGTGATACTGCCCATCTGGCCCCATCACTTCCATGTGTCGGCTGCGCACGTAGGCCAATGCCAACGTGCCGTTCAGCATGCTGCACCCGCCCGGCACATCAAAGCCTGTGCTCCAGTCGATCATGTGTGTTTTGAAATTCATGGGCACGCCGCCGATGGCGTCAACGATGCTTTTGAAGGCCCGAAAGTTCACTTCGATGTAGTGGTGAATTTCGATGCCGAGAGTGTCGCGAATGGTGCTCGTGAGGCGAGCTCGACCGTTTTTATATTCACGCGCCGCGTTGATGCGGTCGAAATTGTTGGTGCCCGCAATTTGCACGAACATGTCCCGGGGCACTGACACCAAAGAGATCTGATTGGTGGTGTTGTCGACACGCAGGATCATCATGGTGTCGGTGTTGGCCGAATCGCCCCGACCGTTGGCAACGGCGTCTCCACCCATGCCAGAAGCGGAGTCGATGCCGACGAGCAAAAAGTTGGTGCCGTCGGTCAAGCTACGCGGGGGCACAAGCGGCGCTGGCGGGATGAATCGCGGCGCTGCGGTCGTCGTGGTGACGCCCGGCTTGGGCTGTGAAGTGGACGTCATAGTGGGCGGTTCGGTCGTTGGGGCGGAGCGCGGTACCAGCGTCGGTAACGGTGTTTGTTTCTTGTCGAGCGACGATACGTTGAATGTGGGACGAGTTTCGACGCGGTAGTACAGCCATCCGGCGACTGACATTCCAATGACGCAAACGGCAGTTGTGGCGACACCAGCCGAGAGAAAAATCCGTTGCTTCGTCGTGCGTTTTGCCATCGTGCGGAAATGTAGACGGTGGGTTGCCGCGGTAGTGTGCGGGTATGGGCGAAATCAAAGATGTCGAATCGGTTGAACGTGTAATCCTGGCTCCGGCCTCAGCGATTTTTGAGCTCCTCGCTGATCCCGCCAAGCACAGCGAAATTGATGGCTCCGGCACGGTGCGGGCTGCTACCGAATCGTCGCAACGGTTGGCTATGGGGTCGACGTTTGGCATGAGCATGAAATGGGGGATTCCGTACAAAATGCGCAGCACGATCATCGAGTTCGAAACTGACCGTGTGATCGCTTGGCAGTCGTGGGGCTCAATTGCTTTTATGAGCAAATTCATGGGCGGCCGAATTTGGCGGTATGAACTTGAACCAGTCGATGGTGGAACCTTGGTCCGCGAAATTTGGGATATCCGGCAGGAACGAGTGCCTGCCTTAGTACGGCCCATCGCCAAAAAGACGATTGAGAACATGACGGCCACATTGAAACGGATTGCGTCCATCGTCGAATCGAAGTAGATCGTGCCCCGCCTTACGGAGATTTTGGTTGGCGACAACGCTGACTTGTGGAGAGCTGCAGGGTTCAACGTGAACGATGACGTGTGCCAAGTCGGACACGTTGGCATCCGGTTCGTTAGCGATCTTGGCCGGGGCGTACAGGGTTGGGCCTTTGATTCCGCACTGGGTGGCGACGACATCGATGGGCTGGCGAGCACGTGTGCGCCTGAGGCCACTCAAACTGAAGCGCATCCGAATGGCGTCGACGAGATCGATCATGTGGTTGTGGTCACCCCCGACTTGCCTCGCACGATTGCCGAGTTGGAACAGGCTGGCTTTGAGCTTCGCCGCACTCGCGACACGGACACCTACGGAACGCCTATGCGCCAAGCGTTTTTCAAAGCTGGTGATGTGATCCTGGAAATCGTGGGTGGACAACAGCCTGATCGTGCTGGCGGAAGTAGCCGATTTTTTGGGTTGGCATTTACCGTGCAATCAATGGACACTGCCGCTGAGTTACTTGGCGCTTCGCTTGGAAAAGTAAAGCCCGCAGTGCAGCAAGGCCGAAGCATTGCCACACTGCGGGCGGGTCAGACCGTCCCTATCGTCCTCATGACCCGGTAAAGGGGAACCGAGTCACTCGACGGTCAGGCGGCTGACGTTGTGGTGTTGGTGGGTTCTACGTGAGAAGTCGTCGTGGTCGGTGCAGCTGTCGTGGGCGTCGGTTCCACGTGTGTTGTTGTCGTTGTCGCAGGTTTGGTGGTGGGTGTCGGCTCGACGTGCGTGGTTGTTGATACGGCAGGTTTGGTGGTGGGTGTCGGCTCGACGTGCGTGGTTGTCGTTGTCGTTGGAGTCGGAACCCTTACACCCTTGAGGAATGCGCAATAGCCCTCGACCGTAAACCCTGCCGCCGAAGCAGCTTGCTGCACATTGTGCAGGGCGGTCTCGTCGCTGTTTGCACCTGTATCGAAATTGTGCTGCGCTTGCCACGCCTTGCACAACAAATAGTGGGGTTTGTCGATAGTCGTGCTGATCGGGGTGTTTGCACCATCCTCGTGCTTTTCGCGAACCGTGGTAGTGGTCTCCTGTGGCGCTTCTGCGCCACCGAAGGTGATCTTTACGGTGGTCGTTGCTTCGTGCTCGTTACCGCCGTGATCGTCGCCCGCCTTGGTCGTGACGACGGCCGGAGCTGTGGTTTCTGTGGTGCCAACCGTTACCTCGGCGTTCGAGGTCGATGGGTGTTCGATCTCTGTCTGCGAGGTCTTTGGAGTGGTGGTCGTCACTGGTGGTGGATCGGCGACGTAGTTGTCGGGGCTTGGCACGTCGATGCCGATGTGGCTCACCACATCGGACACCACTTGTTGGGCCGGGTCGGGCAAACTGCCAGTGGCGGCGGCTGCCGCGCCAGCAGAAAACACAACGCCCGCCACGATGCTGACGAATTTGATTGAGTGTTTTGCGGAGATGAATTTGATCATGCGACGTTTCCGTTCAGGTTGTAGGGGTGTCGTCGTGACCCTGATCTCGGTGGCAAACACGCTCAGAAACGCCGCCTGGTTGGCGAGCTCCGATGGTGTTGCTGCCCCACGGGCGATGTGCACGAGACGGCCGAGATCGGCCCCCTCTCCGCTGTGCCTGGTCGCTGTGGTTTCACCGTTGAGAAGCTGGTCGGCTTCATCCTCGGAGAACGGGTTCGGTGTCACGTTGTAGAGATCGTCAAAATCACTCACAGCGTTACACCGATCTTTTGTTTCATGATCTCGGCAAGTTTTTGTAACCCTCGAAACTGATTGATGCGCACCCATTCCGGGGTGCGTCCCATGAGGTCGGCCACCTGATCGGCGGTGAAATCGCCGAGGACTCGCAAAATAATTACCTCCGATTGATCATGGTTGAGATAGTCCTTGATGATTTGAACGGCCTCTTGGCCAGAGATTTCCTCCACGATGTTGTTGTCGATCAGCTCGCCGGACTCCATCGCCGTAAAGGTTTCGTTGTCTGTCGGCGTGGCGTGTTTCTTTATCGCTGTGCGTCGAAATTCGGCCAGCTGACGGCGGGCAATTGAGAACAGCCACGTGCGGAATTGGGGGGCTTCACCATGAAAGGACTGAAGCCCGCGAATCACGCCGATCCATGTTTCCGATGCAATATCGTCGGCGGCTCGCGGCTCCTGCGACCGCAAGTAACGAATCAGGCGAGGGTGGTACTGGCGATACAAGTGGGTTGCCGCCCATTCCCGACCAGCTCGAGCTGCGGTCAGCACCACGATGAATTCGAGGTCGTCCTCACCAGGAGAGTTGCCGCTGAATGATTCGCTAAGCACTTCACCGTATCGGCGTGTTTTTTCGTGAACTGTTGGCGTTTTTTCACCGAGAGTGAAATCTGTTCCGAAACTCGTCACGGCACAAAGATGCACCCGGTGGCATGTCACGGCGGCTGTTCCTGCTAAGAATTTCCCGAACCTTCACAGAAATTGGAGAAAACTATGGGTGCTCTTGATGGTCGGGTAGCAATTATCACCGGTGCTGGCCGCGGTATCGGCCGCGAACATGCGTTGCTGTTTGCCGCTGAGGGAGCCAAAGTGGTCGTCAATGATCTCGGCGGCGCGCCTGATGGCAGCGGTAGTGACAACACCCCGGCACAAGATGTGGTCAACGAAATCCGAGCCATGGGTGGCGAGGCAGTAGCCAATGGTGACGATGTGGCCGATTGGGATGGCGGCAAGCGACTCATTGATTGTGCCATCGAAACCTTTGGCGATCTCCACGTGTTGGTCAACAACGCCGGAATTTTGCGCGATCGCATGTTGGTCAACATGACGGAAGCTGAATGGGATTCGGTCATTCACGTCCACCTGAAAGGGCACTTCGTTCCGTTGCGCCACGCTGCCGCGTATTGGCGCGAACAGGTCAAGTCGGGCAAGACCGTTAACGCATCTGTGATCAATACGTCGTCTACCTCTGGCCTGTTCGGCAACCCAGGCCAGACCAACTACGGCGCGGCAAAATCGGGTATCGCGTCCATGACTTCGATCGCTCAATTGGAGCTTGATCGCCTTGGCGTGCGCGTGAACGCCATCGCGCCTGCCGCCCTCACTCGGCTCACCGCTGGTCTGATGGGCGGCCTCGACGGACCGCCATCAGATGCCGCCCGGTTCGATGAGACCGACCCTGCGAACATTTCCCCATTTGTGGCGTACCTTGCCACTGCCAGCTGCCCTATCAAGGGGCGCAGCTTCTTTGTGATGGGCGGCCAGGTTCACTTGTTCCAGCCGTGGGCCATCATCGATTCGATCCGCACCGATCATCGATGGAGCGTGGAAGAGTTGGCCGAAAAGGCTGCCCATTTCGCCACCGTTCCGTTCAAACTCGGCAACCCCATGCAGCCCGACTGACGGTTTTGTTCGATGATTATTTACGGCGTATGCAACGCATCGCCCGATTCGCTCAACGCTGACTCGATCGTCACCACACCGGCGCAGGCCGTTGCTCGGGCCACGCAAATGGTGGCCGATGGAGCCGACGCCATCGATCTTGGTGGCCAGGGCTCCACCGACGCGGCCACGGTTGTTCGTTGGCAGGACGAGTGGGAGCGTTTGGCCGACATCGTGCCCGCGTTGGCGGCAATGAAGTTGGATGTGAGTATCGACAGCTGGAAGCCAGAAGTGGTGCGGTTGGCGTTGGAGCATGGGGCCACGGTGATCAATGGTGCCGACGGCATGCAGACTGACGTGATGTGGGAGTTGGCCGCCGAGTTCAACGTGCCCGTCGTCGTGCCATTCTTAAGTGGCCCAAACCCCCGAGAGATGGCCCATGTGAAGGCTGACCCCATCGCGGCAATGATCGAATTTTTCACCGCACGTCTAGCGGTGGCTGATCGCTTTGGTGTGCGTGACAATTGCATTGTGGATCCCGGTACTGGGTTTGCCCCATCCAATTGGTTGTGGGAAGACCGTTACCTCTATCAGAAGCGCGTTTATTCCAATCTGGACTCGTTGCGAGTCTTCGGCCTGCCGTTGTACATCGCGCTGCCTTGGAAAGAGACAGCGCAACATGACGAGCTTCTGGAAATAGTTGTGAAACAACAACCTGAGTACGGCCGCGCTCACTACCCTAAAAAGGTGCGCGCATTTCAACGTCAAGCCGGTATCGCACCCGTCATCAAGTAGGTCTCGTGAAAGTTCTGTTTGCCACTGCCGAGTTTGCGCCGTTGGCTTCCGTCGGTGGATTGGCCCAGGCATCGGCGGGCTTGGTGAAAGAGTTGCGCCGCCAAGGTGTCGACGTAATCGTCGCCATTCCTGACTACTTCGGGACCGAGCTCATCGACGAGACAGTTGTGGAGCTCGACGTACCGCAGTGGGCGGCGCCCGCCCGAGCTCGGTATGGTCAGATAGCAGGCATTGGGAAGGTAGTACTTATTCACTCTGCCGGAATTCGGCGGGCTCATCCATACTTGCACCCTGATGGCGCTGGGTGGCCCGACAACGATCGTCGGTTCTTCGCATTCTCGGCCGCTCTCGTGGATCTGTTTCGACGTGAATCTCCCGATGTATTGCATCTCAACGACTGGCATACAGCCATGACCTTGGCACTTGCCGACCATACACCGCCGTCGGTTTTGACCATACACACATTGGGCTATCAGGGGACTACCGATTTGGGGTGGCTGTCCAATTTCGGCTCTCGCGCTTCGGCATTTGAATGGCATCGAGTGTGTAACCCTCTGGCCGGAGCCATACGCATTTCCGACATCGCGGTGACTGTTTCGCCGTCGTATGCCGCAGAGGTTTTATCGCCCGAAATGGGCTTTGGGCTCGACGAGTTGCTTCGCGATAAAGGCGAATATTTTATGGGTATTATCAACGGTATCGATACCGAAATTTGGGATCCTGCTAACGATGACCACCTGCCTGCCGAGTTTTCGCTAGCTGAACCGCGTGGCAAAAAGCTGTGTACGGCGAAGTTGCGAGCCGAAATGGGGTTGCCCGATAGCCGTGGTCCAATGATCACGATGGTCACCCGCCTTGCCGACCAAAAGGGCGTCGACTTGGCGTTGGCGTCTGTGCCGTATCTCGATGGCATGGGCGCCCAATTGGCCATCCTGGGGTCTGGAGATTCGGCCATGGCATCACGTCTGCGAGCCGCGTGCGCTGCCCATCCCAACACATTGGCGTTTCGCGAGGGCTACGACGACGGGCTTTCCCACCGTCTTTTTGCGGGAGGCGATCTATTTCTTATGCCCAGCCGTTTTGAGCCGTGCGGTCTTGCTCAAATGCAAGCCATGCGATATGGAGCAGCACCGGTGGCGTGCGCTGTCGGCGGCTTGCGTGACACCATCATTGATATCGATGCTTCACCTACTCGGGGTACTGGTGTGTTGGCTGCCGAGGCATCGGCCCTGGCGGTTCTCGACGGACTCCACCGTGCGACCCGGGCGTGGACCAGCAAGCCGCGGCGTGAAGCGATGCGAAAACGAGGAATGTCGATCGATTGGTCGTGGAGCGTGCCCACCAAAACTCTCATTGGTCATTACGAGAGAATTAAATCCGCTCGCGGATAGACTTAACCATCGCACCGAGTTCCGAAACGCACTACGGTGCGAAGCGTGGCATACGAACCCAAAGTGCTCGTGATTGTGTTAGCCGGCGGCGAAGGGCGGCGCTTATCGCCGCTCACAGATGATCGGGCCAAACCAGCAGTTCCTTTCGCAGGGAGCTATCGAATTATTGACTTTGTTTTGTCGAATTTCGCCAACGCTCGGTACTTAAAAATCGTTGTGCTCACGCAGTACAAGAGCCACAGCCTTGACCGCCACATCAGCCAGACGTGGCAATTCTCGGCCTTGCTCGGAAACTATGTAACTCCGGTGCCGGCTCAGATGCGACGCGGCCCACACTGGTTTAGCGGTTCTGCCAATGCCATTTATCAGAACCTCAACCTCATCAGCGACGAAAATCCCGACATCGTGTGCGTGTTCGGTGCTGACCATATCTATCGCATGGACCCTCGCCAA
The DNA here is from genome assembly GCA_038231795.1 of Acidimicrobiales bacterium. Taxonomy (GTDB): domain Bacteria; phylum Actinomycetota; class Acidimicrobiia; order Acidimicrobiales; family JBBRKR01; genus JBBRKR01. The sequence continues at coordinate 45,538 of JBBRKR010000016.1, forward strand.
ATGGTTGAGCAACACATGTTTTCCGACACCGGTGTGACCGTGGCCGCCATCCCCACGCCAATAGAGCAAGGGCCTGAATTCGGTGTCATCGAAGCAGGACCCGGCGATCGGATTTTGCAATTCCATGAGAAGTCGCCGACGCCTCCTCACATGCCTGGCGACCCCACGCATTGCTTGGCATCCATGGGTAACTACGTGTTTTCGACAGAGGCGCTCATCGACATTGTGACCCCAAATGGGGCCGACGATGACCCCACCGATATTGGTCGTGACGTGCTGCCCGCAATGACAGCGTCCGGTGACGCCATGGTGTACGACTTCAGCAACAACGTGGTGCCCGGCCAGGATGCTTCGGAGCGGGGCTATTGGCGTGACGTGGGTTCCATCGATGCGTACTACGACGCCAATATGGACCTCATCCGACCCGTTCCGTTGTTTAGCTTGTATAACGAACAATGGCCCATGTATTCGATCCAGCTTCCCTTGGCGCCAGCTAAGTTGTCTAGCGATGCCAGCGGCCGTTCGGCTCGCGTCACCAACGGGCTTTTATGTGCCGGCTCGATCGTGTCGGGAGCCGATGTGGACCGTTCAATTGTGGGCCACGACGTGTTCGTGGATTCCGGTGCCTTAGTTACCGAGACGCTGCTTTTCCCCGGCGTTCGGGTAGGCGCTGGCGCTCGTTTGCATCACTGCATCATCGACAAAAATGTCATCGTGCCGCCCGGCTTTCAGATTGGCATGGATCCAGTACGCGATGCCGAGCGGTTCAATGTGTCAGACAAAGGCGTTGTCGTGATTCCCAAAGACTTTGATCTGACTCGTGCCGACCTCCAGTGAACCTGAGTTCTGGGGTGAATCGCTTGGCATAACCGAGCTTGATATCCATCTTCTTAACGAGGGAACCCACAGTGAATTGTGGTCTCGATTCGGGGCTCGTGTTGTAAATGGCGACACCGTGCTCACGGTGTGGGCTCCCAATGCACGATCTATATCCGTGGTCGGTGATCTCACCGATTGGACCACGGGCGCGTTGATGCATCGCCATCGGCCGAGCGGATTGTGGAGCTTGGTTCTGCCCGGCGCCCACGATTTGGCCCGCTACAAATTTCGAGTCACGGGCGCCGACGGCAAGACATACGATCGGGCAGACCCGTTGGCGAGAGCCGGTCAAGGTTCGCCCGATCACGCATCTATGATTCGCGATGTGCGCCATGAATGGCGCGACGACGAGTGGATGGCGAATCGTGCTGTGCGTCAGCGGCGGGACCATCCACTGTCGATTTACGAAATGCACCTCGGCTCGTGGCGGCGCCATGTTGGCGATGGCAATCGGCCAATGTCGTACGTCGAAATTGCCGAACCGTTGATTGCGTATCTCACCGAAATGGCCTTCACCCATGTGGAGCTGATGCCGGTCATGGAGCATCCATACGAGCCGTCATGGGGTTACCAAGTCACAGGATTTTTTCAGCCGTCGTCGCGCAACGGCACGCCCGACGAACTTCGCTCGTTGATCGACAAATTGCATCAGGCCAATATTGGCGTGATCTTGGATTGGGTGCCAGCGCATTTCCCCGCCGACCGGTTTGGGTTGGCCGAATTCGATGGCACACACCTGTACGAACATGCCGATCCCCGTGAGGGCCACCACCCCGATTGGGGCTCGCTGATTTTCAATTATGGTCGCCACGAGGTGCAATCGTTTTTGCAATCGAGCGCCACATGGTGGGTGGACAGTTTTCATGCCGATGGATTGCGCGTCGATGCGGTGGCGTCGATGCTGTATCGCGACTTTTCCCGCAAAGCAGGCGAGTGGGTCCCCAACCAATTCGGTGGACGCGAAAATCTTGAAGCGGTGTCACTGATCAAATCGGTCAACGAAGAAGTGCATCGCCGCCACCCGAGCGTGCTCATGATCGCCGAAGAATCCACGGCCTGGCCCGGAGTCACGAGATCGATTGATCACGGCGGTTTGGGGTTTGATCACAAGTGGGATTTGGGGTGGATGCACGACACGCTCGACTATTTGTCGCGCGATCCAATTCACCGTCGGTGGCATCACACTGAGTTGACGTTCCGCCAGATGTACTCCTCGAGCGAGCATTTCGTGTTGGCTCTTTCGCACGACGAAGTGGTGCACGGCAAGAGTTCGCTGCTCAACAAAATGCCGGGTGACGATTGGCAACAACGAGCCAACTTGCGGCTGCTGTTTGCGTATCAGCATTTTTTGCCGGGCAAAAAACTGGTGTTTATGGGTGGTGAGTTCGGTCAGCGCGACGAGTGGAGTCACGACCGGAGCTTGGATTGGGATCTGCTTGAATTTGATGGCCACGCCGGAATTTCGCGGTGGGTATCCCGTCTCAATCGTCTGCATCAACAGCAACCAGCGCTGCATCAACGCGATGACGATGCTGGCGGTTTCGCTTGGATTTCGTGCGATGATGCCGAACACAGTGTGGTGGCACTTTTACGACGTGGCAATGATCCGCAAGACGACCTCCTGGCCCTGTTCAATTTCACTGCTACACCTCGGCGGCCGTACCGAATTGGAGCACCCTACGGGGGCCGGTGGGAGTTGCTGACATGTAGCGATTCGCCCGAATTCGGAGGATCTGGATACGAAGTACCCGATGTGCTTGAGACGGTGCCGGTGCCCATGCACGGCTGCGGCCAGGCCGTTGATTTGGTGGCGCCACCTTTGGGGATGGTGGCCTACCGCAGGGCGAAGTCATGACCGGTTTTGTGGTGCACGCCCATGTGTATCAACCCCCGCGTGAAGATCCGATTTCGGGGGATGGTCCCGTCGAGCCAACGGCGGCGCCCCATCATGATTGGAATTTTCGGATCACTGATGAGTGCTATCGGCCTCTGGCCGCCGCCCTCATTTGGCGGGGCAACGGCGATCCGGAAAAGGCAATCAACCTGTACGGATTGCTCAATTTCAATGTGGGACCCACGTTGGCCGTGTGGCTTGATCGGTTTGCTCCCGATGTGATGGCGGCCATGCAAATCGGCGATGCGCACAGCGCAGCTCGTCATGGTGGCCATGGGGGAGCGATTGCGCAGCCGTGGGTGCATGCCATCTTGCCGCTGGCGTCGGATCGGGATCGGGCCGCCATGGTGCGGTGGGGGATTTCCGATTTCATTCGGCGTTTCAATCGAGTGCCACAGGGCATGTGGCTGCCGGAGACAGCAGTCGATATTGCCAGCTTGGAAACGTTGGCGGCAAAGGGGATTCAGTTCACGATTTTGGCGCCCCATCAAGTTTCCGAAATCGACGACGTGGTCGCTCCTGCTCGAATTTTGCTGCCCTCCGGACGATCGATTGCCGTGTTCGTGTACAACGGAACGCTCGCCCACCGAGTGGCGTTTGGCGCGTTGTTGAAATCGGGTGCTGAGCTCGCCGAAGCCTTCGGATCCGTGGCCGAAAGCGGTTTGGTGTCGATCGCAACTGACGCCGAAACGTTCGGTCATCATCACAAGTTTTCTGAAATGGCGCTGGCGCTCGCACTTGACCTTTTGGGTGCAGATGTCACCACCTATGGGGCATGGCTGCGCGAATTTCCACCTACGCAAACAGCTCAGTTGGTAAATGATTCTTCGTGGAGTTGCGAGCACGGAATTGAGCGGTGGCGGAGTGATTGTGGATGCCGAGCGGGCATTGGCATCGATCCCGATCAGGCGTGGCGGGGACCGCTGCGCGATGCGTTGACATGGCTGGTCGGTGAAGTGGCTGACCTCACTGACTCGCGCGCTAACGAGGCGCTTACCAACCCGTGGCAGGCCCGCGATGGATACGTCGAAGTGCTCACCGGGGCGGTCGATTCTGCAGACTTCATTCGACGTCATACTGTCCAAGAAGCCACGTCTCATGGTGCTTACTTGTGGTTAGAGCTTCATCGCCACATGTTGCTGGCTCAGTCCAGTTGCGCATGGTTCTTCGACGATGCCGATGGTCATGAAGTCGAACTTTCGTTACGTCATGCCGACCTAGCCATGATTCAACTAATTGAGGTGACTGGCGTTAGTTTGAGCGCCGAATTCAGCGACCGCCTTGGCCCTCGATTTAGTGCTCGGGTGCCTCTGACGCTGACCACGTAACCACTCGCAAATCAGTCCAGTGATGCAACCCGGGGTGATTGGGCACGACTCGTACGGCAGCGCCAAGTACGCCGGCGTGGTCGGTAGTGAGCTCTCCGCTGAACCATGCAGAGTCGGCGTCTGACGACTGATCGCCATCGGCCAGGTGCAACGTAATTTGGGTGGGATCCGTCACGATGCCGTTTGATGTCTCAGGGCCCACGAGTACATGAACGTTGATGTCTGAGGCATTCAGCGACCCCAATCCAACCCGTACCCGCACCGGCAGCGCGGTGCCAATACCTGATTCGTCTTGCGGCCACAACACCTCGAGCACCTTCACTGTGGGCCATGCCTCCGTGGTGGAATTTCGCCACGCAGCCAAATCCCGAGACGCTTCAAAGTGGTTTGTTTTGGCAATGGCCGATCGTGCAGCGGCAGGTTCGTATTGCTCGGTGACATAGTCGCGCATCATCCTGGATGCGCTCACCTGGGGGCCCAGTTCGGCCAAGTTTTTCTTGACGTGCGACAGCCAACGGGAGGGGACTCCGTTGGCGTTGCGTTCGTAAAACATGGGGATAACTTCGTTTTCGAGGAGATCAAAAAGCCATGCCGACTCGTGGTCGTCGCGTACATTGCCGTCGGTGGCGTCGTCATCGGTAGGAATGGCCCACCCAACTTCGGGGGTGTACATCTCGTCCCACCAACCGTCGAGGACGGAGCAATTCAACGCACCGTTCATTGCCGCCTTCATACCGCTAGTACCGCAAGCTTCCATGGGCCGCAGTGGCGTGTTGAGCCACACGTCTGCGCCTTGGGTGAGTACCCGTCCGGCATCGATGTCGTAGTCCTCCACGAACACAATGCGATTGCGAAGAGCGGGGTCCGAAGCGAACGCTGCCACTTGATGAATGAAACCTTTGCCAGGCTCATCGGCGGGATGAGCCTTGCCTGCAAACACCAACTGCACCGGCCGAGCTTGGTCGAGCAGCATTCTGCGCAACCGTTCTGGATTGCGCATCAGCAATGTGGCGCGCTTGTAGGTAGCGAAGCGGCGAGCGAAGCCGAGCGTCAAAATTGTGGGGTCGAGTAATTGATCGCACCACCGAGTTTCTGATGATCGAGCGCCGCGACGGACTGCAGCAGCTGTCGCTCGTTGGCGAGCGAACGACACGAGCTTGCTACGGCGGGCGGAACGGACGCTCCACAGATCGGCGTCGGGAATGGTGAGCGCGTTGGCCCATGCTTCCCGATTGGCATGCGCCCAATCGCGTCCAATGGAGTTGGCCAGTAGAGCAGCATGTTCTCCGGAAACCCAGGTGGTTGCGTGCACGCCATTTGTAACAGAACGGATCGGTACATCGGGCGCGTCCACGCCAGGCCAAATCGGCGAGAACATGTCGCGGCTCACCGCGCCGTGCAACACCGATACGCCGTTCGCCACGCCAGCAAGGCGCAAACTCATGGCGGCCAAGTTGAAGGTGGCGGTGTCGATTCCGTCTTCGGAACCCAAACGCATGAGGTCGTCGAGCGATACGCCACACGCTGTGCACCACCAGCCCAGGTAACGTTCGATCAGCTCGCGAGGGAACCTGTCGATGCCGGCGGGAACCGGCGTGTGAGTGGTGAACACGATCGATGGGCGCACTGCCTCGATGGCTTCCAGGAACGACAAACCTTGTTCGTTCATGGCGCACCTGATGGCTTCGAGCACCAGGAAGCCGGCGTGTCCTTCGTTGAGGTGATACACGTCAGGCGACGCACCAACGGCCCGCAAAGCCCGGTAGCCGCCTACTCCGAGCAACAACTCTTGACGGATGCGATCTTCGGTTCCGCCCCCATACAGGCGGTCGGCGACCAATTGGTTGCTGCCCGTTTCGCCGTCGACGGTGGTGTCGAGCAAGTACAGCGGCACGCTTCCTACATCTGCTCGCCAAATTTGGGCCTTGATGGTGGTGCCGGCCAAATCGATCGAAATTTCCACACCGGGTACCGCTCGCAACGTCAACATCGATGGGTGTTGACCGGGAAAGGTTTCGATTTGGTTGTGCGATTTGTCGAGCGACTGACGGAAGTATCCCCTTCGATAGAACAGGCCAACGCCGGTGATCGGCACACCCAAATCGTTGGCTGCCTTGAGATGGTCGCCGGCCAAAATGCCGAGGCCGCCGGAGTACTGCGGCACCGATGCTGCGATGCCGAATTCGGGCGATAGGTAGGCCACCGATTGCAGCGGCGTATCGGTTCGAGTGTCGAACCAGCGGGTGCGGGCGTCGTCGGAGTCGAGGTCTTGCACGAGTCTGTTGAGACGATTGACAAACTCGTCATTGGCCGCCAATTGGTCGAGCTTGGATTGGTCGCAGCGCGACACGATCGACAATGGATCTAGTGCCGTTATGTCGATGGCGTGGCGGTCGACTTCCCGAAAGAGGTCAAGCACGCGCGGGTCATGCAACCGGGCCAGGTTGCTGGTGATGGCGGCGAGGCCGTTGAGCTTGGCAGGAATGGAGGCCAGGATGGTTATGGAATGTGTAGATCGCACCTCATCACGGTACCGGGCTTGTTTTGCTCGGTGAGGTCACGTCATTGGCGGGCCTGCCCGACTCGTATGATGCCGGAATGAACACGAAAAAGTCGTCACTGAGGGTGGCGGTTATTGGGGCGGGATTTTCAGGAATCGGAGCTGCCATCCGTTTGCTATCGATAGACGTCGAACACATTACGATTTTTGAAAAGGCGAGCGATGTGGGCGGCACGTGGCGCGACAACACGTATCCAGGGGCGGCGTGCGATGTGCAATCGCATTTGTATTCCTTGTCATTTGAACTGAACCCCCGTTGGACTCGCCGTTTTCCTGCCCAACCTGAGATTCAGGCCTACCTAAAAGCAGTATTTGCGAAACATAATCTGGCCCGGATTACCCGCTTCAACACAGAAATTACCGAGTTGCGCTACGACGAACAGACCTATTCGTGGAGCGTGTCGTGCAATGGCGTTGAGCCAGAATCGTTCGATTTGATTGTCAACAGCAGCGGTGTTTTGAGTCGCCCGTCGATGCCCACCATCGAGGGTCTCGACCAATTCGACGGCATCAGTTTTCACTCAGCGCGGTGGCGTCACGATGTGGAACTTTCGGGAAAAAATATTGCTGTGATCGGCACAGGCGCCAGCGCCATTCAATTCGTTCCCGAAATTGCGCAGCGGGCAGCCTCGGTGACCGTGTTCCAGCGCACCGCACCGTGGGTCGTGCCTCGTGACGACTCAGCATTCACCGAAGCGCAACAGCGTCGGTTCGCTCGGTTTCCATTATGGGCGCGGCTCCATCGTTGGGGTATTTATCTTCGCAACGAAATGTTGGCGTTGGCCTTTGTAGGCCCCAACGCGGCGAAAGGTACGAGCAAGATTTCGCGCCAAATTTCCGACGGCGGCAAGCAGTTCATCGCCGCATGTATTTCCGACCCGGTGCTGCGGGCCAAGGTCACCCCAACGTTTGCTCCTGGCTGCAAACGGCTGCTGATTTCCAACGACTATTACCCGGCGTTGGCCCGCCCGAATGTGGATGTGGTGACCACACCAATCGAGCGAGCGGCCGCCCATGCGGTAGTCACGAGCGACGGTCAAGAACACCCCGCCGACGTGATCGTGTTCGGCACCGGTTTCAAGGCCACCGAGTTCATTGTGCCCATGAAAATTTTCGGGGTTGGTGGTGTCGAGCTATCCGACGAGTGGTCCCGCGGTGCCCGCACTCACCTCGGGATGTCGGTATCTGGATTTCCCAACATGTACACGTTGTTGGGCCCCAATACGGCGCTGGGTCACAACTCGGTGGTGTTCATGGTCGAGTGCCAATTGCACTTCATCATGGGCGCCCTGAAGCACATGATGCGTTCGGGTGCACGCTCGCTGGATTTACGATCCGACGTCGAGCAAGCGTCGTATTCGGCAGTGCAGGGACGCATGCACAAGACGGTGTGGCTATCGGGATGCCAAAGTTGGTATCGCTCGCCTGATGGCCGTATCGACACGCTGTGGCCGGGCTCGACGATCAGCTATTGGTGGCGTACTCGATTCTTTAAGCCCAAGAACTTCAACGCCGAGCGGTAGCCAGCTCGATCACGGCAGAAATTTCGGGGCCGATCAATTCGTGGTGAGTGAGCAATGCATCACGGAGAGCTTCCACCAAATGACGGTGCTCTTCCAGCAAGTCACGGACTTCATTTTTTGTCGTCAACAAAATTGTTTCGACCTGCGCTCGGCATCGCTCGTCGGCCAGCACTGAGGCCACGAGATCACCGTCGAACGGTCCTCGTTGCGCAGCGCCAAAACTCACGAGTGATCCGCTCATGCCAAGCGCGCCGACCATCATGGCCGCCGTTCGGGTGGCACTCACCAAATCACTTGACGGCCCTGTGCCCGATTCGCCGAAGAACATTTCCTCGGCCACCATGCCGCCGAGCGCGATCTTGATTCCGCTCAGCAGTTCACTTCGTGTTTGCGTAAAGCGTTCTTCTTCATCACGATGAGCGAGGAGCCCAAGAGAGTCACGCCGCTTCACGATGGAGAGCACTTCCAGCGATCGATGCATCCCCGCGATATGAGTCACCACGGCGTGTCCAGCCTCATGGGTGGCGATGATGTTTTGCTCGCCGACTGTGTAGTCCACGGGATTGGTCAAGCCAATTTCGACGGCCATTTTTGCTGACTGCACATCGGCGTACGTCATGGAGTTGCGACCGTCGCGCACTGCCAACATGAGAGCCTCGTCGAAAAGATGTTCGATCATCACGGGTGTGTACCCGGCGGTCTGGCCGGCAAGTCCCTGACGACGGGCGTCGTCGTCGAGATCGCTGGCGTGTGATTTGCGACCCAAGTAGTAGTCGATAATTGCCCGGCGGCCCACCTTGCTGGGAGCGTCGAAATGGATGGATCTGTCGAAGCGGCCAGGGCGCAATAGTGCAGGATCAAGGTCGTCGGCACGGTTGGTGGCTGCCAGCAAAAGCACGTTGGCAGAGCCGTTTGGCGTGGTGGAAATTTGCCGTGCCGCTGGCAACACAGAGTTGGCGGCGCCGATGAGCTTGTTCTTCCACCGCATCGATTTTGTGGGTTCGTCGAACGACTGCATTTGGATGAGGAGCTCGTTCACGATGCCGGCGGTACCTTCCGCGATGCCTGAACGATTGATCGTGGAGTTGGTGGTGTCCGCCATTTTGGATCGCATGCCGGAGCGCGCGGCCGCAATGGCGTCGATCTCCTCGATGAAGCCAATCGCTCCGCCTTCCTTGCGGGCCGCGGCGCGCAACTCTCGGAAGTACGACCGGATTTTGCGGTTGGTTTGACCGTAAAACATGGATTGAAACGCACTCGACGACACAAACAAGAACGGCACGCCGGCTTCCTTGGCCATGGCCTTTGCCATATACGTTTTGCCAGTGCCGGGAGGGCCTTCGAGCAGCAACGCTCTGCGTGGTGTGCCGCCCATGGTGTCCTTGAATGTTTGGTGCGCCAGGAACAAATTGAGCGAGCGGATGATTTCGTTTTTTGGACCGTCGATGCCGACCACGTCATCGAAGCCGGTCGTGATATCGCCGGGGCGGTACAACACGTGTGGCGATTTTCCTGCGGCCAACATCGGGATGATCGTGGTGCATCCCAACAACACCACGAGCAAGAGCCCGGGCACGAATGGCGCAGCGCCTTCTGGCAATGATGGCAATCCTGGCCACAAGGGCAATCCATTCGTGCGTCGTGAAATCATGTAGGCGAGCACCACGGCGAGCACGGCGGCGATTTTGGCCAGCCGATGTTGGCGTTTGCGTTCCCTCGATTTGCCCACGTCGGCCGACCGAGTGAGGTGACGGAACTGGGTGTTTGGCACGGCGAAAGCTGACGGCGATGCGGTGGATTTCGAGTCAATGGCCATGCCATAAGCCTAAGAATTTTCGACACGACTGTCGATGAGTCATGGCCTAAGTGGCCGGTGGCACCGTCAAGTTCTTCGTTGCCGTGACCTGCGCCTATCGCCGTGAGCGGGAAACGATGAGCCCCCGATCATGCGTTTCGTCACACGTTCGTCATAAAGCCGCCATGAGCTACAGGGTGACTTGAAATGCCTTCGTGCCGTCTTCGGTAGTTACGGTGCCAGAAAACGTTTCGCCGATCGGGGCACCCACGAATTCAATGTGGGCGTTCCACTCGCCGGTGATTTCGCTCTCCACTTCCACAGTCGTTGAATACTGCGATTCGATCGTGATCATCGATGCCGGACGGGTGGTGCCCGTCAGATCGATGTAGGTCAGGTGCTCTACGACGGTTGATGTTGGTTGCAGTGGATCGGTCGTTGTCGCCGACCCTGTATCGATTGTGGTCGTCGTAGGCACTGTATTCACCACGACCTCGCTGGCCACGTTGACGCTTTGCGTCAGCTGAGGATCACGTTTTGCGAATGCCACAACCGTTAGTGCGCTGAGCAAAATAAAGACACCGGCGAGGCATAGCCGAAGCATGCCTCGCCGGTGTTCCGCCGAATTTATTTGTCGCTTGATCTGAGAAAGCTGACTCACTCACGTCTTATCGGCACGATGGCTCGATGAGTCAAGCGATTTCAGCGTGTGCGTCGCTTCACCGCAAACATCACACTCAGCCCGATGCCGATCAGGCCGAGGGCCAGAGCAACGAACGTGCTGCTGTTCGCACCCGTGAACGGCAGGTTGCTTGAACGAGTCTTGACGGCACTCTTTACCTCGGTGCCGCCCCTCGAGACTCCCTGGGTCAACGCTTCCGATGCCGTTGTGGGTGCTTGTGAGTTGGTTGTGGCTGATTCAGATTGTGTCGAAGAGGCGACTGACGATTGCGCAGATTGAGTCGAGGAGGTGGTGCTTCCGGTGGCTGGTTGCGTGCTCGTCGTGGTAGCCACTTCGGTCGTCGTGGTCGTAGCTTCGTCTTCTGTGCACGAGTCGAAGGAAGCGGTCGACGTGTTGTTCTTCATGTTGCCGTCAACTACGAGTATGGGTACGAAGCCATGATCGTCATTGTGTGGTGGCATGTCGGCCAGGGCTACGGATGCGGTATTGGTCTGGGTGCATGTTCGGGCTACGAAAGGGTGGGGGAACATGGTGACGGTAAAGAACTCGCCGACCCTTAATCCGTAGTTCGAGAAGGTGAGATCGCCGTCGGTGACCACGATGAGTTGCTCATTGGGGACGTCGTCGGGACCCATGTTGGTGACCTTCATTTCCCATTCGACGGTCTTGCCTCCCCAATCGATGGAGCCGGCCTTCTTCTCGATCTTGAGGTCGGTGCATAGACCGGTCACGTCGTCGTTGCTGGAGTGGGCCGAATCGTCGACGACGGCAGCGCACGGCGTGTCATCGGGCACGTCGGTGGTTGTCGAAGTGGTTGAGTTGGATGGCGTCGACGACGTGGTCGACACGTTGGTTTGCTCATATGGATGCGCCCATGCGCCAGTGGCAGGCACGAGGCCGATGCCGAGAAGCGGTAGTGCGATGAGTGCTTTTTTGAAAGTCATACGAAATCCCCGTCGGTTGTCTTCGCTGCCCCGTCCTGAGCAACAAGGACAATGTACGAAATTATCGACAAAATTTGAATGACTAGATGCCCCATCGCGAAGGGCACCAAGTATCGAATTTGCCCAGCTCATAAACCATAAATTTCACATTACGAAATGGTTACGGGCTATTGGGGCTCGATAATTCGCATCACGACGAGCTGCATTGCGGGAGCAAGGTCCCAGCCGTCGCCGACGAGCAATGGGCCGAGATCTGCGATGCGTTCCACGGCGTCAGTACGCGGTCGGTTGAGCGCTTTGAGAGCGGATGCTGGCATACCCAACCAGTCGTCGATGTCACGGGCTGGTTCGTTGGGTGCCAAATTTTCGGCCCATTGTGGCATGGTGCTCGGCAATACGGTGGCTGAGCTGTGGGGGGCGGCGTGGGCCGACTGGTTGTACAACTCGAGATCGATTGCTTCGAACTTGTCGGGTCGTGGCGACACGGTGGGCACGCCCCACCACAAGTCGGCGAGGCCTGTATCGGCGTCGAGTTGGGCGGCCAACGCCATGATCACTGCCACCCCGTGTTTGCACGGGTCGCCCCAATCGGCACAGTTGCAATCGAACCCAAACGCATGGGCATCGACCGGCGGGCCACCACGTGACGGCACCCGCACGGTCACGTCGTAGGGGGTCATAGAAGACCCATACACCAGCGCTGTGACTTTGCCTGGCCCGACAGAAATCTCGGCTACTCGCCGATGATCAGCAAGCTCTTTGCCCCGCACGAGACGGCCGTGATCGCATCGTTGGGTGATCAATTCCACGATGAGATCGGTCGCCCACTCCACAGGTTGTAGGTCGCTCACTAGTGCACTTCCCTCAGCATGATGAGGTCACGAATTTCCGAAGTTGACAGTTCTGTCAGCCATGCTTCGCCGTCGCCAACCACACGGTCGGCGAGGTCCCGTTTGCCTTCGATCAGTTTGTCGATGCGCTCCTCGATGGTGCCTTGACAGGCCAGCTTGTGCACCATCACAGTGCGGGTCTGGCCAATGCGCCACGCCCTGTCGCTTGCTTGGTTTTCCACGGCCGGATTCCACCATCGGTCGTAGTGGATCACTTGGCTGGCTTCTGTGAGATTGAGTCCGCTGCCGCCTGCCTTCAAACTCACGATGAGCACCGGCCCGCCAATGCCGGCCTGAAAGTTGTCGACCATTTTGTCGCGTCCCGCCTTCGATACGCCGCCATGTAAGAACGGCGCGTGAATGTCGAGGCGTTCCTCAATATGGCGGGCCAATAGCACTCCCATTTCGCGGTACTGCGTAAACACCAATGATGACTCGTCGGCCTCTATAGCGTCGTCCAGAATCTCATCGAAGCGGGCGAGTTTGCCGCTGCGACCGTCGAGCCGTGAGCCGTCTTTAAGGAGATGGGCTGGGTGATTGCAGATCTGTTTGAGGCGAGTGATGGATGCCAAAATCGCCCCCCGCCGATTCATGCCATCAAGTGTCTTATCAAGTTGGCGCAACAGATCGTCGACCACGGTGCGATACAAGGTGGCTTGCTCTCTAGTGAGAGTGGCCCACGCCACTTGTTCCACTTTTGGCGGCAACTCGGGCACCAGAGCACGATCGGCTTTGCTGCGCCGGAGGAGAAATGGCTGCACCAGATTTCGCAACTCGTCGGTTTTGTCGGCGTCTTTGTGACGTTCGATTGGGACAGCAAATGATTCCCGGAATTCGGTTGCGTTGCCGAGCAAACCGGGGTTAACCAGATCGCACACCGACCACAGTTCGCTCAGCCGATTTTCCACTGGTGTGCCAGTGAGGGCAATTTTGTGGTGGGCGCGAAACTTGCGCAGCGCCCGTGCCGCAGCCGTGTGATTGTTTTTGACATGCTGAGCTTCATCGGCGACTACTCGTTGCCACGTGATGCGGCCGAGGTCGTCGAGGTCTCGGCCCACCAATGCGTATGTGGTGATCACGAGATCGTGTTTGGCGACGGTGGCGGCGAGAATTTCGCCATGCAGACGGTCGCCACCGTGATGCGTCATCACCCGCAACTGGGGCGTGAAGCGCGCTGATTCGGTTTCCCAGTTGCGTATGACCGACAGCGGACACACCACAAGCGTTGGTCCAACGCTGCTATTGGCGACTCGCTCATGAGCCAGCAACGCCAGCAATTGTGCTGTTTTGCCGAGCCCCATATCGTCGGCCAGACAGCCGCCCAAACCCAACCGATTCAGGAACGCCAACCAACCCAGGCCTCGTCGTTGGTACGGGCGAAGGGTGCCCGTGAACGAAGGGGGCTCGTGGATTTCCTCGAGCTTGTCGTCGGGGAGGCCATTGAGAAGATCGTTGATCCATGACTCATCGGCGGTGTCGAGCGAGAGTTCGCTTGATGCGGCCAACCGCATGAGCTCGATGGGGCTGACGTCTTTGGCGAGGGCAACTTGTTTGTTGAGCGTGAGCAGCGCCCGACGGACTTGCTCGGGATCGAAGGCGATCCACTGACCTTTGTGCAACACCACCGGCGCCTTGGCGGCTGCCAATTTTGCCAGGGTGGCGAGATCTACCTTTGCTTCACCGAGCACCAAATTCCAGTCTATGTTGACGAGATTTTTGACCTCGAGTCCGGCTGGTGTGATTGCCGTTTGCACGGGTTTGGCCACGCCGCGAACTTTGGCCGTGGCACGCTTGCCCCAGAATGCGGGGAGCAACACGCGCACGCCGGCCGCCTCGAGTCGTGGCGCTTCAATGGTCAGGGCCCGCACCAAGTGCTCGGGTGGCACCAAGCTCACTCCTGGCTTGTTGTAGTCAAATCCGTTGCCGATAACGGGAGCAATGCCGGTGATTCTCCGGGCGGCCAAACGTAACGCCATGTGTGCTTGAGCCACATCCACACCAAGCACATCGGCATGGCGACCGTCCCAAATATCGGTGGCTTGAATCAACAAGCTGGGATCTGTGACGGGGTTAAGCCCCAGCTCCATGAGCCACGGCAAATCTTCTGGGTTCATGCCGTACCACGGATGATCTTCATCGACGGCCACCTCAGTAGGGGGCGTGACCCGAATGCTGGGTACCAGCGCCGCCAACGGCGACCGCCCGGCCAGCGGCTGCGTCCATCGCGTGAGCTGGGTTGCCAACTCTTCGAGAGCTACGCGGTGGGCGATTTCGGTGATGTGTACCTCGGCGTCTTCCATGGTGAGCGATGCCAGGAATCGACGGGTGACCACGGCACTTGCTGTGCGATTGCGGGGAGCGGGGTCGCCCAGGTTGGTGTCGACGGCACGTACTCTCGTGGCGTCGTCAGTGAATGCGTTCATGGCTGCCTGTGTGATTTGCCATGGCGCTGCCTCTGGCATCATCGAGCGCACGACCTCTGGCATCTGTTGAGTGGCACTTTGTAATTCGGTTGCCAACACCTCGTCGATCATGGGCTGCCATTCGGCGAACCACCGCTTGTCGCGCTCGATGAGGGCCGGCACGATGAGGCCTGATTGCACTGCTTCGTCGGCGCGCCTGGCCAAGCGGGCGAACCACGCGATCGATGGGCTCAAACTGCGCCACGGCACCCATTGCCGCATCAGAAACGCTTCGTTGGCAGCCTGCACCGGCACCTCGATAGCCACTACTTCGACAGCGGTTTTTCGGCCAGGAGGCATGAGCGTTACTTGCTTAGTTTCGCCCAACAGGTAGCTCTCCACGAACAGCGAACTGGCAAGAGATTGCACGGCTCGGCGGTCAAGCGCTCGGCCTCGCCAACCAAACACCACCAACCCGTTGTTCCAAACCGCGTGCAGCACCGCTACACCCTACCCGGCACCGCCAGGGGCTATTGGCGTGTTTCGGCACTTTGCACGATGTTGCCCATCACCTTGGTGAGCGACCGTCGCTGAGCATCGTTCATTTGATCGGTGAATGCAGTGCGAACACCATCGACGTGGACGGGAGCGGCTTTTTTCAACAGGGCCGTACCCTTGGCGGTGAGCACGGCAAAGGTGCCTCGTTTATCGGTCGGACAGCTCACCCGTTCGACGTAGCCTTGTTGTTGCAGGCGGGTAACGCAGTGGGTCAGGCGTGATTTTGGCGAGACAGTTATTTCGGCCAACGACGACATGCGCAAACCGTGAGTCTCGGTGCTCAACATGGCGAGCACTTCGTACTCGTCGAGCGAGATGTGAAATTGGGTTTGTAGGTCATTGTCGAGACGGTCATTTAGCAGCTTGGAGGCTCGCAGATAGCTGAGCCACGTGAGTTGTTCGTTTTCGGAAAGCCAACGAGACGTGTTCATGTGTGCAGCGTATCGAAATGAATGCAGGAAAAGTAGTTGAAAATTGAAATAAGTAGTTGAAAGTTGAACTAGTTGGTGATAGTTTAATTTTCAACTACTTACCTCGATTGTTTCCCGAAAGGAAAATTCCATGTCACTCCCCCTCACCCCCGGCACCTACCAAGTCGACACCGCACACTCATCGGCCTCGTTCTCGATCCGTCATCTCGGCATCAGCAACGTGCGCGGCCGCCTCGCCATCCCGGCAGGACAACTAGTAGTCGGCGACGATTTGGCTTCGACCAACGTTTCGGCTTCCGTCGATGTCGATTCGCTCGACACCAACGACCACAGTCGTGACGCTCACGTGAAATCGCCCGACTTTCTCGACTCGGCTGCCTTTCCTACCTTCGAATTCAAGTCGACTTCGATCCAGAGTGCAGGCGAGGAGTACATCTTGTTTGGCGATCTCACGATCAAGGGCAATACTCGCCCCGTGGAATTGGCCGTCGAGTTCAATGGGGCGGAGAAGCACCCATTTGATGGCGCCACCCGCGTCGGATTCGAAGCATCGACCACGATTTCCAAGAAGGATTTCGGCGTTGAATTCAACGCTCCCCTTGGAGCCGACAAATTCCTGTTGAGCGACAAACTCAAGATCAGCCTCGATATGCAGTTCATCGCCCAATAGCGCTAGCGCGGGCGGCGGATTCCCTTTACGATCATCGGATGAGCATTCCGGTACCCATCGAAGAGATCCCCGCCCAACTGGCGAAATACGGCGATACGCCATTTCTTTTGACGACCCGCAACGACGGCCGGCCCCATCCTTCCTCTGTCAGAATTTCGTGGTACGAGGGTGAGGCGACTGTCATTGCGGGTCGTGGCGCGCTTGGCAATATCGGGGTACAACCCAATGTCGTTTTATTGTTCCCGCCTCTGGACGGCATCGGGCATTCTTTGCTCATCGATGGCGTGGCCGAGGTGGTCGAAATAGAAGGCGAAACTCGAATGCGAGTGCGGGCCACGGCGTCGGTGTTGCACCGGCAAGCCGGCGAATAGCGAACACAATTCGTTGGATTGCGGCGCGATCCTGTTACCCTTTGCGCAACCCCCAGGGTTTCTCCGAGGTTTTTGCCTGTACAGGCGGTGTTTCGGCTGAGCCCAAACCCCGGCACATTTCGTGCCCCCGTACTGGTGACGCTCATGCGTCCCGAGAAAATGACGCATTGCGCGTCAGGAGAAACTGAATAATGACTACCCTCGAAATGTCTGCCGACGCGGCAGACACCACTTTCAACGAGCCCACTGCGACGTTCGCCGACCTGGGATTGCCGACACGTTTCGTGCAGACCTTGGCCGCCGATGGCATCACCGAGCCGTTCCCCATTCAAGCCGCCACTATTCCCGACCTCATTGCTGGGCTTGACGTGTGTGGCCGTGCGCCAACTGGCTCTGGCAAGACGCTCGCTTTTGGTTTGCCCATGTTGGCCCGCATTGGCAAGGCTCGCCCCTGCCAGCCACGTGCCTTGATTTTGGCCCCTACCCGCGAGCTTGCCGCTCAGATCCAAACCGACCTTACCCCCGTTGCCAAAGTGGCCGGCCGCTTCATGCTGTCGGTGTACGGCGGCGTGGGATACGAGCCCCAAAAGCGTGCACTGCGCAAGGGCGTCGACGTGTTGGTGGCGTGCCCCGGGCGTCTGAAAGACCTTATCCAGCAGCGTGCCGTTTCGCTGGAAGCCGTCGAAGTTGTGGTGATCGATGAGGCCGACCGCATGTGCGATATGGGCTTCTTGCCCGAAGTCAAGCGCTTACTCGATATGACTCCCAAGAACCGTCACACCGTGCTGGTCTCGGCCACGCTGGAGGGCTAGGTTGCCGACATAATCACGACGTACATGCAAGAGCCCACCCGCCACGATGTGGCCGGTGCCGATATCGATATCAACGACATGGAGCACCGCTTCATCAAGGCCGAGTCGAGCGCTCGGTTGCCTTTGGCCGCCGATCTCATCCGTCAATATGGATCCACCATCATGTTCTGCCGTACCCGTCACGGGTCTGACCGGGTGGTTGACCAATTCGCCCGCATCGGCATCGAAGCCAACGCTATTCACGGCGGCCTGTCACAGAAGCAACGCGATCGTTCGCTCGCCGAATTTAAGCGCGGCGCAGTGCAAGTAATGGTCGCCACCGACGTGGCCGCTCGCGGCATTCACGTTTCAGGCGTCGAGTGCGTGATCCATTTCGATCCGCCGGAAGATTCCAGCACCTATGTGCATCGTTCGGGCCGTACCGCTCGTGCGGGAGCAACTGGCGTGGTCGTTTCGTTGATTGATCCTTCTGGCCTGCGCGCCGCTCGCAAGATGATGCAAGAACTCAAGCTCACGTTGCCCATCGAAGGCGCCAAGAGCGGCGATGAACTCGTTGGCCAAGTTGACGGCAAAGCCGCTCGACGTGGCGGTGGCGGTGGCGGTGGCCGCCAAGGTGGCAACGGTGGCGGCGGTAATGGCGGCGGTCGTTCCGGTGGCGAAGGCCGCTCAGGAGGCGAAGGCCGCTCGGCCAAAGCTCCGCAGCAACGCCCAAATCAAACACCATCGCAACGTCGTGGCGAACGCAAGCACGAATGGGCAGCAACAGCTGCGCCCGCCAAGCCCGCTGGCGCTGGCGATCGCCGGGGTTCTGCCGGTGGCGGTGCTCCAGCATCGAGCCATCGCAAAGGCCAATCGGCTGGACGTCCCGCCGGTAACCCCGGTGGCGGTCGCCCAGGGCAGTCGAGCCGTCGCCCACGCGACTAACGCTTAACTGCTATGTGATCTCCCTGGAGTGGTGATGGAAGTGTGTTCGCTCGTCGGCCACACTTCCATCCCAACAGGGGTGTGATCGCTCACTTCGTCAATGTCGGCTTGCGATATTTCGCACGGGATCGACGCAGCCCGCCAACTCTGCGGAGTGAGTACGAAGTCGACGCAATGGGTTGGAGATACCGAGCCCAAATTGCGCCACCCATGCGCTTCAAATGAGCGCAACGTGTCGCTGTTTGCCGCGTGGTTGAGATCGCCGGCCAGTACCGCGTTAGGTGGTGCGGCAGCGATAAGTACCTCGACCTGATGGCCAATGTGTTTGGCGTCGGTCGACAGATGGGTGTTGATTAACGTGAGTTCGGGCCCACCATCTGAACCGGGAATCGTCGCCCATTGCATGATCCGCCGCTTGTACGAAAACAGAGGCTGGAACTTGCTGAGTTTCACCCAATTGCCGTGGTCTATTTCCTCGGTGGCGATGATGGCTATGCCCTCCGCCAATTTTGGACGGCCGATGTACGGGTTGTGTTTCACCATCCAAAACGGATGAGCGAATCCCAAGTGATGCGACATCTCATGGGCTTGTTCGTAGCGAATCTCTTGGAGGCACACGATGTCGGGTCGAAACGACGTCAGTATCTCGGCAAGTTGCACTGGATCTGGTTTCGCTGATCCGTGCACATTCCAGGTGACGATCCTGCGCGATGGTTGGTTACTTGACACTTGTGTCAACTACCCGTTGATGGTGATGTGGCCGGGGCGTCCTTCGGTGACGTGCCCAATCACATGAGCCTGTTGGCCTCCTGCTCTCAGCTCGCTGACCGCCCTCAAAGCCGTACTTTCTGGGCATGCAAAAAGAAGGCCACCAGACGTTTGCGGATCGCCGAAAACCGGCATCAAAACGTGGTCCTGAATGTGGTGACCCACAAACTCGCGATTGCGTTCCGTGCCCCCTGGAACGACTCCGGCCGCGATCAGATCGTGTACTCCCGGGAGCACAGGTATTGCTCCGGCATTGATCGTGGCGCTCACGCCTGAGGCGTAGAGCATCTTGTGCAGATGACCGATGAGGCCGAAGCCAGTTACGTCGGTCATGGCATGGGCGCCGGCCTGACGGGCGACAACAGCTGCCGCCGCATTCGACGTAAGCATCGATGACACTGCGGCCTCGTAAGCGTCTGCGGGGGCGACCCCTCGCTTGAGAGCAGTGGTGATGACGCCAACCCCCAACGCCTTGGTGAGCACGAGGGCATCGCCTTGTTGCGCGCCCACATTGGCCAATGGCTCGCCATCGATGATTTCACCTATGACCACTTGGCCGAAAAGGGGCTCTGCACCATCGATGGTATGACCACCGACGGCGATCCAGCCGCCGGCCGTTGCCGCATCTTGAGCCCCGAGCAGAATCTCGCCGAGGAGGTCGAGTGGCAATGTGTCGCGCGGCCACGCAGCAATGTTGAGAGCAAACAGCGGCGTGCCACCCATGGCGAAGACGTCGCTCGCTGAGTTGGTGGCCGCGATGGCTCCGAAGGTGCGGGCGTCGTCCACGATCGGGGTCATGAAGTCGACGGTGGCGATGAGGGCGCGGCCATCTGGGCGGCGCCACACCGCGGCGTCGTCTCCAGTGGCCAGCCCAACTATGAGGTCGGGATGACTAACAGGTTGCAGATGGCGCAAGACCTGCGCCAGGTCGCGAGGACCGAGCTTGCAAGCTCAACCGGCGCCGTGGCTGTAGGACGTAAGCCTGATCTCGGCGCGCTCGTCGGGCACCCGATCGTTGGTGTTGGTCACCCGCCCAGGTTAGGCGGTGCGGTTGCTAATTGGCGCGGTAGATCGTGGATCCAGCGTCGTTCGATTGGAGCGAAGCGGATTCGCCGGCTGCGATATACGCCGCCTCGCCGGGACCGATCGGCCCAGCCGGACTGTCGAAACTTCCCGACGTGCACAACACGATTTCCGGGCTCGCCGCTGTCCATGCAATAGATATTCCGGCGTCGACATGGGCGACCCTCAGAGTGAAATCGGCGGCCGGCGTTTTATAGATCTGCCATCCGCCTACATCATCGATGGGCCACAAAACAGGGTCGGCGAGCGGGCGTGTATCCAAAATTTTGACGAGCTCCGAGGTATCGATGTGCTTTGGTGTCAGCCCGCCGCGGACCACATTGTCGCTGGCGGCCATGAGCTCAATACCGGTGCCGTAGAGGTATGCGTGCAGGTTTCCGGCGTCGAGATAGATGGCCTCGCCGGCGTGGAGATGAACCAGATTGAGCATGGCGGCAATCACTACGCCGATATCGCCGGGGTGGTGAATGGCGATGCGCACTAACCACTCGCCCACATGGACTCGGTCACTAATGGCCCCGGTGGTGTTGTCGTATACCAGCCCCACGGCGCTGAATTCCACCGTTTCGGCGAGATGACGTTGCTTGTCGAGAGGGAGGGCAAAGAGGTGGGCGACGTACGCCCGAATGTCATCTGGTGGTGAGTGTGGGGTGATCGGATGCTCGAGGTTGAGTTGGGTGAGCAATGCCGCCATGTCGGCGCTTTGCCGGAATCCGCACAGAGCCCAAAAGTTGCCCAACGCGCACAATAATTCGGGTTTGTGGTTGGCGTCTTTGTAGGTTCGCGCTGAATCTGTGAGCGCTATCCCGAGAGCGTTCTCGCGCTCAAAGCCTTGTATCGCTTGGGTTTGGTCGGGATGTACTTGGATCGACAGTGGCGCCTCGGCAGCCAGGATCTTGAGCAAAAACGGCAACGGGCCGCCAACGTGGTCTTCAAGCAATCGACCACTCTGGGCAAGTTTCGTCGGCGCTGAGGGGTGGGTGCCCAGCCATAGCTCGGCCTGGTGTGTGCCGTCCGGCTCGACGCCCATGAGTTCAGGAATGCTGAATTTGGATCCCCATGCGTAGGTTTGAATCTTGCCGGCTAACCGTTCCATGTGTGGCCAGGATACGGTGCGTCATGACTGAAGTGAGCGCACTCCACGCCATTCGTACTGCGGGAGCGGTGCGTACCTTTGCTGGGACCCCGGTAAGTAATGAAACCGTGTACGCAGTTTTGGACTGTGCCCGGTTTGCGCCGAGTGGCGGCAACCAACAACCGTGGCGGGTGATGGTGATCGCTGATCCCGGATTGCGAGCTGCAATTCGCGATTTCAGCCAGTCGACGTGGAATGAATACGTGGCCCAAACGGCGGCCGGCGTGAGGCCATTTGCGCCGGGCGTTGATGGCCGGTGGCCTGGGCCGCTTATCGATTTGGCGGTGGCTCGCGACACCCATGCGCAGTCTGATTTTTTGGACGGCTTAGTAGACGTGCCGGTCATGTTGGTGGTGCTTGTGAAGCTCACGTCGTTGGCCATGATGGACATCGAACTGGATCGTCACGGCTTTGTGGGTGGCGGGTCGATCTATCCTTTCTGCCACAACATTTTGTTATCGGCTCGAGCCTTGGGTCTGGGCGGCACGATGACCACTTTCCTCACCCGGCACGAGCCCGCGGTGCGTGAGCTGCTCAATATTCCCCAGGAGTATGCAGTGGCGTCGATGATCACACTTGGCTATCCAGTGAAGCAATTAACGCGCCTGACGCGGCGGGCGGTATCGGAGTTCGCGACGGTGGACCGGTTCGACGGACCAGTTTTTGGCGCCGTTTCCGGTGCCGATGTTTAGCCGAATTCGACGCCCTGGGCCAGTGGCAACGTGTTGCCGAAATTGGTTGTGGACGTGACTCTTCGCATGTAGGCCCGCCACGAATCGGATCCGCTTTCGCGACCGCCGCCCGTCTCTTTCTCGCCACCAAAAGCGCCGCCGATCTCGGCGCCCGATGGCCCAATGTTCACGTTGACGATTCCACAGTCGCTGCCGAGCGGGCCGGTGAATCGTTCGGCCTCTCGCATATCGGTCGTGAAAATCGACGACGCCAAACCTTGAGGCACGGCGTTGTTGAGGGCGATGGCTTCGTCAATGGTGTCGTAGGTGAGCACGTATAGCAGCGGCCCGAACGTCTCGTGGTGCATGGCTTGGGTTTGGCTGGGCATCATGGCGATTGCTGGTTGAGCGTAGAAGCCGTCGGGGGCTTGATCGGCCAACACTCTGTCGCCGCCGGTCACGATTGTGCCTCCATCTTTTCCGACGCCAGCGATTGCGTGTTGCAGGCGCTCAAATGACATGCCGTCGATGAGTGGCCCTACAAGCGTGCCGTCGGCAAGTGGATCACCGATCGGCAGCGACCGGTACGAGGTGGCGACCCTGTCGACGAGTTGGTCCACGATCGACGAGTGCACGATGAGCCGCCGCAACGTTGTACATCGTTGCCCAGCGGTGCCAGCTGCGGAAAACGTTATGCCTCGTACGGCCAGGTTGAGATCGGCCGATTGAGTGACGATGGCTGCATTGTTGCCGCCGAGTTCTAGGAGGGCTCGCCCAAATCGAGCGGCGATCCGAGGAGCAAGCGCCCGGCCCATCGCCGTTGATCCCGTAGCACTCAGTAGTTCGATGGCCGGATGGTCGGCCATGGTGGTGGCCACATCGGCCCCTCCGAAAACCAGTGTGAAAAGGCCGTCCGGAGCGCCACATTTTGCGGCGGCTTGGAGGGCGAGCGCGTGCACTGCCGCCGACGACATGACCGTCTTTTCTGACGGTTTCCAAATGACGGGATTTCCGCACACGATGGCCAATGCGGCGTTCCACGACCACACGGCAACGGGGAAGTTGAATGCACTGATGACGCCCACTACGCCGAGCGGTTGCCAATACTCGGCCAGCCGATGTTCCGGCCGTTCCGAGGCAATTGTCTTGCCGTACAGCTGGCGACTGAGGCCCACGGCGAAGTCGCAGATGTCGATCATTTCTTGCACTTCGCCGAGGGCTTCAGAACGGATCTTTCCCGTCTCGATGGTGACCAACGTGGCCAAGTCGGCCTTGTGGGCTCTGAGTAATTCGCCAAGTACTCGAATCAATTCGCCGCGCACCGGGGCTGGTGTAGACGCCCATTGGCGCTTGACGGCGAGCGCCTGGCTGACTGCGTCATCGAGGGTGGCCGCTGCACTCAACCCGCCAAGAGTGGCGCCGGTGATTGGTGTGCGAACGTGCACCGAACTGTCGCCCCGGTTGAACCCACATCCTCCGAAAATGCTTGCGGTGGTAGTGGCCAGATTGGCGAGCGATTCGGTGGTTGGCAGTGTTGAGTAGGGTGACGTCATGATCTCACCAGCCTACGTGGTGACCGCTAGCCCGTGCTCGGGGGCCTTGGCTGGCTTTGCAACGCTTGCTGGAATGGACCTACCACTAGTGGCCGCTAATCAGCGAGTGCGTCCCATACACAGCGCTGGTGGCCGCTCGTGAAGTCGGCTACGAAGACGAAAGACCAATATACAAGCGCAAGCCCAAGACGATGGCAGCCTCAGAGTTTCGCCGGTGACGTAAGGACGTTTGCGATGACCTGATCGACCGATTCGACTCGCCTGCGGAGGCCGACCCGCCGCCTCTCCTGAGGTCGCATCCGCTGACTGCGGCACTGGCGGCCACGTGTGCATTTTCACGAGCGCCACCACCAACATTCTGGCGGACATCAACGGCTACTACCCCTAGCGATCGCATTGGGTGATGCCAGTGGACTGCGGTTGGGGATCGGCTTATTGTGCAGCCATGACTATGCGGAGAGTTTTTGGTCGGGTTGCCGTCGTGTTGGCGTTGTTGGGTGCTTCTTTGGTTGGTGTGGTGGGGAGTGCCAGCAAATCACAGGCTGCTTCGTCGCTATCTGGCGAGACGATCGCCACTGGTGTCCTTCACTCGTGTGCCTTGGTGGCGGGTGGCACGGTGAAGTGTTGGGGCTACAACTTTTATGGTCAGTTGGGTAATGGTGCGACGTTGCCGGGCGTGGATAGTCTGGTGCCGGTTGTGGTGACTGGTTTGTCTGGTGTGATCCAGATATCGGCTGGTGGCTATCACACGTGTGCGTTGGTGGCGGGTGGCACAGTGAAGTGTTGGGGGTCCAACAGCAGTGGTCAGTTGGGTAATGGTTTGTCGGGGGTGGGTAGTTTGGTACCGGTTGTGGTGACGGGTTTGTCTGGTGTGATCCAGACCGCGGCTGGCGGCGATCACTCGTGTGCGTTGGTGTTGAGTGGCATAGTGAAGTGCTGGGGATCCAACAGCTTTGGTCAGTTGGGTAATGGCGCGACGTTGCCGGGCGTGGATAGTTTGGTGCCAGTTGTGGTGACGGGTTTGTCTGGTGTGATCCAGATCGCGGCTGGCAAAAATCGCTCGTGTGGGTTGGTAACGGGTGGCACGGTGAAGTGTTGGGGTTACAACTTTTACGGCGGGCTGGGTAATGGTTTGTCGGGGGCGTTGACGGATAGTTCGGTGCCGGTTGTGGTGACGGGTTTGTCTGGTGTGACCCAGATAGTTGCTGGCGGTGATCACTCGTGTGGGTTGGTGGCGGGTGGCACAGTGAAGTGTTGGGGGTCCAACAGCTTTGGTCAGTTGGGTAATGGCGCGACGTTGCCGGGCGTGGATAGTTCTGTGCCGGTTGTGGTGACTGATTTGTCTGGTGTGATCCAGATATCGGCTGGCGGCGATCACTCGTGTGGGTTGTTGTTGGGTGGCACAGTGAAGTGTTGGGGATCCAATAGCTTTGGTCAGTTGGGTAATGGTTTGTCGGGGGCGTTGACGGATAGTTCGGTGCCGGTTGTGGTGTCGACTTTGTCGGGTGTGACTCAGATTGCGGCTGGCGGATTTGAATCGTGTGCGTTGGTGACGACTGGTGCAGTGTTGATGTTGACTGTCGTAGTGAAGTGTTGGGGCTACAACCTCTATGGACAGTTGGGTAACGGTTCGTCGGGTGGGAGTAGTTCGGTTCCGGTTGTGGTGTCGGGTTCGTCTGGTGTTGTGCCGCTGCCGGATTATGTCTCGTTGGTGCCGGGTCGTTTGTTGGATTAGCGGCCTGGTGGTTCGACGGTTGATGGGGCGTTTGCTGGCCTCGGGTTGCGGCTTGCGCAAAGTGTTGTGCAGTTGGATGTGATCGGTCGTGGCGGTGTGCCGTTCGGCGCTACTGCTGTGGCGTTGAATGTGACGGTTACCGGCGCGACGGGTCCGGGGTTCGTGACGGTGTATCCGTGTTTGTCGCCGAAACCGAACGCGTCGAACCTCAATTTTGTGGCTGGTGACACGGTCGCGAATTTGGTGGTGGCGAAGGTTGATTCGAGCGGCAAAGTGTGTATTTATACCGATGGTGCGACGAATCTGATCGCGGATGTTGAGGGTTTCTATCCGGCCACGACACAGTTTGTTCCGTTGTCGCCTGTGCGTTTGATGGATACACGGGTCGGTGGTTCAACGTTTGACGGCCACAACGCTGGCGGTGGGGCGGTCGTGCCGGGTGCTGAGGTTGGGTTGTTTGTGAATATTTCGGGTCTTGGTTATTCGATTGGGGCGGTGTCGGTGGTGTTGAACGTGACGGTGACGGGTGCGACGGCTGGCGGGTTTGTGACGGTGTATCCGTGCACACCGAACGCGCCGAATGCGTCGAATTTGAATTTCGTAGCGGGGCAAACAATCGCGAATCTTGTGGTAGCGAAACTTGGCAATTTTGGCAAGGTATGTTTGAAATCGTCGGCTGCGGCGAACCTGATTGTGGATATCGACGGGTTCTATCCGCCCGCGTCGTCGTATAAGTCGCTTGATCCGGGCCGTCTGTTGGACACCAGGTCTGGCGGGTCGACGGTTGACGGTGCGTTCCAGGGTTCTGGTCCGCAGGCCGGCGGGTCGGAAGTTGCGTTGACTGTTCTTGGTCGTGGTGGTGTGCCGGCGATCGCGGGAACGGTGGTGTTGAACGTGACTGCCACGTCAGCGTCGGGCGGCGGATACATCACTGTGTATCCGTGTGGGGCGCCGAGATCGAATGCGTCGAATCTGAATTTCAACGCCGGTCAGACGATCCCGAATCTCGTTATCACCAAAGTCAGCACCAACGGCCAGGTGTGTATTTTCACGAGTACGACCACAAATATCCTCGCCGACGTGAGCGGGTACTACCCGTAGCGTCAAAATGAGCCGTCGGCGCAAGAATTCCGCGGCGGCATGGCAAGATCGGGCATGGACATTCACGGCAGCATTTTGGGTACTCGGGTTTTGCGTACAGAGGACCCTCGTTTTCTCACCGGCAACGGCAGTTTCATCGCCAACCTCGAGCTACCTGACGCTCTCCATGTGGCCTTTGTGCAATCCACCGTGGCTCACGGACGTCTTGTTGCCGTCGATCTCGACGATGCCCGCAAGATGCCCGGCGTCGTGGCCATTTACACCTCGCAGGATCACGATCTTGCGCCGGAATCGTTGCCAAACCCTCGCATGAACGAAGCGACCCGTCGACCCATGTTGGCAGTAGACACGGTGAGGTTTGTGGGCGAATTGATTGCCATGGTGGTAGCCGAGACACGTACCCAAGCAACCGACGCCGCCAACGCAGCGATCGTCGATTACGAGCAGTATCCAGCAGTCACCACAATCGACGGTGCACTCGGCAGCGATGCTCCTTTGGTTCACCCAACCAACGAATCCAACATTGCAATCGAGGCTGGTTTTCGAAAAGGCGATGAGATATTCGATGGGTGCGAAGTGATCGTGCGTCAACGCATTGAAAACCAACGAGTCGCTCCCTGCCCGTTGGAAACACGGTCCAACGCTGCGCAATGGATCGACGGAAAACTCGTGATGTGGTCATGCTCCCAGGGCGCTCACGGAGTGCGCAACGAACTGGCAACGAACTTTGGGCTCGAGCACGATTTGGTGCAGGTCATTACTCCCGATGTAGGCGGAGGATTCGGCGCCAAAGGCGGCACATACCCAGAAGACATGCTTGTGCCGTGGGCTGCCCGCCGCCTGGGCCGACCAGTGCGATGGACCGAAACGCGTAGCGAGTCAATGGTGGGCCTCGACCACGGGCGCGGCCAAGTGTTGTTCGCCGAATTGGGCGGAACCCGTGATGGCAAGTTCATGGCCTACCGGTTGACGGCCACCCAAGATGGCGGCGCCTACGCCAGCTTTGGATGCATGATGCCCTTCATCACTCGTTCAATGGCTCAAGCCGTTTACAACTTCGATCAACTCGATGTGAGGGTGGGCAGTGTGTTCACCAACACCAGCCCCGTAGGCGCGTACCGCGGCGCCGGCCGGCCGGAAGCAAGTCACGTTATGGAGCGTGTGGTCGACCTCTTTGCCACCGAAATTAACCTCGACCCTGCAGAGCTGCGGCGTCGAAATTTTATTCAACCCCATCAGTTTCCGTTCACTACGGCCGGCAAAATGACATACGACTGCGGCGACTTTGAAGGTGCCCTTGATCGCGCCCTGGCGGCCAGCGACTACGCCGGATTGCGGAGGCTCCAAGGCGAGCGCAGGGCGTCGGGCGGGTCGCTCATGATGGGCATTGGCGTGGCCAGTTACGTGGAAGTGACGGGCGGCGGCCAAGAGTTCGGATCCATAGAGGTACTGCCCAATGGACGGGCCATTGTGCGCACTGGCACCTCGCCCCACGGCCAAGGTCATCAAACCAGTTTCGCGATGATCGCTAGTGATCTCACTGGCATTCCCATGGACCGTATCGATGTGCGATTTGGCGACACCGACGATGTGGCCAGAGGCAACGGAACTGGCGGCTCGCGGTCGCTCCAATTGGGCGGCTCTGCTGTCAAGGGCGCCACAGAAGCTCTGATCGAGCAGGCTCGGGCATTAGCTGCACAACTTCTCGAAGCGAACCCCGATGATGTCGTGTTGGACCGCCAAGCTGGTCAGTTCCACGTAGCGGGAACGCCCGCCAAATCATTGAACTGGCACGCCTTGGCCGATAGCGGCCTGGAGCCGTTGAACGCCCAATTCGATCTGCCCACCACCGCCAGTACATTCCCGTTTGGCACTCATGTAGCGGTGGTGGAAGTGGACCGGGAGACCGGTTTTGTGCGTCTGGTGCGCCATGTGGCGTGCGATGACGCAGGCACCATTTTGAACCCGCTCCTCGTGGATGGTCAGGTGCACGGCGGCATTGCTCAGGGCGTTGCGCAGACACTGTTTGAACGAGTCGCCTTCGATGACGATGGCAATCCCATCACCGCCAATTTCGCCGATTATGCATTTCCATCAGCCGCCGAACTACCCATGTTTGAGCGGGTGGCAATGGAAACACCCACCCCTTTGAACTCGCTGGGAGCCAAAGGAATTGGCGAAGCGGGCACCATTGGTTCGACGCCCGCCGTGCACAACGCGGTGCTTGATGCGCTGAGCCATTTGGGCGTCAAACATATCGATATGCCGACCACCCCCGAGCGAATCTGGCGCGCTCTCACGCACTAGTTCGCCGAGGGTTAGCCGCTCGTTTGCTTATGCCGCCACTACGCCGAGTGTGGCGGTGACAGTGATTGTTTTGCCGGCCCGAGAAATGGTGACCGTGATTGAATCGCCCAGTTGGTGGCTGCGAATAACATCGCCCACGTCTTGCGACGTGTTGATTGTTTTGCCGTCTACGTCGGTGATCACGTCGTCGACCTGAATGCCGGCTTTCTCGGCTCCAGATCCTGGCGCAATACCGGTGATCACGACCCCGTTGGTGCCGTCTTGCACGGTGATACCGAGGCGCGGCCGGGGGGAGGCAGTGGTCGATTTGCCGGTCTTGAGGACCTCAATAATGGGCTTGATGCTGTCGATGCTGATGGCGAAGCCAATGTTTTGCGAGTTAGGAATTCCGGCCGAGTTGATGCCCACGACCTCGCCAGCGGCGTTGAGTAACGGACCACCAGAGTTGCCATGATTGATAGCGGCGTCGGTTTGAATGAGGTCCCTGAGCGTGGTGTCGGCGTCTATTTGGAGGGTCCGATTCTTGGCGGAAACAATGCCTTTGGTGACGCTCGGCTTGTCGCCCAAATTGAGGGCGTTGCCGATAGCCACCACATCGTCGCCCACCTGAAGCGAGTCCGAGGTGCCCAGCGTGGCGGGAGTGATGTTTGTGGTGTCGGCGAGTTGGAGCAGGCCAATGTCTTTGGCGGTGTCGGTGCCCAATACCTTCACATCGCGAACTGTTCCGTCGGCCATGGTGACCGTAATCACCGGATTTTTCAGAGCTTTGCCGGTGTCGTCAACCAGATTCACCACGTGGGCGTTCGTGAGAATGAGCCCGTCAGTAGAAATAATGACGCCAGAGCCAGCGGCTACTGGGGCGACGTGTCCACCTTGCTTTTCGCCAATTTGAACGCTCACCACTGATGGCGATACGGCGCTAATCAACTCGTGTATATCCAGTGGCTTGCCCGTGAGTTTTGCGGGCGCAGTTGCCAATGTAGAGGGAGGCGTATTCGACGACAGTGGCACCCCGGAGACAGTGGTTGCCGCCGCTTTTTGGGCGGGCGGATCGGTGAGCTTGACGGTTCCGAATGCCACGCCACCAGCAACTAGCGCACCAACTAACCCGCCCACCAGGCCGGCTCGGGCCGTGGCATTTTTGCGCTTGGGCTCGGGCGCCACTTCGGCGGGAATCGTGGCCGCGGCGATCACCTCAACCTCGGTCGCCTCTGCGATGTCGTTTTCCGAGTAGTAGAAGTCGTGCATGATTCCTCCGGATAGCGGGACGGTATTTACTAGTTGAGCAATCATGGGCTGGCCAAGTAAGCCACGATCCGCGCGAGACCTAAATTTCAGTAAGAGGGTACACTTCGATCCGTGACCCAACAACGCCGAGTAACGCTCGCAATTGGTCTCAACGTGGTGATTATTGGTGTACAAATTGTGTTTGGCATCGCTGCCCATTCGCTTGGGCTCATCGCCGATGCAGGGCACAACGTGGGTGATGGAGCGGCTCTTGTGCTCTCGCTTGTGGCCCTGCGGCTATCCAACCGCAGGCCCGATGCGCACCGATCTTTCGGGTTCCATCGCAGCGGCGTTTTGGCAGCCCAGGCCAACGCCATCAGCATTCTGGTGGCTGGCGCGCTGATTGTGTACGAAGGCGTTCGACGCCTCGGATCAACGCCATCTGTTGACGGTTCGACGGTGATCGTTGTGGCCCTCGTGGCGTTGGTGGCCAATGGCATCGCCGCCAAGTTGCTGCATGAATCGCACAGCCACGAATCGCACGGCCGCGGCACGCATAGTCACGGGCCCGATCTCAATATGGAGTCGGCGTTTCTGCACATGATCGGTGATGCTGCCGCGTCGCTCGGGGTGGTATTTGCCGGCGTTGTGATCGTGGCCACCCACGGCAACTACTGGCTCGATCCAGCGGTGTCGATCGCCGTCGCCGTTCTTATCTCGTGGCGGGCGATTGGTCTACTGCGGCAATCAAATCGGGTGTTGATGGAGGCGTCATCGGCGGGGCGTGATGCCCCTACCTTGGCCGATGTGATGATGACCGTGGACGGGGTGTCAGGCGTTCATGATGTGCGCTCGTGGAGCCTCAGCGGCAACCTTCACGCCATGAGCGCCCATGTGGTGATCGACGGCCACCCGTCGCTCGATGAGGCTCAAGCGGTCGTGGCCCATGTCCGCAATGCGGTGATGGTGGGTGCCAACGTGAGTCACGCCACCTTCGAATTGGAGTGTGGCGACTGCGTTACCCATTTCGAGGACTGCCCGCTCGCCGAAGGTCACGGCCACTGACCATTACACCCTGAGGGACTCGAGGGCGGCAGTCACCAAATGCTCTGCACCTTGGGCCAGCTTGTTGCGCTTGATGGCCAGGCCGCCCAGTACTTCAGCCCCTCGTGACTCCACAATGGCAGACAGTTTCGGCACGACGCGGCCGGCTTCTAAAGCGTACGTGGCATACACGAGCGCCTTCTTCCCAGCCAGCGTGGGCATGGCCCGAAGCTTCCAACTCATCCCTGGTTTTTGACCGAACAAAATCAAGCCGTCTGTCCATCCGCCCACGATTACAAGATCGGCTTCAGCGAGTGCCTGGAGATTGATCGACCGCAACGGATCGACAGTGGTGACATCGACCCCCTCTGCTCGAAACCCTTCGGCGATGCGCTCGCCGGCTTTGCGGGTGTTTCCCGTGAGACTCTCAAAAATGACGGCTGCCTTCATGCCAGCTACCTTACGCGAATCGTCGCCGAAAATAGAGGTGTCCCAGCAGCCCGGGTGTAACGCGAGACAATGGAGGAATGCGTCGTACCAAAATTGTGGCCACCCTGGGGCCAGCCACCAGCCCGCCTCAAGTTCTCGATCGTCTCGTTTCCGCAGGACTCGATATCGCCCGCCTCAACTTTTCCCACGGGTCGCACGCCGACCATCTTGCCAACATCAAGATGGTCCGAGCTGCGGCCCAGAAGGCGCAACGGCCGGTAGCAATCCTGGCCGATCTTCAAGGCCCTAAAATTCGTGTTGGCACCTTTGTCGGTGATCGGGTAACTCTCGAGCCGGGTGCCGAATTCACCATTACCACCGACCCCGTGATGGGCACCAGCGAACGGGTGTGTACCACCTACGAAACTTTGCATTCTGACGTGAATCCGGGCAACCAGATTCTTCTCGACGACGGCCGCCTGCGATTGCGCGTGACGCGAATCGAGGGTCACAACGTGGTGACGACCGTCGAGGTCGGTGGCGTTTTGTCGAACCACAAAGGAATGAATCTGCCGGGCTCTGTGTTGTCGACGCCGTGCCTTACCGAAAAGGATATTGCAGATTTGATTTTTGCCTTGGCTCACGGCGTGGATATGGTCGCCGTGAGTTTCGTGCGGGCCGCCAGCGACGCCGACGAGGCCCGCAAGGCCATGCGTGCCGCCGGCCGGATCGTGCC
>JBBRKR010000017.1:0-64732 GCA_038231795.1 Acidimicrobiales bacterium
CAATGACTGCGCCGAGGACCACGCCGCACACCAATCCGATGACCGCATTCATGCCCGTTACTCCAGATGCGTCTCGCACCAACGCAAAATTGTC
The DNA here is from genome assembly GCA_038231795.1 of Acidimicrobiales bacterium. Lineage (GTDB taxonomy): Bacteria > Actinomycetota > Acidimicrobiia > Acidimicrobiales > JBBRKR01 > JBBRKR01. The sequence goes on from JBBRKR010000017.1 coordinate 95, forward strand.
GAACAGCTGCGACCACACTCTCGACGGTGCAGGCAGCGTGATTCGGGGCAGATCATTCAGCTTCACGAGAAGTTCCCAGGCGACCAGAAATCCTGCACCAAATATCACTGGTGGCGCCAATGTTCGCGACAGTCGAGTGAACGATTTCACCGGTCCTCGATTCCCATAGGCAAAACCGCGCCATCAGCACGGCGCGCCGTCTCACCAGCGCGAAGTGCTTCGCGCACATCGGTGATCCGTTCGTAGAATTCGCCCACCTCGCGCGTCGATTCGCTACGGTTGGCTCCCAATTTCACGTCCACGATTGCCGTGATACGTCCCGGGCGGGGCGACATCACAACGACCCGGTCGCTGAGATACACAGCTTCGGGAATCGAGTGGGTCACAAAAATCACCGTGGTTCCCGTCGTCGCACAAATACTCAAGAGCTCTGACTGCATATGCTCTCTGGTCATTTCATCGAGCGCGCCAAATGGTTCGTCCATGAGCAACAACGGAGGATGGGCCGCCAACGCCCGGGCGATCGCCACCCGTTGCTGCATGCCGCCCGACAATTGCCAGGGCATGTGCTTGGCAAATTCGGCCAACTTCACCAGCTCGAGCATTTCGTCACTTCGTGCTTGCCGTTGTGCTTTGTCCCACCCTTTGAGCTCGAGTGGGAGCTCAATATTTTTGCGCACGTTTCGCCATTCGAAGAGGCCGCTTTGTTGAAACGCCATGCCGTAGTCCTGATCGATGCGAGCCTGAGCGGCCGACTTGCCATTGACGGTCACGACGCCACTCGACGGCTCGATGAGATCGGCGATCAGACGCAACAGAGTCGATTTGCCACATCCCGAGGGGCCGATAAGAGAAACAAACTCGCCTTTGAAGATCGAAAGGTCGATGTCAATCAAAGCATCCACAGAACTAGCGGTGCCGCTGTTAAAAACCTTGCCGGCCCCCGCTACTACAACTGCTGTGTCACTCATGCCGCACTCTCTAACGGTCGATTTCTCATCATCATTTTTTCGACGGCCAACACAAGGCCAGCCATCATCAAGCCGAGCGCCCCCGCACCGAAGACGGCGGTGAACAATTTTGGAGGATCGGTCGTGGCCTCTTGCGAATAACTCAAAATGAGGCGCCCAACTCCAGGCTGAAGGCCGATAGAAATTTCCGACACTACAACGCCGACGACCGACGACGCGCCAGCCAGCCGGAGCGCCGGGGCGAGGTAGGAAACCGACGCCGGGAAGCGAAGTTTGAATAGTGTCGTCCACCAACCAGCCGCATAAGAATCCATTAGTTCGACCGATGCCGGCTCTGCTGCTTTGAGGCCCCGCAAGGCTCCCATGGCCATTGGGAAGAATGCCAGAAACGAACCCAGGGCCACTGCAGCTATCCATTTCTGGGCGCCGAGTTCACGGGAAACATAAGCCAAAATACCCACCACCAACGGTGCCAACGCCACGATGGGAATAGTTTGAGACACAATGAGGTACGGGGTAAGTGCCCGTTCCACGATACGAAAGCGTGACATCACGACAGCAAGTGACACGCCGATCGCGACACCCAGAACTACCGCCAGGATCGATAACCACAACGAATACGTCATGGCCCGAAGGACGACAACGGCGATCGAATCCTTCCCTCCACGCACCTCAGGGTGAGCGAGCCGGCGAACCATGTCGAGGATGTGGGGCATTTCTCTATCACCGGTTTTTGGCAAGAGCTGCCAACCAAAAACCTTGCCCCCCTTGGCCGGCCCCACAGTTTTGTAGCCCTCCCAAGCCACACCCAAAAGTACGAATGACAACGGAAACATAATTATTCGTCGCCAATTCAGCGAACGGCTTGACCGACGAGCGGTCATTGCTTAGCCGACACCTTGTCGGCAATTGCCGGAATAATTGTCTCACCGTACGCGCTCAACGTTTGGTCCTTGCCATCGTGCTGGAGATAGATGGCGAATTGATCTACGCCAAGCGACCGCAACTCTTCGAGCCGTTCCACATGATGGGCGGCGTTACCCAAAATGCAGAACCGATCTATGACAGCGTCGGGCACAAAGTCGGTGTGCGTATTTCCACTGCGGCCGTGATCGTTGTAGTCGTATCCGTGACGGCCCTTGATGTAGTCGGTTAACGCTTGAGGAATCTGGGCACCACCGTCGCCGTATCGGGCCACAATGTCGGCTACGTGATTGCCGACCATCCCGCCAAACCACCGACATTGGTCGCGCATGTGTGCGACATCGTCGCCCACGTAGGCCGGCGCCGCAACACAGATCTTGATCGACATCGGATCTCGCCCGGCCCGCTCCGCAGCGGAACGGACCGCAGCGATCGACCACTCCACAATCGACGGGTCAGCTAACTGCAAAATGAATCCGTCGGCCACTTCGCCCGTCAATGCCAACGCCTTTGGGCCATAGGCAGCCACCCAAACATCGAGCCGGCTTTTGGGGTTCCATGGAAACCGAAAGGTATTGCCGTTGTATTCAACCTCGCGACCGTTGGCCAATTCCCGAATCACGTGCACGCTTTCGCGCAGTGTGGCCAGCGTGGTCGGAGCGCCATTCGTCACCCGCACGGCGCTGTCGCCGCGCCCAATGCCGCAGATAGTGCGGTTGCCATACATCTCGTTCAGCGTGGCGTACAGACTGGCAGTGACTGTCCAATCGCGTGTGGCTGGATTGGTAACCATGGGGCCCACGATGACCTTACGAGTCTCAGCCAGGATGGCGCTGTAGATCACGTAGGGCTCCTCCCACAACAGGTGCGAGTCAAACGTCCACACATGCGAGAAGCCGTAATTCTCAGCCCTTTTAGCTAGCTCCACCACACGAGAAGCCGGCGGATTTGTCTGTAGAACAATGCCAAGATCCATCAATTACACCAGGTACTGCGACAAGCCTCGACGAATGTATTGACCGTGGCCTTTACGTCCGGTGAAGGTGTCGTTTTCCATGACCACCATGCCTCGGCTCAGCACGGTGTCGACCTTGCCGTCGATCACCCACCCTTCCCACGCCGAGTGATCCATGTTCATGTGATGCTTGTCGTTAATGCCGATTTTGGTTTTGCGATTGGGGTCCCACACCACCACATCAGCATCGGCGCCGGGGGCGATAATTCCCTTTTTGGGGTACATGCCAAACATGCGAGCCGGAGTAGTACAGCACGTCTCCACCCAACGCTCCAACGAGAGTTCACCGGCCACGACGCCCTGGTAAACCAACTCCATACGATGTTCCACACCGCCAATGCCATTGGGAATAGCGGAAAAGTTGCCGAGGCCCAATTCTTTTTGATCCTTGAAACAGAACGGGCAATGGTCAGTTGACACCACGGCCAACTCGTTCATGCGAAGACCGCGCCAAAGATCTGCTTGATGCCCGTGGCCGTGCAAACCTTTCCAATGGGGGTCATTATCGCGTGAACGAATAGGAGTCGAACATACCCATTTCGCTCCCTCGAAACCAGGCTGGCCGAGCGTCTCCTCGAGGGTCAACCACAAGTACTGGGGGCACGTTTCGGCGAACACGTTTCGACCATTGTGCCGAGCAGCGGCCACCTCTTCAAGGGCGTCGCCCGCCGACATGTGCACGATGTACAGCGGCACGTTGCCCGCCACATGAGATAGCACAATCGCCCGATGCGTTGCCTCGGCTTCCAGGGGCGATGGGCGGGTATAGGAGTGGTACCGAGGGTCTGTTTCACCGCGGGCCAGGGCCTGCTGCACAAGCACATCAATAGCGATGCCGTTTTCGGCATGCATCATGATCATGGCCCCGCAATCAGCGGCAGTCTGCATGGCCTTGAGAATCTGGCCATCGTCGGAAAAGAACACGCCCGGGTAAGCCATGAACAGTTTGAAACTGCTTATGCCTTCGTGCTCAGTGAGGTATTTCATGGCTTTGAGCGACTCATCATCCACGCCGCCAATAATTTGGTGGAATGCGTAGTCGATGGCGCATTGCCCTTCGGCCTTGCGGTGCCATTCAGCAAGCCCGTCGAACACATTTTCGCCTGTCCGCTGCACGGCCATGTCGACAATCGTGGTCACGCCTCCCCACGCAGCCGCACGGGAACCAGTCTCAAACGTGTCAGACGCGAACGTACCGCCGAACGGCAGTTCCATATGAGTGTGTACGTCGACTCCGCCGGGAATGACGTACTTCCCCGTGGCATCAATCGTGCGCTCTGCACTCACGCCCTGCAGACCAACTTGGCCGGGAGCAAAGAGCGCCACGATGGTTTCGCCGTCGATCAAGACGTCCATTTGCTGACGCCCCGTGGGGCTCACGACGGTGCCGTTGGAAATGAGTGTGCGTGCCATGAAAGGTTACCGATCAGAGTTCTGTGAGTGGGCTGTACATGTCGGGGCGTCGATCTCGATAAAACGCCCATTGATTTCGGACCTCGTCGATGAGGTCCATATCGAGGTCGCGCACGATGAGTTGTTCGTCGTATGTGCTGGCCACATCCCCGACCATTTGACCCCGCGGATTCACGAAGTACGTCTGGCCGTAGAAGTCGTTGTCGCCTTGAGGCTCAACGCCTACACGGTTGATAGCACCGACGTAGAAGCCATTGGCCACCGCGCTGGCAGGCTGTTCGAGTTGCCAAAGATGCGACGACAAACCACGGCTCGTGGCCGACGGGTTGAACACGATTTTCGCCCCCGCCAGCCCGAGCGCTCGCCACCCTTCTGGAAAGTGTCGGTCGTAACATATGTACACGCCAATGCGCCCCACCGCCGTATCAAATATGGGATAGCCCATGTTGCCGGGCTTGAAGTAGTACTTCTCGAGGAACCCTTTGACCTGGGGGATGTGGGTCTTGCGGTACTTGCCGAGGTACGAGCCATCGGCGTCGATCACCGCTGCGGTGTTGTAATACACGCCGGTTTGTTCCACCTCGTAGATGGGCAACACGATCACGATGTTGAGTTCTTTGGCCAAGGCCATAAATCGCTGCGTGGTCGGGCCCTCCGGAATGAGTTCGGCAGTGGCGTAGTAGGCGGGGTCTTGCGCCTGACAGAAATACGAGCCTGTGAAAATTTCTTGATAGCAAATCACCTGCGCTCCTTGCGCGGCTGCAGCTCGGGTGTGCTCGATATGTTTTTGAATCATTGATTCGGTGTCGCCCGTCCATGTGCATTGCACAAGACCGGCTCTAACTACGTTTGCCACGTTGTTCCCTCCGACGCGTTAATTCACTGCGACAGTAACGGCATCGCTCGTTCGGCGCAAGCATTGTGCTTTACGAAATGTAAAAACAACGCTTCGGAAATCATCCCGTAACAGTGTCCTGCGCGAGCGCCCCCGACGCCACCAGGTCAATAGTCCGGCGCACGGTAGCCATGAAAGCTACGGCCCCCATTTCCAGATGATCATCAGGCGTGTCTTCTTCCTTCGTGTGCGATAGGCCACCAATCGACGACGTGAAAATCATCACGGTGGGCACGGTGCGGGCAATCTCGCTGGCGTCGTGCAACGCTCCCGACGGAAGTGAAAAGTCGTGACCCTCTTGGCGAGCAACTTCCTGGCGAGCAACATCAAGCAACGCATCATGAAACGGCATCGGCGGAATGCGAAAGATGTGTTCAAATTCGACTGAGCACCCCTCGTCGGTGGCGGCTTTCGCGGCCGCCGTTTTCGCTTCGGCAAACATCTTTTCGAGCACGTCGGCATCGATGTGCCGCATGTCCATGGTTATGCGCGTTTCGCCGGCCACCGCGGTCACCACACCTGGCCAACAGCTCACGGATCCAACGGTGGTGACTCCGTTGTGACGTTCACCGATTTCGGCAATGGCAAGGGCGAACCGGCTCGCGGCACGAAAGGAATCACGGCGCATTTCCATGGGCATGGTTCCGGCGTGCGCAGCCTGGCCAGTAAAGATCAAACGCTCGCGTTCGATGCCGACCGTGCCTGTCACCGTGGCGATGCCCAAACCCCGTGCTTCAAGGACGGGACCCTGCTCGATGTGCAACTCCAGATACGCCTTGACGTCGGCCATCCGTTGTTGGCACTCATCCAGTTTTGTGATGTCGACGCCGTGGTCGCTCAGCACTTCTGGCAATTTGTTCCCGTTGCGGTCGGTGAGGTCCGCCAGCACATCGATATCAAGAGTGCCGGCACACGCTGCCGAGCCGAACAGACTGCGACCGAATCGAGCGCCCTCTTCGTCGGCCCAATCGACCAAAGCGAAGGTGCATGGTAACGGTCCACTCGCCTCACGTTCGCGACACAATGCCCGCAACACCTCAAGCCCGCCAAGTACACCGAGCGCACCATCGAGCCAGCCGCCACTCGGCACGGAATCGAGGTGTGAGCCCACGGCGACGACATCGGTTGTGGCGCCGCGAAGATAGGCCCAAATATTTCCAGCGGCATCCTGTTCGACATCCACGGGTAGGGTCGAGAGCTCCTCACGAAACATGGCGCGTGCCTCGAGCCAATCGGGGGTCCACGCCAACCGGCGCGAGCCTGCGGGGCCGCCGGTGCGAGCGGCGAGCTGGCGCAAATCAGCAATTGCTCGTTGGGGATCGAACGACGAGGGAACTGTTGGCGCTTGAATTGTCACGGCACTACTTGTAGCACGGTCGGGATCTTTGGCGCGCCACGATGGCTCTTGCCCTTCTCGCGCCTGGTGATTTCACAGCTTGCTTTCGCCACATATCAGAGAGTGTTACACCCCCTCAGTAAAGTGAGGCTCGTGACTGACCAAAAGACGCGCGGCCCACTTTTATCCATTTTCCTGACGATTTTTATTGACCTCATCGGATTCACCATTTTGATCCCAGTGTTCCCGCTGCTCATCGGCACCGCCAAGAGTCAGGCCTTTCGAGTCACGCCAATAAGCTGGTCACCGAGCGATGGGCTCATCATGCTCGGGTGGCTACAGGCCATATATCCGTTGTGCATTTTTTTTGCCGCACCGATCTTGGGGCAGATCTCCGACCGGGTTGGGCGTCGGCCGATCTTGGCCGTCTCTATCGCTGGAACGGCCGTTGGCTACTGCATCTTTGCCATTGGTATCGCCACCAAAAATATTCCGCTCCTCTTTCTGGGACGAGCACTTGACGGCATTACCGGCGGCAACTTGGCCGTTGCTCAGGCAGCGATCGGCGACATCTCGACAAATGAGAACCGGGCCAAAAATTTCGGACTCATTGGGGCCGCCTTCGGGTTGGGCTTCATCTTGGGCCCATATATTGGCGGGCGCCTCAGCGCACCACATGTGAGTTTCTACGGCTTGTTCATCACCCCAAGCTGGTTCGGGGCCACCACGCCATTTTGGTTCGCGGCGGGTCTAGCTGCGCTCAACGCCATGTTCGTGTTCTTTCGACTACCGGAAACGATCAAAGAGAAAACACACCGCAAGGTCAGCATCGGCGAGTCCGTCAAAAACGTCCGTGCCGGGTTTGCATCGCCTCGACTCCGAATCGTGTTGAGCTCGGCTTTTTTCTGGACGTGCGGCTTTACGTTCTTTACAACATTTTTCGGTGTGTATCTGGCCAACAAGTTCAAGTTTTCGCAATCGGAGACCGGTGACTACTTCGCTATTGTGGGCTTGTTCATTGCCATCGTGCAGGGCGGCATTGTGGGTGTGATCGCCAAGAGGCAGTCCGACTACCGAGTGCTGCGCTATTCCGTACTTGTGCATGGCCTGATGCTCGCCGTGTACTTCCTGATCACGTCGAAGAGTCAGCTGTACTACTTCATTCCGATTTTCGCGTTATTCCAAGGACTGTGCCAAGCCAACTTCTCATCGCTGATGTCACGCTCCGCTGTACCTGGCCAGCAGGGCCAGGCAATGGGAATCTATTCAAGCGTGACCAGCATTGCCCAGGTACCAGCATCGATTCTGGTGGGCTATGTTGCTTCGTCCATCGAGTCGAACACACCCCTCATACTGGCTAGCGTGCTCACTCTTGTCGGTGGCGCCATTTTCGTGGTGTTCTTCCGACCCACGTTTGTTTCCAGCGCGACGCAGCCCGATGCCGCAGCAATGTCTCACTAACTAGTCATCACCACCAGGAGTCATATGCAAACCATCACACCATTTCTGTGGTTCGACGACAATCTCGGCCAGGCACTCGAATTTTACGCCGCCATTTTCACCGACTTTCAGGTGCTCGACGCATCTCGAATGGGGCCCGACGCACCCATCTTTACCGCCACCTTCGAAATCAATGGACAGCGCTTAATGGACCTCAATGGCGGTCCCCATTTCCAGTTCTCTGAAGCCATTTCTCTCTTCGTGTCGGTCACTGATCAGGCCGAAATTGATCACCTATGGAACGCCCTTTCTGATGGAGGCTCCACGTCACAGTGCGGTTGGCTCAAGGACCGGTTCGGTATCTCGTGGCAGATCGTGCCGGCCACATTGGGCGACCTTTTGGGCCACACCGATCGTGCCCGGGCCGACAAGGCCATGCAAGCAATGTTGAAAATGACCAAGCTCGACATCTCCGAGTTGCAAGCAGCATTCGACAGTTAGACCGAGCTAGCCACCGGTAGTTACCGCACGCGATCCTTGGCGGCCGGTACCACAGGCGGAGCATTGCGCCACGACTCCACGCCGTCCTCTTCCAGTGCAATCGGCACCTTGTTGTCATGCAATTCAGCCCAGTGCGAATGATTCAATTCGTGAAGCGTGAAGCAAGCATTTAGAGCGTTGTAGAACCCCATGTTGTCAACAGTTTGGTTGACCGATTCCTTGATCAACAATGCAGCCATCGTGGGCATTTTGGCGATCCGTTGCGCGTACTCAAGCGTGCGCTGCGCCAATTCTTCTTCCTTGAAAATCTTGGAAACCATACCGAGCTGGTAAGCCTCCTCGACCGACAACGAGTCGCCAGTGAGCATCAACTCTTTAGTCTTTCGAGGGCCGAACTCCCACGGGTGAGCGAAGTACTCCACGCCACACATCCCCATGCGGCTGCCCACCACATCGGCGAACGTCACGTTGTCGGCGCACACAATGAGGTCGCACGCCCAGATCAACATCAGCCCACCGGCATACACGTCGCCGTGCACCTGTGCGATCGTGATCTTTCGCAGGTTGCGCCACCGGCGCGTGTTCTCGAAGTAGTAATGCCACTCCTGCAGCATGCGCTTCTCGGCGCCTTTTCGGGTGCCACCATTGATCGAAACCGTCGGGTGTGACCGAGACTCCTCGATAGCGGCTTTGGAACCCATGTCGTGCCCTGCAGAAAACATTGGGCCCATGCCACCCAAAATGACGACGCGTACCTCGTCGTCGGCCTCGGCCTGAAGAAACGCGTCGTTGAGTTCCACAAGCAATCCGCGGTTCTGCGCATTGCGGGAATTTGGCCGATTGAGCATGATGCGGGCAATGGTGCCCTCTTCAAGTAGCTCGTAGGTAACGTAAAGCGGCTCGGTCACGAAACTCTCCCCCGGTAGACACATTTCGGCGGTGCCGACGTGTGTCGCAAAGCGTCCCACACATATTCGACACGCGTCAAAGTCTCCGTCAATTTGATTGCGATCAGACGCAGCAGTGAGTTCTGCTGGCCGTTTGGGGTTCGCCACCTACGTCGCTTGTGCAGTCCAAATTGTTTCCCACCAAAATCGTGCGTGACGATGAACGTGCTGGTTACTGGCGGCCAACACATACAACGATTACGTTCAACGGACCATGACGAAACACTCCGCATCTCTTACTGGATCGGCTCTAACGCTTCAGGCTGCAATCCGCGACGACGTAAAACGAATCGTCGAGATTCGGTCGACGCCAGATGTATTTCGCAGATGGGCCGGTGACAATCTCGTCGCCGAGTTCCTTGGCGACATCGCCAATACTGATTACGCCCTCCTGGTGTTTCAGGACAGGACCGGCCTCGTGGTCGGGGGAATCCAATGGCACGAAGAAACCGACCCCGTGTACATTCACGCCGGACTAGATCTTTACATCGATCCCGCGTTTCAAGACCGAGGATATGGTGCCGACGCAGTCGCCACATTGGTCGAATACTTGATCTCGGTGGTCGGTCACCACTGCTTCGTTACCGACCCGGCTGCAGACAACTCGGCGGCGATCGACTGCTACACCAAAGTGGGATTCAGGCCAGTCGGGCTGATGCGGCAGTACGAACGCGGCAATGACGGAACCTGGCATGATGGACTCCTCATGGACCTGCTAGCAGAAGAGTTTGTGAATCCTTCGCCATGACCGCCACGGTGAACGATCTGAGCAGCTGTGCCCCGCGTTCACAGTGCGAAGCGCATAGTAGTTTTCAATCGATGAATCTTTCTGAACACGGAATCTTTGCATCTCGTGGAAATGAATAAAAAAGAACGCCAACCACGGATCCCCGCCGCCGTCCTTGCAGTATTTGGCGCTTGTGTTCTCATCGGTTTGCCGATTCTGGCTCATCACTTGGATCGAGAATCGGACGAGTTCAATGGACACCGATTTGCCTTCGGCGCCGCCACCGGATGGATTGTGTGCGCTGCGTTGTTTTCCGTGCTTGTTTCCAGATGGCTGCAGCGGTTTGTGGCCGCATCAGAAGGGTCCGCAATGGCTGCCGCATATGATGCAAGTCCCGTGTTACTCATCGCAGCGTGGGCTATCTTCGGGTTAGCGCTGCTCACTGGCCATGTTCTGTTATCTGCGACTGCGGCAACGCTATGCCTTTGTCATATCGCAATCGTGGTGCCGAGACTCGTGGCAGATCACACTCCCTCGTGGGTCAAACACGCCGAAACATTTGACCTAGTGGTCGCCAACGTATTCATTGACAATGAAACGCCCAATGAGGCTGCTGCGCAAATCGCCACAAGTGGGGCCGACGTGATCATCATTGTCGAGTCCTCGGACGCATTCATGAATTACTTTGACGAAGCCGGTGGCGCAGAAGCTTATCCGCACAGACTGAGCGACCCACTCGACAACACGGACTATTCAGTGACGCTCGTGAGCCGTAAGGAGCTGGGTCCAAGTTCACGAATGGACAAGGCGGGCCCGCTGACGCTCGCCATAGCCGAATTGTCCTTCGGTGAGACGCCGATCCTCATTGTGGGCATAAATCCCATGGCTCTCGTTGACCCTGGCGGACACCAGACATGGAAGCAACAGATCGAGGCCCTCAAAGAATTTGTAACGGAACTGACGACGCCTGTGGTCGTGGCCGGCGATTTCAACACCACACGTTTTCGGCCCCAATTCGCCGAACTCCTCGAGATTGGTTTGTTTGATGCGTTGGACTCGCTTGGTGCATCGCTTCGTCCGTCTTTCAAGTTCAGCACCGATGGCGTTTTGGGTGCAATCGGTGCAGTGACGAGGCTCGATCATGCACTCGTCAGCAAACATATTCGAGCAGTTTCGGTCGAGAATTTGGAGGCGTGCGGGAGCGACCACCTTCCATTCAAACTTCGACTGGCAGTACGGCCACAGAAGGACGTCAACGGCCGTCAACCACTTACATCGAAGCGCCGTGGTGTAGAGCCTGATCGGCTGCCTTAGCTACGGCCAGTGGCTCGCCAAATCGCAACACTCGACCGCCAAAAGCAATCGAGATGAGCGCGAACCATGCCCACCCAAGCATGAGTCCTGCCAACACATCGCTCAACCAGTGAACGCCCAGGAGCACACGGGTTACGCCAACGGCTACTGCGATTGCAATCGACACTCCTCCGAGCATCGCCCGGACCTTCGTAGAGCGTTGCCGCCCCAAAAGTAGTGCAATGACCGCAAATGTCGCCGACGCTGCCACGGCGTGGCCAGATGGGAACGACGAACCAGAGAATCCAGTAAGTCGAAGCACGTCGGGTCGGGCTCTGGCCACGATCGATTTGATGAGGTTCGCTACTGCAAATTGTCCGCCCGCAACAATGAGTAAAAGTGGGATGACCGAGCGGCCGAGGTGGCGGCGGTATTCAACAATCGCGGTGACGACTGTCACCACAATCACGCCAACATACCCCCCGAACATACTTACCCATTTCAATATGGACGTCGATGTTGAAGACGAATGGCTTGCGCCCCAGTTCGCAAAATGGCGATCCAGCGACTGGACTGCTTCGTTTGAACGAGCCAACCACGCCAGAGCGCCTACAGCTGATCCGCCAACGATTACCACGATTACCGCCACGAGCAGTACGAGGCCAGTTTCCGTCGCTGGATCCATACCCGAGCGAGCTAAATGGCGAACGAAGCGATGGCGTTCAACTGTCGTCGCCACGTTGCCGGGCGCAATTTTGGGGGCGGTCAAGTCACGTTGCGGCCATCGCCTCATACAAACGTACGCCAAAATTCCTGAGGGAACAGCAAAAAAGACCATCGCAAGCGTCGGCAGCATGATCGTGTTTACCCCGACTCGACCCTGGGTAAACAGGGACATGCGCGATAACAAACCGGCTCCTGCGGTCGTGGCCATACGGCCTTCTCCGATCGCCTCGCACTTCGACTCGTCCGATTTCGATATCGACGTATGCGGGCGACCACTCGCAAAGCGATTCGCTCTTCGATGGGCCATATTGACCGCCACCCTCATCACGTTCGGCTTGTTGCTCGTGCACCCGTTTAAAGACACGGCTGTTACTCGGTGGGATGTGAACATCGTACAAACGTTGGCCAACCATCGCACCTCCGGACTCACCAACCTGTCTCTGTTTTGGACTCGTCTCGCTGACGCCCCTCAGATAGCCATCGTGGGGGTATTGGGTGCTCTACTTCTGCTCGTCAGTCATCGCAAACGAGCAGCGGTCGTACTCCTGGCAGCGATGGTCATAGAACTCGTGACGTTCCTTGCCGTTTCTTACTCGGTGCACCGCCCACGACCAGACGTCGTTCACCTCAGTTCTCTACCAAGCACCGGCAGTTTCCCCTCGGGTCACGTGGCGGCCACGGTCGTGCTCTACGGAACATTCACCATGCTGCTCTCGATGACTCGATGCCCACGCGCTTTGGTAATCGTCTCGGGGATCTGGGTCGTCGCCGCCGCGTTGTTCGTTGGATGGTCACGCATCTACCGAGGAATGCATCATCCCATCGATGTGCTCTGTGGAGCTGCGATGGGCGCCGGACTTCTCTTCGCCATATTCACCGCATTGTCGTTTGCGGCCGTCAAAACGTTAGGAAACAATCAATGAAAATCGCAGTTGTAGCGCATACTGGAAAAGTGCTTGGGGGAGGGCTCTGCGAACTTCGAAACGTGCTTCTCGACTTCGACGTCGCAGAGCCGATGTGGTTCGAAGTCGACAAAAGCCGCAAAGCAGGCAAGCGAGTGCACGAAGCCCTCGCCAACGGCGCTGAGTTGGTCATCGTATGGGGCGGCGACGGCATGGTGCAGCAGTGTTCCGACGTCATGGCAGGCACAAAAGTGCCAATGGCAATCCTGCCAGCAGGCACCGCCAACCTGTTAGCAACCAATCTAAAAATACCCGCAGACGTTAACGAGGCAGTGAAGGTCGCCCTTCACGGTGTGCGCACCAACCTCGATGTGGGCACGATGAACGGCGAGACATTCGTCGTGATGGGCGGAGCCGGTTTCGACGGCATGTTGATGTCAAACGTTGATGGCGCAGCTAAGGAACGTTTTGGACGCATTGCGTACATCAAGTCGAGTGCGAAGGCAATGACTGCACCTCGGACGAAAGCCAAGATTCGAATCGATGGCAACCCCTGGTTCGACGGGGAAGCGAGCTGTGTTTTGATTGGCAACGTTGGCACGGTCATCGGAGGAATGCGGGTCTTCAAAAACGCCACTCCGAGCGACGGCCTGCTCGATGTCGGCGTCGTGAGCGCCGACGGATATTTGCAGTGGTTAAAGGTTCTCAGCCGAATCGCAGGGCACGGAGATCCCGAAAAGTCACCACTTGTGCACATGACCAAAGCCAAGAAAATCGATGTCGAGTTCGCTCGAAAAATGCGCTACGAGATCGACGGGGGCGCTCGTACTAAGACGAAGACGCTCAAGGTCCGCATCAAAGCGGGCGCGTTGACAGTGTGCGTACCTCACCCACACCCTGACGAACTCAACTCAGCGTCTCGTTCCGGATATGTGACATGACGACCAGCGGAATCGCTAAAGTCTCACCAGCCGCCTTCGCAGCGCGCCACCCAACTGTCGTAAAGGTCGGGCGATTCGGCTGGCTCGTTAAGGGCGCTGTCTACCTTCTATCAGGCATATTGACGGTCACCGTCCTCGTCCGATCGATCAAGAAAGAAGTAGGTACAAGCACACCCACCGAAGCCAGCCCCACCGGTGCAATCAAGCAAATCGCCGAGCTCACATTCGGCCGAATCCTCTTGATCGCACTCGGTATCGGACTTTTGGTCTACTCACTTTGGCGACTTGCGACCGCCACCATGCGAGGACACACCGACGTCAAAGCAACGGCCACACGCGTCGGTTACTTCGTCAGTGCGATCATTTACGCCACGTTGAGCTTGACTGCCTTCTCGCTTGCAACCGATCCACGAGCCCCGGCCGACGGCAACAAAAAGGTGAGGAGCATTACCACTCGGATCCTCGACTACCCCGCCGGTCGGTGGGCGATCGGTTTTGCAGGCATCGCCGCTATCGGAGCAGGTATCTACCGCCTCGTGATGGCCTACCAAGGTGATGTGACAGGAGAGCTCAGCCTCGGCTCGATGTCGGCGCAACGGGCGAAACTCACCAAATATTTAGCTCGCTGGGGCGAGGCTGGGAGAGGTATCGCAGTGTGTCTTATTGGCTTTTTCCTGGTTCGAGCGGCACTGACCGTGAACCCCGACGAGGCCACGGGCTTAGATGGAGCGTTGGGGCGAGTGGCTCGCGTAGCTGCTGGCCAGGTCTTGGTCGCGGTTGTCGCCGCAGGATTCATTTTGTACGGCGTGATGTGCATCGAGACGTTCCGCTATCGAAAGCTGCAGACTCCCTAGGCCCATCGGTTTACTCGACGTCGAATTTGGGTAATAACACCAGATGTACACCAACTCGTCTGAAAATTCAGATACGCAGTCGTCACTGCTCATAACGCCATCCAACACTGGCGGCCGGGTAGACGGTGAACCACAGTGGCGTTCGAATCCTCCGGCCCCCACTTGGGCAGCCGTTCCATGGCGAGCAATCATCGCCACCATCGGCCTTGTACTGGCCACTGGGATCATCCTCGTCGTGATGTATTTGGCTTCGCGTGTCATTATCTGGACTCTGATTGCTGGGTTTTGTGCTGTCGTACTTTTGCCACCCGTGCGCTGGATTCAACGTCGTTTTGGGATTCGTCGAGGAGCCGCCATTGCTCTCGTCGTGGTTGTTGCCGCTCTGATTCTCATATCTATCGTGGCCGTCTTCATCCTGCCTGTCCGTCGGCAATTGTTTGACATCGCCACTGACTTACCTGGCAATGTCCAAAAAACCGCACGGGGTGAGGGCCAGTTTGGGCGGCTCGCCACAAAATTGGGAGTGCAGCGTCTGATCCAGGACAACCAAGCGTCCCTCGTCAAGGGCGCCAATTCGATTCAAAATTCTCTGCCCAGTTACGTCGGATCAGCATTGCAGTCAGTCCTTGAATTGATCACCATTGCCGTGATAACCACCATCATGCTTGGACAGTCCGAACTCATTGGCCGAGCATCGATCCGCCTTGTGCCGATCAGGCACCGGACAACGGTCGCTGCAACTGGGAAGGATGCAGCCTCGGCCATCAGCGGTTACATGACCGGAAACTTGATTATCAGCGCCTGTGCCGGACTCTTTGCGTTTCTCGTCCTCACAATTCTCGGCGTGCCGGGCGCCATCATCCTCGCGTTGTGGGTAGCTTTTGCCGACCTCATACCGCTCGTAGGCGCGACTCTAGGAGCAATAGTGGCAGTCATTGCGGCGCTCTTCGTGAGCCCTTCGGCCGGTATCACTACGTTGATACTTTTCGTCCTCTACCAATTGTTCGAGAACAGCGTGCTGCAGACGGTAATCATGTCGAGAAAGGTACGTGTCAGCCCCCTGATTGTATTGCTCAGCGTCCTCGCCGGTGTCGAACTATTTGGGTTTACCGGAGCTCTGTTAGCCGTGCCGGTGGCTGGTGCATCGAGCGTGGTCGGTAAAGAATTGTGGCATCATCGCCCCACTGCTCCTGATGAGTTGCTGATCGTAACAAACAACGATGGTCCTAAAACCGACACGAACCCTCCCAAACTTCGGTTCTTGGATCGCGCACGGCGGCGACTTCACCGGCACTCGACAGTAGACAAACCCTCTCTCAAGTAACTCTGTACTAGCGGTCCCAGGACTTCGAGGTCACAGTCGTCAGATGGCGCAAAATTGCCGAACCCGCAATGAACCAAACCTGCAACGCATCGAGTTGGCTGACAGAGTACGTTTGCCCCCATGACACGAAGAACCGCTCAATGGCTCACAAATTTGCGGCTCGTTATTCCGACAGCGACGTCACTCGTAACGGCTCATCACGTTGAGCTCTCGCTCAGTAGTCGTAGCGCAGAGTGCTCGCCGTGAGGTCAAATCGGCAGCGCATTCGGGCAGCCGCAATTGGACTACTGATACCACTGGCGATAGCGGTCGCCTACGAGCCAGCCGGCAATCCCACGACGTATCGACCGGGGACAGTTCTGATCCTTGCTTGTGTGATGATCGCCATTGTCGGTGGATTCGTGGCCTCGGTAGTTGCGGCCATAACGAGCACCGCGGTGCTTTGGTGGGCACTCACGGAGCCGTATCACTCGATACGACTACATCACAGAGCTGATCTATTCGGGATTGTCGTATTCGCGGTAAGCGCTACTGGTGTCGTGGCGCTCGCGCGGCTAGCTGCAGCCCGAGTCGAAACCACGAAAGACGCCGAGGAGCTGAGATTCAAGAACGCCCTCGACGCCATGTTGGACAACGTCATCATCGGGAGCGCCATACGTTCGGAAAGTGGAGAAATCGTTGATTTTCTGGTGGATTACATCAACGAAAATCCAGGAGATCAGACGCGGCGCCACACGTACGCCGTCGTCGGGCAGAGAGTTTGTGATTTAAGTCCCGGTTGGAGGACATCGGGAATGTTGGCCATAGTTGCCGACGTCGTTGAGACCGGAGAGCCGTTCTCCGCCGATCGTTTCCAATGGGCAGGTGTCACCGGGGATGGCATGCCGTACGAGGGCTATTGGACAATGCAGATCGCTAAATTGGGCGACGGGTATATTTCCGCGACCCGCAACGTCACCGAGATCGTAAATGCCGAAAAGCAGGCCGCTCTAGCGGCAAATCTTGTCGAAGTCGAACGTTCATCGATGGCACTCTTACAAGCAGCTGCGCTTCCCAGTTCGTTGCCGTCGGTGCCCGGCGTTTCGCTGGCGGCCGTATATAGCCCGGCCGATCCAACGCAGCCCGTCGGAGGAGATTGGTACGACGCATTTCGCATCGACGACGATCGGCTTGCCCTTGTGATCGCAGATGTGGCAGGCCATGGTCGCGAGGCCGCCACAGTCATGCTCCAGGTGCGCAATATTTTCCGAGCCATCGCCGTAGAGCATCGGATGCCTGCCGACGTCCTTCATTATGCAAACGAAGTAACCACGCGCCTCAACGACGAATTTGGTCCCTTCGTGACATGTTGCTACGCCGTGTATCACTGCTCGACTGGACATTTTGAATGGGCCCAAGCCGGTCACTTTTCACCGGTTGTGTTGCGCTCGTGTGGCGTGGCCGAATACCTACCCGAACGACCGGGCCCTCCACTATCAATCCGAAGAGGGCAAAAATATTTTCCATCGGAGGTAACGCTGCTTCCCGGCGACCGCATATTCATGTTTACCGACGGCATGGTGGAACGCCGGAACGAAATTCTTGATGCTGGCCTTGCACGCTTCAAGCGGTCTCTCGAACAGCGAACTGGTCTCGAACCACAGCAGCTGGTAGATGAGCTTGCAATGTCGATCGGTGAGCGATTCGACGATTTGGCCATGATCTGCCTGGCGCTAGATACCGTCGGGAGCTCACCGCAACCGCAGTGAGCTCCCGTGATCAACTCATTCGCCGAAATACCTCAGGCAGCTGCCGACGAGCCGTTCTTCGAGCTATCGCGTAACGCTTCGAGTTTGTCGACTTTTCGCCGTGACGGCCCGCGCTGCACCGGCCTCCGAGGTGGCACCAGCATTTGCCATTCCACCGGCGAAATCTTCCAAATGGGCACGAACGAACCAGTGGTAACGCTCCAAAACGCCTGTCTGGCCGATAAGCAGGTCCTCAGAAATGTTGTCGATATCCGACACTTCATCGATGGCATTCCGATGGTTCGCGATGATGCCCTGGTACACCAGATCAAGTGCGCCGAGATGGGCGATTGCGTCGGCTCGATCGAGCTCATAATCGTTCCATGAGCGATCCTTTACCAAACGGCCGGGCAACCCGCTCGGTACTCCGCCAAGCGTCGAAATACGCTCGGCCAAGTCGTCAATCATGGCAAGCACGCCCTCGTAATGCGGGTCCAGCATCTTGTGCACGCCTATGAAATTCGGCCCCACAACATTCCAATGAATGTGCTTGAGAGTAAGGGAGAGATCGACCATGCTCATAAGCCGTTGCTGCAACGTGTCGGCTACCTTGCTTCCGTCTTTTAGTGAGAGCGACGGAACTGTAAATGAGGCGCTCCGAGATGAGCTCACGGTCTTCGCCTTTCCAGCAGTAGGTACAGATTTTAGGGTCTTGGTGGTTTTCATTTGTTACTCCTCGGATGGATTAAACGGACTCCACTGCTGTACCCGGTCGCAGCGCGACTCAAACAGCAACCGATTCGTTTTCGACGTCAATCTCGACAGGATCCCTAAGAAAATGGGATCAGTCAGCTGACCGCAGCGTGACCAAAATCGATTTGTACCCCGGCGTGCCTGCCTCGACCGAACGATCATCCAATCCGATCAAGACGTTCGCTTCTGGAAAGTACGCTGCAATGCAGCCGAGCGGTGTTTCGTACGGAACTGCACGAAATTTCGGCGCGACTCGCTCCCCGGCGACGATGTCGACCAAACTCTCCTGCTCGATCCCCAATCGCCGCAAGTCAAGCGGATTGACAAACACCACCCGCCGCCCGCCTGATACGCCTCGGTAGCGATCATCTAGTCCGTAAATTGTTGTGTTGAATTGGTCGTGGGAGCGGATGGACTGCAACACAAGTTGACCGGCTCCCCCGTATGGAGCATGAAGGCGTTCGGCGGAGAAGTTAGCTTTGCCCGAAGGGGTCGGAAACTCGCGATGGTCGCGAGGAGGATGCCGAAGCAGAAAACCGCCCGGCTCCAATACTCGTTCCTCGAAGCTCTCAAATCCATCAACGACCGTTGCGACATCGGCACGAATCGTTCGGTAGTCGTCAATATACGCTTTCCACGCGACGCCACACACGGGCACAATTCGGTCCGCTATCCCTGCCACTATCGACACTTCCGAGCGCACACCACGCGACGGCGGGGCCATCTTTCCAACCGACCGATGAACGATGCCAAAAGAGTCCTCCGTCGTGACGAATTGAGCTCCGCTCGCCTGAACATCAGCTTCAGTTCTTCCTAGCGTTGGCAGGATGAGCGAGATCTCGCCCGGTACAAGGTGCGTACGATTTAGCTTTGTGGAGATGTGAACGGTCAGCCGACACATCCGCAACGCTTGCTCGACAACAGCGCTATCGGGCAACGATCGTGCCAAATTTCCCCCGAGCGATACCAGCACTTTGGCTTTGCCGTTCCGGATTGCTTGGAGCGACGCAACCGTATCGAGACCGTCGGCGCGCGGCGGATCGAATCCGTAACGTTTCTGGATGGCATCCAGCAATGCCGGCGGAGGCTTATCCCACACACCCATTGTGCGGTCACCTTGAACATTTGAATGACCACGTATCGGGCTCAGGCCGGCTCCCCTACGGCCAATATTTCCGGTCAAAAGCATGAAATTCGCCATGTCTCGGATCGTTGCGACTGCATCCTTATGTTGCGTAATCCCCATAGCCCAACACACAATTATTTTTTCCGAAGAGCGCACGAGGGACCATGTCTCGTCGAGTTGAGCCGTCGGCACGCCAATGTCGGCACTGAGGTCGGTTGGGTCCCCAAGGATTGACTCCCGAAACTGCTCGAAGCCTACCGTGTACGTTTCGATGAACGAATTGTCTGCCCTTTTTTCATCCAGCACCTTTCGGGAGAGCCATCGAAAAAGCGCTTGGTCACCGCCTAGACGCACGGGAAGGTGAATGTCCGCCAATTTTGTGCCATGCCCGACAACTCCACGCAGCCGTTGCGGGTTTTTGAAACGCAGTAACCCAGCTTCGGGGAGCGGGTTCACCGCGATAATTTTGCCTCCTCGACGCTTGACTTCTTCTAACGTCGACAACATCCGAGGGTGATTTGTACCCGGATTCTGGCCGACCACAATCACGAGGTCTGTCTGATCGAAATCTTCAAACGTCACTGAGCCTTTACCGATTCCAATGGCTTGAGCCAACGCAACGCTCGTGGGTTCGTGACACATGTTTGAGCAGTCCGGAAGGTTGTTGGTTCCGAATGCGCGGGCCATGAGCTGGTACACAAAAGCAGCTTCGTTACTTGTGCGTCCTGATGTGTAGAAGATTGCTTCATCGGGCGACGCCAACGCACGTAATTCATCGGCCACAATCGTGAATGCCTCGTCCCAACCAATTTGCTCATAGCGGTTCGATCCTGGCCTGAGCACCATCGGATGAGTGAGTCTGCCGCGCTGACCTAACCAGTAATCGTCGTTGCCGGCGAGTTCAGCCACGGAATGCTTGGCGAAGAAATCCGGTGAACACCGATCGTCGTCTGCCTCGTCAGCTACAGCTTTGGCTCCGCTCTCGCAAAATTCAACCACATGCCGGTTTTTGCGCTCGGGCCACGCACAACCTGGACAGTCGAAACCTTCAGTCTGGTTGATCACCGTCATTGTTCGTACGGCGTCGACTGGACCCATTTCGCCGAAGGTTCGAGAAATTGATGAAGCGATCGCCGGAACTCCCGTAGCGCTTCGATGTGCCTTGCCGATCGTTACGTCTACTCCACCGTCATGTTTCTGTTTCACTCGCCATCCCCTATTGCATAAAAATTCAAGAAGGGAAGGCGCTTGTGACGCCCTCCCTCCATACTGATCTTTGACTATTTCTTGTGGTTCAGTTTGTCTTTGACTGCGTCGACGGTCTCGCCGACCTTGTTCTTCAAATTTTCGGCAGCGTCCTTAATGCGGGCTCCGGCCTGATCGGCCTTACCTTCACGCTTGAGGTCGTCGTCGTTCGTAAGATCGCCAACCGCTTGCTTGACTCGACCTTTCAGGTCGTCAGTATTTCCACTCATAATGTCATCCTTTATAGGTTTGTGTTTTTGTTTGAAATTTCAACTGGCAAAAGCTGATCTGTTGTGTCACGCGGCATAACCGGGGCTATTGGGGATCAATTTGCCCTTCACCACGCACGTTGGCGCCGGTCTCGAGCATCTCTCGCTCGTGATCGCCCACTCGATCGAGGTCGACGTCGTCGGCTGATCGATCGGCGGCAGCCTCTTCCTCTGGGGTCGGTCCTCGCCCGCTGTCGGCGGTATCGGCGGCGCTCAGAACTGTGTCGGGTACGGAATCAGAATTCTGTTGCATGTTTCCTCCTTTCTGATTTTTCAAAAAATGAAGATCCTGTCGGCAGATTTTTTGCGCTGTCCTAAGCGGACGCGGAAGTTGCCAGAGCCGGAGCAGTGGCCTCGAGAAAACGCTGCGACGCAGATTGCCAATCGGCTAACTCAAGAAAGGCCTTCGCCCACTTCTCCTTTTCGTTCCGATAATCGAGGTAATAAGCGTGTTCCCATGCGTCACCCACGAGCAGTGGAATAGTGCCAGCGACCTGAGTGCCGTGGTGGTCTTCCAACTGAAACGTAACCAGGCGCCCCGCGACCGGTTCCCACATCAATGCGGCCCAACC
This sequence comes from Acidimicrobiales bacterium, assembly GCA_038231795.1. Classification (GTDB taxonomy): domain Bacteria; phylum Actinomycetota; class Acidimicrobiia; order Acidimicrobiales; family JBBRKR01; genus JBBRKR01. The sequence goes on from JBBRKR010000017.1 coordinate 21,996, forward strand.
GACACCCTGTAACCCGGTCATCGAACTCGACAACTGGCTTTCGAGCCGCTCGAACGAACCGAAAGACTCCGTAATTGCGGCCGCTAATTCGCCTTCAGGTGGGCCACCGCCGCCGGGCGTCATGCTCTTCCAAAAAAGGGAATGCAACTGATGCCCACCCAGATGAAACGCCAGCGCACGTTCCAGAGCCGGCAACTGGGCGGGATCGGCCTCGCCCATTCTCTCAAGAGTCTCATTTGCCCCTTTTACATACGCCGCGTGATGCTTGGAATGGTGGAGTTCCATTAGCTCAGCCGAAAGCTGTGGTGCCAGTGCTCCGTAGTCATACGGCAATTCGGGGAGTGTGTATTTTCTCATAACAGTTCAGTACCCCGTAGTTCGATGGAGCAAACATCTGCCACACATCATTTGGCGTGAAGTCGCTGTCCCGCAAAAAACGCCTGCATTGCGTTTGCACCAGTCCGAATCCGGGTACAGAGCAAGTTGACTAGGGGCGTTACGCCCAAATAACTATCCACCACTACCCCAATTGGAGCAAGACGATATGTCGAATCCCCACGTAGAAGTCGTTGAAGAATTCCCCGAAAACCCAAACGTTCAAGCAGTTGAAACGGTCACCCCGCCGAATACGAGCGAGCGTGTCGATCGATACAACAAGTTGACTCCCGCTCAGGCGATCACCGCTGCCGGGGGGATCGTGATGCTTGTGCTCGGACTTATAGCAGTAGCTCGCACTGGAGTGAGCGACGGAATGAAGTTGCCGACCACTTCAGTCGCCGGATTCACCTTCTCGCCGATTCTTGCCATCATCACCGCTGTAGCTGGCCTAATTTTGCTTGCCGCAGCATTTTCGTCCCGAAACTCATCGGTGTTTTTTGGCGTGTTGCTCGCTATCGCTGGTGTCGTTGGTGTAGCCGCCACATCACGATTCCGATCGATCGCCGTGACCACGGGCTACTGCTGGATGCTCGTCATCGTCGGTGTCGTAATCACCCTGGCGAATCTCTTTCTGCCCACCGTAACTACACGCAAAGTCACCTACCGGTGACCAACACATCACCAAGCAGCAATACCATGGTCGGCGACGCTCACACAGCGGTCGCCGACCATTACACGCCATGAAAGTGCTCATCGCAGTCGACGACCAAACCCATGAAGCAATCACGGTCGCTAAACAACTATTTCCCGACGCTGACCACACAATCGTGAGCGCCACCGACGTTGACAGGCTGCTCTTCGCCGAGCCATATGCGGGCGGCATAGTGAGTCCAGCGCTCTCAGATGAGGTACTCAAGGCTGCAGAATCCAGAGCAACTGACACCGTTGAAGCCGCAAAAGACATTGTCGGCTCCGACGCGGAAATCCAGGTAAAAATCGGCGAAGCGGGATCCGTCATTTGCCAGCAAGCCGTGCTACTTGGTGCAGATGTAATCGTCGTCGGCCGACGCTCGCACTCTTGGTTGTCCCGAGTCTTCGACCAACCTGTTTCCGATTACGTTGTGCGCCACGCACCGTGTCCGGTACTGGTCGTCAACGAGCCGAGCAAGCCCACGTGACACGTCCAATTATTGTCGGTCGCGTTTAATTGCCCGCAAATACGGGTAGGAATCGTACGTGACTATTACCCGATTAATCGCTCGCTCGTCAATCGCCCCGATCTTTCTCGTCGGAGGATTCGACGCACTCAAGAATCCCGATGCTAAGGCTGTCAAAGCGGACCTGATCGCGAAACCTCTGTCCACCATGTTGGGCATCGACGACAATCCCGTGCGTCTTGTGCGCATCAATGGAGGCATCCAATTGGCGGCGGGAACTCTCCTCATTCTCGGAAAAGCTCCGCGACTGGCGTCCACCGTTCTCGCTGCGAGTCTCGTTCCGACAACGTTGGCTGGCCATCGTTTCTGGGATGAAACTGACCCGACAATTCGGGCACAGCAACGAACCGCATTCCTTAAGAACGCAGCGATCGTTGGAGGCCTCATCCTCGCAGCCGTCGATAAAAACGGTGCCCCCTCGCTCCGTTGGAGAACCGACAAGGCAGCCCGCCGAGTAGCCGATCACGCAAACAAAAATTTTCATCGGGCTTCTGCTGTAATTATGCGGAAGAAGTCAACGCTGGAAGCAATCGAGGCCGGCGCCGTGGGAGCAGCAGCCCTGATCGGCCGCAACACCCGGCTTGCAATGGAACATGCCGCCACAGCAGCCGAACGACTCGCTTCAGATGGGGTCGAGCAGACAGGTCGAGTGGCGGGTATCGGCGCTGATCTAGCGTCGGCCTTCGGCAAAAACGCTTCCAAGTCGGCTACTCACTTGAGTCACGCGCTCGTCGACTCCCTCACAGACGCCGCCGAATTGGCGAAGCGAAAAGTGGCCTCCTACAACTAGGAGTTCGTTCCACGGCGATGCTGCTCTGACTACGCCACGAGATCGAATTCCGCTCGCACCTCGGTGCGCTTCAGCGAGGAATGAATGAGTAGGCGATTGGCGAGTGCCGCGGCGATAGGAAGGCCCCTGCCTCGCGTTGACGTCGTAGAGGGCATTTCAGTGATTGATGCCATCGAACCCTGAAACGGTGCATTGTTTTCGACGGCCACGACCAAAGCACATCTTGTTTGGCGAATATCAACCCGAATGGATTCCGAGGAACTGTGTTCCGCAGCATTCGACGCAAGCTCAGATACGACGAGCAATACATCATCTCTCGTCACAGCTGGAAAGCCCACCTGGACAAGAAACGTCGTTACATCTCTGCGAAGCGAACGCATATCGACGGGTGGCAAAATCAATCGGATGAATTGTGATGAATTCAGCGGCATCGACGTCGTTTTCGCCTCGACTACATATGTTTCATCGTCCATAAAATCGGCTTTCAATTCAACACACTGCTAAGCGCCGGACATGAAATCCACCGCTTTCACGATTGTCCGCAAGCCAGCGGCAACCGATCCAGTGTTCTGCGTATAGGTATATGCCCCATTGATACCCCAAATGGTTCAGGTACATACCGCACCCCCAATAAGTCACGCTATTGCAGTAAAACGTTACGGCTCTTTCAGATCCGGTCTCACCAGCAGCCGAGAAAATTTGCCCAACGATCGACGGCAATCACACCGAAGCGGAACCAACCGTTTTTGTTTGGTGTCGCCAGGAATGTTTGGTATCACCCGGAACTGGGAAGTGGAACGTATGAAAAAAAATACGGGGGGACTAGAAGGCTGGTTCGAACGAGCTGCAAAAAAGGGATCGGGCATGGCAGGGCGCGCGATGACGTTCGCACTTGCGGTGCTCATCCTCATGATCTGGGCGGCGAGCGGACCGATATTTTCCTTCAATAACACCTGGCAACTGGTCATCAACACCAGTACCACCATCATCACGTTCCTCATGGTGTTCCTGATTCAAAACAGTCAGAACCGCGACACAGCGGCGCTCCAAATCAAACTCGATGAGATAGTTCGCGCCATCGAGGGGGCAGACAACCGGCTCCTCGACCTCGAGGAACTCAGCACGAAAGAGCTGGAAAAGCGGCGAGCTGTGTACGAACAAATTGCACGCGATGCACGCGGTTCCGATACTTCCCAGTAGCCCGTGCCCCCACGAACACTTCCCAACACCGATACCAAAATCAGGAGACCCAATGACTAACGAATCGACACCCGCCGCAAGTGCCCCCCGAGACCTCACTGACCTTCTCGGTGATCGAATGACCATCGCCATGTTGATGACTATGGTTGGCCAGGAACACACCTCGAGGCCGGTGACGTGTGCCGACGTTACCGATCGACGTCTTTCGTTCCTCGTCAGTAGCAGCTCGGAATGGGTGAAGGCAATCGCCGCTGGCATAGCTCGTGTTCATGTCACAGCCGCCCACGAATCTCACTCGATATACCTCTCGCTCAACGGCACGGCACAAGTAGTACACGACGACGAGTTGAATAAACACTTGTGGTCGCCGCAGGCAAAACTGTGGTTCACAGGACCAGACGATCCCGATCTTTGCGTCGTCCACTTCGACGTTGCTGATGGCCAATATTGGGACGGACCCGACACTGGTCTGGGAAGAATGATCGCGTTCACTCGAGCGATATTCGGTGACGATCCCGAAGTATCAGGCACGCACGGGGAAATTCGTCACGGATAGTCCGGTATGCCGCCTGCACGAAGAAGTTTGACGAAACCGGCGAGCTATTTTCAAATAGTCCCAACGCCAATGTTTGCCCCGACCGGCACATGGGTATGAAACTGCCCTCATGATCGAAAGTGTTCCGCACCGGCAAAACTATTTTGAACTCGTCGCCACATTCTCGATAGTTGCCGTTTGCTACGCAGTAGGGGCAGAAATGGCATGGGGCTGGTTTGGCGCCACCTCAATTGGGCTCGTCTTTTTTCCGGCAGCCGGCGTGACATTGGCGGCACTAACGATATGCACGACCGGTCGGTGGGCAACGGTGCTTTTAGCCACCGCCGCGACAGAGCTCCTCGTTAACGCTCAACACCATTTGTCGATTCAAACTTCGATTGGCTTTGCAATCGCAAACGTCGTGGAGCCACTCGTCGGCGCCACCGTGATCCGTGTCTTTCGATCCACTTCCCGATCAACAAACCGACGCCTTGACATCGGTAGCAGCGCCGACATCGTCGCATTCGTGATGGGAGGGCTCATTGCCGGTCCACTCGCTGGCGGGCTTATTGGCGCTACCGTCAACGAACTGTACCAGCACGGCATTTGGTGGATTGGGGCGTTGCGATGGTGGGCTGGAGACGGGCTCGGAGTTCTTTGCGTGGCAGCACCCATATTGGCAGTTTCGGGAACTGAATGGAAGCGCCGAAGCGCACTTGTGAGTGGTGTCGCTATTGGCCTAGCCATCGGTGCGCTGAGCTTCTTGATTTTGTACACATCGAACCAACTAGCACTTATATTTCTGCTGCTACCTGCGCTGCTATTGGTGTCGCTCCGAAGCAATCTGCTGAGTCTGGGAGTAGCGACCCTCGTGGCTGCCACGGTCGCAAACCTTGCAACTGCATCAGGGCATGGACCATTTGGAACTATCCGTGACGTGTCTCCCCACATGCAGCTCGTGCTCGCCCAGCTCTACCTTGCCGCGACCTTCCTCACGGCGTGGTTTTTCGCCGCTGAACGAGCTATGCGTCTCAGGGCAGAGACGCAACACTTTAGCGACCTCGAAAATCGAGGCGGCGCCGATCGCTTAGCCGACGTAGCGAGCATCAGCTTGCAACTCGCGAGTGCGTTCACAGTCGTCGAAATTATCGACGCGTTCGGCTACTACGGACGCCACAATCACGGAGCAAACATCGTGAGGGTTGGTCGCTTCGCCACCGACACCGGAGAATTCATACGCTTCGATCCGCGCGGGGATGACGTCGGATCTGGAGAAGGCGAGAATTTCGCCAGACTGTCGAAACCCATATTCGTCGATTCAGCTGATGACCTCAATCGACAGTTTCCAATGTATACCAAGCACCAACAGGAACACGGCATCGAATCGATGGCCGTGCTGCCACTCGACATCGACATGCGGCCCGCCATGGCCATCCTGAGCTGGACCCAACCAAAGAAGTGCTCCACAAACACACAAGCGTCGCTCTACAGCGCATCCCAGCTTTTGACCCAGGCGCTCACGAGCGCGATTTCGCTTGACAATGCCCAGGCAGCACGGATTGAAGCAGAGCTGGCAGTTGAACGATTGAAGATACTTCAGCGGCTCACAGCGGATCTGGGGTCTGCGACTTCCTCCAAGCAAATCGCAGAAATCGCCACTCGCGAAACATGCGTTGTGTTGAAAGCGTCTAATGGCACACTGACCACACTGGACCTACAGACAGACGAATTGGTCAGCGAAGGCGGCTTTGGCCCACCTGACCACCAGTGGGACCGTGTGTCGACGACACACGAGTCGCCGGTGAGCGAGGCCATGGCAACCAGAAAGTCGGTAGTGCTTCGCACACCAGCCGACTTCGAACGGTTCGTGCTCCCGAGCGACTTAGATACACGCGCCGATACATGCACTGAAGCATGCGCCGTGATCGTCGGTCGAAGCGTCGGAAGCGAGATTTGTGCTCTGACATTTGGCTTTGATCGAGCAGAAAATTTCGATGACGGTGACATCGACTTTATGCAAGCAATCGCTGACCAATGCGCTCAGGCCGTCGTGCGAACCAGGCTCAGTGCCGCAGAACATGATGCGGTGATACGTATGCAACGCGTCCTCCTACCAAGGGCCTTGAAATCAACAACTGCTATATCAATTTCGGCGTGCTACCGACCAGCGGCCGCGGCTATCGCAGTTGGAGGGGATTGGTACGACGTCATCGACCTTCCCGGTCAACGCACAATGCTGATTGTGGGCGACGTGGTCGGGCAGGGTCTAAAAGCGGCTTTGACGATGGGCCAATTACGCAGCGCCGCCCACGCTCTGGCGGTGATGTTTGGTCCGGCACAGCTGCTCGACGCACTCGATCGTTTCAGCGATTCGATCGATGGCGCGAATTTCGCCACCGTTGCTTGCGCAATCATCGACCCATTGTTTCAAGAAATCTGTTACTCCATAGCCGGACATCCGCCGCCTCTGGTCCGAGCCCCCGATGGCACAGTGACACAGCTCGAGGGCACACGCGGAACTCCAATCGGCGCATCCCGAAACAACCGCACCGAGGCGACAATGCCCCTGCCTCCAAATTCGGTCGTGCTGTTGTACACCGACGGACTCGTGGAGCGTCGGCGAGAAGTCATCGACGTTGGCCTGGATCGAGCGGCCAGTGCGCTCAAAATTGCCAATACCACGAGCCCGCGATGGTGTGAGGCACTCATTGACTCGTGTCTCGAACCCTCCGAACAGCACGACGATGTTGCGGTCCTTGGCGCCGAACTCACAGACTCCGTAACCAGCCTCAAAATCGAATATCCACCCAACGATCCGCAGCTCAACTCAGCGCGTCGAACGATGCGTGACTGGCTGGCCGCACTCGGCCTGGCGAGAGCCGATATTGACGACTTACTTTTGGCGATGGGCGAAGGCATCAGTAACTCCTTGCAATATGCGTCCCATCTATCCACCGAGCCAATTGTCGTGCAGATCACGTTGCGGGCCGCAGGAAAACTTGATGTCTCAATCGAGGACCACGGAACCTGGATCGATCGACCGAACTCCGAACCCTCCGAGGGAGGGCGGGGGTTGACAATTATCTACGCGATCATGGATTCCGTCGAAATTGACCGAACCATTTACGGAACCACGTTGCGCATGTCACGCCAACTGAGTCGACCACATAGCCAATAAATTTCAGCTCGACGTCCACCGGCATGTTTGCCGACGCCCGCCGACGGGAACATCCCGTTGGCCGACCTCCACTGAGGTAGCTCGCGACACGGAACAGGATGTGCAATGCCACAAGTAAATAGACTGATTCAATCCACGCCGGTTCGAACTCTTGCCGAATACCAACGCCTCGGCGGCGGCGAGGGACTCCGACGAGCGTTGACAATGTCGCCGGAAGCGATTGTCGATCTCATAGATCAGAGCGGGCTGCGGGGTCGCGGCGGAAGTGGCTTTCCAACTGGTACGAAATGGCGCACCGTTCGACAGTTCGCGTCGCCTGGCACTCGAACACCGGTCGTTGTCAATGCCGCCGAAGGCGAGCCTGGCACGTTTAAGGACCGCACGCTTATTCGCCAGAATCCCTACGCGGTGCTCGAAGGCGCGCTCATCGCGGCAGTTGCTATGAGCGCCTTACACGTCATCATTGCATTGAAGGAATCGTTCAATATCGAGCACCGGCATCTCGTCGCTGCGATTGATGAAATTTACAACCAATGGGGCGATGAACTCACCACAGTGTCAAATGAAGTGCTCCGAATAGACATTGCCCTCGGTCCAAGGGAATACCTCTTCGGGGAAGAGACGGCACTGCTCGAAGTTTTGGAAAATCGGCCTCCATTTCCCAGAGTCACTCCCCCTTGGCGACGTGGCCTCGACGCCGATCCACATGATTATCACTCGGCAGCAGGGCTGCAATTGGCCACCGAAGCCGGCGCATCGAGCGCACCGATTTTGATTCAAAATGTCGAGACGTTGAGCAATGTACCCAACATCGTGCGCCACGGTAGTGACTGGTTCAGGGATGTAGGGACATCCGAATCACCCGGATCAATCGTGTGCACCGTAACTGGGATGACAAAACGCGTTGGAGTAGGTGAGTTCGCGATGGGAACGTCCATACGCGAAGTCATTGAATCCATCGGTGGTGGCGTTGCCGAAGGTCGCGCGATCCGTGTGATTCTCAACGGCGTCTCAAACGTCCCAATTCTGCCCGATCAAATGGACACTCAGCTGTCGTACGAAAACATGTCGTCCATTGGGTCAGGTCTCGGGTCGTCGAGCTTCATCGTCGTGGACGACAGTGTTCCCTGGCAAGCCATTGCCGCTGGGGTCGCCCGCTACTTATCGGTCGAATCCTGCGGACAGTGCGCACCATGCAAACAGGACAGCACCGGTATCGCAGCCGAGCTTGTCAGCGAGGCTCCCACAAGTTCGTTGGTGGAGGACTGGTTGGGCACAGTAAGCACGGGCGCACGTTGTGGGCTTGCCAGCCAGGTCGAGACCGTCGTTGGAAAACTTGTCGGACAGATTGGCGAGTGGGCCGAGATTGAGTCGCATCCGATTTTGCCGCTGGTCAATATCGAAGATGACATCGCGATTTACGATGAGGCGTACGCCAACAAGAACAGCGATTGGACATTCCGACCTGATTTCGAAGGAAGCGGCGTTTGGCCCGCACAACGACTTGCGAACCAAACGGTGGAAATTCGCAGTGCAGGCACGCCGTCTGCATAAGGCCGATATCTCAAGTCGCCCAGCGCCCTTATGGAACTCTCTGGTTGCCAAAGCTGCACGTAATGTCGAAAAATGGTTGGCGACACGTTTGAAATAGCACATAACAGGGAATATCCAACAAGCTCCGGCCGAGCCCCCGACGCCATGGAGCGAAATGTCTGTCGCGCCCCTTAGATGGCGCGACAGACATTTTTCCTTTCCCGGCTGTCCCTTCGAGAGCAAAAATCGTCACCAGATATGTTTAGGATTCAGAAAAGGCGGGAACCAAGCCGTCTTGCATGCTCGGAAAGGGGCGCGGGTGAACGACTCAAATATCGGACCACTCACTATTGAGGTAGACGCTGATGGATCACTGATCGTCAAAGGCGACATCGACATGGCCGGCGGCCCGATTCTGGAACAACACCTTCGCATGCACGCGGTTTCAAAGAATCCCCTGGTGATCGACGTGGGTGGCGTAGAATTCATCGACTCCTCTGGTCTACGCAGTCTTTTAGGGGCTAGCCGTCGAGCCGAGGCACGTAGCTCGCGCGTCGTTTTGCGAGACGTTGGACCTCAAATTGCGCGCCTGCTTGAAATCACCAATACCACAGACCTCTTCGAGATTCATTCGTCCAGTTAACGCCGTGAACTCGCTGGCGGGACGAACGGCTTAAAATAAAATTCGAACTTCGAGGCATAATTTTTCGCTCAGACGGGTATTCCAGGTCATGCGAATTGCAATAGTTGGTACCTATCCTCCGCGACGCTGCGGCATCGCCACTTTTACAGCCGATACAGAAGCAGCACTGCGACACAACGGTGCGTACGTTGAAGTAGTCGAGGTGGTCAACGACTCCGATGACGACGTTACCGATACAGGTGACGGTACGGTGATCTCGCGCGACGACGCATCGAGCTATCGCCGAGCTGCCCTCCGGTTGATACGCGACCGATTTGACGCCGTGATTATCGAGCACGAATTCGGCATATTCGGTGGAAACGAGGGAAAGTACATTCTTGACTTCGTCGACGACCTCGACGTTCCTTTTCTCGTGACACTCCACACGGTGTTGCCAAAATTTGATCGGTTGCGAGCAGACGTCATTCGGCGGCTGTGCCGCCGGGCAGCAGGGGTAACCGTGTTCACATCCACCGCTCGGCGTCTCCTTCTGCAACAGGAATTAGTTCCTGCTCGGCTACTTCAAATTGTCGCCCACGGGGCGCCTGTCGAGCTCTACGACGACTACGACAGACGCGAAACCGTAGAACTATTCGGCCTCCACGAAGACGGCCCAGTGCTGTCTACGTTTGGGTTAATCTCGGCTGGCAAGGGTATCGAGACTGCAATCGAAGCGTGCGCCGCACTTGTCAAGGATCACCCGACGCTCGTGTATGTCGTGGCCGGCCGGACTCATCCTGACGTCCTCAAATCGGAGGGCGAGGCCTATCGCGAATCATTGCATCAACTGGTCGAGCAGCTAGGTCTCAAGAATCACGTAAAGTTTGAGGATCGCTTCCTCAACGTGAGAGAGATCGGACAGTTGCTGACCGCTACTGATGTATTCCTCACGCCCTATCGATGTGGCGACCAGATCGTGTCCGGGGCGCTGAGCTTTGCACTAGCGGCCGGATGCGCTGTCGTCTCTACGCCGTTCCTCTATGCCACCGACGTCCTCGCCGACGGCGCAGGAATAGTGGTGAAACCCGACAGCCCCGACGACTTCGCTTCGGCTATTCAGCGACTTCTTCCCGGAGGCGCCGATCGCGCCGGCGCGTTGCGTGCTGCTCACGAGGCGTCCCGAAACATGTCCTGGCCCAATGTCGGCGAACGTCTCTTGGCAGTAGTCCAAAATGCAATTCGGCCGACGATCCGCAGTACTCGACCACATATCAACCTTCGCCAAGTTCCACGGACAAGCCACCTGCGTGTGTTGTGCGACGACACCGGAGTTTTGCAGCATGCTCAGAACGGGGTACCCAATCACAAAGACGGCTATTGCGTCGACGACGCTGGCCGGATGTTGCCGATTGCGGCAGCTCTAGGCCGCCAGTCGGGAGCCGAGGCATGGCAAGTCAACGAAGCTCGAATCATCTCGTACCTAGGTGCAGCCACAGCCCCCGAAGGCATCATGCGAAACTTCATGTCATGGGATCGGCAGTGGTTGGACGAACCGTACAAGGGAGACCACGTCGGCCGTGCTGCGTGGGGTCTCGGCGAGTACGTGCGGGTTGGGGGTATATATCGAGATCGCGCCGTCGAAATCCTGCAGACGCTTTCGCCGCAATTCCTCTGCACTCCACATAGCCGGACTGCTACGTATGGTGCGCTCGGTTTGCTCGCCGTCGACGAGGCTGGTGTGGAATGGGCCAAAGAGCCACTATCGGCCCTTCATCGTCGAATGCGTTCATGGAAACCGCTCAGCAACACATGGGAATGGTTTGAACCAAAACTCACATACGACAACGCACGTATCCCCGAAACACTGCTGCTTATGGGTAGCCGCTTCGCCGACGAAAAAATGATCGCCACCGGCGAGCAAATGCTGCGCTGGTACGAAAACATTTGTCGGTCTGGCGATTTCTATCGGGTGCCAGGTCACCTCGGTCTCGAATTCGTGCTCGACGTCGACGCCTCCGGCGACGAACAACCCCTCGAACTCACGGCACTGGCAGATGCAGCAGTAGCACTCTGGAAGGTCACTAACGACGACTGGGCTCTCGAGGTTCTCGACCGGGCATGGTCGTGGTTCCTTGGCAACAACCGACTCGGGGTGGCGGTCGGAAATTTGGAGACAGGTGCGTCCTTTGACGCCCTATGCGCGAGTGGTCCGAACCCGAACTCCGGCGCCGAATCCACTATGGCCTTCCAACGGTGTGCATCGACATGGCGCCAGGCGGCTGAAATTCGAAACGCCCTCGTCGAACGGCCGGAGATGTCAGTTGTTTAATCGAAGTAGCCTTAATCCAATCCTGACGGCTGAGATGCTGGACTTCCCAGCAAACTCGGTATTCAATCCAGCAGCCACGATGATCGAAGATGGCAGCGTCGTCTTACTACTCCGAGTGGAGGATAGACGTGGACTGTCGTCGATACATGTGGCCCGTTCGGCTGATGGAGAAACTGGCTTCTCTGTTGACCCCACCCCGTTGCTCGCCCCAGACCCCGACCGGCTCACATGCGAGTGGGGATTTGAAGATGCTCGGGTGTCCTTCGTTCCGGAGTTGGATCGCTATGTCATTACGTGCACCGCGTACGGACCTCCGGGGCCGTGCGTTTATTTGGCGACCACCAAAGACTTTCGTGTCCTGGAGCATGAAGCCGTTGTGATGACGCCGGAAGACAAGAATGCAGCCGTGTTCCCCCGCCGAATAAACGGGTGCTGGTTGATGCTGCATCGACCGGTCGTGATGATTACTGCGTCGGCCGACATTTGGCTCTCGCGATCCGATGACCTACATAGCTGGCACGATCCCCAACCGGTCATGGTGCGTCACGGCCAAGGCCTTTGGGATTCTGTCCGCATTGGCATCGGACCGCCACCGATCGAGCTTCGCCAAGGCTGGCTCCAGCTATATCACGGTGTGCGCAACAGCCCAGCCGGCCCCATCTACCGACTCGGCGCTGCACTGCTCGACCTAGAGGAACCATGGAACGTCATTCGCCGACTTCCCGAATTTGTGATGGCGCCACAAGAACCATACGAACGTGTCGGTGATGTCAACAACGTCATATTTCCCTGCGGCCTCGTGCGGCGTGATGATGCCCTCACGATCTACTACGGAGCTGCTGACACGACCGTGTGCGTGGCCACGGCATCAGTCACGGAAATTGTTGCCGCACTGTTCGACCACGGCTAATAGGGATCAGAAATAGCAAATAAAGACTGCTGACGGGGTTTAGTTTCGATGAAATTTGGATATCTAAAGGTCTGACCGAGCGTCAAACGACGCCAAAAATAGTACGGAGAATCTCTTGATTGGTTTCATCATCTACCTCATGGTTATCGGGCTGATTGCGGGCTTCATCGCCAGAGCAGTGGTTCCGGGCCGTGATTCGATGTCTGTCGGTGGCACGATGGTGCTCGGCATTGTCGGCTCGTTCGTGGGCGGCTTCATCGGCTACCTATTGACCCACAAAGACGCCAGCCACGGCGCCCTGCAAGCGTCAGGAATCATCGGTTCGGTCGTCGGAGCAATCATCTCGCTCATTGTGTATCGAGCCGCAAACGGGCGCAGCCGCCGTCACATCGGACGCCGATGAAATTAACGACGCCTGAATCACCCCCGCCGACGCAACCCTTGCCTGACATGCCTGACGAACCGAATCCTTTGATACCTATCGGAGACCCTCCGCCCCAACCACTGTAACTTCGCCACGAGGTTGGCAGAGCCGGCGATCAAACTCCCGAAAAGATATGTTTGATCCAAACACCCTTCGGGTACATCGCTCACCAAACTCGGCGTTACGAACGAATTGGAGATCTCAACACATGTCAGACTCTGCGCCTACTCAGACCAATCGGATACCCGGTCCAATCCTTCTGCGGATCCCGGCCGAGCCGTCCATGTCGCGGGTGCTGCGCCTGGCTGCTGCTGGTCTCGCTTCGTTGGGAAATTTCACCGTCGACCATATCGAAGACATCAAAATTGCCGTAAGCGAAGTGCTCATCGCCCTAATCGAACACGGCAGCGGTGGACCCGTCGATGTTTCACTCGGGTATGACGCTGAAGCCTTTCGTATTTCGGGTACTACAGACGTGAAGAAGTTTTCTCTCGACAATCAGGACCTCGCTCTCTGCCGGACCATTCTTGAAGAAGTGTGTTCCACGCACTCGGTGGATGTGTTGGCCGATGTGGCAGTGATCACTGCCACCGTAGGTCGGAACTCGAACAACGAGTAACCGTGTTCACAACTAAACCTGAAGACGAACAATGGTTGGATTCGGCCATACGCGAGTACTCCAACACTCGGAAAACGGATTTGCGAGACGAAATCCTGGCCCGAACGAAATGGCTCGCAGTCCGTAGCGCACGGAGGTTTGCCGATCGCGGCGAACCTTACGACGATATATTCCAGGTTGCGCAGCTCGGTCTTTTCAAAGCGGTAGAGCGGTTCGATCCCGCTCAAGGGGTCCATTTCGGCGCCTTCGCCACACCCACGATTGTGGGCGAGATTCGTCGGTACTTTCGCGATCACACATGGAGTCTCAAAGTGTCACGCGGAGCAAAGGATTTGCGGCCGGCAGTCAACAGCGCTGCAGAGGACCTATCGAAAGAACTTGGCCGAGCAGCGACAGTCGACGAAATCGCGGTCAAACTGCGTGTTTCCCAGGACTCTGTAATCGAAGCATTGGAAGCCAACAACGCGTACCGAACGTCCACGATCGACGGCCCCACGGCCCCATCGATCCCGGTCGACGGCGGATTCGACGATGTCATCGACCGGGAAGTCGTCAAAGCCCTCCTTGGACAACTCCCAGAACGAGAGCGAAAAATTCTTTATTTTCGCTATTTCGACGAATTGAGCCAGGCGGAAATTGCCGACATAGTCGGCACCAGCCAGGTCCATGTGGGCCGACTCATCACATCGAGTCTGGCCAGTCTACGGTCGCTCGTCGAGGCAACCACTTCGTAAATTTCGCCAGTATCCGGACCGAAGATGTTTGTGCCCGGCCGTATATGGGAACTGTTAATGCCGAGCGCGTTACGCGTGAAACGAAAGGAACAACCTATGTATATCGGTGGAGGCATTCTTGGCACGATCCTTGTCGTGCTGTTAATCATTTTCCTCGCGCGACGAGTGTGATGCCGAAGCGGATCGCGACCTCTCGGCCACAAAGTTCCCATCGGTTTTTCACCGTTGATGCTTTGTGCCGGCGAGGTCGGGCCGCTCGCAAATACCGAATGATTAGACCGTGCAATCAGCTGTTCGGTCGGATTGTTCGACGCTCGGAAAGCCTGGCCGCATACACGGCGGCTTGAGTGCGGTGGCTCATGCCGAGCTTGGCGAGAAGTTTAGAGACATAGTTTTTGACGGTCTTCTCGGCGAGGAACATGTGCTCGGCAATCTGTCGATTGGTACAACCGTCGGATAGGTGTTTGAGGACCGTCGCCTCCTGTGGCGTGAGCGCGTCGGTTAGAGCATCCTTGGGAGGGTTACGCAGCCGGTCGAGAACGCGAGCAGTAACTATGGGATCCAGGAGTGAATGTCCGGCAGCGACCCGCCGAACGCTCTCGATGAGATCGGAGCCACGGACCTCCTTGAGGACGTATCCGGCCGCCCCGGCCATGATCGCGTCGACAAGTGCTTCGTCGTCGTTGAACGAGGTGAGCATCAGGCATTTGAGTTCAGGCATCATCGAGCGGAGATCACGGCAGACCTCGATACCTGAGCCGTCGGGCAATCGGACATCGAGGATGGCGACGTCCGGAGACGACATTGGTACGCGCTGGATCGCTTGGGCGATGGTACCGGCCTCGCCCACGACTTCGAGGTCCTCGGCACTTTCCAGCAGTTCACGGACACCTCGTCGAACGACCTCGTGATCGTCGAGCAAGAAGACGCGAATCACGATCGCCTTCGGCCCGTGGGCCGAGGCCAGTAGATCGACGCGTGAGCAAGATTTAGCATCTGCTCAAGCTAACACTGCGAAGCGGTATCCTATGCCGGTGTCCAGTCGATTCGAGTTCACCGGTGCCAAAGGCCTGTTGCGTCTGCTTGACGCAGTGATGGCCATTGGCTCCGAGCAGACGCTGGCGGACTCGCTGCGACGGATCACTGAGACCGCGGCCGAATTGGTCGATGCGAAGTACGCGGCGCTGGGTGTACTGGATCCGACAGGAACGCACTTGTCGGAGTCCATCACTGTTGGGCTCAGCGATGAAGAGACAGCTCTGATCGGCCGGCGGCCCGAAGGACATGACATCTTCGGTTTACTGATCGTAGTGCCGGAGCCGCTCCGTCTACCCGATCTGAACGCTCATCCGGACAGCTTCGGATTCCCGCCCGGTTATCCGCCGATGACGTCGTTCCTCGGAGTGCCAATCCGCCTGCGAGGCGTGATGTACGGCAATCTGTACCTGACAGACAAGGCCAATGGTCAACCATTCACCGAGGTCGACCAGGAACTGGCGGTCGGTCTAGCGGCGGCCGGCGGGTTGGCGATCGAGAACGCTCGACTCCACGAAAAAGCGCGTGAACTCGGCTTGGTAGACGAACGTGAACGAATCGCCCGCGATCTTCACGACGATGTCATCCAACGCCTGTTTGCCACTGGTCTGTCGTTACAGGCCACGATGCAGATGGTGACCGAACCAAAGGTGCTGGAGAAGATCATGAGAGCTATCGACGACCTCGACATCTCGATCCGCCAAGTGCGTTCTACCATCTTCGAACTCCATCAGCCCTGGGTCGACCAGTTGAGTCTCCGCCTCGAAATCCAGGAAATATGTAACCGTGCGGCAAACTCCCTCGGTTTCAAGCCCACTTGTCACATCACCGGACCCGTTGACAACGCCCTCACCGAACTCGTTCGTGGCCATCTCCTGCTGTGCCTTCGCGAGGCGCTGTCGAACGTGGCCCGCCATGCCGACGCGACCCAGGTCGAGGTACGGGTCAGCGTGCAAGATGGCCGCCTACGTCTGAGTGTCACCGACAATGGAGTCGGCTACCAGCCAATCGCGGGACAACGATCGAGCGGACTCGACAACATGCTCGTGCGCGCCGAATCGCTCGGTGGATCGTTCTCGATCCGAGCCCGCCCGAACACGGGCACCATCACCGAGTGGGACGTCCCACTCGCCGCGTAAGCCAATGGTGGCAAAGTGGACAAAATTCTATCGGCGCCAGCCGGTGCCCTGTCGTCGTTGTTCACCCTCATGTTCGGGACTCAAGACCCTAGGCAACGTCGCTCGTCTCGCTCAAGATGGGCGTATGAACGCAAAGATCGTCGTCGGGTTTAACGAAACACCATCAGCATCGGAAGCGGTGTCGTGGGCTGCCCACGAGGCCGAGGTCAGGGCCATAGCGCTGCATGTCATGGTGTGCTTCGAGGTATCAGCACTATCCAGCGAGGCCTCCGTGGCGTGGGGGATGACCGCAGAATATACCGCTGCCGAGGCAGCAGCCTGGACGTCAGCAAGCAAGATCCGCTCCGTACTCGCCGAATCCCATCCGGACCTAACCATATCGGTCGATGTCGCTGCGGGCCCGGCGCCCACGGCATTGCTGAAAGGTCTCGAGCCCGACGACCTGATCGTCGTGGGCGCGAGCGGGCACAGCAGCGCTGCAGCGTTCTGGACGGGTACGACGGCCCGATACCTCGTCCATAACAGTCCGTGCCCGGTCGTCGTCGTGCGCGGGTCAGCAAGCCGGGGAGCGCCTGACCGGATCGTCGTGGGTGTCGATGGCTCACACGCAGCTGGAAGGGCACTCCAGTGGGCTGGCGACGAGGCCGATCGTCACGGCGTCGAGTTGGTCATCGTTCACGCCTGGTCCTACCCATACTTCCCGATGACCACTGCAGGCACACAGGGCCGTGACCTTACCCGGATCGACGCTGCGTGCACGCTCGATCGTGCCGCGGAGTTGGCACGCGAGCGCTGCGGTATACCCGTAACAACGCTGCTCGTCGAGAACAGCCCTGTCACAGCATTGGTCGAGGCTGCGCACGACGGCGATATTCTTGTCGTCGGCTCTCGGGGCCGAGGCGCGGTCCGCACACGACTATTCGGGTCGACTGCCAACAGCGTGCTCGACGCAACAGCGGTACCGATCGTGGTGGTTCGCGCCGACCCCGACGATGAAATGCACGACACCACAAATGAGCCTCACCTTGCACAGGCCTGATGCCAGGGGACCACACCGATTCAGAGCGGCCGCCACAGACCACGAGTTAGGGAACGCTTTCCTCACGTGATCGCAACTGCTGGCACCTCCAAGCGCGATGGACGCGTGGACCTCGTCACCTCGGCGGCGATGCATCCCGACGCGGTGCTTCACGTGCTCGACAGTCGAGCCTCGGGATTGTCATCGGCCGAGGCGTCGACGCTGCTTCAGACGGTCGGCCCGAACGTACTCGCGGTTCACACGGTCACACTCTTTGGCGTGCTCGGGCGGCAGCTACGTAATCCACTGTTGTTGCTCCTGTTCGCCGCCGCGGTCGTGTCGGCTCTCACGGGCGCCATCGCTGACGGCATCATCATCGTCGCGATCGTCGCTCTCAGTGTCGGACTCGGTTTCGTCAACGAGTACCGATCCGAAATGGCAGTCAACGCGCTGCACTCAAACATCACTCATCGCGCCAACGCGTGGCGCGACGGTGTCCTGACGATGGTCGACGTACGTGATCTGGTGCCGGGCGACGTCGTCCAGATCGGGGTCGGTGATCTCGTCCCGGCCGACCTCCGCCTGCTCGAGGTCAGGCGCCTCGAGTGCGAGGAAGCAGTCCTTACCGGCGAGTCGACGAGCTCGGTCAAGACGATCGACCCCGCCCGCAGCGACTCGCCCACCGATCTCGCCTCGTGTGCATTCATGGGGACGGTCGTGCATCAGGGCTCCGGCTGCGGTGTGGTCGTGGCTACTGGTGCCGATACCGCGTTTGGGGCGATCGCCACAGGACTCAGCGGCCGTCAGGTAGACACGGCGTTCCAAGTCGGACTGCGCTCGTTTTCCAAGATGCTGGTCGGTGTGGCGGCAGTCCTGACGACATCGATCTTCGTCATCAACATCGTGCTGTCGCGGCCACTGATCGAGTCGCTGCTGTTCTCGCTTGCGATCGCGATCGGGATCACTCCTCAACTGTTGCCGGCGATCGTGAGCGTCAGTCTGTCGTCCGGTTCGCGCGAGCTCGCCAAACGCAAGGTGCTCGTGAAGCGACTAGTGGTGATCGAGGACCTCGGTAACATACAAGTCCTGTTCACCGACAAGACAGGAACGCTCACCGAAGGCACCGTAACGTTCGACAGTTCGCTCGATCCGTTCGGTCGTGCCGCTTCGGAGCCATTACGACTCGGTTTGGCTTGCAACGACGCAACAATGACAGCGAGCGGGCCGGTCGGTGGGAACGCCTTGGACAGGGCGCTGTGGGACGCCGACGATGCTCGTGGGGTCGCGTTGCCCGAACGGGCTGATGTGGTGCCCTTCGACCACGCAACTCAGATCGCGTCGGTCAAGCTCACGACCACCGCCGGTGCCGTCCAGCTGGTGGTGAAGGGTGCTCCGGAGGCCGTGCTCACACGATGCATCGATATCCCTCACGAGTCGACTGCCGCGCTCGAAGCGATCTTCGCGCAGGGCGCGCGCGTCGTCGCGGTCGCGTCCAGAGACCTGGCCCCTGACGACGTTGCCGATTTATCGGCCGATTGTAACGGCCTAACACTCATTGGTTTTCTCACGTTCGTCGACCGGCCCAAAGCCGACGCAGGCGCCGCCATCGAACGTCTTCACCAGTTGGGCATTGCGGTCAAGATCTTGACTGGTGACAACGCCGCTGTTGCCCGGAAGGTGTGCACTGACATAGGAGTCGACGTCGAGGGAGTACTCACCGGGGCGGAGGTTGACAAGTTCGACGACGACGCGCTTGCCCTTGCCATCCCGTCGACGACAGTGTTCGCACGAGTGACCCCGGAGCACAAGACACGAATTGTCCGCATCGCTCGGCGGGACGGTGTCGATGTCGGATTCATGGGGGACGGAGTCAACGATGCCATCGCACTTCATGCGGCCGACGTGGGCATCTCGGTCCAGACCGCGACCGACGTTGCCAAGGACGCCGCTGACATAGTGCTCCTCGACAAGGACCTTGGTGTTCTCGCCGACGGTGTTGCCGAAGGCCGGAGGATCTTCGCCAATACCCTCAAATATGTCCTGATGGCGACGTCATCGAACTTTGGGAACATGTTCAGCGCTGCCGGCGCATCGCTTTTCTTGGGGTTTCTACCGATGCTGCCCTCGCAGATTCTGCTCAACAACCTGCTCTACGACGTCGGCCAACTGGCGATCCCGACAGACAACGTGGACGCCGAGATCGTCGCTCGTCCAGCGGCGTGGGACATAGCGTTCGTACGTCGGTTCATGTCGGTCTTCGGGCCGATCAGTTCGATCTTCGATTTCGTAACGTTCTTCGTCATGCTCCACCTCCTGCACGCCAGCCACAGCGAATTCCGCAGTGGATGGTTCGTCGAATCACTGGCCACGCAGACGCTCGTGGTGTTCCTGATCAGGACCCGTCGGGTCCCGTCGTTGCGGAGCAGACCGAGCGTGCCGATGTTGATCACACCGATCACCTGCGCTGCAATTGGAGCCGCTTTGCCATTCACCCCACTCGCCCATCTCCTCGGTTTCACGTCGTTGCCGATCCGATTCTTCCTGATCCTGTTCGGGATGATCGTCGCCTACCTCATCCTGGTCGAATTCGCCAAAGCCCGTTTCTACGCTCGTTACCAACACCCCCAGGCGCTGCCACTACATCCCCACCAACGGCATCTCCGCAGAGTGCAACGCCGCGCCGGCCGATTCACGGCCATCGACGGCACGAAGCAATCTCCTCCCGTCACACCTGTCAGGTCACTGCGATGACCCGCATCGTGATTGGGCTCGGCGGCAATGCACTGCTCCGCCGCGGCGAGACCGCAGACGCCAGCGTCCAGCTCGGTCACATCCGTCAGTGCGCTCCGAGTCTGGCTCGGATCGCGAAATCATGTGAAGTGGTGATCGTTCATGGCAACGGACCCCAGGTCGGCATGCTCGCGCTCGAACGAGAGACCGATCCTGCGCTGTCAGCCACCTATCCGCTCGACGCACTCGTAGCCGAGACCCAGGGTCTTATCGGCTACTGGCTCCAACAAGCGATCGCCAACGAGGGATTGGGGCGGCGAATCGTCAGCATCGTGACGCAGACTGTCGTCGATGCCGCCGATCCCGCTTTCCTCGCACCGACCAAGTTCATCGGCCGTATCTATGACTCCGAGGAGGCGCATCGCCTTGCGGCGCAGCGGGGGTGGACTGTGGCCGCCGACGGACCGAACTGGCGCAGGATCGTGCCGAGCCCGATGCCGAGGCGAGTGGTGGAGACGACGATCGTCGACGATCTTCTCGGCCTCGGTGTGACCGTGATCTGCGCGGGAGGGGCTGGCAGTCCGGTCGTCGAAAGTGGCGATGGCTTGCGTGGCGTCGAGGCCATCGTCGACAAGGACCATGTCGCTGCGCTCCTCGCGGTGGCGCTGCACGCCGATCAATTGGTGCTCCTCACCGACGTCCCGGCGGTGATCGCCGGCTATGGGACCGACGATGCGCGACCGCTCGGCCGGGTCGCAACCAGTGACCTTGCCGGCGAAGAGTTCGCAGCCGGCTCGATGGGACCCAAGGTAGCCGCAGCATGCCGGTTCGCGGAGATGACTAGACGCGTCGCAGCTATCGGGGCGTTGGAAGACCTCGCAGCCGTCGTCGAAGGCTCAGTTGGTACGCAGATCCACTTCGTTCAAAAGGACGGGACTCGACGATGACAGTCGACGAGGACACATCAATCGCACCGGCGACCGCTTCCGAACTGGCATTGATAGACCAATACTGGAACGCGGCGAACTACCTCACCGTCGCCCAGATCTATCTCGCCGACAACGTGCTGTTACGGGAGCCGCTCATGTCGGAGCACATCAAGCCTCGGCTCCTCGGACACTGGGGGACCAGTCCTGGCTTGTCGCTCGTCTATGCCCACGCCAATCGGCTCATCCAGCGAACCAGTGCTGACATGCTGTACATAGCTGGACCGGGTCACGGCGGTCCGGCGTTGGTCGCCAACGTGTACCTGGAAGGCACGTATTCCGAGATCTACCCGAGCATCAGCGAGGACCTAGACGGGCTCCGCAGATTGGTGCGCCAGTTCTCCACACCCGGTGGCATCCCGAGCCACGTTGGCGTTCCCACACCCGGTTCCATCCACGAGGGTGGGGAGCTCGGTTACGCGCTCGTGCACGCTACCGGCGCGGCGATGGACAACCCGAACCTCATCGTCGCATGCGTGATCGGCGATGGGGAGGCCGAGACCGGCCCGCTCGCGGCATCCTGGAAAGCTCCGTTCTTCCTCGACCCTCGCCGGGATGGAGCCGTCTTACCCATCCTGCACCTCAACGGCCACAAGATCTCCGGTCCATCGGTGCTCGGTCGCCAGACCAATGAGGAAGTCGTTGCTTTTCTGGCGGCGCACGGCTGGGCGCCAGCCGTCGTGTCCGGCGACGAGCCGCTCGATGTACATAGCCAGTTCGCCGCGGCGCTTGATGCCGCTTACACCGCTATCCGGCTAATCCAAAGTGACGCCCGCGGTCAGGCCAACCTCACTCCTGACAGGGCGAAGTGGCCGGCTATCATCCTTCGGACACCGAAGGGATGGACGGGTCCGAAGGTCGTCGACGGCCTCCAGATTGAGGGCACGTTCCGAGCACATCAAGTACCGCTCGCCAATGTCCGCAATAACCCAGAACATTTAGCCCAGTTGGAAACATGGCTTCGCTCCTATCGACCTGACGAGCTGTTCGACACCGATGGGCGCCTCGTTGCCGGGCTCCGTGCGCTAGCGCCTGTCGGCGACAAACGTCTCGGGAGTACGCCCTACGCCAACGGCGGGCAGCTCCTGAGCCCTCTCGACATACCGCCACTCGAGTCATACGCACTCGTCGTGACAGCACCGGGAGCGCTACTCGCCGAGACGACCCGTCCCCTTGGCGAGCTGTTGCGCGACATCTATCGGCGGACCGAAACAAGCAACAACTTCCGACTTTTCTGCCCCGATGAAACCAACAGCAATCGGCTCGGTGCCGTGTTCGAAGTCACGGATCGGTGCATGGTCACCGATGTCCGACCAGGCGACGATCACGTCAGTGCCGGTGGGCGCGTCATGGAAGTACTGTCCGAGCACCTATGCCAGGGCTGGCTAGAGGGGTACCTGCTAACCGGCCGACACGGCATGTTCGCAACATATGAAGCGTTCGCAATGGTCAGCGCATCAATGACGATCCAACACGCAAAGTGGCTGCAACATGCGAGGGACCTGCCATGGCGCATCCCCGTGGCGAGCCTCAACATCCTCCTCACTTCAACCTGCTGGCGCAACGACCACAACGGCTTCAGCCACCAAGGTCCCGGACTGATTGACACGATGCTGTCGCTGTCGACCAAAGTCGTGCGCATTTACCTCCCTCCTGATGCGAACACGCTGCTCGCCGCAGCAGACCATGCATTGCGCAGCCGCGACTACGTCAACTTGCTCGTCGTCGACAAACAATCACACCCCCAGTATCTCTACCTCGACGCCGCTCGGGCGCACGCAGCCGTCGGTGCATCGACCTGGGCTTGGGCGGGCACAGAATGCAATGTGTCGGACGACGACACGGACGTCGAAAATCCAGACATCGTCCTGGCGTGCGCTGGAGATGTGCCGACCCAGGAGACACTCGCCGCGGCGTGGCTGCTTCGCCGGCATGTCCCGAATCTGCGAGTCCGCGTCGTCAACGTTATGGACCTCATGGTCCTACCTCCGAATGACATCCACCCGCACGGTATGACCGACGACGCTTTCAAGGCGCTGTTTACCGAAGATCGAGACGTGATCGTTGCCTGGCACGGTTACGCCCGTGCATTTCATCAATTGCTTCACGGGCGCAGCCATCCGGGCCGGTTCCACGTGCGAGGCTTCAACGAACGAGGCACCACGACCACGCCATTCGACATGGTCGTGCTCAACCGGATGAGCCGCTACCACCTGGTGATCGCCGCGCTGCGGTATTCGCGTCGAGTACCCGAAGGCTCAGAAGCGTTGACGACCCTCTGCAACGAGATGCTCGTGCGCCACACCGCCTACATTCACGAACACTTCGAAGACATGCCCGAGGTGCGCGACTGGATCTGGCAACCGTAGTGGCCGGTGGGCAATAAACCCGACGGACGCGTTTACGCTCCGTCGGTCATCTCGATGCATGCGACGAGGTCGTGACAGAGCACAAAGTCACATGAGGAATGGTCCGGGTCCCCTGCCATGCGACCGGGTTGCTCTATATCGTGATTGTCAGAACACATCGACAACCACGGAGACCACATCATG
The DNA here is from genome assembly GCA_038231795.1 of Acidimicrobiales bacterium. Classification (GTDB taxonomy): domain Bacteria; phylum Actinomycetota; class Acidimicrobiia; order Acidimicrobiales; family JBBRKR01; genus JBBRKR01. The sequence continues at coordinate 45,925 of JBBRKR010000017.1, forward strand.
GACGAAGCCGACCACACCACTACCGAACACACCGCTGACAATAACCCTGCACCAACTGAGGTCGTCGCTCTCAAACGGCGGACAATCGACACCGTGCTGATCGGGTTCGGCGTCGTTGTAACTGCGGTATTGGCGATTGCCGGTGGGTTACTCACGTGGGGCAACAGCTTCTCCAGCGACTACGTCGCCAAGGAGCTGTCGTCGCAGCATGTCTCGTTTCCCGACGCTGCAGGGCTGGAGGCAGAAGGACGCACCTACCTTCTCAAATGGGCAGGACACAGCGTCGACACCGGCCGAGAAGCCCAAGCCTACGCCAGCTACATCAACGGTCATCTGGCCAAGATCGCAGCAGGCGCAACCTTCGCTGACCTCAACGTACCGCAGAATGCCGCCAAAGCTGCCGTCGCTGCAGCCGTCGCTGCCAAGGCACCGCAAGCGACGATCGATGAGCTGAACGCCAAAGTCACAGGGATCTCCGCTCAACGCACGACGCTGTTCACAGGAGAGACCCTGCGCGGTCTACTCCTCACCGCTTACGCCTGGTCCACCGTCGGCTTGATCGCCGGAATCGCCGCCATCGGAGCGTTTATCGGTGCCGCCCTGATGGCCTTCCTGGTCGCCCTGGGAATCATTCACCAACGCAGAACCCCGAAAGTCTCCTGAATTTCGGGGCGCGGAATGAAGTCAGGACCAACGGACCTGACCAAGTCTCCGTTGGGTGCCCCTTACGATGAACACGACGTTGCGAAACGACCATCCTGTGCCAGTTGATGGTAAATCTGACGATTGGTTCGCCGCATCAAACACCCGGCCCAAGCGGGGCCTCGCCATCAACGGTCGTGCGGTAAGGACGATGGCCCGCCGGGTTGTCGGGCTGATCGTGATCGCTCATGGATCCGTCCATTTCCTCGGTGCAGCCAAAGGGTTGAGGTGGGCAGATGTGGCACAGCTGGGCTCGCCGATAAGCGCCGGTTTGGGCGCTGCGTGGCTTGCAGCTGCCCTGGTCACAATGACTGCCGGCGTCCTATTGCTCGCTCGGGTCCGCTGGTGGTGGATGGTCGGCGGGGTCGCGGTCGTCGTCTCGCAAATTGTGATCATCACGTCGTGGGCTGACGCACAGGCGGGCACACTTGCAAATGTCATCCTGCTGGCAGTTGTCGCTTACGGGTGGGCATCCCATGGTGTACGTGGTGCTCGCGCAGAGTACCGCTGTCGGGCAGGTAACGCGCTCAACGTGTTCTGCTGTGGTGATCTGGTGACAGAGTCCGACCTTGCCCGCCTTCCAGCTGCGATTGCGGCGTATGTGCGTCAGTCGGGTGCGGTCGGGAAGCCTCGTGTGGTGACGCTGCGCGCACGATTCCACGGACGGATCCGCAGTGACCCAACCAAGCCGTGGATGACGTTCACCGGCGAGCAGGTCAATACCTTTGGCGCTCGGCCGAGCCGATTCTTCCTCATGGACGCGGAACTGTTCGGGCTACCAGTGGAGGTCCTCCATGTGTTCGAGTCAGGGGCCGCGACCATGCGGGTGAGGGCACTGTCGTTGTTCCCGATGGTGGACGCTTCGGGTCCCGAGATGGATCGAGCCGAAACCGTCACGATATTCAACGACCTGTGCATTCTCGCCCCCGCCGCCCTCGCCGACGCTCCCATCACGTGGCACGTCCTCGACGAACACCACGTTCGCGGCAGCTACACCTACGGCGCAAACACCGTCACGGCCGAGCTGAGCTTCAACGACGGTCACGAGCTTGTCGACTTCTCGTCCGATGACCGCCTCGCCATCTCGAACGACGGCAAGACCTTCACACCTCAACCATGGTCCACACCGATCTCCCGCTACCAAGCGCTCGGAGCGTGGCGCCTCGGCACCATCGGCGAAGGCCATTGGCATGCGCCCGACGGCGAGTTCGCCTACCTCGAGTACAGCCTCGACGACATCACCTACAACCCCGCCGACCTCAAACAGGCGCCGACGCAAGGACACCCATGACTTCCGACACCGCAGAGCCTCCAACCCCGCACCTGCTCGATTCTGGGAGCGGTAAACGCCGTCACGCCATAGCGGCTTCGTGGCTGTTCTGTCGCGGCTTGCTTGGTCAGGTCGGTACAGTCCTGGCCGATCTGCCTGTGTTCCTAACCGCTCCGCTCTACCGACGGTGGCATGTGCGTTGGGGGTCGACCAACGACGAGGTCGCGTCGGCGATGCCGGGCGACACGCTCTTTCCGAACGCGCAGTTCGCGTCGACCCGCTCGATCACGATTGATGCTGTCCCGGCGGCTGTGTGGCCATGGTTGGTGCAGGTCGGCTGTGGCCGGGCGGGGTTCTACAGCAACGACTTGCTCGACAACCTCGGTCGCGCCAGCGCCATGACGATTGTGGATGAACTGCAGCATCTCGAGGTCGGCCAATGGATTCCGATGTCGCCGTCGTCGACTCCAACCGACAAGACGGCGCTCCGGGTGGACTCTTTCGAAGTTGGATCGTGGATGCTTTGGACAAAGCCGGACAGCACCTGGTCGTGGCGGTTGACGGCAACGCCGTCGGGTGGCACTCGGCTCGTCACTCGCATTCACGCGGTATACGACTGGTCCCATCCGCCAATGGCGGTGCTGGGCGTCGTCCTGATGGAGTTCGGCGACTTCGCGATGATGCGGCGGATGCTGCGCGGGATCAAGACCCGAGCAGAAACGATCGGCGATAACCGTGCACGACAGCCCGTTGACATCGGTCGCACATGATGCCGACCCGAAACTCAGGTCACCGATCGCCAATACGGATCGTCGTGTTCGTTGTCCTGATCGTCGTTGAGACCGCGACGGTGATCGTCGCGGTCCGGATCGTGGCGGGCTCCTGGGCCAGTGGGGCGACCGCCGGAGCGATCTCGGGTGGGCTCACCGCAGCCACGTACCCTGCGCTCGTCCGGCGCCGCCGGAGAACATCGCGATCAACGACAGTCGACCGCTGACACCATCGCGGCGCGGTCGACATGTGGCGACGTCGCGACCTATTTCGCGTTGGCGGTTCGGGCGGCGACGACGAGGCCTGCGTCCCACCCGGGGGCGCGACCGCCATTGGGTGGTGTGAGCTGGGTGGTGTCGACGCCACTGCGGTGCAGGATCCATGAGGTGACAGAGTTCGAGTTCCACATCTCGCCTGCGTCGAGGTCGTCCCGGCCCCACACCGGCACGGGTAACTCCGAGACGAGGTCGAGTAGACGTTGCGCTTCGGCCGACGAGAGTTGCAGGCTTGTGGTGGCGGTGGCTTGGTCGGCGTCGGGGATGACACCGTTGTTCCAGCGGTGGATCTCGTAGCGAAAAACGCGGAGCTTGCCGAGCCACGCCGAGCCGACCGCACCTTCGGCGACAACACCGCGTTGGTCGCCGTGTCGGTCGGGGACGGGTGTCATCTCGATCACGTAGCGGCCACCGGCAACCGTGACCACGAGCGCCGAGTGGTAGAGGCCACAGGCTGGACGACGTTGAACGAACGCGGCCAGAGCTTCGAAGACGAGGCCGCTGAGACGCACGACGTGCTGGCCGGCGCCGAGCGGGATCCACAGCAGTTCGACGGTGCACATCAGATCATCGAACCGAATGAACATCGAGCGGCGCGACGATTCCAGCGTCGACACGTGTGACATTTCTGGTTCGCGTAGCGGCAACACCGATGACGAACGCGACGGCCGTGAGCAGCGGGGTGACGATCGTCCACCACGTCAGAATCGCGAATGGCAAAGATGCCACGACGAGCAAACTGACCGTGGTCTTTCTGCCGGGTTGGACGAGGACTGCGGCGGCGATGACCACTCCGCCGGCCACCAAGCCGGCGGCAACGGTGATCGAGGGCGCCGCGCTGACTGCCATCAACAAATCGAAGGCACCAAGTGTGAAGAGGAGCCCGCGCAGCCAGTTGTTGGCGACCGCAGTCCGGAAATGGTGCCAGCCGCACGCCATCAGAGTGACGCCGGCCGCAGCGAGGACAAGCACGCCGGGGATGGCCCACAGCTTGCCAACGGTGGTGGAGCACACGAACGCGACGACAGCGAACCACACGGTGGTTGCAGTGAGGGTCTCGTTGCTAGGCGGTGGCGCGGCATGCAACGTTCGGGCTGCGACAAAGACGCTGACACTGAGAGAGATAGTGAGGAGACCGAGCGCGGCAGGGTGAGCCTTGTTGCCGGTCCAGCTGGGGATGTGGCTGCCAATGCTGGCTTGAGCAATGCCTGCCGCGATCCCGAACGATGCGCCGATCGCGCCGAGGCGGCCCGAGACGGTCAGAAGTTGCAAACGTGAGCGGATCATCGCGTCACGTCACTCACCGGCCGGCGCGGGCTGAGTCGGCCGGATCTCACGGGGTGGCCGATGCGGAACGTGGAGAGCGCATGGCGGCCGGGCTGTGCGAGGAGCGCATCCATTCCGGCCGCGAATTTCGAGAGTTGAGCGAGACTCGTACCCCGATCGATGCGTTCGGTGATCTGGTTCATATGTTGCAACCCCAATCCAGCGACGGTCGCCGCCAGGTGGACACGTTGCAACAGCCGGCCGCCGGTGAGCTGCTGGACTGGATCGCTGGTGTCGGCGACAGTGATGATGCCGTATACGGCAGCCGTAGTGGTGTGCACGGTTCGGGTCTGGTCAAGCCAGAACGCGTCGCCCGCAGCGCGAGTGGTCGCCGGAAGGATCTTGGCGGCAGAGAGCACGATAGGGCTCAGGCCCTGAACGTCGAGAGTCAGCCCATCCATGTGGGTATCGATGTCATCGCGGTTGTTGCGGAACCAACCGAACGAGTCTTTGGACTGCTGTTCGTCATCGATGATTGCCTGGGTGGCGTCGATGATCATCGCGCCCAGCGTCGTCCGATCCAATGGTGTGGTGAGCCATCGAACGCCGACGCCGTCGAGACCAACCAAGACCGATTCGAGCGTGGTGAGGACATCGGCGGTAACGGCCGTGGCCGTGTAAGGACCGCGATTGCTATGTCGGTGACCGATCGCGTCATGAAGATCCGACACCGCCGTTGACCCGCTAGCGAGGTTGACCGTGGCGACGTGCGTCGCATCAGCAGCGTCCGGCATCATCTGCACTGTGGCCTTGTAGCCACGAACATTCGCAGCGAGAACGAGGTTCTCGAGAGCGCAGCCAAGACCGATATGGTGCTCGCGATCCAGCGGATCGAGGGTGCCGGTCCGCCGAGCCGGATCCGAAAACAGTTCGATGCTGTGTGCAGAGACGTGGAAGATCCACGGCTGGGTGTTGTGCGGGTTCGCTGCAAGGATCGCCGCCGCAACCGCACCGAGCAGTGTCGGGTCATCACGCCAGGTTGCCCACGCATCGTACGCTCGGCCGTCGCCGGCGTCGAGCACACCGTTGTCGAACACGCGGTAGCCGCCCACACCGATGCCAGCGACTACCACAGTGGCTGTGCCAAGCCCGATACGACGGAGCACAGTTCGACGCGAGATCCGCTCATGCATCACGACGCCGCAATAGGTAGTTGGCGATGAGCATCAGCGCCGCTGTCCACAGGCACATCACACCAAAGCCCTGCCATGGGGTGAGGAGGTCGTCGGGGCCTTGGCGGGCGTTGATCATCAGCTGACCGGCGCTGGTCGGGAGGTAGGCGTGAACGTGGGCGCCGATGCTGCCAGGGATCAACTGAGTTAGTGGAGCCAACACGAGCACGAAGGCGATGATCCCGGCGATTCCGCCTGCCGTGTGGCGAACGATGGCACCGATCGCGATCGAGAACACGCCGAGTACCGCCCCGTACAGGCCGGCGCCGATGATGGCGCGCAGCACACCGGGGTCATTGATGCCGATCGGCACTTTCGAGTGCAAGATTGGTGCCCCCACAGCGTAAGCAGCGAATGCGGCCACTTCACTGACAACGAACACCACCACGGCGAACACCGCCGCCTTGGCCATCAGTATCGGAGTGCGATGGGGTACGGCGAGCAGGCTGGCTCGGATGGTGCCACTGGAGTACTCGTTAGCGATGACAAGAACCCCGAGGACGCAGACTGCGAGTTGGCTGAGCTGGAAACCTGCCCCCAAGATCAACCGCGTCGGGTCGAGCCGGTACGTAAGTTCCTGCACCGCATCGAGCTGGTCCCACTGTCCGACGGTCAAGGCAACGAAAAGGGCGGTGAACCCGATCGTGACGACGACGAGCAGAACAAGCGCAGTCACGCTGGAACGCAGTGACCGGATCTTGGTCCACTCCGATCGAAGCAACCCACCGATGTCGAGCCCGGAACCAGCCACCGGAGGACCTGTTCGAGCCGCGAATTTCAAGGTGGCCGTCATGATCTAGCTCCCGATGTCACGACCGCGGCCTGCGTCGCCCGGTCGTCGTTGGCGCCACGGCCGCCGAACTCCGTGCTGGTGTGGGTCTGTTCCATGAAGGCGTCCTCGAGCGATGCAAGTTGTGGGGTGAGTTCGTGAAGTTCGAGCCCGGCGTTGGAGGCGAGTGCTCCGATTTGGGCGGCATCGACCAGGCGAACAATCAGATCGCCGTCAGCGTCGGTGTCCACGTGGCCGCCGGCTGCGTTGATCAGATCGGTCAGCGCGTCAGCATCGGGAGACTTGACGAGCACCGACCGCTTCGAGCTGCGTTCGATGAACTCGTCGGTCGTACAGGCAGCAATCAGCCGACCGCGGCCAATCACGACCAAGTCAGTTGCCGTGGCGGCCATCTCGCTCATCAGATGGCTGGAGATCAAGATCGTGCGGCCCTCGCTGGCGAGGTAGATAACCATGTTGCGGATCCACTTGATCCCGTCAGGGTCTAGCCCGTTGACCGGTTCGTCGAGGATCAGCACCTGGGGATCACCGATCAACGCCGCGGCGAGGCCGAGGCGTTGGCCCATGCCAAGCGAGAAACTGCCGGCACGCTCGTGAGCGACGTCGTGCAGCCCGACGAGGTCGAGCACCTCGTCGACGCGGCGACGGGCTATGGCCTGCGTCTGGGCGAGGTAGAGCAGATGGTTGTAGGCGCTGCGCCCCTTGTGCGCCGCTCCGGCGTCGAGCAACGCTCCGACCACACGCAACGGCCGAGGAAGGTCGGCGTAGTGAACCCCGCCGATAATGGCATCACCACTTGTCGGCCGGTCAAGCCCGACGATAAGGCGCATCGTGGTTGACTTCCCGGCGCCATTAGGCCCGAGGAAACCAGTCACCACGCCCGGTTGAACGGTGAAGGAGAGGTGGTCGATGACGACCTTGCCGTCGTAGGTTTTGCACAGGTCGCGGACCTCAATCACCTGCGGCGGTCCAATGGTCGTGGTCATGATGTGCTCGAGTCTGTGGTGGTGGGCGACGGCGTCGCCGTGGATTACGCACGGCGGCGGCAACCGTCATGACGACGAAGTCAAGGACATAAGCGGCTTGGCGAGTTCAGAGGCAATAGTCGCGGCCCATAGGCGGATCTCGGCCCATTCGCACACATTTCCGTCGTGGACGTGAACAACGCGCACGGCGAGACGCTCGGCGAAACTGAGGTTCGCTTTGTCGAGGCTGCCCGCGAAGATATGGTGGCCTCTGGCATTCACATCGTCGGCGAATGCTTGAACGTCAGCGAGGTCATCGGGCTGCTCCGACTCGTGGCTTAGGGGTCCGCTCGAGAACAACCACACCGGCATCTTCCTCAGCGCTTCACGATGAGCCCCCAGAAAGGTTTGGGCATCCTTCATCCAACGCCCGAAGTACACCGCGCTACCGATCACTGCGGCGTCGAAGCCGTCCAACGAGATATCGGCGTCGGCATCAACGATCGACACCTCGAGACCACCGTTTCGGAGCTCATCGCCGACCACCTTGGCGATGAGACGAGTCGAACCATGCTTGGATCCGACTACGACGATGACGTTCATGACTGCTCCCTTGCTGCCACCGAACGAACTATTCAGCGAGATAAAACCTATTGCCCGCACGAAACGTCGCCCAGGGCCAAAAGTCACCTTCACTCCTCCGGTCGCAGGCGCTCTGCTTGCCCACCGTTTCCCGATGCACCACGCCCCTTCTCACGCTTATGCTTGTGGAGCGCATCAGCACCGAAGACGAGTGGAGCGGCGAGGCATGCTGCACCGAAGGCAGCCGCGGTTGGGATCGCCTGGCCGAGCAGCCGAGCGATCGGTCCAACAACGAGGAATCCGGCGAGGGCAACCAGCTCAATACCGACTGCCCAAAGCAGCAAACGATTCGACCACCAGCCCAACTTCCACGGCGCCATCGTTGCACTTCGACACGCGAATACGTTCGCCATCTGACCAATCACGACGGCGGCGAAGGCTGCTCCCGATGCGGCGAGAAGCACATGACCAGTGGGGAAGCTGTTACCCGGCCGCCAGCCACCGGAAAGCAGCCCAACAACAAACGCGCTCATCGCCACCGCCGCTTCCATTAGCCCGAGCACTCCGAAAGCCCGCACCACGAGAGTGCGATCGATGAGGTGTCGACTCTCAGGTTTCTGAAGCAGCACGCCAGGGCTCGGCGCCTCGCTCCCTAAAGCCAGCGCCGGCAACAGGTCCGTGCCGATGTCGAGGCACAGGATCTGCAGGACACCGAGCGCGAGCGGGAAACGCCCTCCCGACAATGCCCACACCACGAAGGGAGTCAGTTCGGCCACATTGTCGGAGAGGTGGTAGGTGAGGAATCGGCGGATGTTGGCAAACGTGGCACGACCCTGCTCGACAGCGGCGACAATGGTCGAGAAGTCATCGTCCAACAAGACAAGGTCTGCGGCAGCGCGTGCGACATCGGTGCCGCTCTTCCCCATCGCAATGCCGATGTCGGCCGCCTGCAGCGCCGGGCCGTCGTTGACGCCGTCACCGGTCATCGCCACGACGTGCCCGCGAGCCTGCAGAGCTCTAGCGATGTCGAGTTTGTGCTTCGGGGAAACTCGGCTGATCACCACACCGTCGTAGTCCAACAAGTCGCCGAGTGCGTCGGCGTCTTCCGGCAGATCGCGACCCTCGAGTACCCGTTCCTCACCAACGATGAACCCGATCTGGCGAGCGATCGCCAGCGCCGTGGCGGGATGATCTCCGGTAAGCATCGCCAACTTGATGCCGGCGCCTCGAGCCGCAGCTATGGCAGCGCCGACGCCGCTACGCGGTGGATCATGGAGACCGATCAGGCCGAGCAGTTCCAGTTCGACCTCGGCTTGATCCGCGTCCGCAGCATCGGGTACTGCGCTGACAGGCCGCCGAGCCACGGCAAGCACGCGCAACCCGCGCTCGGCGAGAGCGGTCATTGCCTTCGCCGCGTCATCGCCGACCAGCCCGCTGCAGCGCGGCAGCACCGCGTCGGGCGCGCCTTTAACCATCAACGTCGTTGCGGTCGCCACTGACTCACGTCGCCGCCCAGGGTCGAACGCGTATCGATTCAAAACGGTTTCGTGGGGGACCGCTGTGGTGCCCGTGCGGGCAAGCCGCCGAGCGAGCGCATCGATGGCCGCCTCCATGGGATCGCCTACCGCCTTCCACTCTGCACCATCGAGCTCGATCCGTCCCTGACTGGCAGTCAAGGCGACTACGGACAGTTCTATGGCAGCAGCCACGGCCGCCGGCTCGCCCTCCACCACTCCGTCTGGCAAGTAGCCCTCACCAGTGAGGTGCACCTCTCCCGACGGCGTCCAAACAGCGGTGACCGACATCTGGTTGCGCGTGAGCGTGCCCGTCTTGTCCGTGCAGATGAACGTGGTCGAGCCGAGGGTTTCGACGGCCTCGAGCCGGCGCACAAGCGCGTTACGTTTTGCCATTTTTTGCGCACCTATGGCCAGCGACAACGTCACCGTGGGCAACAGGCCTTCTGGGACGAGCGCCACAGTCACGCCGATTGCGAACAAGAAGCCGTCTTTTGGTCGGCTACCAACAAGGAGCGAGACAAGGAAGAAGCCGATGCCGGTCCCGATCGCCATTCGAGCGATGATCCGAACGATTCGATTGAGCTCGCCAGCTAACGGAGTCTGGGGATGCCGCGCCGAGGAGGTCATCTGAGCTATCCCCGCCAATCTGGTCGATCCCCCCGTGGCATCAACAACTCCTTCGCCAGATCCCGACGTCAAGTAGGTGCCGGCGAATGCTCGGTCACCGACTCCGAGCGGCACTGCAATACTCTCGCCCGTCAGCGTCGACGCGTCCACTGCCACACCGTCTGCGACCGCCAGGATCAGGTCCGCCGGAACCCGATCGCCGGACGAGAGCACAACGAGGTCGCCAACGACGACGTCGGCTGCATTGATTGTGCGCGGCGCTCCGTCACGACGAACCACCACACCGACTGGAAGGAGGTCTTGTAACCGCTCGGCGGCGTGCTCGGCGCGTTGCTCCTGAGCAAAGGCAAAGACTCCGTTGATGACGATCACTACGAAGACGGCGACTCCCAATTGCGCCATGCCCGCAAAGATCGCAAGCCCCCCAGCAATCCACAGCATTAGGGCGAAGAAGTGAGTGAACTGCGCCACCAGTTTCCGCCACACGTGCGGCGACGGTGGAGCAGGCAGGCAGTTGGCTCCGTTGGTGGCAAGCAGGTGTGCAGCATCCGATGAACTGAGCCCGATGAGCATTGCACCCTTGCTTTCCTTCGAAACGCACGGTTGCCAGCCATGCTCACCAGCAAGATATCGACGCGAGTGTCCGGCCGATAGAGGACAACGGCACTACCAAACGACAGACCAATCGGGCCGGCCAAGGCGCCTACCAGATCTAGTACCGAATAGAGCCGGAAGCCTCTGGGCAGGGCCTTTGGAGCAGATTACGTTGAGCTCAGACAGGGTTCTCACCATCGACCACCAAGAGAGTCAACGTGCCAGCACAGATAGACAGACCAACGATTGCCGTCGCAGAACCTGTGAGAGACGATCCATCACAACACGTCAGCCCGAACAAAAGCGACGACAGCACTAATCAGCCATCTGATGATATGACGCGCCGTGCTCGCGCTCTCGGACTGCCATCAGCGACGGCACTCGTCATCGGAAGCATCATCGGCACTGGCGTGTTTACGATGCCGGCAGTGATGGCTGGTGCCGGCACGAGCTCATTACTCACCCTCGGCGTCATCGCGGTCGGCGCACTCCTCTTGGGGGCAATGTTCGGGCAGTTGACGAAACGCATTCCGACGAGCGACGGCGGCCTATACGCCTACTCGAAGCACGAGTTCGGCGACTTCGCGGGGTTCCTCACCGCTTGGTGCTACTGGATCACGGCGTTCGCCGGGAACGCAGCGATCGTGTCCTCTTGGGTTCTCTACGTCGACTCGCTGTTTGGCATCACTAATCCCTCGGCGTGGACGAACTTCGGGATCGCGATGACAGGCCTGTGGATCCCTGCTGCGATCAACCTTGTCGGCGTGCGTCAGATGGCATGGTTCCAAAACATCACTGTCGTCCTCAAATTCTTGCCCCTGATCGTCGTCGGAGTTGTCGGCTGGTTTTTCGTCAAGACATCTAACTTCGGACCGTTCAACGCCAGCGGCGGCAGCCTGTACAGCGGGATCAGCATCGCGGCGGGCGTCGCCCTGTTCTCCTTCATCGGCGTCGAATGCGCCTCGATTGCAGCAGCCCAAGTGAAGAACCCCCGCCGGAACGTAGGCCGGGCTTCCGTTCTAGGAACCGCAGCAAGCGGCCTCCTGTACCTATTGGTTACTGCTGCGGTGATGGGTCTCGTCTCGCATGACACTCTCGTTGGCAACGGCGCACCATTCGTCGACGCCTTCCAAACTATGTTCGGCCACGCAGCCTGGGTCGGCAAGATCGTCGCCCTAACAGCAGTGATCTCTGGCATCGGCGCACTCAACGGCTGGACACTCATCACCGCCGAGATGCCCCGTGCCGCCGCAGTCGACGGACTCTTCTTGCCACAGTTTGCCAAAACCAGAGCCGACGGAACTGCGTGGTTCGGAATCATCGTCTCCACGATCGTCGCCTCGGTCCTGATGGGCTTCGCCTACAGCGGCAACACCGGCCTCAAAGTATTCACCTACTTGGTCTACCTGTCGGTTGTGACCGTAGCGATTCCGTACCTGTTCTCGGCCTGCGCCCAACTCGCTTACCTTGCTTCACGGCGTCGCAAGGTCGACGGCTGGGCCCTGGCCCGCGACATGGCGATCGCTGGATGCGGCGTGCTGTTCTCGTTGTGGGTGGCGTTCGCCGCCGGGTACCAAGCCGTCTACCAGGCGATCCTGCTCTTCCTGGTTGGCATTCCCATCTACTCGTTCTTGAAAGCCCGCCGCGAGCGACTCGGCCAAGCACTCGAGCCCGTCGAACTCACTGAGGCGCAACTCGCCGACGAACTCGCCACCTCCACTAGCCACCCTTAACTCCGTGTCGCTCCCGCGCACGGCCTGACAAGGAATACAGACATGCATCGCGACAACAACCAGCCATCGCTCGGCGTCCATTCAGAAGTTGGCAAGCTCCGCCAGGCAATCGTTCATCGCCCCGGACTAGAGCTCTCCCGACTCACGCCCGACAACATCGAATCGCTGTTGTTCGACGATATTCTTTGGGCCGACCGAGCGATCGACGAACATAACGAGTTCGTCGAAGCCCTCCAGTCCCACGGTGTGCAAGTCCACTACTTCGCCGATCTTCTCGCAGAAACCCTCGAGATCCCCGAAGCACGCGACTACGTGCTCGACAGAGTATGCACGGACGAGATGGTAGGGCCCTCCCTCGTCGAGCCGCTCCGTCGCCTCGCGGCCGACGTCGACGGCAAGACGCTGGCCGACTACCTCGTCGGAGGTATCACCAAGCACGACCTCCACCCGAAAAAGGTCCACAGCCTCCGCTGGACCTCGATGCACCGCGATGATCTCATCCTCTCCCCGCTCCCCAACCACTTGTTCCAACGCGACAACTCGTGCTGGATCTACGACGGTGTCAGCGTCAACACGATGGCCAAACCTGCCCGCCAGCGCGAGACTCTGCACAGCCGAGCGATCTACCGATACCACCCCCACTTCGCCAACGCCGACTTCCGGTACTGGGCTGGGGAGGACGACATCGACCATCAACCAGCGACGCTCGAGGGTGGCGATGTCCAGGTCATCGGAAACGGAACGGTGTTGATCGGGATGGGCGAGCGCACTAACGCAATGGCCGTCGAGATGCTCGCCGCTGAATTGTTCAAACACCGTGCCGCCGAACGAGTCATAGCCATCGAGCTCCCCCACGCTCATGCGTTCATGCATCTCGACACCGTGATGAGCATGGTCGCTCACGACACCTTCATCGTCTACCCGTACCTCGATCAGAGTCTGCGCTCGTGGACGCTGCACCGCGATCACGACGGGCAGGAGATCACCCGTAACCATGACCTGTGGAAGGCAATCGCCGAGGCCCTCGACATCGACAAGGTCAAGATTCTCACTGCCGACGAAGACATCCGCGCCGCACAACGCGAACAGTGGGACGATGGCACTAACTTCCTAGCGCTCTCGCCAGGAGTGGTCATCGGCTGGGACCGCAACACCACCACCAACCGGATGCTGACCAACAACGGAATCGAGGTTATCTCCGTGAGCGGCAGCGAACTCGGCCGAGGCCGTGGTGGCCCGCGATGTATGACCTGCCCCATCCAACGCGGACCGAACTGACAATGCCTCTCAACCTGTATGGCCGCAACTTCCTCAAGGAACTCGACTTTACGCCCGACGAACTGCGCCACCTCATCCAGCTGGCGTCGACGCTCAAGGCCGCCAAGGCTGGCGGATACGAACGCCAGACCCTCGTTGGACGCAACATCGCCCTTATCTTCGAGAAATCATCGACGCGCACCCGCTGCGCATTCGAAGTCGCCGCTCACGACCAAGGAGCCCACGTCACCTACCTCGACCCATCCGGCTCGCAGCTCGGCAAGAAGGAGTCGGTCAAAGACACCGCACGCGTCCTCGGGCGGATGTTCGACGGTATTGAGTACCGAGGCTTCGCCCAGGCGACAGTCGAGACTCTCGGCAAGTTCGCCGGCGTCCCTGTGTGGAACGGGCTCACCGACGAATGGCACCCAACCCAGATGCTGGCCGACATGCTGACGATGCACGAGCACAGCTACAAGCACCCCAACGAGATCGCGTACTGCTACCTCGGCGACGCCCGCAACAACACCGCGCGATCGCTCCTCATCACTGGCTCGATGCTCGGGATGGACGTACGGATCGCAGCGCCGCAAACACTGTGGCCAGACGAACAACTCCGAGCACAAGCCGAAGCGATCGCCGCGACCACCGGAGCCAGGATCACGATCTCCGAACACGTGGATGAGGCCGTGCTAGGAGTCGACTTCCTCTACACCGACGTCTGGGTATCGATGGGTGAACCAGCTGCGACGTGGGACGATCGGATCAAGCTCCTCCTGCCCTACCAAGTCAACGCCTCCGTGATCGCCGCAACGAAGAACCCGACCGTGTCGTTCATGCACTGCCTCCCCGCCTTCCACAACCGCGACACCACCACCGCCGAAACCGTCTTCGAACACACCGGCCTCACCGAACTCGAAGTCACTAACGATGTCTTCGAATCATTCCACTCAATCGTCTTCGACCAAGCCGAGAACCGCCTCCACACCATCAAGGCGATTCTCGTTGCCACACTTGGCCATTGAACTGATCAGGTCTTTCGCCTCTGGTCCGGTCGGCGGGCCACGACGAAGATGGGCTCAGACGCCCGATCGAACGCGGTGACCGCCACCGCCAAGGGCTGATTCGAAAGGCCTGTGCCCAGATGAAGATCATTGACACACCACATCGCCCCCCGCTGTTCGTTGCCCCAGATGCCACGATTACCCAGGCGGCCAAAGAAATGGAGCGCGCCGGCGTGGGCGCCCTCGGCATCGTTGATTGCGACCAGCTGATCGGAATCGTCACCGACAGGGATATCGTGCGACGAGCGCTCGCCAACGGCACCCCACCCGACGCACGCGTCGACTCGATCATGAGCATGCCCGTCGTCACCATCGACGCATCTGCGGATCTCCACGATGCCTATGCGCTGTTCCGCACCAACGCGGTCCGTCGCCTCGCCGTCGTCAGTGACGGCCAATTCCTCGGGATCGTCGCGATCGACGACCTCCTCGTCCATCTCGCCGCCGACCTCAGCGACGTCGCTCGACCGATCACTGCCGAGCTGCTTTTCGGTCACCACAACATCGCGGTTCCAGCGGTCATATCGGCGTCGTGAACGCGGCCCCCTCGCTTCCGATGAGCCCGCCAAGGAATCTGTCCATGCCCGAAGCGCACGACACAACGGTCGTCGTCGACGTCAAGGGACTGACCATGTCGTACGGCGAGGTCGAGGTGCTCCACGGGATCGATCTTGAAATCGTCCGAGGTCAGGTGTGTGCCGTCGTCGGGCCGAACGGCGCAGGCAAGACAACCCTCGTTGAAATCCTTGAGGGCTACCGGAACAGAACTGGCGGAACTGCCTCGGTACTCGGCGTGGACCCCGGTCACCCGACGTGAGCCTGGCGGTCCAGGATCGGGATCGTCCTCCAGACCTGCGAGGTGCCGGCTGCGCTCACTGTCTGGGAGCTCGTCGAACGTTTCGCCGGCTACTACCCGACGCCCATGTCGGTCGCCGACACTCTCGACCTGGTGGGCCTGAGCGACCGCCGCAACGCTCGCGCCGGCACGTTGTCTGGCGGTCAACAACGACGCCTAGATGTTGCCATGGCGTTGGTCGGCGACCCAGACGTCCTCTTCCTCGACGAACCAACAACAGGCTTCGATCCATCCGCCAGACATCAGGCTTGGGATGTCATCACCCGACTCCGACAACTCGGAAAGACGATTCTGCTCACCACGCACTACATGGACGAGGCCGAGGCTTTGGCGGACCGGGTCATCGTCGTCGTGGCGGGCCGCATCGTCGCTGACGGAACGACCGAGACGATCGGCGACCGCGATCAGGCTGCGTCGACCATAAGGTTTCGGTTGCCCGAAGGTGTCGACTTCGCACACCTGCCGCTGTTGCGTGACAACCGCTGCTTCCTCATCGACCACGACCATGTCATGCTGTCGGACGCCGACCTCAGCGATCTCGAAACGCTTATCGCCTGGGCTCGCGAACACGCACTACCGCTGCCCGGTCTCACCGTCGAACGGCCGAGCCTCGAAGACGTATATCTGGAGCTCACGGGCGGTGTTCATTGAACGATGCCCGCCTTGTGTTGAACGAGTTCCGCTACCAGCGACGATTGTTCATCCGTGACCCACAGGCGATGTTCTTCGCCGTTGGACTACCACTCCTGTACGTCGTGATCTTCGTTTCCTTGTTCAGCAACCAACGCATTGACTTCGTCGTCAACTCTCAGCCGGGCCCACTCATGACACACACGATCATGCTCGCCGGTTTTGTCGCTATCGGTGTCATCTCGGCGACATTCTTCAACCTCACCGTCGACCTCGTCCAAGAACGAGAGAGCGGGATCCTTAAACGCTTTCGGGGCACGGCACTGCCGACCTGGACATTCATCGCCGGTCACGTCGGGACCGCAATGATGGTCGGGGTCGGTGTTGCCTCTGCGCTGATCTCGCTGGGTCACTTCGCCTATGGCATCCCGGTACCAGTCGGTGGGCTGCCCGCGATTGTCGTGGTGCTCCTGATCTCGTCAGCGTCGTTCTGTTGTCTGGCCTTTGCGTTCACGCTCATAGTCAGAAAGGCTGGCGCAGGCGTGCCACTGGGAACTGGCGTGACGTTGACGCTGTACTTCTTATCCGGCAACTTCTTCATCGTCGAACACCCTCCACTGATTCTGCGGATCATCGCCAAGACCTTCCCCGTTCAACACCTCAACAATGCGCTCCTCACACCACTGAATCCCAACGCCAGCGGCTTGCGCATCGCGTGGATCGACCTCCTCATCATCGGCGCCTGGGGAGCCGCAGGACTATTGATCGCAATCCGGTCGTTCCGATGGACCCCCTCTGAACGACGGTGAGGCACCGATGTTCGATCGTCGACGACACTCCAGACATGGTTCGAGTCGTCGACGCCAACCGCCGCGCATCATGACCGGCACTCACAAGGCGTGGGCAGCTTCGGGAGTCATCGCGTCGAGAAGCTCGGTGATCGAGAGGGTCGCGACGGCGATGGTCTGATCAGCGAGGCCGAAAGGTACGACGAGCATGTCTTGGCGCGCGACTGCTCCGCACGTGTAGACGACGTTGGGGACGTAACCGTCTCGTCGATGAGTGCCCGGCGTGATGATGGGCGTCGATGATCGTGCGAGAACGTGTTGGGGTTCGTCGAGGTCAAGCAGGATTGCCGAGATCGAGTAGGTGCGCATCGGGCCAACTCCGTGGGTGAGCACGAGCCATCCGCGGTCGGTCTCGATGGGTGATCCGCAGTTGCCTAGCTGCAGTATTTCCCACGATTGTTCCGGGGTCTGGATCATTTGTAAGGTCGGCCAGCAACGGATGTCGTCGGAGAATGCTATCGAGTTGCTTTCACGATCGGCGCGAGAGAGCGCCGCGTATCGTCCGTGGATCTTGCGTGGGAACAGGGCCAATCCTTTGCCGACTGCACCGGCGCCGGCCATGCTGGTGCTGGTGAAGGCTACGAAGTCGGTGGTGTGCAGGAGTTGCTGTCTAATGTGGGTGCCGTCGAAGGCTGTGTACGTGGCGTAGTAGCTAATCGAGCCGTCGTCGTGCGCGAAGCGGACGAATCGGGCGTCCTCCATTCCGTGACTTTCGCCGGGGGCATTGGGCCACAAAACACGCTCCGAGATGTCCGTATAAGCGGGAAACTCGACGTGGTAGGACGACCGGGCCAGGTCGCGGAGGTTGGCGATCGTTCTCGAAGTGTGCCGTCGGGTCGCCTCTTGGCCGGCGAGCTCGTCAATTCGTTCATCGAGTTCAGCGTTACTGAAAATGGGCGGCAGAAGGTCCAGCACGTCGGCCGCGTTTTCGTCGTCATCGTTTCGATCTGAGAGCTTGGCCTTGAACACCGAGCGATGGTGGTCGCCTGGAGTCGGCATCGCCGTTTGCGGAAACTGCCCTGGCTTGTCGATGCTGACCATCCCGTCGAGGCTGATCGTGCCAGTTCTGAAACCGATGGAGGAGCGGTGTCCTTCGCCGATCCCACGAACGCTGAGCACGAACGAAGCGTCGGCGGCGTCGTCGTCGGTCAGCAGCACGATGGATGGGTTGCAGACCGCAGCGGCCTCGATGGCGAACTCGTGGGTGAACGAGGCGCCGAGAAGCAAGAGTCGCTCAGGGGAGATCTCGTGACCGTCGGGCAGTCGAGACGCGATCATTTCGGCGTGCCGCGCGAAGGTCGCGTCCAGTTCGCGGTGGCGCCCAGAGAACCGTGCTTCGATGTCGGACATCGCTTCTGTGACGGCGGGCGTGTCGAGTGCGAGGATTCGTTCGACGACGGAGGTTGCGCGGGAGTCGCCGGGACCGGTGTCCTCGAGTCCGGGGACGAAGAACTTGATGATCACTCGAGCCCGGTCTGGGTTGATCTCGATTCCGGTGTCATTCACGCGCACGGCCGGTTTCATGAAGCGTCCACGAGGAGCTGGGCGCGTTGTAGGGTCGACACAAGAGCGAGCGTTGATTCAGCACCCTGGTTGAGATTGACACCATGTCTCTGCATGCCGTTGAAGCCGCCTCCAGAACTAGTGTCGTACCTCACCGCACCGATGTTGTTGTCTCCATCGAACCATCGCGCTGCCGCAGCACCGAGTGCCCAGACGCTGCGGCCCCAACAGTCTTCAGACCTCGCCTCGTCGGTCAATTGTCCAAACCGATTCATCCGGTTTCGGCATCTGCCATCGGCATCCTGGGCGGCGAGCAGCAGGAGGGC
>JBBRKR010000018.1:0-54918 GCA_038231795.1 Acidimicrobiales bacterium
ATCGATCCGACCGTGCCCCAATTTCCTGCGAATCAGCCGGGAGTGATGGGCGCGGCGTCGACCGATAGCAACGATGAGTTGGCGTACTACAGCTATCGCGGGCCGTGGGTTGATATCGCGGCCCCTGGTGACTACGTGACGGCACTGGCTCCGGGCGGAGGCACCACCGTGGTGCGCGGCACATCGTTTTCTGCGCCCTACGTCGCAGGTGCGGCGGCGCTTGTGGCGGCGGCATTTCCAGGCATCACGGCCCAAGGTATTAAGCGCCGTTTGGAGACGACAGCCACCCCGATCCCAGGGACAGGAACCAATTTTCTTCATGGTCGATTGCAGATTGACGCTGCCCTGGCAGCGCCGATTGCCGGCTACTGGACAGCTTCGGCGCTTGGCACAGTCACCCCGTTCGCCGACTACGGGCAGTACGGCAACGCCCCCAATCCACTTGTCAAGCCAGTAGTCGGCGGGGCGTCCACGCCCACGAAACAGGGCTACTGGCTCGTCGCTAGTGACGGCGGGATTTTCTCTTTCGGTAACGCCCAATTTCATGGTTCCGCTGGGGGTATCAAGCTCAATAAGCCAATAGTCGGCATGGCCGCCACGCCAACCGGAAATGGGTATTGGCTCGTGGCAAGCGATGGCGGGATATTTTCCTATGGGGATGCCGCGTTCTTCGGCTCGACCGGCGCGATAACACTCAACAAACCAATTGTTGGCATGTCGGCTACGCCCACCGGAAATGGTTACTGGCTTGTCGCCAGCGACGGCGGAATGTTTGCTTTTGGCGACGCCATTTTTTTCGGTTCGATGGGTGCCACGGCATTGAACAAACCAGTAGTTGGAATGTCGAGCACACCGACGGGAAATGGGTATTGGCTCGTGGCCAGCGACGGTGGGGTCTTTTCTTTCGGTGACGCCACATTTTTGGGCTCGACCGGTGATATTTCACTCAATCAGCCCGTTGTGGCGATGAAAAGTACACCCAGCGGCACCGGCTATTGGATGGTTGCTGCCGATGGGGGAGTGTTGAGTTTCGGTGACGCTGCGTTCTTTGGCGCTTCGCCTAGCATCAGCACGACAAACCCTATGGTTGCTCTAATTGTTTGACAACTTCTTGCCGATACCAGCCGTGCGGATCTCCTATGGCAGACGAACTGTGATGACAATCAGTCGATTAACAAGAGTCAGAAAGGCTTTATCGTGCCTCGTGCGCTTATCACCGGAATTACTGGTCAAGACGGCCAATACCTCGCAGAATTTCTTCATGGCAAGGGATATCAGGTGTACGGCCTTGTTAAGGGCCAAAACAACCCCAAAGCCGAACTCATAGAGAGGGAATTCCCCTATGTGGAATTGGTTTCCGGAGACCTGTGTGACTTGCCGAGCTTGATTGGGTCACTCGAATATGTTCAACCCGATGAGGTGTACAACTTGGGAGCTATCTCCTTCGTGGCCCTGTCGTTTAAGCAAGCCGAACTGACGGCCAACGTCACCGGCACTGGCGTACTGCGCATGTTGGAAGCTGTCCGCATGGTTGGCGGCCCCACCAACAACAAGATCAAGTTCTACCAAGCATCGTCGTCGGAAATGTTCGGCAAAGTACGAGAGACGCCCCAAACCGAAGTGACTCCGTTCTACCCACGGTCGCCGTACGGTGTGGCCAAAGTGTTCGGTCATCACATGACAGTGAACTATCGCGAGTCATACGGCCTGTATGCCTGTAGCGGCATCTTGTTTAACCACGAATCACCTCGACGTGGCTTGGAATTTGTGACTCGCAAAGTCACCAACGCCGTCGCCCGAATCAAGCTCGGCGTGCAATCTGAAATCACCATGGGCGATCTCGAACCGAAGCGCGACTGGGGTTTCGCAGGCGACTACGTGAAAGCCATGTGGTTGATGTTGCAACAAAGCGAGCCCGACGATTACGTGGTTGCTACCGGTGAAACGCACAAGGTGCGCGAATTCATCGAGCTGGCTTTCCACTCCGTAGGTATCGAGGATTGGGAGCAGTACGTCAAGGCCGATCCTCGCTTCTTCCGTCCCTCGGAAGTGGACCTTCTCGTCGGCAATCCCCAGAAAGCCAAAGACAAATTGGGCTGGGAGCCAGAGGTCAAATTCGAGAAGTTGGTCGACATGATGGTTCGCCACGATCTGGCTCTCGAAGCGCGCAAAGCTGGCTTGGAAGTGCCTTCTATCTAACTGCAAAATTTTGGTTATTACTCCGGTCGTTCGGGCATTTGATGCCATGGGCGACCGGAGTTTGCCGTTTTCGTCGCCTAATCTAAGCGAGATGGTTTTCTTACGAATACGTCGCGCTGCGGCGGCCGCGACCGTGATCTGTTCCGTAACGAGTGGGGCCTTTGTGGTGCTGGATACCGTTCCAGCGAGCGCGGCATACGGCCCAACAATCAATTTCGCTGGCCATGGTCAAGGCCACGGCCGGGGCATGGGTCAGTACGGTGCATACGGCTATGCCCTACAGGGCAAAGATAAAACGTGGTTGCTTGACCACTTCTATGGCGGCACACACACTGGTGCGGCCGTTACCAACGACGTCAAGCGGGTGCGACTAACCAAGATGGACAATGTGCCCACCACCGTGGTGCAAGACAAAGGCATGCTGTTGTCGTCGGTCACGGGAACCACCCAATATTCGGCACTGCGGGCCACGCCAAACTCTGCCAACCCGCCGGGAGTCGATCTCACATACACGCTGGAATCGTCGGATGGGTGCTACGGCACGTGGACCCTCATCAGCGCATCGGTTCTGGGGCCGATCGAGTTTTCGACTGCCGCATCGAATGACACGACCGCGGAAACCGATGCCAGCAAGCTTGTCTCTGTATGCGAAGCCGACGTGGCGAATGCCACGAGTTACCAGCGCTACTACCGAGGCACGATCTTCACCGCCAAAGATTCCGTCGGCCCGGCACGAACAGTGAACGCGGTGCCGATCGAGTCGTACTTGCGTGGTGTCATCCCCCGGGAGTCGATTGCCAGTTGGGGAGTGCCCCAAACAATTAATGGGAAAGTCGTCAGTGGAATGGCAGAGCTAGAGGCCAACGCAGTCGCTGCTCGGGCGTACGTGATCGGCGAAAAGAATCATTACAGCTATGCCAACACGTGCGACACCGACTCGTGCCAGGTGTACGGCGGCGTGGCCATCAAGGCCCGCACGCTTGGCGGCGTGCCGACAGTCATTGAACACCCAGCTACCGACGCCGCAGTGGTGGCGACGATCGGCGAAGTCCGCCGCATGCCCGATGAGTCAATTGCCTATATGGAGTTTCATTCATCCACCGGCGGATACTCGGCAGGAGGCACATTCCCAGCGGTCGTCGATGATGGAGACGCCACCCCGAGCAACCCGGTTCACAATTGGCAACGTTCCATGGCCACCGACACCTTCATGGCCAAGTTTCCCGGCATTGGATCGCTGGTTTCGATCGACGTAACGGGTAACGGATTGGGCGCTGACGGCGGCCGAACATTGAGCGTGAAAGTTGTTGGTACCAAAGGCTCTACCTCGGTTGCCGGCTGGAGCTTTCGCAATATGATGGGATTCCCCTCCGACTGGTTCCGTGTCACGTCTGCGACGATCGTGACGCCTGTGGTGGCCATGGCTGCTCAGCCAACAGCAACGGGATACTGGATCAGTTCTGCAGACGGCTCAGCGTATGGATTCGGTGGCGCCCCGTACTTTGGTTCACTGGCCGGCGTGGCGCTGGCAAAGCCCATTGTTGGTATAGCTGCGACAACATCGGGCGCTGGATATTGGATGCTGGGTGGTGACGGCGGCGTGTTTTCTTTCGGCGACGCGGTGTTTTACGGCTCCACAGGCAACATCACGCTCAACAAACCCGTAGTAGCGATAGCGGTAACGCCAACTGGCAAAGGGTATTGGTTTGTAGCTTCCGACGGCGGTGTCTTCGCCTATGGCGACGCCCAATTTTATGGTTCGATGGGGGCCGTAAAGCTGAATAAACCGGTCGTCGGCATGACAGCCACGCGCAGCGGCCACGGCTACTGGTTAGTGGCCAGCGACGGCGGCATCTTTGCCTTCGGTGACGCCCAATTTTACGGATCGATGGGCGGAGTCACGATCAATCAGCCAGTAGTGGGAATGGCGGCCTCCAACACCGGCAACGGGTACTGGATGGTGGCCAGTGATGGTGGCATCTTCTCGTTTGGCGATGCGCCGTACTACGGCTCTAAAGGCGGCACACCATTGCCGGCGCCGGTGCAGTCAATGACCGTAACACCGGCCGGTGATGGCTACTGGTTCGCTAGCAGCGACAGCATTATTTACGCCTTCGGCAACGCCAAAGTTTCTTAGCTCTTCGAACCTCACGCAGAAAAAGACGCTACGCCTCGAGAAGCAACTTGGCGACCCGTCGCCACACCTTGTCGACCGCTGGATTGTGTTGCGCTGTTTGCTGCACAGCAAGAACTACTAAGCCCAGCCCGACAGTGGCTGCGTCTTTCGTCACGCGATTAATTTCCGTATTGACTTTGCGTGGATTGAGTGGAATTTTCATGCGCCACCATGTTGCCACACATCCCAACTAGATTCTCTGGCGTGGACGCCCCTACTGCAGCGGCACCGGCCGTAGTTGCGGTAATGGTGACTTCGAATCCTGGTGACTGGTTCGACGACGTTTTGGCCAGCTTGGCCGCTCAGGATTACCCGGCCCTCACGACCGTTGTAATCGATGCCAATAGCGATGTGGACCCCACCGAACGGATCGGCCGCGTACTCCCCGGCGCATACGTCAAACGGCTGGAAAGCAATCCTGGTTATGGCGCGGCGGCCAATGAAATTTTGGGTCTCGTGGAAGGTGCCGCGTTCTTTGCGTTTTGTCACGACGACGTTGCGTTAGCACCCGATGCCATCCGCCAATTGTTGGAGGAGTCGTATCGATCCAATGCCGCCATTGTGGGCCCCAAACTCGTTGATTGGGACGTACCCACCACTCTGCAGTCAGTGGGCTTTTCCATCGACAAGGCTGGAGTTACATCGCCGTTCGTGGAGCCCGGTGAACGTGATCAAGAACAGCTCGACGGTGTTCGCGATGTGTTCTACGTATCGGGCGCATGCCTGGTGGCGCGTGCCGATTTGTTTGCCGCCCTCGGCGGATTCGATCCGGCAATCACGCTGGTTGGCGAAGATTTAGATTTGTGTTGGCGGGCGCATTGCGCAGGCGCCCGCGTGCTCGTGGTACCCAGCGCCGTTGTGCGTCATCGTCGTGGTTTGGCGGAGCGTCGCGCCGACGTGTCGATCGACAAGTTGACGGCCAACCATCGATTGCGTGCCGTACTCACCAACTATTCGTTGGTGCACCTCATCCGAGTGCTTCCTCAAGCAGTGCTCTACACCTTCATCGAAGCGGTGTACAACGTGGTCACTGGCAGGCCTCGCCGAGCAGCAGCAGTGGTTGGCGCATGGTGGTCGAACTTGGCCCATGCCGGCTCGATTGTGCAGCGCAGAGCGGTCAATCGGCCCCTGCGAAGTGTTAGCGACTCCGAAGTGCGCGACCTCCAAGTGGGTGGGTCTGCTCGGGTTCGTCATTTCATAAAACAGCTACGAAATTCCGACGATCCCGAATCGACTGGCGGCGTGGGCAAGCGCATTTCCGGGAATCTGCGTACTGGCGTGCGACGCACACCCGTGCTGGTGTGGGGCATCATCACCGTTTTGATTCTGTTGGGATTGCGTAGTGCGCTGCGGGGCAACATCGCCAACTTCAACGAGTTCGCGCCGTATCCAAAAACGTCGGGGATTCTCGTTCGGGAATACATATCGGGATGGCGCACTGTCGGCTTTGGCACCTCGCAAGCCGCGCCCACCGGGCTGCTGTTGCTTGGCGTTTGGGGCTGGTTGTTTTTGGGTGCGCTGGGCTTAGCGCGCGCCGTACTTATCTTTGGCTGTATCCCGCTCGGCCTCGTGGGCATGTGGCGTCTGACGCGTCCTTTACCCAGCCGCCGGGCCCGTTCCGTTGCCTTGGCGTTGTACGCGGCGACACCCGTGCCGTACAACGCGTTCGCTCGCGGTTCGTGGGCAGGCATGGTTGGATTCGCCATCATGCCGTGGGTCATTGGCCGCCTTGGCCGAGCAAGTTGGCTGGCCCCATTCGTCCCCGAAGAGGCCGCTCCGGTACGCCTCCGTTTCGGGCTTCGCATGAGCGTTTCGCTCGGGCTCATCGTGGCATTCGGTGCCGCCGTCAGCCCTATGTTTGTGTTGCTGGTGCCATTTGTGGCGTTCTGTATTTTGGTGGGATCAGTGCTCACTGGCAGTTGGCGCGCTGCGATCAGAGGAATGAGCGTGTCGATCGGGGCCAGTGTGGTGGCCTTCATTTTGCACATGCCATGGTCGCTCACGTTTCTGAACTCCCGGGCCAGTTGGGATCTTCTGGGCGGTGTGCCTCACCGCGAAACTGGCAGAAGTTTCCTTCAAATTCTGCGATTCCAAACGGGTCCCATGGGCGCCGGAATTTTGGGTTTCGCACTACTCGCCGCTGGCATTTTGCCAATGATCGTGGGCAAGGGTTGGCGGCTCGAATGGGCCACTCGTTTGTGGTCTGTGGCGGCAGGCTCATTTGCTCTCGCTGTGGCCTCAGAACAGGGCTGGATACATCGGTCGTTGGGTTCCACCGAACTGTTGTTGGCTCCCGCTGCAGTGGCGCTGGCATACCTCGGCGCCCTGGGTCTGGCGGCCTTTGAATTGGACCTCCCTGGTTATCGATTTGGGTGGCGCCAAGCTGCCGTCGTAGTCACAGCTATAGCGGCCTGTTTGGCCTTCCTGCCACCGCTGGCCGCTATTCGTGATGGACGATGGGGCTCGCCCACGCTGGACCATCACCAGACGCTGAAGTTCCTCGACACGGCTGCCAGTAATGCTTCTGGCGACGACCTGGTTGGGCGGGTGTTGTGGATTGGCGACCCAGAATCCCTCCCGGCAGCAGGTTGGCGACTCTCACCAGGTATCGCCTATGCAATTACTACCAATCGGGTGGGCGACCTTCGGGACCGGTGGGCGAGCCCGGCTCCGTTGGCTAACGATGTGGTCCCCGCTGCGTTGGCGCTTGCCGTAGAAGGACGCACCCGTCGCATTGGTCAATTGTTGGCGCCCATGGGCATTCGGTATGTGGCCTTGGTACAAAGCCCATCGCCGAGTCTCGAGCAGGCAAAAACGTTGGCATTGCCGTCCACGATTTTGACCAGCATGGCTGATCAGCTCGACCTCAAGGCAGTACCCGTCGACGATGCCATCACCATGTACGACAATTTGGCAGCCGTGCCCACTAATTCAGTGTTCGCGGCCGGATCACCTGGCTTTGTATCTGCCTCGCAACCATGGAGCGACTTTCCGGCCGGCTGGGCTGCTCTAGATCCCCACCCTGCCGAGGCTTCTTTACGTGGCACCTTCGACGGCGAGGGGCGTGATTTCGTAGGCCCAGTTTCAGCGGGCAGCATCGTGCACACGGGTGTCACCGCCGACGATGGTTGGCATCTGCTGCGCGCCGGCATCGAGCAACGCCCCATTGTGACCTATGGCTATAGCGCAGGGTTCGCAATCGACAACACGAGCGGCCCCGCTGAATTGTCGTATACGACACCTAAGCAGCGTTATCTGTGGATCGCTGTGCAGGTGGCGTTGTGGGCTTTGGCGTTGGCATACGGCTGTCGTCGGGGTCGAGATACTCGCAAGCGCGAAACCGCCGTCGTGACGGAGGTAGTCGATGAAAATTAACCGCCTGATAGCTGGCGTCGGGCTCGTTGGATTGTTCACTGCTGGAGTCGTTCGCAATAACCCGCCGGTCAGCCGGCAGGTCGGCTTCGGCGTTCAGCGCCACGATGTGCAGCCGTCGATGCCAGCCGGAAACGTGTTGGGCACGCAATGGTTTTGCCCGGGCGCGCAGATAAGTCCCGATGGTTCGGTAACAGCCACTGTGGTGCTGGCCAACCCGTACGACACGGTCGCTACTGGCAGTCTGCACATCGTGCCCATCGACGGAAAACCTGTCGATCAAGCCGTCACTGTCGACCCAAAAAGTCGCGTGTCGATCAACATTGGAGCGCTTGTCAACGCGGGTTGGGTGGCCGCCACGGTCGAAGTCAGCGGAGCTCCCGTATCGGCAGAAATTGTGACCTCGTCGCGGTTGGGTACAGACGCGTCGGCGTGCGCGAGTCAGAGCAGCGCGTCGTGGTACTTCGCCAGCGGCCAAACGATTTCCAACGAAACAGTTAAGGCCACGGAAGTCATCACGCTCTACAACCCGTACAACGAAGATGCCTCGGTCGACGTGAGCTACGTGACCGATGAAGGCCCTATCAATCCGCTGAAATTGCGGGGCTTTGTGGTGCCGGCTGGCGCGGTGCGCATCATAAATGTGGGTGAAACGGCGATCCGCAAAAAGTCTATCTCGGCGTCGCTCATTACTCGGGTGGGCCGGGTCGTTGCCGCCCGGTATCAGTCATACGACGGCTCGGCGCGCACGGGCGCCACCTTTGGCCTCGGCGCTATGGAACCGGGATTTGATTGGGCATTCCCCTACGGCCAAAAAGTACCGAATGGTCAGTATTCGATCGTGGTGTACAACCCCGGCGACTCTGTGGCCGCTGTCGACCTGGAAGTGACGCTCGAAGGTGGCCAGGCCGAGCCGACAGCCTTGACGGTTCCCGGCCGCACGACGATGGCCGTGGATTTTGCTCCCATTGCTCAGATTCCGAACAACACAGTCTTTTCGGTCGTCGCCCGGTCCACCAACAGCGTGCCGATCGTGGCCGAACGAGTTGAAGATTTTGGTGCCGCCACCGGGGCTATTGGCACATCGACCATGCTCGGCTCTCCCGGTGCCTTCAACCGCTGGATTCTCACGGCAGGCGGCGTGAGCGCCACCCAAACCGAGACCATTGCCGTGTTTAATCCGGGCACGATTCCGGTCGAAGTGAGGCTCGAGGCGTTTGGTACCGTAACTGGGCCGGTGAGCAAAAATCAGCCGCTTACCATCAAGCCCGGCGGCCGTATCGTGGTCAAAGTTGGTGACGCAATTTCCGGTGATGCTATTCCCGTGGTGGTGACAGCCTCTGGCCCGGTGGTCGTGGAACGGGGCATTGTGGCCGCACCGTCCAAAGCTGCCGACGGGACTGTGCAGCCCGGTACTGGCACGTCGTATCAACTCGGTATTCCATACCCGTGACAACTCTTTTAGCGGCCGTGGCCCTTGCTGCGGTTGCGCTCGCCGCAGCGTGGTTCATCCAACGGCGCACGCCGGACGCGCCCACAAATGGCTCTGCCTACCGTGTGCCAAATCAGATCGATCGTGCCGATTTCCTACGTCCCGACATCGACCAGATCGTGGTCGTTTTCTCTTCGGCTACGTGTCATGTGTGCGCCGAAATTGTGGAGCTCGCCATGACCTTCGCCTCGCGGCTCATAGTCGTGCACAACGTCGAATTCACGATCGACAAGGCTCTCCACGAGCGCTATGCCATCGACGCTGTACCCACCGTTTTGGTGGCCGATCAACTTGGTGTAGTGACCTCGGCCTTTACAGGCCAGGTACGCGAATCGTCACTCAGGCAGGCGTTGGGGCTTGAACTTGGGCCGACGGATTCGGTGTCATCGCCTGCTGAATAAGTTGGGTGACTTCGTTGCCGTCGATTGTTTCGCGCTCAAGTAACGCTTCAGCAATGAGTTCGAGGGCCTTGCGATGTTCGCGCAATTTCGCCATTGCCCGTGTCTCTTGCTCGCGTAGTAACCCAGCTACTTCGGCGTCGATCAAGCGTGCCGTTTCGTCGGAGTAGTCGCGGGCTCCACCCATGAGGTCCTCGCCCAGAAACACATGTTGTTGTGTCTCCCATGCCATGGGTCCAATGGTGTCGCTCATGCCCCACTCGCGCACCATGCGGCGGGCCAATTTGGTAGCGACTTCAAGATCGTTGGACGCCCCGGTGGTGCGCCGGTTGAAGATGAGTTCTTCAGCGACACGGCCGCCCATGGTCATACAAATGTTGTCGAGCAGATCTTCTTTGGAATGGGAATGGCGTTCCACGGGAATGGTCTGGGTGACGCCCAATGCCATGCCCCGAGGAATGATCGTGACCTTATGGACGGGGTTGGCGTTGGGGAGCACTGCCGCCAAAAGTGCGTGGCCGCCTTCGTGGTATGCCGTCTCGCGGCGTTCCTCGAGCGACAAGATCAACGACTCGCGACTAGCGCCCATCATGATGCGATCACGGGCTGATTCGAAGTCGATGCGCTGGATCACGGTGGAGCCACGGCGTACGGCAAATAGTGCAGCTTCGTTCATCAGGTTCGACAAATCGGCGCCCGACATTCCTGGCGTACCCTTTGCCATTACGTCGAGGTCGACGTCGTCGGCCAGTGCTTTGCCTTTGCTGTGCACTTGCAGAATGGCCAGCCGTTCCGAGCTTTCTGGCAGCGGCACGATCACTTGGCGATCGAATCGGCCAGGGCGCAATAGCGCAGGGTCGAGGATGTCGGGGCGGTTTGTGGCTGCCAACATCACAATGCCTTCTGTGGCTTCAAAGCCGTCCATTTCGGAGAGCATTTGGTTGAGCGTCTGCTCACGTTCGTCGTGCCCTCCGCCGAGGCCTGCGCCACGCTTTCGGCCGATGGAATCTATTTCGTCGATGAAGATGATTGCTTTGCCAAGCTTGCGGGCCTGTGCGAAAAGGTCACGCACTCGTGACGCTCCAACACCCACAAACATCTCCATGAAATCGGAACCCGATACCGAGAGGAACGGCACGCCTGCCTCGCCGGCCACAGCGCGAGCGATCAGCGTTTTACCGGTGCCTGGAGGCCCAACCAACAACACGCCCTTGGGAATTCGAGCGCCAATGGCCCGAAATTTTTCGGGCATCTTGAGAAAATCGACCACTTCGGTGATCTCTTGTTTGACCCCTTCATACCCGGCCACATCGGCGAAAAGGGTTGATGGCTTGTCGGCAGAGTAGGCCTTGGCTCGACTGCGCCCGATCTGCATCACACTTGACATCTGGCCTTGTGCTTTGCGTTGCATGAACACAAAGAAACCAATGATGAGTAGGAACGGCAGCGCGATAGGCAGGATCGATTCCCATGCCGATGGAGTAGGCGTCGAGAATTTCACGTCGACTTTTTTGTCGGTCAAAACTTTGATGTCGGCGTCGGCCAATTTCGAATCGCCGGTGGTGGCGAACTCTTTGCCGTCAGTCAGCTTGCCGGTGATGGTGCGATCGTTGTTGTTGACTGTGATTGTGGACACTTCGCCAGCGTTCACACGGTTGAGGAATTCGGTGTACGAAAGTGACTCTTTTGGTGTGTCCTTGAGCACCGTGGTGAGGAAAAACAAGGTGGCGAGAATGGCGATGCCCACCCAAATTGTCCAACGGGGCAAACCCTGTTGACCAGAGGGCGCCCGTCCAGGACGACTGTCCGGAGGTCGACGGGGAGGCGGGGGAGGCGGATTCATCACCACATGTTACGGGCGAATGACCCAACCCAACCGCCATGGCGCTAGTTTCCTAACTATGTCAGTGGGCGCGACGTCGGGATATTCCAACAATCATCAATACACGCAGCAGCAACGGCGAGTACTGGTCAAGGTGGCTCCCCGGTTGTGTTGCCGGCCCACGTGCAGCTTGCTGGCCAGTGCCGTGTTGAGTTACGACTATTCGGCTCGATTGATTTGGGTCGACAACCTGCCCGCCGAAGAGCAGTTCTCCACGTACGAGTTGTGCGAAAAGCATGCCAAAGTCACGCGACCCCCTCAGGGATGGACGCTGGCTGATCGCCGTCCCGATCAGCAACCGCTCTTTACGGTGTCGCTGTCTCGATGACGGCGTTGATGCGTCGGCTCAAGGAGCGGCGAGAAAATCAAGATCCGTGGACCCCTGAGCCCGCCATGCAGTGGGGTCTCGGCGAGGTGTTCGTCGGGCTGGCGGTGGCAGTCCTCTTTGCCGTGATCGTGCAAGCAATTGCCCTCAAGGCCCTCGGATACAAGTCAGATGCCAAGGTCAGCGACCTCAAACTGTGGCTGGTAGCGCTGCTCCAGGTGCCATTGTGGACGGGTCTTGTTGGAGCTCCGTGGTTGTCCACGATGAAGCGCGGCAGCCATTCGCTGAAGCGAGATTTCGGGTGGGCATTCAAGCCAATCGATTTGGCGTGGGGGCTGTGCGGCGGCGTGGCGCTACAAGGCCTCGTCTACTTGGTGTACCAGGTCATCAAAATCGACGAATGCGAGCTGTCAGGGCCGGCACGCGACCTCACCGGCAACGCCAATGGCCTCATTGGTGTCCCGTTGCTGATCCTCATCACGGTGATCGGAGCCCCGATCGTCGAGGAGTTGTTTTTCCGAGGGTTGTTACTGCGTTCACTGCGCAAGCGCCGAATTCCGGCCAGTGCGGCAATTCTGATCAGCGCGTTGGTTTTTGCGGGGTTCCATTTTCAAGGTGCGCAGTTCGCCGGCCTTACCGTGGTGGGGATCGGTCTGGCGTCCCTGGCAATGTGGACTGACCGTCTCGGCCCTGGCATCGTGGCCCACGCTGTGTTCAACGCCATCAGCGTGATCACATTGCTGCGATCCAACACGTGTAAGTAGCGCAATTCGCACCGTCACTAGGCGCAGCAGGGTTGACGACTCGCCGTAGAAATATTGCCGATAAAGGTTGGGTTGGATTCCTTAAGTAACTGGTAAGCGCGCCGACTGATCTGAATGCGGAGTTCGGGAGTTACATCCCGGGGTACGGGTGCCATAGCGCATCCGTGCCCCGGCTGCCATCGAGTCATGGTCGAGATTTCATTGACCACCAATGCTGGTCCATTGACCATGCGAAGTTGCACGCACTGTGACACCCGTCGCTGGTTTCGGGCCAGTGAGAGTGACGAAGACGTGCTCGACCTCAACGAGGTGTTGCGAAGTTTTCGCTGAATCGACATGGGATCAGCCCAGGTGACGCAAATGGCGCGCCCGTGAGTGCAACGATGGGGGGACCATGGACCCAAATGATGGCTCACCTGAAGACGTTTTCTTTGAAGGCGCAATAACCCAATCGAACCCGAAATTGGATACAGAGGCCCTCGGCACATCTACCAAGATGACGGTGATTGACCTCCTGCCCGACGCCACCACTGATGCCTCATTCGACAGTTTCATTGCCTCGACGGTGGCGCAGAACGATGTGATCCCCAAGCGCAACTTCATCACTCGCATGTCTGATCGCATTGGCGAATTGAAGTTTGAAAACTGGGTCACCTTCGGCATCGTGACGATGTCGATGCTGTTTGTTTTCATGCAGCTCAGCCCCAACTTGATCTTTACAAATTCCACGCCGACGGGCGGCGATATGGGTGCTCACGTGTGGGGCCCGGCATTCATGCGCGACCACTTGTTGCCCAGCTTTCGCTTCACCGGGTGGACGAAGGACTATTACGCCGGCATGCCTATGTTTTTCTTTTACATGGTGCCGCCCGCGTTGGCGATCATTCTGTTGAGTCTTGTGATGCCGTACGGCGTGGCGTTCAAACTGGTGTCGATTTCCGGGTTGGTCTCGCTCCCGTTCTGTTGCTACTTCTTCGGACGGATGATGCGCCTGCGCTTCCCGGGGCCCGCTCTATTTGCCGTGGCCGCGGTGCCGTTTCTGTTCTACGACGGGTTCACTATTTACGGTGGCAATATTTTCTCGACGATGGCCGGAGAGTATTCGTATTCCATCGGGCTGAGTTTCATGATGCTCTTTTTGGGCGTGTTCTATCGGGGTTTGGATACTGGCAAACATCGCGTAGCGGCTGGTTTGTTGTTTGCCCTCACTGTGCTTTCTCATGTAGTGGCTGGCGTGTTCGCAGCTATTGCGGCCATCGTGGTTTTCGGAGTGCATCTCATTCGCCGGTCTCGGGTGTCGTCGGGCGATCGCCCGGAATTCGCGGCCTTCGTGTGGGACCGCAAACGTTTGACGTACGCGGCAACCGTTGGGCTCATGGGCGCTGCGCTGGCCGGATTTTGGTTGTTCCCCTTGCAAGCTCGGCTGCCGTTTACGACCAACATGCGCTACGAAAAGAAGCACGAGTTTGGCAAGTTGCTCCTTCCTGGCGATATCCGGTGGGTGTTCGTTTTCGCCTGTCTTGGATTCATTTGGGCCATCGTGCGACGGGTGCGGGGAGCGGTGTTTGTCGGGCTATTTACGCTCGCTGCGTGGATCACGGTGGTGCTGTGGCCAGAGCATCAGGCGTGGAATATGCGCTACCTTCCGTACTGGTTTTTGGGTGTGTTTCTCATGGCCGGTTTTGGCCTTGCCGAAATATGTCGCGGCGTACCAAAGTTGGCGATTTTGGCCGTCAATCGATTCAAAGGATCCGACGTCGAAGACGACGATTTGGATGATGAGGGTGTGGCGGTCGACGCCGAATGGCTAGCTACCACGCGCGCCCTCGACGACCGATTCGTTGTCGGCGGAGCCAGCGTTTTCGCGGGCCTCACCACCCTGATCGTGGGCATCATCATGGGCTTCGTTTTGCACATCTTGCCCTTTGCCGAAGGTAACGAGTTTTCGGGCACATACACGTGGCCGAGCGCAGGTCCGATCAGTTGGACGACCACAAAACACAACTGGGCGCGGAGCTGGGTAAAGGGCAACTTCGAGGGCTACGAGCGTCGAGCCGAGTATGGCGAATACAACGCCTTGGTGAGCACTATGGGTCAGATTGGCAAGGACAAGGGTTGTGGCAGAGCCCTGTGGGAAAACGTCAAACGCACTGACAGCTACGGCTCGTCGCTGGCGTTGATGCTTCTACCTCATTGGACCCAAGGGTGCATAGGGTCAATGGAAGGCCTGTACTACGAGACGTCGGCCACGACGCCGTACCACTTTTTGACGGCCGCTCTTACGAGCGACAAGCCCTCAAATCCGGTGCGCGGAATCACGTACGACAAGCTCGATTTACGCAAAGGCGTCAACGCCATGCGCTTGTTGGGCGTGAAGTACTACATGGCGTACTCAGAGGCCGCTAAGACGGCTGCCCGGGGTCAAGATGGGCTCACCAAATTGGCTTCGTCGGCGCAATGGGAGATCTATCAAGTCAACGATGCCGCCATCGTCACTCCGTTGAGTTATCTGCCCGCTGTGATCACGCCAGCAGCCAAGGGCAAGGCGAAAGATTGGCAGGACTACGGGGTCGATTGGTTCAGCCATGAGGCGAATCAGAATGTGTACGTGGCCGAAACTGGCCCTGCTGATTGGCCGCGCGTTGTCGATGGCACCAAGCCGCTGCAACGGCCACTTGATCCAATAGTGCTGACGAATGTGGTGGAAGGGCAAGACACGGTCAACTTCGACGTATCGCAAGTGGGCGTGCCGGTGTTGGTGCGCGAAAGCTATTTCCCCAACTGGGAAGTGGAAGGTGCCGACGGCCCCTACCGAGTGACGCCCAACTTCATGGTGGTGATTCCACGTTCTCAGCATGTGCGTCTGCACTTTGCGTGGACGAGCGTGGACTACCTGGGTTGGATCGGCACCATCAGCGGACTGTTGTTGGCACTTTGGCTGGGCATCTTCCGGCGTCGCCCAGTGCAGTTCGGGGCTGACCCGGTGCATGCCGATGCAGCAATAGGCAGCGACGGCTCCACATGGTTCAACTACAAAGCAAAGAACGATTCACCAGGCGCCCATGATCTAGAGCCCACTGAGCCAGGCGTCATCCCCGACGAAGCAGCCGAACGCAATCCGAGGGGCGTCTTCGACGCCCTATTTGAAGAGACCGAACTCCCGCCAAAGAGCGATACGTAGCTTCGCCAAACCCTTGAGTGATCGGGGAACGCGTTTCCATATCGGCGTGCGACTGGGGCGCGTTTCCACGACGGTCACGCCGATTTCGCCGGTGTGCAGGCCAGCTCGTTCGGCCCGCAAAATGAGCTCCGTATCGAAGAGATCAGTGCCGAACTTGCACGCCGCCGCATAGGGCACAAGAGGGGCGCGCAACATCGATTTCATGCCGTGAGTGTCGGACACTTTGAGCCCGAATCCGAGGCGAAGGATCGTCGAAAATACGCCCGTCACGAGGCGGCGGGCCAGCGGGCGAGTGTCGTTGGAATCGTCGCCCCGCTTGGATGCCACCACGATCACCGGCGCGTCGGCTGCGCCCGATCGGATGCGTTCGATGGCCCGAAACATAAATTGCAGATCGTAGAAATCCACGTCGAAGTTGGTGACCACGTCGCCTTGCGAAGCCAGGAATCCGGCTCGCAAGGCCAAGCCGTAGTTGGCTTGGGGAATGCTCACCACGTGTACCTCAGGGTGCCCGGCGGCGAGTGAATCGGCCTCGGCTCGTGTGCCGTCAGTAGAACCATTTTCGGCCACGATGATTTCAAATGGTTCTTGGTTGTCGGTGGCTCGAAGTTCCTCAATGAAATGTTCGACGGCCGTGGTGAGGTAACCGGCCTCGTTGAATGCGGGCAAAATGATCGAAAGCATGGGTTACTAGTTTCGCACGCCGACTCTCGCCAGCTCCTGACACCTTCAATAGGTTTTCATTCGTTATTCTCAAACTATGACAAATTTTGGCGCGATCTTTAAGGCATACGACATTCGCGGCACGGTGCCTGACCAGTTCAACGCCGACATGGCCAGAAGGATCGGCGCAGCCTTCGCAAAATTTTGCAACGAGCCCACCATTGTTGTCGCCCGCGACATGCGGGCCAGTGGCGTCGAAATCACGGCCGCGTTCGCCGATGGTGCCATGAGCCAAGGTGTCAACGTGATCGATCTTGGTTTGGCGTCGACCGACCTGATGTATTTCGGTGCCGGTCATCTCAACGCTCCGGGCGCCATGTTTACGGCGTCACACAATCCGGCCAAGTACAACGGCATCAAAATGTGTTTCGCCGGAGCCCGACCGATTGGAGCAGATACTGGGCTGCACGAGATTCAAGCCATGGCAGAATCCGGGTTGCCCGACGCTGCAACACGCGGCACGGCGTCCACACGCGACCTGGTGGCGGCCTTCGTTGAGCATGTGCACGGCTTTGTTGACATCACGAAGTTCACGGCCCTCAAGGTGGTGGCCGATACCGCCAACGGCATGGGTGGATTCATTGTGCCAAAGGTTTTCGCCGCGTTGCCTTTCGATCTCGAAGTTATGTTTCCCGAACTCGATGGCAACTTTCCCAACCATCCTGCCGACCCGATCCAGCCAGAAAATCAACGCGATTTGATGGCCAGAGTGCGGGCCGTGAGCGGTGATATTGGGCTGGCATTTGATGGTGACGCCGACCGTGTGTTTCTGGTGGATGAGACGGGCCGGGGGCTGTCGGGTTCTACGACTACGGCAATTTTGGCCGCCGGTGTATTGGCCAAAAATCCAGGCTCCACAATTCTGTACAACTTGATCTGTTCCAAGGCGGTGCCGGAAGTGATTCGGGAGCGGGGCGGCATTCCGATCCGTACCAAAGTTGGCCATTCGTACATCAAGCAGATCATGGTGGAAACCGGTGCCGCGTTCGGTGGCGAGCATTCAGCCCACTACTACTTCCGGGATAATTTCCGTGCCGATTCCGGCATCATCGCCACCATGTTTGTGCTCGAACAATTGTGTGAATCGGGGATGAAGCTTTCCGAGCTACGCAAGCCGTTCGAGCGCTACGAAGCGTCTGGTGAAATCAACACCGAGGTGCCAAGCCCTACCGGCGTGATTGCCGAAGTGGCCCGCAAGTTTGCCGATCGACCGTGTGATGAACTCGATGGTCTCACCGTCGACATGGGGTCGTGGTGGTTCAATCTGCGTCCGAGCAACACTGAGCCGCTGCTGCGTTTGAATCTGGAAGCCGCCACCCGAGCTGAATGTGATCAACACGTGGCGGAAATTCTTGAGCTGATCACGGCCTAGGCCGCCCGAGGCGTCACGATTCGATTCCGCTCTGCCGACTAGATTGCAGGCTATGGCTTTAGATTCACGTCTTTTGGAAATACTCGCGTGCCCGCAAGACAAGGGGCCGCTGTACTACTTCGCCGATGAAAACAGCCTGTACAACCCTCGGTTGCAGCGCCGGTACGACATCAAGGACGACATCCCCATCATGCTCATCGACGAGGCCACATCGGTCGACGCCGCCGAGCACAGTCGTCTTGTGGCCAAGGCCGAATCAAACGGCATTGCGCTTACCTTTTCTGCCTGATTACCGACGTACAAAAATCCCCCCAAAAATCACTCGTAAGGAGTCAACATGGCGCGTGTTCTCATGCCATCTGAATACAAGGTCGCCGACCTTTCCCTGGCCGGTTTCGGTCGCAAAGAAATCCAATTGGCCGAGCATGAAATGCCGGGCCTTATGGCGTTGCGGGCTCGTTATACCGATGCCGCTCCCCTCAAAGGCGCCCAGATCACTGGTTCGTTGCACATGACGATTCAGACAGCCGTCCTTATCGAAACATTGGTTGCCCTGGGCGCCGATGTGCGGTGGGCGAGCTGCAACATCTTCTCGACCCAAGACCACGCTGCGGCCGCCATTGCGGTGGGCCCAGAAGGCACCATGGATCAGCCCCGCGGCATTCCCGTGTTTGCGTGGAAGGGCGAGTCGTTGGAGGAGTACTGGTGGTGTACAGAGCGTGCGCTGGATTGGGGCACCGCCACATCCACTGGCGGCCCGAACCTCATCCTGGACGACGGTGGCGATGCCACTCTTCTCGTGCATAAGGGTGCCGAGTGGGAAAAGACGGGCATTGTGCCCGACGATTCCGATGAGGACTCCGAGGAATACACCGTCATTCTCAACACGTTGCGCGCCTCGATCGCCAACACGCCCACCAAGTACGGCACCATGGCCAGCGGCTGGAATGGCGTCTCGGAAGAGACCACCACAGGCGTGCACCGCCTGTACCAAATGCGCGATGCCGGCGAGCTCAAAGTGCCTGCCATCAACGTGAACGATTCGGTCACGAAATCCAAGTTCGACAACCTGTACGGCTGCCGTCACTCACTGGTGGATGGCATCTGCCGCGCCACCGATGTGATGATCGGCGGCAAGGTGGCTGTGGTTATGGGTTACGGCGATGTGGGCAAGGGTTGTGCGGCGTCGCTCAAGGGCCAAGGCGCCCGCGTGATCATCACCGAAATCGACCCCATTTGTGCGTTGCAGGCCGCCATGGAAGGCTTCCAG
This sequence comes from Acidimicrobiales bacterium, assembly GCA_038231795.1. Lineage (GTDB taxonomy): Bacteria > Actinomycetota > Acidimicrobiia > Acidimicrobiales > JBBRKR01 > JBBRKR01. Next base: position 19,155 of record JBBRKR010000018.1, read on the forward strand.
GTAACCACGTTGGAAGACGTGATGGAGACCTCCGATATTTTCATCACCGCCACTGGTTGTGTGAACGTGATTTCGGCAGAGCACATGGCTCGCATGAAGCATCAAGCCATCGTGGGCAACATTGGTCACTTCGACAACGAGATCGATATGGCTGGCCTGAACCGAATGAGCGATGTGCAACGCAGCAACATCAAGCCCCAAGTCGATGAATATGTGTTCCCTGATGGTCACTCTGTGATTGTGTTGGCTGAGGGTCGTCTGTTGAATTTGGGTTGCGCTACGGGGCACCCCAGTTTTGTGATGTCGTGCTCATTCACCAACCAGGTGTTGGCGCAAATGGCGCTGCATGCCAATGCTGGCGAATACGAGGCCGGCCAGGTGTACACGCTGCCCAAGGAACTCGACGAAGAGGTCGCCCGTCTGCATCTCGATGCCCTGGGTGTGAAGCTCACCACACTGAGCACCAAGCAGGCCGACTACATGGGTTTCCCGGCTTCGGGCCCCTACAAGTCGACGCATTACCGCTACTAAATCGGTGTGAGTAGACCGCCATTCGGCGGCTCGGTTAGGGTCGCCAAATGGACGATCTCAATGGACGAATTGCAGTAATTACGGGGGGCGCCTCGGGCATCGGAAAAGGGATGGCCGAGGCGTTCGCCGCGCACGGGATGAAACTCGTTTTGGCCGACGTCGAAAAGGCGGTATTGCATGCCACGGCTGGTGAGTTGCGAGAGGCCGGGGCTGAGGTGTTAGAAGTCATTTGCGACGTGCGATCTCCCGAATCTGTCGAGGCGCTCGCTGAGCGAACGTACGAGGTGTACGGGGCTGCGCACGTGGTATGCAACAACGCAGGCGTGGGTGCTGGCGGCCCGTTGTGGCAGGTACCGATCGCCGATTGGAAATGGGTGCTCGAAGTCAATCTGATGGGCGTCGTGCATGGTATTGCCGCATTTGTGCCCCGCATGATCGACGGTGGCGACGAGGGTTGCATCGTGAATACGGCATCGATGGCAGGATTCATTTCGGGGCCAAGCATGGGGCCGTACAACGCCTCAAAGCAGGCGGTGGTGGCGATCACTGAGACGCTTGTGTGGGACCTGATGATGGCGGGATCCGCTGTCACGGCTTCGGTGTTGTGCCCGGGTTGGGTGAATACGAATATTTTGTCGTCGGGGCGGAATCGCCCTGACGAGTTCGGGGGTGTGGTGGTTGCCGACAACGACAGAATGGGTCTGCCGACCGAGGTGGTGTTGGCTGGCCATCCGCCGCGTTTCGTGGGCGATTTGGTTGTTGCTGGCGTGCGGGCGAAGGAGTTGTACATCTTCACGGATGACGATTTCGCCGAAGTTGTTGAGGGGCGGTTTACCTCGGTGCGAGCTCGCCAAAAGTCGATGGCCCGCCCCGCCGACTGACTGGCGTTTGGGCTATCGCGCCACCTCTGGAAGTGCTTCGCACGGCGGGCTGCGTCGGGCCGGTCAAGCTGTCGGGCACAGTGCGCAAGGCTGGGCTACGGTTCGGCGATGGATATTCGCCAGGTAGTGACAGGTCACGACGAGTCGGGGCGGGCGGTGTTCGTCGCCGATCATGCGGTGCAACCGTTTGAGCCGACGTTGACGCCTGGCAGTTCTTTCCATTTGATGTGGGGCTCTGATGGGGCAGTCACATACCCGTCCGACGGCAGCGAGCCGGGCGGCGGCGCCTACTTTCCGCCCGTCGGCGGCTATCGGTTCGGGTTCTTCACTCTCCCTCCCGCCAATCACGTGGCCGTGCCCCCGCTTGATATTGGGACTGCTCTCGCCGAGATGGAAGCGAGGCTTCCGGGAATGATTGGCCACATGGAGCCGGCCGACCCTGGCATGCACACCACCGACACCACCGACTTCGAAATTGTCATCGCTGGTGAAGTGATTCTCGAACTCGACGACGGGGCCGAACGGCTGCTTCGTGTCGGCGACACCGTCGTGCAGAACGGCACCCGGCATCGGTGGCGCAACCCGGGCGATGTGCCCGCCACTCTTGCCGTGTTCATCGTGGGTGCCCACCGGGCCTAAGACCACACGCGTTTGCGCGCCACCCAAATCGCGATGTGACACCCTGCGAATATCGTGCGCTGCATGTTGAGTTTGATGCCAACGAGGTGTACGAATTGCGGGGCTTTTGGCGCCTCGCCGTGTGATCGCTGCCGCCGCGAATTGCACGCCCCCGTGGCGTTGGCCGAGGGGATTCGGTCGGCGTTATGTTACGAAGGCGCAGCCCGAGAATTAGTCGCTCGTTTGAAATATCGCAACCATCGCGACGCCCTCTGGTTCTTGGCCGCAGCTGTAGCTGGGCTCGTTGAACAAGGCGAAGTCGATGTGGTTACGTGGGCTCCCACCACCCATCGTCATCGCCGCGAACGAGGATTCGATCACGGCGAATTGCTCGCTCGGTGCGTGGCCAGGCACCTCCATGTCCCGTGTCGGCGACTGATTTCTCGACCGTATGAAGATGCTCAAACGGGGCGAAATAAGGCTCAACGGGCGCTCGGGCCCACATTGTTGCCATCCAGTCGCGCCCGAGGTGCTCGCATATTGGTGGTCGACGATGTTGCCACCACCGGCGTCACCATGGCCAACGCGCAGCGAGTTCTCATTGGCGCAGGAGCTGCCAGCGTGGTGTTGGCCACAGCTGCCCGCACGCCGGTGAAGCCGTGTGCCGAGCGTCGCCAGAGACATGAAATTTAATAAATAGTTATGTGTACCTAGTCACGCTCAAGTAATAGTCGTAAGGTGACGTTCATCTGGTTGTAACGCTCCGTGCGTTCTGCACGGGGCCTAACTGAAAGGGGCACGTGTGGAAATAAGCGTGAGCGGAAGGAATGTGGAGATCACTCCAGCTCTTCGAGCAGCAACCGAAGAGAAGATCACTCGGCTGACCAAATACCTCGCTGGTATGGATCATGCCGATGTGCATTTTTGGGAGGAAAAAAATCCCCGCATTGCCAACAAGGACCTGTGCGAAGTCACACTCGAAGGCCACGGCCATCATGTGAGAGCCAAGGTTGCCGCTCCCGATCCGCTTACCGCAGTGGATCTCGTGGTCGACAAACTTTCTGGTCAGTTACACAAACTGAAAAACAAGATTCGCCGCAAACCCTTTCATCACACCACCAAAAGCAATAGCACTCCTGTGCCTGCTTCGGTGCTCATCGAGGAACTCATTCCTTCACAGGTAGCAGTCCTCGAACGAGAGTCCGATGAGTACGGCGATTTTGAATTTGATGGTCTCGACATGGTTCCCGTGCCGGGCCCCATCGTGAAGATCAAGGAGTTCGCCCTGGAAGCCATATTGATTGATGACGCCATCAGTCGCCTCGACCTCGTCGGCCATGATTTCTACTTTTTCCGCAACGCCGAGACAGGCAACACGTCGGTGATCTATCGCCGCGACGACGGCACGCTCGGCCTCATAAAGGAGTCTTAGCCTCTATACGGTGCCGCATTTGTAGCTACCACAATGCAGCCAACGACGGCCACCACGAATACGGCAAGCGGCACGGCCCATCGAAACATTTTGATTCGGGGGTCGTGTCGCTGCGCGTTGGCCCAGCCCACGATCAGGCCGCCAGCGAGGCCGCCGACATGGCCACCGATCGAGATGCCGGGGATGCCAAACGTGATCACCAAGTTGATGAGCAGCATGCCCGCAAGTGGCGACTGCATAAACGGCACGCCACGACTTTTCATCTCCATTACCGACGCGCCCAGAAGCCCAAAGATCGCCCCCGACGCGCCCCCCGTCAAACTGTTGGGGCTGAGAATTAGGGCACCAAGCGCGCCCGCCGCCATTGACGAAAAATACAGCGCCACGAAATGCAACCGACCGCTCACCCGTTCCATGAGACTTCCCAAGTTGTACAGCGCCCAGCAGTTCATAGCCAGGTGAAAAATGCCGAAGTGCAGAAACCCCGACGAGATCACACGCCAGTACTCGTGGTCCGTCCGTAACGCGTAGGCGTACAGGCCGATCGAATCGCCAAACTGGTCACCAACAGCGTCGGGATGGCTCCTCGAGTACAGGTACATGCCCACCCAGATCGCCACGTTGATCACAATCAGCGCCTGGGTCGCAATCAACGGCTGCGACGATTTCCACTGCCGGGCGCGTTCTTGGCGAGTCGGTGCCGCTGCCTTAACGCACTCAAAACAATGTGAGCCAACCGCGGCATCGCGTAAGCAGTCAGGGCACGCCGGCCGGTCGCATCGTGTACATGCCCGATAAGTTTCGCGGTCTTTGTGATGAAAGCAGGTTTCCACGCCGCAGAGGCTACGGGGTCGCCGCACCGTAAGCTGTGCGTCATGGGTTTTCTTGATCGTGTCTTACGTGCCGGCGAAGGTAAAAAACTAAAGGCGTTAGCCAGTTTGGTACCCGATATCAACGCTTTAGAGTCGGCTATGGAGGCGCTCTCCGATGACGCTCTAGCTGGCAAAACTGTGGAATTTCGCAATCGTTTGGCCAACGGAGAAGACCTCGACGATTTGCTGATCGAAGCGTTCGCCGTCACCCGCGAAGGTGCCAAGCGCGAAATCGGCCAACGTCACTACGACGTGCAGCTCATGGGTGCTGCCGCCCTCCACTTCGGATGGGTAGCCGAAATGAAAACTGGCGAAGGCAAGACCTTGGTGGCCACACCTGCCGCATACCTCAACGGCCTTGGCGGCAAAGGCGTCCACCTCATCACCGTCAACGACTATTTGGCCCGCCGTGACTGGGAATGGATGGGCCGCATTTATCGCCGCCTGGGCCTCAGCGTGGGCCTCATCATCCCTGGCTACGACGACCCGCAATGGAAGCGGGCCCAGTACGCCTGCGATATCACCAACGGCACCAACAACGAATTTGGCTTCGATTACCTGCGCGACAACATGGCAGTGTCGAAAGACAACAAAGTGCAGCGCGGCCACTCGTATTGCATCGTCGACGAAGTGGACTCCATCCTCATCGACGAGGCCCGCACCCCGCTCATCATTTCGGGTCGGGTGGCGGATGCCGCCAAGCTCTACTACAAGTTCGCCTCCATCGTGCGCGGGCTCACCCGCGACGTCGATTATGACGTCGACGAAGAAAAACGCAATGTGGCCATCACGGAAGCCGGCATCGAAAAAGTCGAACGAGGCCTCGGCCTCGACAACCTGTACGACGAAATTCAGCAAAATCTGGTGCATCAACTCTCGGCCGCACTCAAGGCCAAAGAGCTGTACAAGCGCGACAAGGATTACATCGTGCAACAAGGCGAAGTGAAGATCGTCGACGAATTCACGGGCCGTATTTTGGAAGGCCGCCGGTGGAGCGAAGGCTTGCATCAGGCCGTCGAAGCCAAAGAAGGCGTCAAGATCAAAGAAGAGAATCAGACGCTGGCCACCGTCACCTTGCAGAACTATTTCCGCATGTACCACAAGCTGGCAGGCATGACCGGCACGGCCATGACTGAGGCCGCCGAACTGGCTGGCACCTACGCCCTCAACGTGGTGCCGATCCCCACCCATCGCGAGCTGCAACGCCTCGACGGCGGCGACCTGATTTACAAAACCGAAGACGCCAAATACGACGCCGTGGTGGAAGACATCGTGGAGCGCAGCGCCCAAGGCCAACCGGTTTTGGTGGGTACGGTGAGCGTCGAAAAATCGGAGAAGCTCAGCAAATTGTTGGGCCGTCGTGGCGTACCTCACGAAGTGCTCAACGCCAAGCAACACACTCGTGAAGCGCAGATCGTCACCCAGGCTGGCCGCCTCGGCTCGGTCACCGTGGCTACCAACATGGCTGGCCGTGGCGTCGACATTCTGCTCGGCGGAAACCCAGAAGGTCTCGCTCGCCACACCGTATTGGGCGAAGGCCACAGCGCCGATGTGATGGTCGACGAGTTCACACTGTCGATGCCGCTCAGCGACATGCCAGAAGATTTCCGCACCGCCCGCACCGCGGCTTTCACCCGTTACGACCAGCTCTTGGCCGATTTCAAAACCGAGTGCAAAGCCGAAGGCGATCAGGTTCGTGAACTTGGGGGCCTGTATGTGTTGGGCACCGAACGCCACGAAAGCCGCCGCATCGATAACCAGTTGCGTGGCCGTTCTGGCCGTCAAGGAGACCCCGGCGAAAGCCGTTTCTATCTCAGCCTTGAAGACGAACTGATGCGACTTTTTGCTACCGGCGCCATGAGCTGGGTGATGGGCAAAGCCCTCCCCGACGACACCCCGATCGAAGCAAAGATGGTGAGCAAAGCCATCGAACGAGCGCAAAATACTGTCGAGCAACGCAACGCCGAGATCCGCAAAAACGTGCTCAAATACGATGAGGTTCTCAACGAGCAGCGCAAGGTGATTTACCGTCGCCGCGACCAAGTGCTCGACGGTGCCGATTTGCGCGATGCCGCCATCGAAGCCCTGCGCGACGCCGTGGATTCCACGATCAAGAAATACTGCGTGAGTGATTTCAACGAAGAGTGGGACATCGACGGACTCGTCGTCGAAATGTCGACCAATTGGCCAATGGGCGTCACCAAAGATGAGCTACTCACTTCGGTGTCCACTGACGCCTTGTACGAGCAACTCATGGCCGATGGCATGGCCCACTACGAACGTCACGAAGAACAACTCACGCCACCAGTAATTCGTGAAGTAGAGCGCCAAGTGATGCTGCGCATCATTGACCAGAAATGGCTCGAGCACCTCTATGAAATGGATTACCTCCAAGAAGGCATTGGCCTGCGAGCCATGGGCCAGAAGGATCCGCTTGTGGAGTGGCAGCGCGAGGGTTACGACATGTTCGGCCAAATGATGCACGGCATTTCGCAAGACTTCGTGAAGTACGTGATGCACGCTCAAGTGGTCCACGATGAGCAGATTTCTGATGTGAGCAACCTGCAATACTCCGCCGCCGATGATCCATCGAGCGTTCCCACTGGAGCGGTGGCCGCGTTGACCAGTGCTGGTGTGCGTGGCCCCGACGAGGATGCAGAAGCCATCGAAGAAGAACCGCCGCAAATGCAGCCCGTGGTGAAATCCGAATGGGACAAGACCCCTCGCAACAATCCATGCCCGTGCGGAAGCGGCAAAAAATTCAAGCTCTGTCACGGCCAGGGCTAGTTCATGCGTGACTTCACCGATGATCTTCGCGCGCTGCGAAAACGGGTCGATGAAGCCGAGGTCTATCTGCGTATTGCACCCACTCGTGAACGATTCAGCGAACTCGAATTCGAAGTAGCCCGGCCCGATTTGTGGGACGACCAAGAGCGCGCCAAAAAACTCAACGGCGAGTACGCCAACGCCAAAATCGATCTCGACCTGTTCGACAAATTGTGCGTCGACATGGAAGATGTTGAGGTGTTGCACGAACTGGCTCGCGAGATCGACGACGAATCCCAAGAGGCCGACATTGTGAGCAACATGGCTGCCCTCGATGGCACCCTGGTGGAGCTCGAGCTACGCAGCTTGTTTACCGGCCCCCACGACGCCGCCGATGCCATCTGTCGATTGAACGCCAAGGACGGTGGTGTCGACGCCCAGGACTGGACCGAAATGCTGTTGCGCATGTACACGCGGTGGGCGGAACAACGCGGTTTCGAAGTGGAAGTCGACGACATTTCCGCCGGCACAGAGGCGGGCATTTTGTCGGCCGAATTCACCATCAAAGGCCGCTACGCATACGGCCTCATGACCGCGGAACGCGGCACTCATCGCCTCGTGCGCATTAGCCCCTTCGACGGCAACGCCCGCCGCCAAACCAGCTTTGCGGCCGTGGATGTATGGCCTTCGCTCGAAGAAGGTGGCGACTTCAACATCGACGAAAAAGAACTGCGGGTCGACACGTATCGCAGCTCCGGAGCCGGCGGCCAGCACGTCAACAAAACGTCGTCGGCCATTCGTATTACCCACCTGCCCACCAACGTGGTGGTCACCTGCCAAGACGAACGCAGCCAACTACAAAACCGGGCCAAGGCCATGCTCAAACTGCAAGCCATTTTGAACGCCAAAGCCGAAGAAGATCGGGCCGCCGAATTAGCCAGAATCGCCGGCGGACGTCAAGCCCAAATCGGGTGGGGCTCCCAAATGCGTTCATACGTATTGCAGCCATACCAAATGGTGAAGGACCTCCGTACTGGCCACGAATCGGGCAATGTGGCCGGCGTGCTCGACGGCGATATCAGTGAGTTCATGGAGTCGTATTTGCGTTGGTTGCGTTCAGGCGCCGACGCGGTAGGCGAGTAGCGCCAATCCCGCACTGACACTTGCCGCCCTAAACGCGCTGCTAGGGTTTCGGCCGACGAGAGGTAATCCCCGCGTATGATCAAGCTCGAAAATGTGACCAAGACGTACCCCAACGGCACGATTGCGGTCCGCAATGGCAACGCCGATATTCCCAAAGGCGAGTTCGTCTTTTTGGTAGGCCCATCGGGCAGCGGGAAGTCGACATTGATGCGGTTGCTGACCCGTCAGGAACATCCCGATTCCGGTTCGATTTGGGTTTCTGGCAAAGACATTGCCCAACTCAGCAACTACAAAGTGCCGTGGCTTCGCCGCAACATTGGTTGCATCTTTCAAGACTTCAAATTGCTGCCCAACAAAACGGTGTACGAAAACGTGGCCTTTGCGCTGGAAGTCATTGGCAGCCCGAAGAGTGTGATCCGGGCCCAAGTACCGGCCTCGTTGGATCTCGTTGGCCTTTCGAAAAAAATGCAAAACCGACCGCACGAATTGTCGGGCGGCGAGCAGCAGCGCGTATCGATCGCACGGGCTTTCGTGAACAGGCCGCTCATTCTTTTGGCCGACGAACCCACGGGCAACCTCGACCCTGCCACCAGCGTGGGCATCATGCGCTTGCTTGACCGCATCAACCAGACGGGCACCACAGTGGTGATGGCCACTCACGATCAAGGCATTGTGGACACCATGCGCAAGCGAGTTATCGAACTAGATCGTGGCTCGATTGTGCGCGATCAATCACGAGGGGTGTACGGCTGATGGGCCTTCCAGTCGAATATTTGCTCCGGGAAACCGGCTCCAACATCAAGCGCAACCTCACGTTGTCGATCGCCTCATTTCTCACCATGGCTGTATCGCTCACGCTGTTTGGCACATCGTTTATAGCTCGCTACGCGGTGAGTAACGCCACTGCCAAATGGGGAAAAAATATTGAGATGATCGTGTACGTGAAGCCGATGGACAAAGGCGGAGCGCAGGATCAATGGGATGCCGTTGGCAAGCAGCTCAAGGAAAATCCCAACGTGAAGGAAGTCCGCTGGTTCGGACTTCCCGAAACGCTGAAAGAATTCGAAACTGAATTTCCCGACGCCAGCCAGACCAAATTGATTACTGCTTCGAGCTTGCCGCCGAGCTGGCGCGTGGTGCCCGTCGACAAGTCGGAGGCATCGATTCGAGCTCTGGTTGCGGTGTACGAAAAGGTGCCAGGTGTACTGACGGTAGTGACAGCACTCGACACCGTACGCACCATCAACCGCGTCACCACGTTGGGACGGAATTTCGTTTTGGCGGTATCGCTTGCCTTGTTGGTGGCGGTAACGCTGCTCATCGGCAACACCATCCGAACGGCGATCTTTGCCCGTCGCCGTGAAATCGAAGTGATGAAATTGGTGGGTGCTACCAACTGGTTTATCCGGGTGCCATTCATGCTCGAGGGCTTCATACAAGGTGTCGTAGGAGCCGGTATTTCGGTAGGTGGTGTGTGGGCTGTGAAGCGGTTCTTTTTCGACAAGCTGCACGGCGACCGATCGTCGGGCAGCGTCTCACTGCTTCGCGACTTTTTTGCCTCGTCTGCCCAATTTCGCTTCACCGCAATCGTGCTGTTGTCGTTGGGTGCGTTCATCGGCATTCTGAGTTCCGCAGTTTCAATTTCTCGATACCTGGATGTGTGAGTGATGCGACCCCCGATTACCGAATTCACCCAGATCGCCTACGAGGTGGATGGGCCCGTGCTCACCATCACGCTGGATCGCCCGGAGAAGCTCAACGCATTCACCGTGACAATGATGTACGAGTTGATCGAAGCCTTCGATAGGGCCGACGCCGACGACAACGTGCGCGCCATCATCGTGACCGGCCGCGGCCGTGGGTTTTGCGCAGGAGCCGACTTGTCGGGTGGCGCTGGCACCTTCGATCACACTGCTACCGGCGACCAAAGTGGCGAGCCCGCACGTTACGAGGCACCTCGTGACGGTGGCGGGCTGGTGTCGTTGCGCATCTTCGAATGCACCAAGCCAGTGATTGCGGCCATCAACGGCCCCGCGGTGGGCGTCGGCATCACGATGTGTTTGCCGATGGACATCCGCCTGGCGTCCGACAATGCCAAAATCGGTTTCGTATTCGCCCGCCGCGGCATTGTGCCCGAAGCGTGTTCGAGCTGGTTCTTGCCCCGCGTGGTCGGCATCAATCAGGCCATGGAATGGACAGCCACTGGGCGGGTATTTCCGGCCCAAGAGGCGCTTGGCACGGGGCTGATTCGCAGTATTCACGCACCGGAGGATTTGCTCCCCGCGGCACGAGCCATTGCCATGGAAATCGCTGAAAATACGGCACCGGTTTCGGTGGCGTTGACGCGGCAAATGTTGTGGCGCATGTTGGGTGCCAACCACCCCATGGAAGGTCATCGGGTCGACTCTCGGGCCATCGCCGCCCGTGGTGCATCTGCCGATTCGCGCGAAGGCGTGATGAGCTTTCTGGAGAAGCGCACGCCTACGTATCCCGACAAGGTTTCTGACGGCCTGCCCCAAGTGTTTCCTGGGTGGACGGACCCCCAATACTCGTAGTTTCCGGCCGGCCTGCGACGGGTTTCTGAAACCAAGTGGCCATTGCCGCTTACGTGAATTGTTAAGCGGCCGATAGATACAGGTGAATTCAACACCGAGCCCATCCGCCAGTATTTTTCGTCTCGCAGTAGCCATCATCGCCGTGGTGGGGGGTGTGGTGACGATCATCACCCAGCTGTTGTCTCCGGGTGCCAATTTCCTGTTGCTCGTACCGATCGTCGTGGCCGAGCTCATCTTGCTCAGCCAATTCGCGTTGACGTACGCGGTCTCTAGGCCGCTGGCCCACGACACGGTAGTTGTCGAATCGTCCATGGCGTGCGACGTGATCGTGGCCGTTTTGGATGAACCAGTGTCTGTCGTGCGAGCCACCATGCTGGGCGTGCGAGCAGTGCAAAATCGTGAAAGCACTGTGATCGTGGATCATCGTGATCGGCCCGAGATCGCGTCGTTGGCCGCCGAATTCGACGCTGTGTATGTAACGGGGGTGCATCGCGGTCGGAGCAATCTTGTCAACGAGGCGTTGCTGTGCGGCACGGCTCCACTGGTGGCCTTCTTTGATGGAGATTGCGTTCCCTTGCCCCACTTCGCGGCGGCTACCGCTGGATATTTCGGAGACCCTGGCGTGGGGTTTGTGCAATCTCGTGTGGAGCCAATCAACCGGGATTCTCTCGAACATTTGGCGCCCCACCGTCACGCCTCGTCACTCGACCACCTGGTGATCGGGCCCGCTCGTGGGGCCCGCGGAGCAGCTATCTGGCAGCAGAGTGGTTCCATGGTGCGCCGGCTGGCTTTGCAGGGCATTGGAGGCCTTGTGGACACTGTCACCGGTGCCGCGACGCTCACCAGCATCGCCCTCAACCGCGATGGGTGGAGCGGCCGATTTCATGGTGACGTGGTGTGCCTATGCGTTGCTCCCAACACGGTCGATGCTTACCTCGCCGTGCGGGGCGGCGAATCGATCGCTCGTTTGCGGGTGCTTGTGCGTCATCGACTGAGCCCCGTTGTGTCGAGTCGTTTGACGACATCACAGCGAGCCGCCTACCTTGAAGACCTGTCGAGGCCCCTCGGCGCCGTGGCCTATTTGCTCCTTTTTGGGGCGCTCATTGCCAGTGTGGTCAGCGGACGAGTTCCCGTCGTGGCCCCATCCACGACCACGTCGATTGCCACCTTGGTTGCGCTGGGTGGAGTATTTGTGGGCCACAAAATGTTTGCCCGCCACAGCCGATCGATCGGTGACCGCGTGCGTTACGGCTTGCGCTGTCTGGGAGTTGATGTGACGGCGTTGCGAGGCCTCGTGGCTTCTCGATTGCGTCCCACAATGATCCCGCCCATGGCCGCCGAGTCAGGCGGCATCAAATCGATTGCCTCTCTGAAATTGTTGTGTACGTGTTGCTTGTTGCTCGATTTCGCTGTCATTGCTCGTGGTGTGGCCGAGAGGTTCGCCGCTGGGCCGTTGTCGCCCATCAAGGACGCTGGTCGCACTACATGGCTGATCGGTGTTTCGTTGGCTGTGATGGTGGCTGTTCTCAACGTGCTTGGCGTAATTGTGCTCCGCCGACAGATGCGGGTGAATTTCCGACTTCAGGTGGAGCTGGCGGCGCGTATTCACGGCGATGTGGCCAGAGTTGTCGATCTCACTCCCTATGGCGTTGGTGCTATGTCGTTGCTGCCCATGGTGGTGGGCGACACAGTCCCGATGAGTCTTCGGGTGCGCACGATTCGTGACGCCAACGTCGAAGTGTGGGCCACTGGCATTGTGCGGTTCTGCATCCCCGTCGGCCACGAGTGGCGCAGCGGTATCGAGATTTCTGATATTTCGACGTCTGATCGCGATCGACTCATTGAGTACTGCTCAGTGGTGCATCCGTCACGTCATGTGGCCGGCCGCGACATCGAAGTGGTGCCAGAACAGATGGCGTTCGCCCGCTCGATGTAGATGCAGCCCTTCGCCCGGCTTGCTGACTGACGCGTCAGCCAGTAAACTGACTGATCAGTCAGGAAAACCACCGGACCTAGCCCGAAATGGGCGGCCGATTCACACGCGTGGCTACGTCGAATTGGCTCTAGGAGTTGACCAATATGGCAGTGCTCGCACCCGCCGACCGCCCCACCCCGTTATCGCCGCGCCACGGCTCAATCGACGATTTGATCGGCGATCAAGAACGCGAATTCCTGGCCCGTCAACCTCGCTCCGCGGCGCTCGCTGAACGAGCGGCTGGAAGCCTCGCAGGGGGAGCCACCTCGAGTTGGATGATCGCCCGCCCAGGCACGGTATGGATCGATCGTGGCGATGGATCAAAAGTGTTCGACGTGGATGGCACCGAATACGTCGACCTACATGCTGGTTATGGCGTGAACCTCGTGGGTCATAATCATCCGGCCATTGTGGAAGCGGTGCAACGCCGAGTGGCCATGGGTACCCACTTCGCTCAACCCACCCAAGATGCCATTGTGGTGGCCGAAAATTTGGCTGAGCGATTTGGTTTACCGATGTGGCGATTCGGCAACTCGGGAACCGAAGCCACCATGGACGCCGTCCATCTCATGCGCGCTATCACGGGCCGCAAGCTCATCATCAAAGTGGAAGGCACGTATCACGGCCATCACGATTCGGTGATGGTGAGCATGTACAACGACGTGACCGAACTCGGCCCCGTCGGACGTCCCCATAGCGTGGCGGCGGGCAACGGAATCCCCGATGAGATTGTGCAACTCACCCGGGTGGTGCCGTACAACAATCTGGATGTACTTGAAGCTGTTCTCGACGAGTGCCGCGGACAAATAGCGGGCATGATCATGGAGCCCATGATGATGAATGCGGGCATCGTGCCGCCCAACCCTGGCTACCTCGAAGGTGTGCGCATGCTCACCCAAAAGTACGGCGTGTTGTTGGCGTTTGATGAAGTAAAAACAGGGGTTAGCGTGGGCCCTGCTGGCATTACCGGCCTGAGCGGTGTGACCCCCGACATTGTGTGTTTGGCTAAGGCTCTTGGCGGCGGATTGCCGTGCGGTGCCATTGGCGGCACCACCGAAGTGATGGCCGCCATTGCCGATGGACGTTACGACCAAGTGGGCACATTCAACGGCAACCCATTGACGATGGCTGCTGCCCGGGCCACCCTTACAGAAGTGTTGACGCCCGACGCCTACCGCGAATTTGATCGGCTGGGTTCGTTCATGATGAGCGGCGCTTTGACGGCCCTAAAGGCTGTGGGTGCACCCGTGTATGGCCATCAATTCGGGGCTAAAGGGTGCATTGTCTTTCATCCCAGACCAGTGACGAACTATCGCGATTTCCTGTCGGTGGATACGGAATTGTCGCATGCCCATTGGCTGTTTCAACACAATGGCGGCGTGTTTTTGCCACCATGGGGTAAGAGCGAGCAGTGGACGCTGTCGGTGCAACACGCGCAAGCCGATGCTGAAAAGTTTGTGGCCAATGTGGAGCGTTTCGCTCACGCCTTGACAACCCTGGAGACGTGGCAGACGAGCCGCGTCGGCGAGCTCTACGCCTAGCCGACCTTCGGAGCTTTGCGGGCCACGAAGGCACCTTGGGGAAGCCCAAGTTCCAAGGACGCTGCAGTGCGTACCCAGCTTGACAATTGGCTCCGTGAAATGGTGCCTTCATGCACGGTTACCTGCACGGCCAGGCCGTCCAGAATGGCGGCCAAGCGCCATGCTGCGCCATGAGGATCGGCGCATGCAAACTCTCCGTTGGCAACGCCTTCCGTGATGATGATTTGCAGCGCCTGTTTCCATTCATCGTCGAGTTCCTGGCTTATGCGCTTGAGTTGATCGTTGCGCAGGGCCTCGCCCCAGCCGTCGATCCACAACATCCAGCCTGGCTCGGCCTCAACAGGGGAGTACAGCTTGAAGATTTTGTCGAGCTTGGCAATGGCAGTGGTGGCCTTGGAAATCTCGTGTTGCAGACGTTCCAGATCGGCATTGGCGGCATGGCGAAACGCTTCGGCCAAAAGCTGGTTCTTAGAAGTGAAGTGATAGTGAACGAGCCCAGTGGATACGCCCAATTTGGCGGCCACGTCGGACACTCGGGTGTTGGCAAAGCCACGATCCATCACGACCTGACAGGTCACCTCAAGCATCTCGGCTCGCCGTTGATCAACACTGTTCTTGCGCACTAATAGCGAAATCTAGTCAGTGGCTGCTGCAGTTTCGCGACACGACCGTCGAAGAATCTCGTGTACGTGAATCACGCCCGGCTCGTGCTCGGCCGACACCACGCCATTGGTGTCGATTCCGGCGTTGAAGCCCTGTTGCACGAGGGCGCAAATGTCGAGATCTTGTTGGGCCACTTCCCGACTGGCAGCCAGATCGACGGCAAGTCGCTCAGGAGTGACGCTCGCGTGTGCGAATCGAAACACGGTGAGCTTTGTTGTACGAGGGCTGGTGGGTTGCACGTGGATGGCATGGCCGTAGCGAGGAAACATGCTCACGAGCAGATTGGGAAACACGGTGAAATAACTGCCGGCGATGAAGGCGTCGTCGACCTGGACACTCGCCACGCCACTCCAGCGAGGATCTCCTGGTGTGGCGTCGGCCAGCGCTTGTTCGACCGCGTTCGTGGGCCGCAGCGGGCGATCCCATGCCAGCGAAATCATGCCCTCGCACAGAATCGGATACTCCCAACCGTTCACAATGAGGTCGGGATGCACGAGCGGCGTGTGAAAATTCTCGGAATAGTTCTCTACGAAAACTTTCCAGTTGAATTCGCCGTCGTGTTCATCGGTGGCCACCAAATTCATTTCCGTCAATGGATACGGCTCGATCGCCGTGGCCAATGGGCCGAGGTCCAGAGGTGACGCGTCGGGCAGCAGATTCACAAACACAAACCGAGCCCATACGGCCACGGCAACGGGCACCAGATTGTGCTGCGAAGAATCGAAATCGGGATCGTGGTCGAATCCGCGAGCCCGGCTGAGTGATCCGTCGAGCCGGTAAACCCAGGCGTGATATGGGCAACTCAGCGCCCGAGCAGAGCCGCAGCCGGAGGCAACTGGCGCGCCGCGATGCCGACACACGTTGATAAATCCCGCCAACTCGCCTGCGCTATCGCAGGTGATCACCACCGGCGTGACCCCGCCGACCAGCGCCGTGAAATACGTGTTGGGTTGGGCTACGAGATCGGCTATCCCGACGCAACTCCAACCATTTTCGAATACTTTATGTTGCTCACGGGCATAGTGGTCGGCATCGGCGTACCACGCGGCTGGCAAGGTAGGCGAAGACATGGCCGCATCCTATCCTGATCTTGCTGACTGATGCGTCAGTCAATTTTGCACCTAGACGAAACGGGTAGTTGTCGACAAGAATGCCCGGATGGCCCATGGTGGAGCAGTTAGCCTTCGATCTCTCGTAAAGCGATACGACGCCGAATTGGCCGTTGACGGAATCGACCTCGACATCGCGCCAGGAGAATTCTTCTCGTTGCTTGGTCCTTCGGGGTGTGGCAAGACCACGACGCTGAGAATGATCGCCGGATTCGAAATTCCGACCGCCGGCCAAGTGCTCATCGACGACGTGGATGTGGCGAATGAGCCCCCCGAAAAACGACCAGTGAACACGGTCTTTCAGAGCTACGCGCTGTTCCCCCATTTGAGTGTGTACGACAACGTGGCTTTCGGGTTGCGGTTCACCGACACCGATCGTAAATGGGTGCACACGAAGGTGGGCGAGGCGCTCGAACAGGTGCGGCTATCGGGCAAAGAAAAGCGTAAACCGTCCCAACTCTCTGGTGGTCAACAACAGCGTGTGGCATTGGCGCGGGCCATCATTTTGCGTCCACGAGTGCTGCTCCTCGATGAGCCGCTCGGTGCTCTTGATGCCAAACTGCGTAAGGAACTTCAGCTCGAATTAGTGGCCTTGCAACGCGATATCGGCATCACGTTTGTGTACGTGACACATGATCAAGAAGAAGCCCTCACCATGAGCAACCGGCTCGCCGTGATGAACCTGGGCCGGATCGTGCAGTGCGGTACGCCCCACGAGGTGTACGACACGCCGGCGAACAGTTATGTGGCCGATTTTCTCGGGGTAGCCAACGTGTTGCCCATGGCATTGGTGAAGCCTGAATCCCACGGCACGATGGTCATCAGGCCAGAGCGGGTACGTGTCAACGGCCCCGACGGCGCGGGGCACGCCGGTGTGGTGAGCGAGGCCGTGTATGTGGGCGCTACGACGCATCTACACATCGTGGTTGGGCGTCACACAGTGCAAGCGCTTGTGCCCAACGATGGACGGGTGATTCCGGCCCGGGGCGCGGTGGTGGCCGTCGAATTGCCCCTCGAGGCAGTCCGCGAAATGGCCGAGTGACGACTGACTACTCGTGCTGTTCGCCGTTACTCGTGCTGTTCGCCGTTACTCGTGCTGTTTGCCGTTACTCGGTGGGTTTGTCGTTGAGGCCGTCGTTGAAGATCTTGAACATCTCGTAGATCTCCTTGCAGGCCTGGCACAGCGGATGCTTGCCGGGGTCCCGTGATGGTATCCACACATGGCCGCACAATGCTTCCAGCGGCGTGCCATACAGGCGGGCTTCGAGGACCTTGCCAGCAGCGCTCTCGCCGGGCTCAGTTTTCACGATATGTGCCGAGATGGGGTCGCCAGTTTCGGTGACCACCTCGGTAACGGTATGGGGGCGCAGCTGCGGGTCGACAACGAGCGGAGAAGCCATGGCGAAATCCTACGAGACGAGATGGCCCTCGCTACGAGCTGATCGAAATCAGGGCCGCGGCAGGATGTCCGCTGTCGTCGTGATTGAGCTTGCGCATCACAAGTACGGCAACGGTGATGGCAGCCAACGTGATGACAAGCATCACCGTGGCCAAAGCGTTGAGCGCTGGCGTAGCTGTGCCCTTTGTGGACGAGTAAATCTTCATGGGCACGGTTTCATCCGAGGCGCCGGTCGACAGGAATGAGGAGATCACAAAATCGTCAATCGATGTAGCAAACACGATCATGAGGCTGGCGAAGATGGCGGGTTTGAGGAGCGGTAACAGGATGGTTCGTACGGCCTGCCAACGCGTGGCGCCGAGGTCGCGGGCAGCCTCTTCTAGTTGGGTGCCAATCGAGAGCAGGCGTCCGCGCACAATGATCACCACGTACGAAATGGTGAATGTGGCATGCCCAAGCAACTGGCGGGTGAAGCCAGCGCTTACCCCCGTGAAGAGATTCACGAACACGATAAACAGCGAAACGCCCATCACGATCTCGGGCGTCACCAATGGGAACAGCATGAGCCCGTTGGCTGGTTTGGCGAGCCTGCTGCGCCAGCGCGCGAGGCCAATGGCGAGAGCAGTGCCCAAAGGTGTGGCAATCACCATGGCACCGAAGGCCAGCCACAATGAGTTGGCCATGGCGTGCCGCAAGGTGGGGTCGTGGAGCACGGACTGGTTGGGGTCGCCCGTGTACCACCGCATCGAGAACCCCTGCCACACGCTGCGGGATTTGCCGGCGTTGAAACTGAACTGCACGGCTATCACCACGGGCACGATGCTCCACAAGATGTACAGCCATGTGATGGCGGCCAATGCGGGAATGCCTCGTCGGCGCTTCACGACGGTCATCGCAACGCCACCGAGCTGGCCGCGCGTGCGGTCGACACCAAGTAATAGGCCATCAAAATCACGAGCAACACCGACAACACGATCACCAGCGCAGCGCCGGTTTGCGGTGACGTGCTTCCGTGTAGGTAGTACTCGATCTGGTTGCCAATCATCGACGTGTTGGGTGAGCCCGATAGGTATCCGTTGGTGTAGTAGTCGCCAAACATGGGCAGCACGGTGATCACCGAAGCGGCCATCAAACCCTGACGACTGAGTGGCCACGTGATCCGCCAAAACGCCCTGGCGCGCGACGCACCTAAATCGCGGGCCGCTTCAATCAGCCGCACATCCATGCGTTCTAGCGAGGCGTACAAAGGAAGAATGAAAAACGGAATGTACCCGTACGCCAGCCCAATAATCACGGTCACAGCGTTGCCACTGAGGAAGTTTTTTGGGCCACCAAAAATTCCTATCCAATCCAGAAACCGATTGACCATGCCATCGGGTGCCAGCAAATTGACCCATGCCAACATCCGCATGAGGTAGCTAATCCAAAATGGCAACACCAGAGCAGTGAGGATGATGCCTCGGCTTTTGCGGGCGCTGCGAGCCACGTAATAGGCCACTGGATACCCCACCAAAATGCAGATCACCAATGTGATTCCCACGTACGTAAACGTGCGAATGACTACCGTGCCCAGGTCGCCGCCAAAGATACGGCTCAGAGCGTCGCGTAGTGCAGTGGCATCCCACTTCAACGGATTCCACTCCGGAATAGCCGAGCCAAAAATGGGGTCAGGATGGCCGAATGCCAGAGCCAATACTGCGTAGAACGGCACCACAAAAAGAGCAAGTAGCCACGCGGTGCCAGGGGCGGCAAACAGAGCCCAAAAACGGGTGCTCTGTTGCTTGTGACGGACCCCCTTTGCCGTGGCCGTGATCTCGTTCAACGGCGCTACATCACCCGGCAGTAAATGATGAGTAGGCCGATTCGTACAGCTTGGCTTGGGCCAGCGGGAGGGCATGAATTCGAAGGCCTTTGGCCACCTCGTCGTTGGTTAACAGGCAGGTGCGCAGAGTTTCGGGTGCCAGGTTTCGCTTGATGATTTCATCGGCCGTGGTGGCGGCCAGCGCTGGTTGGTAGCCAACGAATGTGAAGTTGGTGAAGGCGTTTTCGTTGTCCAATATGAAGTTGATGAACTCGTGGGCCAGCACGGGGTTGGCAGCGCTTTTCAACACCGTTTGGAGGTCGTTGTTGACGGGCAATTTATCGGTGGTGGGCTTCCAAAAGCTGAGCGTCTTAGGGTCGCCGTCGGTGGGGAGTTGGCTGACTCCGTTGATCATGTCGCCGGAGTAACTCTCGCCGATGGTGGTCGTGCCTGTGGGCACGTTTTTGTAAACATCGATCGTGACCTTCACGTTGGATGCAACGAGTTGTTTTAGGTCGGCACCGGCTTGGGCGATGACGGCAGGGTCGGTGGTATTGAGGTCGGTGATGCCCTTGCGGAGCAACGCCACAGCCATTGATTCGCGGTCATTGTTGAGGATCGAAATTTTGCCTTTGTAAGCGGGGTCCCACAACACGTCCCAGCCTTTGGCGTCCACAATCTTCGGATCAATTAAATCGTTGCGATACGACAGGCCCAATGCGTACAGGGTGTATGGCACGGTGTACTGAGATCCAGAGTCGTAGAACGGATCTTGCAACGCTGGCAAGATGTTAGCGAAATTGGTGATGTAACTCCGATTGAGCGGTTGCACCAGTTTTGCGGCCACCAGCTTGTAATGGGTGTCGTACGACGACGACAGGATCATGTCGCCGGTGAGGGCGCCGGTACGCACCTTTTCCACCAAATCAGTATCGGCATCGAAGGTAGTGATCTCTACTTTGGTGTTGAATTTCGCTTCGAACGCCTTCACTAGATCAGGGCTCACGTAATCGGCATAGTTGAGAATTTTGAGCGGGCCCGCTTCAGGCTTGAGGCCGGCGGCGATGCCTTTGTTGTCGGTGTAGATGGGGAGTTTTACTGGCTTGGTTGGAGTACCAATGAGCGCTTCGGGTCCTGCTGGTGTAGAGCTGGACGAGCTTGATCCGCATGCTGCGAGCAGCGCTGCAAAACTCGGAATCAGTGCCGCTCCCGCTGCGGATCGGATGAGAAACTGTCGGCGTGAAAGTGAAGGCATCCCCATGGAGTGATTCTTGTCGATGAACCGGACCATTGAAATAGCAAACCGAGATATTTTTTGACTGACGCGTCAGTTAGTAACGATTTTGATCATTCCGCTATCCTGTGCTTTGTCGACGGGCGCCCTCACGTCCCGCCCGTTGTGCCGAGGAGGCATCGAGCTATGAGTCACCAATTTCCCCCCGCACCTATTGATGCTGCTGCATTGGCGGCGGCCAAAGCTCCATTCGGGCACTCACGAATGCTGCCCGCCGAGGCGTATCTCAGCAACGACGTTTTGGACTGGGAACGGCAGCACTTCTTCGATGGCTCGTGGGTGTGCGCCGGGCGACTTGATGATGTAGCGGAGCCGAAAAGCCAGAAGGCGATCAAGGTGGGCCACACCGCTGTGCTTTTGAGTCGTGATGCCGACGGGGAGCTTCGGGCCTTTGCCAACATTTGCCGCCATCGTGGACACGAGTTACTGCCGTGCGGAGCTTCTGCAGTGCGGGGCGTGATTCAGTGCCCGTACCACGCATGGACGTACGAACTGTCGGGCGATTTGCGACTGGCACCGCACTTTGGGGATGTGCCCAATTTCGATCAACCAAACCTTGGCCTAGTGACCATCAATCACGCGGAATGGAATGGTTGGGTATTCGTCAACGTGTCGGGAGATGCGCCGCCATTCCTTTCCCACGTCGACGCCTTGGATCGCATTTTCGCCAACTATGAGCTGGGTCGTCTTCGGCCAGCTGTCACCCATGAATACGTGTTGGAAGCCAATTGGAAACTGGCCATTGAGAACTACCAAGAGTGCTATCACTGCCCGCTGATTCACCCAGAACTGTGCCGAGTTTCCGAGCATTCCAGCGGCGACAACTACACAGACGAGTCCGGTATGTGGGTGGGCGGCACCATGGATCTCGAAAGTTTTGCCGCCACCATGAGTATCGACGGCGCATCGGGCGGCGAGGTGATCCCGGGCCTCAATGAACAGCAACGCCGTCAAGTGGACTACATCGGTGTGTTCCCCAATCTGTTGGTGTCGCTGCATCCCGATTACGTGATGACCCACCGCCTTGAACCCCTCACACCCACCACAACCCACGTCGAATGTCAGTGGCTGTTTGCTCCTGAGAGCTTTGAGCGCCCAGGGTTTGATCCCTCCTACGCCAGCGATTTTTGGCACCTCACCAATGGTCAGGATTGGGCAGCGGTGGAGAGTGTGCAGCGCGGGATGCGTTCACCGAAGTATGTGCCGGGCCTATTGGCCTCTAACGAAGACGCCGTATACCAGTGGGTGTCGCTGATTGCGTCGGGATATGCCGGAGAGTCGATGGCTCGGGGCTCTACGATCGTGCGTGCGTGAACACATCAGCTGACGAACAACCACACAATTGGGACGCCTGGGTGCGTCAATATGGGCGCAAGGTTTTAGCCACTCAAGAAGCCGGCGACGACGACGGCGTCTACTTCCAAACGGGGCGCGATCTCATCGAGGGGTTGCTTCATTTTGCCCGCCCAGCAAAATTTGAACGAGCTCACGAAATTGGGTGCGGCGATGCCCACATCACGTTGGCGCTTACCGAATTGTTCGCCCACGTTTCTGGCAACGATGTGTCGTTGTCGTCGGTTGAACAATCGGCGTCGCGCCTCGAAGGCACCGGCACAGATCTTTGGGTGGGCGACAGCTCGAGCTTGGATCGGTTGGCCGACGATTCGATGGACTTCATCGTGTCGGTCTGTGTGATGCAACACATCGACAACGCGGCCGAACAACGCGGATATGTGGTGGAGACGTGCAGAGCAATCGGGCCCGGGGGCACAGGGTTTTTGCAATTCCGCGAGGCCGGTATTTTGCCCCGTGTGCGCGATGCTGCCGTGGATTCGGCCAGGGTGTTGTTGCGCCGTCCGGCGTTCACCAGAATGTGGCGCGGCTACCGAGCAACAGAGGCTGAAATTACGGCATGGGCGGCGAATTCTGGCGCCACATGCACATTCAATACCCGCCGGTGGCACACATGGGCCATCTTCACGAAACCGTTGTAAATCAACAGGTTCGGACCTGTTTAATCGCCCACGAATAGTGGCGGTAACTGTTCTGGCGATACCAGCGCGACGTCATCATGAGTGCAATCCAACTGCGGTAAACGCTGATTGGCTTGAGAATGTGATCCCCCGCAATAGTGACCAAGTGAGATCGCACGTGGCCGAGGTCAGATGGCTCGATATGCACCTGTGTTTCGAGAAATGTGAGGGCGCCAGCAAGGTCCAGAAGCGGATCGCCGACGACGCAGTATTCCGACCAGTGAATCACGGCCGTCACATTGTGCGATTCGTCGATCATCACGTTTCCGGGAAAGAAATCGCCGTGCACGAGATGCCCGGGTGCTGGCTCAGGAATGCTGTGAATCGACTTGCGTAGCCGAGCAATCGAACCTTCAAGGTGCGGCACATCGAGAGACAATTCCGGTCGATACAGGGCCAGGTGATTGTCGATCGTGAGATTCAAATACTCGTTCCACGTTTTGGCGCGAATGGGGGCGTCGGCCGTGTGTGGGTAGAGGTCGCCGAAGCCTGGGGCGTTGAAGCTGAGCCTGTGAATCTCATGAACGGCTTCTGCGTAGTTGGTCCACGCCGTGAGGCGGCCAACACCGCGTAGCCGCCCGAGTTCGATTGCCATGTTGGTGCCGGGGAGCAGGCGTTCGATTGCGAAAAGCGTGTTGTCGATCACGCCCCATTCCAGATATTCCGGAGTGGCGAACCAAAGCGTCTGATCGCGGATTGCAGTCAGAAAGTCGGCTCGTTGAGTGATGGTGCGAGCCGAAGCGACATCTTGAAATATCCGGAGCGCACGCTCGTCGTCGAGGCGATAGATGACTGCCTGAGCACCTTCCCCGATCGGTGCGGCATCGGCTGCGAGGCCAAAATCGGCCAGGAGCTTGATGTTGGTATCCACATGGGAAACCCTAGCGGGTCACTGCAAATTGCTCGTTGGCGTTGTGCTTCAGCGGGTGGCGTTGGAGATGTGCGATCCGAACCAGGCGAGCATTCTGGCCCATGAATCAGTGGCCGCTGATTCGTTGTACACCGATGGACGGTCGGGGCAATGAAAGCCGTGATCGCCGTCTGCGTACCGGACTACCTCGTTGGGCACGGGTGCCTTGGCTGCGGCATCACGCAATTGCTCCACTTCAGCGATGGGGATCGATTGGTCGAGGTCGCCGTACAGGCCCAGCCAAGGCGTTTGTAGGTCGGGCGCCATTTCGATTCCGGACCCGAGACCGAACCGGCCAACGGCCACGCCGCCGCCGTAAAAGGTGACCGCTGCGCCGAGCGCCAATCGGGTACCGGCAAACAGCGTCACCGCCCCTCCCATGCAAAATCCCACGGCCGCTGTCTGAGAGGTTGTGTATCCGCGACCCATCAAAAAGTTGTGGCACGCATCGAGGTCTTCTGCAATCCCTGCCTTGGTGAACGAACCCATCGCCGGCCGAATTGGCGTGAAGTCGTCGTACCCAAACGTAGGCGAACCAATGCGGTGATACAACGCTGGCGCAATAGCGAGATAGCCCTCTGATGCCAATCGAGTACACAAGTTTTCGATGTAGTCGACGACGCCAAATGCTTCTTGCAACACGATCACCGCTCCCTTTGCGGACGTGTCGTTGGCGGGCTCGGCGACCGAAATAGGCATGGGTCCAGCGGCAGTGAGAAGTTGTATACGTTCCATATGGTCAACCTACCGGGCAGGTCTCGGATCAGCCGAGTGCAGCGTCGAATCGTTGACGAATATCGTGCAGCCGCTCGATGGGTTCGTTGGCAAAAACCAGCCGCAGATAGTGCTCGCCGCTTGGCCCCCATCCGGTCATCGGAGTGGCGGCAATTTTGCCGACCTCCATCAGCCGCTGGGACGCTTGGGCGGGCGTGATTCCGAGTGGGCGGGTGTCGATAAGCAGTGACCAACCGCCGTGTGCGGGAATGACTGGATACCCGTCGAGCGCGCTGACGATGTGATTGTGGCGCGCTGCCCAAATGGCAGTCGCCGTGCCGATCTCGGCCACACAATCGGGGTGGCTTAAGGCGGCGGCCACCGCTTGCTGTGAGATGCCAACCTGGCACACCACATTGGCCATTCCTACCAATGTGATATCGCTCATGATCGAGGCTGGGCCTACTATCCAGCCGACTCGCCAACCAATCATGCGCAACTCCTTTGACGCCGACCCCACGGTGATCGTGCGGTCGGTGAGCGCCGGATGTGATGCCGGATGACTCGGTGCGCGGCCGTCGAAACGAAGGTGTTCCATGGCCGTGTCGTAGATGATCCACGGTTGGTGTTGGGCCACCGCTGGTGCCAACGCGTTCCAGTGCGTTTCGTCGAGAACGAGGCCGGTGGGCATGCCGGGACTCATGAGAAGAAGCGCCGCCGTGTTGGGGCCCACGGCTGCTGCGAGTTGGTCGGGATCGACATGCCAGCCAGCGGGGGAGGGCGTCGCCGAAACGAAGCGCGGGACGCCACCCACAAGATGAATTCGGTTGATGAGACCCGCGTACATTGGATCGCAAATCACGACCTCTTGGCCGGGCTCCACGGTGGCCAACAACACGTTCAGGATACCGTTGAGCCCACCGGCCACGCTCACGCACTGGGTGCGGTAGTCGTACTGGGTGAGGGCGGTGCGGCTCACGTGGGCGGCGGCCGCCTCTCGGAGGCTGATGTGGCCTTGGAAGGGGAGATAGCTGTTGGCGTCGTCGTCATCAATGGCGGTCCTGGAAACGTGGATCGCGACGGCTGGTGGCCGCAAATCGGTGTCGAGATTTTCGAGCCGCAGAATGGATGGATCACGGGCGGCATCAGCCGCATCACCCACTTTGTCGACGCCAATTCCAGGAATATTTCGTAGTCGTGACACGGTCATATGAGGCTCCTAATCGTTGACTGAGTAGTAGACCTTGCGGACGGTCTCGTGGATAGTCCACCGGCCGTTTGTGCCGCTCGGCGTGAGGATCATGGCTCCCGGCACGAGCTCGAATGACGGCCCGCCGTCGATATGCAACGTAGCTCGGCCCGACAGCACCGTCAACACTTCGCTGTACCCCATGCGTGTGAAGGAGAATTCGCCTGGCGTGCATTCCCACACACCAATATCGAGGGCGTTGTGGGACCACAACGTGATGGAGGATTCACGCGGATCCCCGGCGATCGCTGCCGGGCGAGGGCTCGATACGCCGCAGTCGACGGTGTACGCGTTTGGCAAATGGGTGGGCACACCTGGCGATCCGGGACGGTTGTCAATGATGTATATCTTGCGAATGGTTTGGTGTACATGCCACGTGTTCGGCCAATGACGGGGCGTAGTCCACAGCGTGCCGGGGGCAATGTCGTAGTGGCCGTCGACGTGGTCGATGGTGGCTCGTCCGCTCACCATAAACATGGCTTCGTCGAAGTCTGTAGTGGCGTCACCAAATTTGCCGGGCGTGCACTCCCAGATTCCGATTTGCACGTCGCCATCGAGAAATGGCCAATCGAAAGTTCGCGCCTCATTGGGTCGTTCGGAGTTGATCGGGCTACTGGAAACAAGCGGCGTGGCGAGTATCGACGGGGTGTACATGCGCTCAGAATAATCGAGTGCCGAGCGGCCAAAGTCGAGCACGTGAGGGAACCGATGTGGTTTGATCGGTGTATAGAACCCGGGAGGTAGAAAACTATCCATGGATCAGGTGCTGATTGAACGGGCTCAGGCTGGTGACCACGCGGCGTTCGCCGACTTGGTACGGCCGCATTTGCCTGTCGCCAGACGAGTGGCGGCCTCGATTTGTGGAGAGGCTGATTTCGACGACGTTGTCCAGGTGAGTCTTCTGAAGGCGTTCGAGGCTCTGAGGAATTTTGATTCACATCGCGAATTTCGCCCGTGGTTCTTGACGATTGTGCGGAACGAGGCACTCAACACTTACCGCTCTCGAGGTAGAAGGAAAGCGGCCGAGAAACGGCTGATTTCCAATCGTGTTCCTGAGTACTCACCAGCAGCTGAAGACAGTGTGCTCGAGGCCGCCGATCGGGAAGTACTGATCGCCGCCGTTGAGCGTCTGAGTCCAATAGATCGCGTCACGTTGGAAACTCGATTTCTAGCCCAACGATCCGAGGCCGAAACCGCTGCTGAGTTGGGTGTGCCGATCGGGACGGTGAAGTCTCGAAGTAATCGAGCGCTCAAGCATCTCCGGTTGGTGCTTGCTGCTCTTGCCATCGTGATTGCCGTGTTGGTCATCCCGCCTGTTCGTAAGGCCGTTGCCGATTGGCTTGGATTGCGAGGGGTACGCATCGAGAAACCATCGCCGCCGCTCGTCAACACGACTACCACCACGGTCCAGAGCCTCCCAGTTGCCGCCTCCTCCACGTCGCCAAATGGGGACACAATTCCACCCGGATTTGGCAGGTCAACCACGTTGACCACGGCGCGACAGCTTGTTCCATTTGCGTTTTCGGTTCCGCACGTTGCCAGCCTTGGTGATCCCTCAGATGTAAGCGTCGACACCAGCGTGGCCGATGGATTGGTGACATTGTGGTGGCGCGAAACCGCTCACGGCCCGATTCCAACAAATCCCGCCAATCCATTGTGGGCGCTGGCATTTAGCGCCTTTCGGGGCTCAGTTAATGATCAGGCGTTTGTTAAAATTTTGCCGGAGGGAACCACTGTCGTAGCGGCAAATGTCAATGGCGATAGCGGATATTGGATCTCTGGCTTTCCCCACGACTTGAACATAACTGCTCGCGACGGCACCTACGGCTCTATGACAAGTCGGCTGGCGGGCAACACACTGTTGTGGCAACACGGTGACGTCACATATCGCATCGAAGCCAACATCGATCAGGCCGCGGCATTGGCCCTCGCGTTGACGGTCCGGTAGGTATGGAACCATTGTGCGCCGAGCGGGGTATACGGACCATACGACAAGCGACTCGTGGAGGTCAGCTATGAAAATTCGATCGATGGTTTGTGGGGTAGTGCTATTTGGGTCCGCCGTTGGATGCGGCTCGGTGGGCGCCACGGTGCGTTCGCAGGACACCGCGACGAGCACTGACATATCAGTGCCTTCGTCAGTCGTACCTCGGTCACTGCCGTTGGGTGTTGCAATCACTGTTGTGGGGACAGAGCAAATCGTGGGGTTCGATTCGACAGGGCGCGCAATTTTCGCGGGTCCGGCTGGCCACATCAGCGGCGACGGAAAGCGTCTCGTGCGATTCAGCATCGTCAACGGGAACACGAAAGTCGAGTGGCTAAGCGCGATTGATGGAACCTCCATTGCGACCAAATCCGTGGCTGGTGAGTTGGTCGTTGCGGCCGTGTCGTTTGACGGTGTCAGCGTTGCGTTGAGCGATCGCGACTATGCACCTCTCGTATCGGGAGAGATGGCTGTAGGACGGAGTGAAACGACCATCGCTGTGGTCCGGAGCGACACTGGGCTGCCGACTCAAACGAAGTTGATGGGCAATTTCATGCCTGAGGCATTTGCCGGCGCCGACCTGGACCTGGCACTTCTCGAATATGTACCGGCCGAACATCCAACGTCGTATCGAGTCCGATTGATGACCGTAGGCGCGATTGCGAATCTGCAACCTCCATTTGGATGGAACACGAAAAACCTCCTGGACGACACCGAGGTGATGGCCGGGCAGCGGGGTGACCATGTACTTACTGAGGGTGGGCAATATCTCTATACCCTTTATCGGTCGAGTAACGGGACCGCGTTCGTGCATGCGTTGAACCTTTCCTATGGCGCCCAATCATGTATCGACCTTCCGTCTGATGTGATAGTCAGTTCGGGAACGATTGGCGCTACCCCTGATGGGTCGCAACTTTTCGTGTTGACGTCACAGGGCAAGTTGTTGACGATCGATACACACACCAACGATGGGTCACCGTTGCTGCCTGCCGTGGTTCGCGTAACCGATCTTTCACCGTCACCCCTGACCGGGCGCCTGTCGCTCGCTGTGACCGCCACAACCGTGTACGCCGCTTCGGCCGAAGGGCTCGCTACGTTTGCGATAGGCACCGGCCACATCGAAACCACACCCACCGCTCAACCTCCCACAACGATCGTCCTTGATTCTTCTGGCAGCGCATTATTTGCTGCCAACGACAGCGAAGTGTGGCAGGCCGTCGATCCCACTCATCGGCTTGCGCTTCCACCGGGAATGGGCGCCATCGTGAGCATCACCGTCAATTAGCCGCGGCGCCCAGTTCGCTGGTGCGGTAGTTTTCGTCTCCGAAAGGACGGTTCCCGTGGCACCAGAAGTTGACGACGTGCTCAGCGAGCTGAAGACAGCCGGTACCGAACAGGCGCAAAAGACGTACCGCCGACACGGCGTGACGGATGAAACATACGGGGTGAGTTACGCCACCTTTGCCAAGCTGACCAAGAAGATGAAGGTCAACCATGATTTGGCAATTGACCTGTGGGTGAGCGGCGTGCACGATGCTCGCGTGCTGAGCTTGATGATTGCCGACCCGATGCGTGGCGATGTTGAACTGCTCGACACTTGGGTGGCCACGCTCGGCAACTACGTGATCACCGATGCTTTTTCGACCTACGCGGCTAAGACTCCTGTGGCACTCGGGCGCGCTTCGGTGTGGATAGGTGATAGCGGCGAGTGGGTGAGCTCAGCGGGGTGGAACGTGATCGGGCAGCTGGCATCAAGCGAT
Source organism: Acidimicrobiales bacterium (assembly GCA_038231795.1). Classification (GTDB taxonomy): domain Bacteria; phylum Actinomycetota; class Acidimicrobiia; order Acidimicrobiales; family JBBRKR01; genus JBBRKR01. Next base: position 48,385 of record JBBRKR010000018.1, read on the forward strand.
TCATCGATCGACGACAAAATCTTCGAGCGTCACGTGGCCACGATCGAGCGAGAAATCGGCGCCGCTCCGAATCGCACGCGGCACGCAATGAACGGTGCGCTGATTGCTGTCGGCGCCCGATCCCCGAAATTGCGTGAGGCCGCGCAAGCAAGCGCTAGTCGGATCGGAAAGGTTGTCGTTGATCACGGCGACACGAATTGCACAACTCCTGATGCCATTTCCTATATAGGAAAGATCGTTGAACAACGCGCCAAAAAGGCAGCGAAGGCGGCTCAAAATGCAAGACGTTAGGTCGATTTGGTATTCGAAGATCGCCGCTTTCGAGCACGCAAAGGAACCGTGGTTGGGATGACAAGAGTTGTGGTGATCGGTGGTGGGTTTGCCGGTTTGTCGGCGACGCTCTTCTTAGCGCGGCGGGGACATCATGTCACCGTTGTCGAGCGCGACGCCGGCCCTCTAGACGGCCAAAACGTGGAGGCTGACGCGTTCGAGTGGAGGCGTCCCGGAGTCCCTCAGTCGCATCAAGGACACCTCATTTTGGCCCGCGCACATGGTGTTTTCGCCCGCGAGGCGCCGGATGTGATCGATGAGTTTGTGGAGCGAGGCATTCGTCGGGTCCCAGCACGCGTTGGTGTCGGCTCACTTCCTGGCGAATATTTTCTGACCAGTCGACGACTTGTAGCCGAGGCGACTTTGCGCAGGATCGTGGCTCGTGAACCAGGTGTTGTATTTCGCTCTGGCGAGGCAGTCGTGGGTTTGCAAAATACTAGGTCAACTTTGGTTCCCTTGGTCACTGGAGTTCGTCTCGGATCTGGTGATGTGATTGCGTCCGACCTTGTCATCGATGCTGGTGGACGCCGCTCGGAACTACCGACCTGGCTCAGCGCGATCGACACTCGGCCTCCGGTTGATCAAACACAACTGTGTGGGTTCTCGTATTTGACTCGGTACTACCGGACCCGACTCGGAAGTGAGCAACCGCCGACCCGAGTCCCAGCGGCCGTGCCACTTGACTATGCAAACGTCATTGCCTTCGGGGCCGATAACGAGACCTTTTCGATCACAGTGACTTTGTCGACAGACGATCCATTTCGCTCTCGCTTGCGAGATCCGGATTGTTTCGAGGCGTTCGTAGGGATGGTTCCGTCCGTGGCGCCGTGGGTCGCGACCGGTGACCCGATTGGCCCAATTTCTACCATGGCTCGGATCGAGAATCGCCGACGGAACTTGGTGGATGCCGACGGTCCGGTAGTCGGTGGTGTCGTCACGATTGGCGACGCTTCATTGCACATAAACCCCACCTTGGGCAGGGGCATTTCGATGGCCGTCTGGCAGGCCCAACATATTGCCGATTCCGCCGCGTCGGCGGCCGACGATCCGGTCGCCTTCGTGCAAGAGGCTCATGATTGGACTGCGGACAACCTGGGTATTTGGTTCGACACCCAAGTGGCCGCCGACGCCTCCGGTCTCGTTCGGCTTGCAGCGGGTTTGCGCGGCGAACGCCCCGATCCTCCAGCGGATTCTTCGAGTCGGTTTCTGGCCGCCGCGTTTGTGTGTGCGGCCCATGACAAGGCGGTCGGTGACGCAGTTACGGCAGTGGTTCACTTACTTCAGCCGCCAGCCGTTGCTTTCGCCGATCCAGATGTGGTCGGGACAATCTCAGCGTTTCTCGCCACAGACCCTGGGCTCGATCGACCGGCCGACGTTCCTAACCGGACACAATTCGAGCAATTGATGGCGTCATCCCGTTTGTAGGATTTCTACGGGCTTGCTGGTTGCCGCGAATTCGATTGAGCCGATCGTGGTCTCCAATTCACAGCATCGGATGACGAGTGCGATGGTGACGAGAGCGATGATCGAGCGGGATATCGCGCGGCTTGACACCGCATGCGGCACGCTATGAACAACACCTCCGCTGCCAGTTCGCAATTGCGCGAGCGCCTTTGTTGTGGTCCCAAATTTTCTGAAGCGATTTGCTAGGGGCTTTGGCGCTCAATGAACGCCGCCATACCAGGAACGGTGAATGCGATTTGTCCGTGTTCAGGCGCCCACACGAGTCCTTTGGCGATCAGATTGGCGCGGGCAGGCCCGATGGCCGCTGTGGATTTGTGCAGGCGCTTGGCGATGGCGTTTGAATCGCTTGGACCGTCGCCATCGATTGCCATCGCCGTCATCAGATCGCGTTCGGTCGGGGTGGCCCGGTCCCATCGCGCCCGGAAAAACCCGTTGTCGAGTCTGGCCCGACCGAGCTCGACGCCGTTGTGAGCATCGCCGACGGTTATCGGTGACGTTGCCGCAATGTTCCACGACGACTGTCCGAACTGTTGAATAAAATATGGGTATCCATCTGACGCCTCGAGAATGACTGCGATCGCAGCAGGGTTCCACTCGGCATCCTCATCAGATGCCGGTAACACCACGGCCGCCTTCGCGTCGTCGGCCCCTAGGCGCCCGATGATTCTGTAATCGAAGAGACGTTCGGCGTACGACACGGCATCTGAAAGCACGCGCGGCAAGTTTGGGAGGCCAGCGCCGACCAAGACGAAGGGAAGGTTCTGTTGATTCGCAGCATGGCTGGCTTGGCAAATCGCTGCTAGTTCGGATTTGGTGAGGTGTTGCATTTCGTCCACGAACACAGCGACTCCAGTGTCGATCGCTCGGGCGCCTTCGGCGACATCGATGATCAGGTCGGTGAAGTCGGAATTCAATGAGCCCGTCGCTCCGCGATCGTTGAATTCGATCGTGGCTCCGGCGCCAGCGAATTGAGCCGAAAATGACTTGAGCGTCGACAATGCTCGCTTCATACGTTTGCCAAAATCAGATCGACCGGACTCCTTGCGGAGGCCCGTTTCGAGGGCCGCCGCAACCTGTTGTCGAAACGGTGTACCGGTGCCGCTGAGGTCGGCTTCGAGCGTGGCGACGATCCACCCTCTGGATCGTGCGATGGCTGCGAGTTCGTTGAGAAGGACTGTCTTGCCCATGCCTCGAAGACCATGAAGGACCATCCCAGGTGCTGGCCGCCCATTGAGCGCCCTATGGAGGACCACCTCAAACGCATCGGTGTCATCCTGTCGGCCGGCAAGTGCAGCGGGACGTAAGCCAGCGCCAGGAGCGTATGGGTTGAGGCGAGGATCCATATTGTGACTGTACCAAATCTAATGAGGTATAAGCTCGTATAGGAAAAAGCTATACATACTGATATTTCGCTATATATGGGCGTGAGGATCGATTGGATGGAGCCCAGAGAGATCGTGCGAGCCGTAGTCCATGTTTGGAGTTCCACTAGGGAGCCGCAAAAAAGCAATCACGAGGCCGCAATTTCGCAATATGACATCCGCGAAAGGGCAATAGCGAATCGAATCTACGTCGAAGAGCGACCGGGTGATTGATCGACGAGTGTTGGAGCTAGCTCGGCAGCGGATGACCGAAACCGCTTCTTAACGTCAGAGCCGCCGCCACGGCTATCGAACTCGAACAGCGCACAGCCGACAATTACGAGCGGGTCCTTTCCGATCTCTCTCTTGTTCGTCGGCTACCAGTTTGGGGCCGCACGCTCCGATCCCGCGTTGGCATACCACCGAAGGCATACGTTGTTGATTCCGGGCTGGGGGCACACATGATGCGCCTCGCACCGACAATGCTCGCGCAACTCGACCCGGCAGCGGCGACAGAGTTCGGACACCTGCTGAAGACCTTCGTCATCGGCGAACTTCTCAAACAGGCTTCGTGGCACGACGAGGTGCGTGAAGTCGCACAGTGGCGCACGCACGACGATCACGAAGTCGACGCCGTGATCGAGCTATGACGGAAGCGTCATCGCCTTCGAAATTACGGCCCGTTCACGGGTCTGTCGAAAATTTTGTGTAAGCGTGATGGTTGGTTATGGGTAGTAGCCGTTGATATCGGTGATGATGTTGGTGGTGGCGGAGGTGTTGATGCATGTTTTGCCCTCCGAACCGGGTTTCGTTATAACCAGGTTGGCGATGGTTTGGCCAGCGTTGTAGTTGAGGTTTGATGCGTTGGGTTTTGGTGTGCCGCATGGGTAGACGGTGATGTAGCCGCCGGATTGCGGATTGGTGATTGTGATGTTCAACACGACTGCGCTCGCTGCGGCTGGGGTGCCGGTGCGGTTGGTGGTGGCGAGTTGTATTTCAGTGTCGTGTTGGACGGGGCCAGTGTTGGCGTACTGCCCGTCGATAGTGACCCCACCAACGCGGGTGTCGGCGAGGCGGGTCGGTTGGAGTGGTGTGTATGGCGAGCCGGATGGGTAATAGCCATCGACATCGGCAATGAGATGTGTGGGACTGTCTGTGTAGATACAGATCTTGCCGAGGGCACCGATTTTGGTGATGGTGAGGTTGGGGATGGTTTGCCCGGCTGCGTAGTTCAAGTTGCTGGCGTTGGGTCGTCCTTGGTCACACGGGTACACCGTGATGTATCCGCCAGCTGTCGGGCCGGTGGCTGTGATGTTCATCACGACAGCGGTGGCGTCAGCCGGTATGCCGGATCGTCCACCGATCGTGACCGTGGTTGTTTGTCCGCTAACTGTTATGCCCAAACCTTCGTTCTGATGATCGACGGTGACGCCTCCTTGCCGGGTGTCTACAAAGCGTTTCGGTGACGTCGAAACGAAGCTTGCGGAGTACGGGTAATAGCCGTTGATGTCAACAATGATGTTCGTTGTGGCGTCGGTGTAAATACATATTTTGCCGGTCGGGGAGAGTTTCGTGATGACTAGGTTGGCGATCGTGTCGCCTGCGTTGTAGTTCAGGTTCGAAGCGTTCGGCGGTGTCGGATCGCAGGGATATACCGTCAAATACCCGCCGCCCACTGGGCCAGTGACTGCGATGTTCAGTGCAACGGCTGCGGCGTTGAAAGCCACGCCGCCACGCCCCCCGATATCGAGTGTCATGGTTTGTTTCGCACCGAGCGTTCCGCCACCAGCGAACAAACCATCGAACGTCGAACCACCAATCCGAGTATCAAGCGCACGAGCTGGATTCAGAGGTATGAAATCGGATAGCGCGGCCACAATCGCCAGACCAACAACCGGACCGGCAAAGTAACGATCAGCCGGTGATGTGTCGCCCAGCTGATGGACTTCATTTCTGCCCCAGCAATTCACCGTGCCGTCAGTGAGCGCGGCACACGAATTGAGGGAACCGACTGTTATTTGGGTAACACCCGCCAATCGACCGCTCGGGGACAGGTCAATTACTGCGACCGGGTATGGCCACGTGTACACATTCGCCGGCCCGGTGGTGCCGTCGCCTAGCTGACCGTAGACGTCGTTGCCCCAGCATGCTGCTGAGCCGTCGCTGAGAACGGCACACGAATGACTGTTCGCTGCGTCGATTTGCACGACGCCGGTGAGTGCGCCGCCGTGGTCGAGCGAAACAACGACCACGGGATGGTCTCGATTGGTCTTAGACGTGTCCCCGAGCTGGCCCAAATGGTTCAAGCCCCAACACACCGCGGAGCTGTTCGCCAAAACGGCACACACGTGTTGAACGTGTCCCGATATCTGGGTGACGTTTGTCAATGTCCCCTAGCCAGACGTGCCAACCACCCGTACCGGCTTGGCGCTTTGCGAAAGGCCCGGGTGTCCGATCCCGCCGTACGTATTTGTCCCCCAACACGCCACAGTGTTGTCGGTCAGCAAAGCGCACGACTGATAAAAGCCGGCAGTGATTTGTTTTACACCGGTCAGATTGCCAATTCCATCAAAGGACTGAACCCGTTTAGGTGAACGAGCGATGGCGTTTGAAGGATTCCCGAGTTGGTAAAGTAACCCGTCGCCCCAACACGCAGCCGTGCTATCCGCAAGCACTGCGCACGTTGAGTTGGTACCAGCACTGACCTGTACTACGCCGGTCAACGTGCCCAAAAGCGTGTTTCCCGAGCCGTACTTCCCATAACTGAAACCTTCCACGATTGTGGGGTAGGGGTACTGCGCCGAGCCGACCCCCAATTGACCGGAATCGTTTCTGCCCCAACACGCGACGGTGCCGTCCGAAAGCAATGCACACGTGTGGCTAGCTCCGGCTGTGATTTGTGTGGCACCAGTCAGAATTCCCTGATTGTTGAAACCATGAACGGTCAACGCACTCTGGCCGGTGCTCCCTCCGGCGGTGCCGTCGCCGAGCTGACCATTAAAGTTGTACCCCCAACATTTGACGGTCGTGTCCTTTTGAATCGCGCACGTATGGAAGCCGCCCGACGCGATCGTTTCGCCGGCTATGGATGGCGCCGCTGCCGCCTGTTCCTCAGCCGTAGGCGCTATCGCAAGACCTGCCGACAACAACAACAAAGCAACGCCTGACCATAACGATCTCCGCAGATTCATTACTGGACCCTAGACCCCGAGGATAGGGATTACAATCGACGCGATGTGGTTTGGGCCCTTGCGGGCCCAAACTAAAAAATGCGTGGAGCTGGCGGGAATCGAACCCGCGTCCGATAGGTGGACAAAGCCCGTGCTACGACAATTCCCGTGTATGAAGCTAACGGCGCTTCATCGCCGGGTCGATTGAC
>JBBRKR010000019.1:0-54469 GCA_038231795.1 Acidimicrobiales bacterium
ACGAGCCAGTAGCCCTTGCCTGTTGGTGTGGCTGCCATGCCCACGATTGGTTTGCGCAACGGCAGTGTGTTGGCTGCTCCCAAATATTGGGCGTCACCAAATGCATAGATGGCTCCAACCGACGTGGCAAGCCAGTAGCCCTTGCCCGATGGCGTTTGGGCACTGCCCGCCACGCGACCCGATAGGGGCGGGTATTCGTTGCTGCCCGCATCCACAGAGTCACCGTGGGCGTGAATCCATCCTGTGGTGCCAAAGATGCGGTATCCACTGCCTGTTGGTGAAGGGTTGAGCCCGATGGCGTCGTAGCGAACTTGATCGAGACCCAACTGTCCGCCGTCGCCCACCCACTCCCAATGCCACGGTTCTTCGCAGGCGCCGCCTGGCTCACCGAAGGCAGGATGGTTCCAGCCGTAGCGGCCGGCGTTGGTCCGCATCCACACGAACGCCCGTGAGGTGAAATTGTCGATTTGGTAGCCGTTGGCGTAGAAATCTACGGCTTTGCCCCAGCCGTGCTGACTAGTGCCGGGCACCGCAGCACATGGGCAAGCGCCACGGCCGCAAGCGTTGTTGCGGGCGGCGACTTGTTGATCGTATGGGCGATAACAATCGCCGTGGCCCAGATCGATGCCGTCCTGGCGGGCAGCCTTAAACAGTGCAGTAAGGCTGGGCTGGGCGGGGGTGGCGATCATGCATCCCGGATCGGCCAGCGAAAGGTACGCCGGATCCAGCTGGGCGTTCACCTGGTTGGGTATGGGATTCGGTCGATTGTTGACGTCGATGGGGCTGGTGGCTTGAGCCGTCGCGGTGAGCGACCCCACTATTGCCATGGTCGCCAAGGCAACAGCGGACACAAACATTTTTGCGGTCATTCTGGACGTCACGGGCGGCACCCTAGCGGGGTACCTGGGCCAAGTCGTTAAGGGTTAGCCCAATTCTCACCAAACTGCGGTGCCGAGCAAAACGCCTCGAGTTACTTCTGGCTGAGCAGTTTGCGGTTCTTGAATTTGGCTTTGATGTAGTCGCGGTTCATCATGGCAATGAAGTCGATGGAGATCGATTTGGGGCACGCTTCCTGGCATTCGCCATGGTTCGTACACGAACCGAAATAGTCCTCCATGGTGTCGACCATCGCCACCGTGCGTTGGTACCGCTCAGCTTGGCCCTGGGGCAGCAAATTGAGATGGCCCAACTTGGCCGCCGTGAACAGGTTGGCAGCCCCGTTGGGACAGGCGGCCACGCAGGCTCCACATCCAATGCATTGGGCGGCGTCCATGGCCGAATCGGCGGCCTCTTTGGCAATGGGGATGAGGTTGGCTTCGGGAGCAGCACCGGTGGTCACCGTGATGTATCCGCCGGCCTGAATGATTTTGTCGAACGGCGCCCGGTTCACCACGAGATCTTTGATCACTGGAAATGATGCAGCCCGCCACGGCTCCACATTGATCACTGCGCCTTCGGAAAATTTGCGCATGTGCAACTGGCAGGTAGCGGTGCCCGCCTGGGGTCCGTGGGCTTGCCCGTTGATCATCACTCCGCACGAGCCGCAAATGCCTTCACGGCAATCGTGTTCGAAGGCGATTGGCTCATCGCCTTTGGCATTGAGTCGTTCGTTGACCACGTCGAGCATCTCGAGGAAGCTCATGTCGGTGGAGATGTCGGGCACGGGGTACGAGACCATGGCCCCGGGCTTTGTGGGCCCGGCTTGACGCCACACGTTGAGGGTGATGTTGATCGTAGCGGTCATGTGAGAAGGCTCCGGTGCTGGTTACTTGTAGCTGCGCTGGGCAAGATGGACGTTGTCGAACACGAGTGGTTCCTTGTGCAATTTCGGCGTTTCGCCGGTGTATTCCCATGCCCCCACGTAGGCGAAATTCTCGTCGTCGCGTTTCGCTTCGCCGTCTTCGGTTTGGTGCTCTACTCGGAAGTGACCACCGCAGCTTTCTTCGCGGTGTAACGCATCACGACACATGAGCTCGCCCAGTTCAAAGAAATCGTTCACCCGGAATACCCGTTCCAGCGACTGATTGAGTGAATCGTCGGTGCCGAGCACGCGCACGTTTTTGCGGAACTCTTCGTGCAACGCAGGAATTTCCTGTAACGCCTTCTCAAGCCCTTCTGTGCTGCGAGCCATGCCGCAGTAGTCCCAAATAATCTTGCCGAGTTCACGGTGGTAATGATCGACCGACACAGTGCCCTTCACGCTGAGCCATTGCTTGGTTTGGTCACGCACGTCTGCTTCCACGACAGCGAATGCTGGGTCGTTGACGGCCACCGGGCCCTGGCCGAGAAAATCGGCGAGCCAGTTGGCTACCGTGGACGGCAGTACGAAATAGCCATCGGCGAGACCTTGCATGAGCGCCGAAGCACCGAGGCGGTTGGCGCCGTGATCCGAGAAGTTGGCCTCACCGGCCACGAAGCAACCGGGGATCGTGCTCATCAAGTTGTAGTCAACCCACACGCCACCCATGGTGTAGTGGACGGCGGGATAGATGCGCATGGGCACCTTGTACGGGTTCTCGTCGGTGATGCGTTCGTACATCTCAAACAGGTTGCTGTAGCGCTCGCGCACGACGGGTTCGCCGAGACGGTTGATGGCATCGGAGAAATCGAGATACACGCCGTTTTTGATAGGACCAACACCGCGTCCGTTGTCGACTTCGAGTTTTGCGGCTCGACTGGCAACGTCGCGGGGCACCAAGTTGCCGAAGGCCGGGTAGCGACGCTCGAGGAAGAAGTCGCGGTCTTCGGTGGGGATCTGATCGGGTGACCGCTTGTCGTCGAATTCCTTGGGCACCCAGATGCGTCCATCGTTGCGTAACGACTCGCTCATGAGCGTCAACTTGGATTGAAAATCGTCGGACGCGGGGATGCACGTGGGGTGAATTTGCGTGTAGCACGGGTTGGCGAAAGCGGCGCCTTTGCGATGCGCTCGCCAACCAGCTGTCACGTTGGACGCCTTGGCGTTCGTGGAGAGGTAGAACACGTTGCCGTATCCGCCGGTGGCCAAGATAACGGCGTGAGCACTGTGACTTTGAATTTCGCCCGTCACCAAATTACGCACCACGATGCCGACCGCCCGGCCGTCTTTGACGACCAGTTCCAGCATCTCGGTCTTTGTGTACATGGTCACGGTGCCGTGGCCGATTTGTTGCTCAAGCGCTTGGTAGGCACCCAGCAGTAGTTGTTGACCGGTCTGCCCGCGTGCATAAAACGTGCGAGATACCTGGGTGCCACCGAACGAACGGTTGTCGATCAGGCCACCGTATTCGCGAGCGAACGGGACGCCTTGGGCCACGCATTGGTCAATGATGTTGACGCTAACTTCGGCCAGGCGGTGCACGTTGGCTTCACGGGCTCGGTAGTCGCCGCCCTTGACGGTGTCGTAAAACAACCGGTACACACTGTCGCCATCGCCCTTGTAATTTTTGGCGGCGTTGATGCCACCTTGGGCGGCGATCGAGTGGGCTCGGCGAGGTGAGTCGTGGTACGTGAATGCCTTCACGTTGTAGCCGGCTTCGCCCATGGTGGCCGCCGCGGCGGCGCCTGCCAGGCCAGTGCCGACCACGATCACGTCGAACTTGCGCCGGTTGTGGGGGGCCACCAATTTCATGTTGAATTTGTGGCTCGTCCACTTATCGCCGATGGGTCCATCGGGGATGTTTGAGTTGAGAAGGGGTGACGCTTCGATCACTTATTTGACCACCTTTGTCAGAATCATGATCGGGAATAAAACGTTGCCGACACCGATCAGGCCGGCAACACCGGAGGCGATGGCTCGTCGCCATGCGTTGAATCGAGGGTTGTTCCAGCCCAGGCTTTGGAACATGCTCCACGTGCCGTGATAGAGGTGGATAGCTACGGCGATGTTGCACACGATGTACACGATCGCCACGCCGGGCCGGCTGAGGCTGTGCACCAGGTTGTGATAGGCGTCGCCACGCACGAATTGGTCGCTCTTTTTGCCGACACCCCACGTGAGATCCATGAGGTGAAAAAGGACATACAAGGCAATGATGGTGCCCGTCCACCGGGTGGTGCGGCTGGCGAAATTGGCGGCCACGTAATCACGTGGTGTGGCGTAGGCCTGGGGCCGGCTGCGCTTGTTCATTTTCGTGAGGCCGATTGCTGAATGAATATGAAAAAACACGGCGCCGATGAGTCCGAATCGCAGCAGCCACAACGCCACGGTGCGAGGCAGGATGGGCACCAACAGGTGGCGCAAGAATTCGGCGTAGTGGTTGAAATCGCCGGCCCCCAAATACACCTTGAGGTTGCCGATCATGTGCATGAACACGAAGCCAATCATCATGATCCCGGTGAGGCCCATGACCCACTTCTTGCCCACAGCAGACGAATAAAATTCGACTATCCAGATTTTAGACTTGGGCTTCGACGGGTGGGGCGACTTCGGAATTGCTAACGGAACTGCGTTAGTTGGTGCGGCCATATGTTCTGCCTCAGATCGACGATTCAGTGAGTACCGCGCACGATAGACGCGACATAGTGGTTGGTTGCAATAACTCGCCCCGATGAATTTTCGGTGAGCGATACATCGAGTTCCAAGGTACCGGGTTTGTCCGGCGTGGTGATGTGTACGTCACCAATGAACTGGCAGGTGTCGGGCGGGATAGCGCCTTCGAAGCTCCATGTTTGCTCGCCGGCTCCCCATGTGGCGTTCACGTCGACTCGGCAATCCTCCAGCGGTTCCCGGCGATCAGAAATGACGTGGACGGGCAGTGCCAGTGTGGCCGCAGTTTCCACCACCTCGTCGACCGTCATCGTCACGATCACTGGCGCGCACGCCGCTTGCACGACGGCTGCTGCCAATTTCGGGGAGCGGTCGTGGCCAAACACACTCCAGCTCACGCCCTCGTGACCGTCGGCCAAAAGGAACACCGCAAAGCCTCCTGTGGGGCGATATTTGAGCTTGCGGAGATGTTCGATGTGGTGCTTCAACAGGTGAGCTTGATAGCGCTGGGTGGCGAGCTGCCAGGCGCCCAACGAGCCATGTTCGCTGGGCGGCACGTACGAATCAAAGCGTGACTTTTGCAGGCCGTGGTGGCGTTCCAAACTTGGCCAATCCAAGGCCGGCCACGAGCGGGGGTTCATAAATTGCAGATCGCCGGCGGGGAGCGCTTGGGCACCAAACTCGCTCACGAATCGGCCGAGGCGCGGCACCTTTCGCAAAGCGTTCACCAAGTGGTCTGCTTCGCCGTGATACCACCCGTAGTACAGGTGAGTGTCGGTCCCGTCGAGCTGAGGCAAGTGAGGCAACATGCCAGAATGGGCGATCACCGGGCGAGTGGGGTCTGCTGTCTTGAGTGCATTTTTGATCGACCTGTCGAGGATGGTTTTGTTCCACGTAGGAACTTGTTGCTGGCGAGTCATGATCGACACCAGTTTTTTGGAGATCTGTTTGCCAGGCTCGATGTCGACAGCCAGCGGTTCATTGTGGCCGCACCACATCACGATCGAAGGATGATGTCCGAGAAGGTCGACGGCCTGGGTGGCTTGGCGAATGGCTTGGGGGCGCACGGACCGGGCGTATCCCCATTGCAGGGGGAGGTCTTGCCACACCATCACGCCCAGCTCGTCGGCGGCCTCATAGAGCTCGGGCCGAGTGATGTGGCCGTGCACGCGGATGAGGTCCATGCCGAGCGACTTCGCCAGCTCCACATCGGCCCGCAATTCGGCGGGTGTTGCGGCGGCCAAAAAGTTGTTGGTGGGGCCGGCGTTGATGCCTTTCACAAACATGGTTTCGCTGTTGATCGATAGGTGCCAATTGCGCAACATCACTCGCCGCAAACCGATTCGCCGGGCGACGGTGTGACTTGGTTCCGTCGCGTTGTCGTCGGCGGCGCCGATCTCGATTTTCACGTCGTAGAGGGGTTGGTCACCAAGAGCCCATGGCCACCACAATTGGGGCTGTTCGATGGTGATTGTCCACGCCAAACGGTTGTCGCCTAAGGCGAGTACGTGATCTTTGGTGTGGATCAACACGTTGGATCCGTGGGTGATGGTGGTGGTGATGCGGGCCCGTCCGGCGGCGACGGTGTCGATGAGGGACCGCACTTCTACGGTGGCCCGATCTTCATCGGCGTCGCGGCACAACACCCGTGTTTCTGTGAGGCGCGTGGCGCCCGTCTTTTCGATGCGCACGCTTCGCCAAATGCCGCCCGGATTGGTGTCGGGATCGCGGCAATCCCAATGTTGAAGAACGCCGGTGAGGTTGCGCTTGGCGGTGAGATCCCGGGGAGGAGAGCACGTGATTTCGGTGGCCAACACATGGCTGTCGACACCTGTCATGAGGTCGGTCACATCGAATTCGTGAGGGGCGAAATAGCCCTCCGTGTCGCCAACGTAGGTGCCGTTGAGCCACACGTCGCCTTGGTACATCACGCCATCAAAAACGAGCCACAGGCGGTCGGCGGGTTGAGGCGCCGGGTGATCGAATTGGCGGCGATACATCACGGGGCCGTCGATGGTGTCGAGGTGTTGTTCGTAGTGCCAATGACCAGGAACTGTTACCAGCGGCCAGTGGTGGTCGTCGAGGTCGGGCGAGGCGAAGGTGCGGCGGAGTTCCTCGTTGGCGGCGATGGCCTTCCATGTTCCGTCGAGTTCCACGTCATGACGATACGACGGCGCGGGCTATGTTCCCCGTATGACAGTTTCAATTCCTGATTCGTTGGCAACCACTTTGGGCGAGCTTCGCGCCGCCGGCTGGCAGTCCATTCCCATCAAGGACGAGGTGCGAAACAACGCCATCGACCGTATTTCACATGGCAAGCCACTGTTCGACGGCGTGTTGGGCTACGAAAATACGGTAATGCCGCAGCTCGAAAATGCGGTCCTCGCCGGGCACGACGTGATCTTCCTGGGCGAACGGGGCCAAGGTAAGACGCGCATGATCCGGTCGTTGCTTGAGCTTCTCGACGAGTGGATGCCGATTATCGCGGGCAGCGAAATCAACGACGATCCATACAACCCTGTTTCGCGCCACGCTCGTGATGCTGTGGCTGCGCACGGCGATGCCACGCCGATTTCGTGGGTGCATCGCAGCGATCGGTTCGGCGAAAAGCTTGCTACTCCCGATACGTCGATCGCCGACCTGATTGGTGAAGTGGACCCCATCAAGGTGGCAGAAGGCCGCTATTTGAGCGACGAGTTGACGCTGCACTACGGCATGGTGCCGCGCACTAACCGTGGCATTTTCGCTATCAATGAACTGCCCGATTTGGCCGAACGAATTCAAGTGGGCTTGCTCAACGTGTTGGAAGAACGCGATGTGCAGATTCGTGGCTACAAGGTGCGTCTGCCCCTCGACGTGATGCTGGTGGCGAGCGCCAATCCAGAGGACTACACCAATCGGGGCCGGATCATCACGCCGCTCAAGGACCGGTTTGGATCACAAATCCGCACCCACTATCCGTTGGAAATTTCTACCGAAGTGGCCATCGTGCATCAAGAAGCACGAGAGCTGAGTGCTCCCGGCGTGACGGTGTCGGTGCCGCCGTATATGGCCGAAATCATTGTGATGTTTAGCCATCTGGCCCGCCAGAGCCCGCACGTAAATCAACGGTCTGGTGTGTCGGTGCGCTTGAGTGTGGCCAACTACGAAACCCTTGCGGCCAACGCCATTCGCAGGGCACTGCGCCATGGTGAGACCACGGTCGTCCCTCGGGTGAGCGACCTCGAAGCGTTGGCCAGTTCCACACAAGGCAAGATCGAAATTGAGAGCCTCGAAGAAGGCCGCGACGGGCAAATTATCGACAACCTCATCAAGGCCGCTGTACTGAGCGTGTACAAGGAAAAGGTGCAACCCGATGCCGTGCGCGAGATCGTGGGCGCCTTCGACGACGGCACGCTCGTGCATGCCGGGGAGGACATCACGTCGGCTGAGTATGTGGCGTTACTGGCCTCTATGCCGGCCTTGCAGGCAGCTGTGAAGGGGTTGGCGGCAAGCGAGACCCCTGCCGATGTGGCAAGTGCTGTCGAGTTCGTGCTCGAAGGATTGCATCTTTCCAAACGCCTCAACAAGGATTCTGCTGGCTCACGCGCCACCTACCGCAGCCGCGGTTAACCCGTCGAGCGCGGAGGGTTTTGATAAACCATTGAATTAACTTCGAAATTTGGCCATTGAATTGAACCGATACCCAGTTTGTGGTAGGTAGTGATTTCTTCTAGGTGGGGGCAACGTGCGAAGGTCAGTCGGGTGCTTGTCAATTGTTTTGTGTGTGTCTTTAGCGGCATCGGCTGTTGGGGTCGAGGGTGCTGCTGCTGCGGTCAGGGTGCCTTCCGCATCGACGCCGAGAGTTCCACTTGTTGTAGCTCCTGAGGGTGTGCCGTCGGGGTTGAAATTTCCTGTTGTGACCCCAACTCGGTCGGGTGTGCCTACGACCGGCGTGGCGGTGGCGGTTGCGTCTCCAGTGGGTGGTGCTGCGCCGGCTGCTAAGTCTGCCGGTTCCACCTCTGTGCCGCTAGTGCCGGTGTCGGATACGCGTCAGCCGGGGCCGAGTGTGCCGGCTCCGGTTTTTGTTCCTGCTGCTCCGGCGTCATTGGTGGTGTCGGGGCCCGAGTTGGTGCCTGGTGTGATGTCGGTGCCGTTGGGTTCTGTGGCCGCGGCGTCGTCGTTTCGGTCGGTGTCTGGTGGCGTGTCGGCTGTGTCGGTGTCGGGTGCAGGTCTTGATGGTGGGTCTGTTGATGTGGCGGTTGTTGATGCTGTTGCGGCGAAACGGGTGTCGCCAATTGGGTGGGTTTTTGGGTTGTCGTTTTCGGCTGCCGGTGCGAGCAGTCCACAGTTGGCGGGTAAAACGAAACCGACGTCTGTTTCGGTTGATGTGGATTATTCGGCTCATGCGAGTGATTTCGGGGCAAGTTTTGGTGAGCGTTTGACGGTTGTCGCATTGTCGCCGTGCGCGTTGTTGTCGCCAGTTCCAGTGTCGTGCGATTTGGCGCCTGAGCTGGTTTCGGTGACGAATGATCATGCTGGGCATCGTCTGCGTGTGGCGTTGACGGATGTGCAGGCGGCGAGGATGGTTGGTGCACCGACGGCCACTGCTGGCGGTGGTGTTGCCGCGGCGTTGATTAACGCAGCGGCGATCACCGGTGGCGGGGCGAAAATCTTGGCGGTTCAGTCGAGTGTGTCGGGACCATCTGGTTCATTTGCAGCGTCGGCGCTTTCCACGGTCACTACGTATCAGACGGGCCTGTTTTCGGGTACTGCGGAGGCTGGTATTTCGATTCCGGTGCCACCTTCTCCGACGGGTGTTGGGGCGCCGTCGGTTTCGTTGGGCTATTCGTCTGGTGCTGTTGATGGGATGAACACGGCGAAGAACGACCAGCCGGGTTGGGGCGGGATTGGTTGGTCGATGGAGTTTGGGTCGATCACACGGCATCTGCCGGGTTGCGTAGGTATTTCGGCAGCACCAGGAGATCTGTGTTCCCCTTCTGTGACTGATCCGGAGCGTTTCACGATTTCGTTGAACGGCAAGGGTGCCAAGCTGGTGCAATCGTCGTCGAATGCCGATGATTATCGTTTGTACGACGACCCGTCGTGGAAAGTGACTCGTATGCATTCGAGCGATCCGGTTCATGCAGTGCCGGATGCGCAGGGTGACTTTTGGGTCGTTACTACCCCGGATGGGACGAAGTACACGTTCGGGCGGTTTTGGGAAACGAGCGCTGCCTCAAATGCTTGGAAGCCGAACAACTCGGCGTTTTGGGTGCCGGTGTATTCGCCGACAGGGACAGGCAGAGGTTGGTGCGGGGCAACGTCGACGTGCCAGAAGGTTTGGCAGTGGAACATTGACCGGATCGAGGACACCAACGGGAACGTGACCTCATTTTTTTACGACCCGGAACTCAACGCGTATCGACCGTTCGCGAAGCAAACGTATTGGCATGGCGGCAACGTATCAAAAATTGAATATGGCAAAAGGGTCGGTTCGGAAACCGTTGAAAGCCGTGCACGAGTCCTGTTCAACACCGAGGATCGGTGCGCGGTCGCTGGCTGCCCTGACAGAACAGCTGCGACGTATCCGGATACGCCGTGGGATTTGTATTGCGATCCATACAACCCGGCGACAGCGTGCACTCTGTGGGCGCCATCGTTCTTTACGACGCGACGCTTGGCGTCGGTGCAAACGCAGGTAGCTGATAACCCCGGTGTATGGCGCACGGTGGATCAGTACACGTTGAATCATTCATGGCCGATTGCGACGCAAGCCGGCGATCCGGTGATGTCCGAAAAGAAAATGCAGCTTGATTCGATTGATCGTTTGGCGTCATCTCCAGGTCTCACTTCTATATCGATACGGGTGATGTCAGCGGTATACACAAATCTGGCCAATCGGGCTTTCTATCTCGCTCATGGTTGGTCGGCCATGTGGATGGCACGGTTGACATCTGTTGTGAATGAGCTTGGCGGCACGACGCAGTTTGCGTATGGTGGCGGCGAGGCCGGTTGTGCGGACACGTATACATTTTTTGCCGACAATCATCTGACATGTGCACCGGCGTGGGATTCGTTTTCTTCACCGCAGGGATGGGAGGCGTTTACTCGATACAACGTGATTTCGCGCAAGGTGTATACGGCTGACCCTGCCACGACGGGCGTCTTATCTGGTCAGGAACAATACGCCTACGGCCCGACGGCTTGGCACTATTCCGACACCCCTGAACTCCCCGTTGTCGGGAGTTGCACATGCGCGACGAACTTTTGGAACGACTTCCGTGGGTACCAGTTCGTCGACGTATCAAATCCGTCCGCAACGAATCCGAGTTATACCCGTCACTATTTTTATCAGGGCATGAATCTGGATCGGGCTGACCAGGCTGGGAATCTGAAATCGGTGTCGGGGGTGGGGCCGACTGGCCCAGTAGGGCCGGACGACAATCAGCTGCGGGGCCGCGAGATAGCGACGTACTCGGCGTTCGGTGCAAGTTTTGGTTCGGGCCTCGAGGCATCCCGATCCCAAACAACGTGGTCGTACTTGCCATCTGCCCAACCCGGCTTCAATCAACTTTCGTTCCGGGTCATGCCGATCGTGAACCGGACATCGAAATCCGGATTTGCTCTGGATCCAGCGTCGAATGTGGTGCTCAAGACGAGGGTAGAAACAGATTTCGACGAGTTTTTGAATGCCACCAAAACCCGGGTGTACGACGACTCCTCGAACTCTCTGTTGAGTAGTTCAGAAACAACATATCTGAATACGTCCGTGAGTCCGATGCCTACAAGTTGGATTGTGAATCGACCATCGGCCACGATGAAATGGGCGGCTGGCTCACCTAACCCGTTGCAAAAATCGGAAGTGGCATACGACAATCAGGCCTTTGGGGCCACCCCCATAGTAGGTAACGCAACGGCGACGAAAGTGTGGCTGGATAGGTATGGAACCCAGACCGCAGCGTCGACTGTGGCCTATGACAGTTATGGGCGGGCCTGCCGGGCAACGGACGCAATGGGTAAGTCGGTTACCACTACGTTCGATCCGACCTGGGGGTACGCGGCGCGGTCCGACCTATTTGATGTGACGGTGGGGTGCGGCGCTCAGGGCACGCACTATTCGACAGTGTCAGGATACGAGCCCGGCCGCGGCACCGTTGGCACCTCGACCGATACGAACGGCCGAGTGTCGACGAGCCATTTCGATTCGCTGGGCAGATTCACGGATGGGATGGCCCCTGGCGACACGTGGACGTCGGCGGTCGCGGATTATTTACTACCCGCAGCCGGAGCATACGGGCGTGTGCACAGCTCGACGTTGCGGGACCAGAACGCACCGACTAAATATGTTGATTCATACGGATATGTGGACGGGCTGGGACG
This sequence comes from Acidimicrobiales bacterium, assembly GCA_038231795.1. Taxonomy (GTDB): domain Bacteria; phylum Actinomycetota; class Acidimicrobiia; order Acidimicrobiales; family JBBRKR01; genus JBBRKR01. The sequence continues at coordinate 11,831 of JBBRKR010000019.1, forward strand.
CACCGTGCAGACCCAGACTCCATCACAAAATGCTGGAAAGATGTTAGTGACCTCGACCGACTACGACCCCTCGACCGGCGGCGTGTGGCATCAGTCGGCACAGTACGAGTTGACGGGCGCGGCGGGCAGCGGTTACGTCGCCCCGACATGGACTTCGATAGGCAGGTACGGGGAAAACAAATACGACGCGGCGGGCCGTGTCACAGCATCAATCGCGATGTACAACTTGACCGAGCAGTCGCGTAGCCGTGTGTATTACAACGGGAATTCGACCATGGCGATCGATGCGCTTGGTCATGCCAAAGCAACGATAGTTAATGCGGCTGGGCAGACGTTGCAAACGGTTGAGTACACCGGTACGGCGACGGCCTCGACAGTAGGCACGCTGGCACCGTACGCGAACATGTATTTCTGGGTTGATGAGGCTGGACGCACCGTCCAATCATCGGATCCGAAAGCGAAACTAACGACCATCGTTTACGATGCCGCCAACCGCAAGGTCGGGCTTTCGGACCCGGATTTGGGCTGGTGGACGTACACCTATCGCCCGGATGGTCAGATTCAATCTCAGACAGAAAATGCCGGATTCGGCGTTGGGGCTCCCGCGAAAACGGTGTGGTTCGAATACGACTCATGGGGTCGCCAAATCCGCCGCCGGAAGGACTCCGCTTCAGGGGCGATCATTGCCGAATCGACGTATGACAACAGCAACACCGGATCGGGTGGCAACTTCGGTGCAATGCTTTCGGCCACCTCGTACACACTTGATGGCACGATCGTGCAATCCAACACGGGGTTCGACGCGAAGGGCCGGGTGACAAACACGCAGTGGAACGTCCCCGGAATATTGGGCGGTACATACCAGATGTCATCAGCGATGAACAACGCTGGGCAAGTGTTATCGCAACGGTACCCGGCTGGACCGAATGCGGGTCTCGGGGAAACTGTTACCTCGGCATACAACACGATCGGCCAACCTGTCACGGTGACCGGCACACAGCAATACGCAACCGGGGCCACCTACGATCAAACCAGTGCGCTCACGAATCTCACGTTCGGCACCGGGCAGCTGTATCGCACACGGTCGTACGATCCGGCCACCGGGCGTCTTAGTGCGCTGACTGCGGGCACCACATCGGGGGCAACGAATCAACAAAACCTGTCGTTCACATACGACATTGGTGGCCGGACAACAAAAATTGTTGACGGCATAAACGCCAACCAACGCGAATGTTTCCGCTACGACGATTTGAATCGACTGACGGGAGCGTTCACGGGCGACGCCGGTTGTACCACTATCGACTCCACGACCGGTACCCAGACGTACACGGACACATACAATTACGACACGGTTGGCAATATCACGTCGAACGCGACGCAAACCTATTCCTATGGTGCGACAGAAAAGCCATCGACGATCATCGCGTCGAATTGGACTTCGATGGACGAAGTGATTCGAGCGAACGACATGGATTCCGACGGGAAACCCGATGTGATCGCCCGTTCGGGCGGCACCCTGTACCTGTACGCGGGTAACGGGACAGGTGGGTTTAAGACGAGCGGTGTTGTCATCGGCACCGGGTTCTCGTCCTACAAGGTTGTTGGGGTCGCGGATTGGAACGGTGACGGAAAACAGGACCTGCTCGCCACTGATAGCTCCGGCGGCCTGTGGATGTACCCAGGCACAGGAACCGGCACTATCGGCGGGCCGGTCGGCATCGGTGTCGGCTGGAACGTGTTCTCCCAAGTGATGGCCACACCCGATATGAACGGTGATGGCAAGGCCGACATCATCGCTATATACGGATCGGGCGCAGGTGCGCTCGCAGGGAACATGTTGCTCTACCCTGGCAATGGCACAGGAGGGTTTACTGGAGTGAACACCACCATCGGAACCGGCTGGAATACTTTCAGCCATGTGTACGCGCCTGGCGATGTCACCGGTGATGGCAGCGCCGACATTTTGGGTCAGCGGCCCAGTGGTGTCATCGTCAAATTTCGTGGCAACGGCGCGGGCGGTTGGATTAGCGGAACCGAGGAATGGTTCGATGACAATTTCAACGGGTACGCCGATGTGGTGTTCCCGGGGGATTGGAACGGTGACGGAAAATTTGATGTGATCACCCGTTCAGGTGGCCAGGTCGAGTTGTGGAAAGGCCTCGGAGCGTCGAACGGCGGTGAGCACGCAGCCCGTCAAATGGGCACCAACCGGTACCTTTACGACAGTGCAGGGAATCAGGTTTCGCGCACCATTGGCGGGGTTACGCAAACATTGGTGTACGACTACGACCAACGTTTGACGGTCGACTACTCATCTGCGACCCACACTCGTTCTTCGTACGACACCGGCGGCCAACGGGTGTTGCGCAGCGACGGCAAAACAGTCACGTTGTCGCTGCCGGGCTACGAGCGATCCACATCACAACTCGCCCAAGACACAAGCTTCGAAAACCCAGCCATGTGGACCGGGTCGTGCGACGCCCCGTGCGCTGGAACATCGACGCAGATAGGTTCGCGTGACACCGCATCGCCCCACACCGGCGTTAACGGCATCTCGGTGTCGAACGTGGCCGACGGCGGAACTGCATCGGCAGCGTTCGCAGTGACAGCCGGCCAGGCCTATACAGCAACCGTCTACGTGAAAGGCTGGGCGCCTTCCACAGACACCGTCGGGCATCTAGAGCTGCGCTGGGACTGGATGAACTCATCAAGCGTGATCATCGGCACAAGCGCCCTAGTGAACGTCCAAGCGAACACGCTGACGAATAGCTGGGTACAAAAAACGATCCCTGGCACACCTGCGGCCGGGGCGACGCAAGGTGTTGTTTCCTTATACGCACGAGGGTTGAACGGTTGGGTCGCGTTTGATGACGCATCCGCGAAACGCAACGGCGTAGCCACGGAGTTGTTAGCCACGCCTGGATTCGAGACTGCAACGAATTGGACCTCGATTGTCGATCCGTCAGCTCCGGCGACGTCGTCTCGTTTCGCGTCGTCAGGCGAAGCTACACCCCGGACCGGTTCCGGGGAATGGGTAGTGTCGAACTGGGCGAACACAACATCATCTTCGGCTGCGATGAACGTCACTGCGGGGTCGAGTTACCAGATGAACGTATGGTTGCGAGGATGGCTCGCCCCGGATGTTTCGTCGAAGTACACCGTGTCGGCGCAATGGTTGAACGCATCAAACGCTGTCGTCTCCACCGCAGTCCTGTCAACAGCGACCAGCGCGACGTTGACGGCAGTGTACGCATCAAAAGGCGCGACGGTCGTCGCCCCGGCCGGCGCGACGAAGGCCCAAATGATCATCAACCAAAACGGTTCCGGCGTCGTGGCATTCGATGACGCGTCGGTGAAACTCGTTGGTTCAAGCACCGAGTTGCTGTCCGATCCTGGATTCGAAGGCGGCGGTTGGACTACTGTCACGAATCCGGCGTTTCCCGCGTCAGCGCCGTTCTACACAGGCGCAGCGTCGAACGCTGCGGTGCCACGGACTGGTTTCAAAGCGCTTGCGTTGTCTAACCGGGCGGCAGGGAGCGTGACGTCGCAAGAGTTTTTGGTGTCACCAGGCGTGTCCTATACCGCTGGCGCATGGTTCCGTTCGAACATCAACCAGGATGCGTTCGGCCACTGGAAAATTCGGGTGGCGTACACCGACCTGAATGGCACCAGCGTCGCTAACGTCGACGTTGGCACGTCGTCCGCTCCGACATCATCGTGGACGAATAACTCCGGTGTCACCGTCGCCCCTGCGAACGCGTACAAGGCTCGCCTTGTGGTCCGTGCTCTAGACGTCGGCGGTTGGGTCAACGTTGACGACATCAGCATGGCGGCCACCGGTATCACACCAGCAGTCACGACGACGTCGTACTACACCCTGGGTGCCGCGTCGGTCGCGTTCCGGCAACAAACCGCCGGCCAGGCCGACAAAGTGTTCTTCACAGTCGGGGACCAGGTCGGCGGAGTATCAGTTACCTACCGATCCGACGGCGGCCAAACAACATCGCAACGCTACCGCCCATTCGGCGCACCACGCACAACGAGCGGCACGAACACCCTTCCCACCGATCACAGTTTCATCGGCCAAGTAGCCGACATATCCGCCGGGCTGGTGTACCTCAACCACCGCTACTACGACCCCGCCCTCGCCAGATTCATATCCGTCGACCCCCTCGTGGCGAAAACCGGCGAAGCATACACCTACGCCGGCAACAACCCCATCACATTCTCCGACCCAAGCGGCCTTTGCGCCGCCGACACAAACGGGGCGCGCGAAGCTTGCTCCGCTGCCAAGGGGGCAGTTGGCCCCGGACCACAAGGATTGTCGACGGGCGACGAGGCCCACGTGTTGATGTCGAAACCTGCAGGCATGGTGATTATGCCGGGCATCACTGACCCGATCGAACTCATTCAGGTGTGGAATTTGACCGTCTTGAATTGGGCGAGCATTCCTCTTGACCCCGTGCTTCGATTTGGTGATTCAGTCTCGGCGAACTCAGTGGCATGTGTTGGACTGGATGGCTGCCATGCGGCGGTCGAATATTTGGCTAAGTTTAACCACCCGACAAAATTCCAGGTCATGAAAGCTAAATGGCTGGCTCTCCACGGCGGGGTGATAGCCGGTGACCTTGGGGCGTCGTCGAGCAATACGGTAGGCCGTCGCCAAATCTTCCTTGGATTCATCATGATGTTCGCAATGTACAGAGGAGGGTTAGGCGTTGCCACAAACACCGCAGACGACTTCGTCGACCTTGCCTCTCCTGCGCGTCGTACACACATCCTCGATGGCGATGCGACAGGCGGCGGCCACCTCTGGCCGGGCAATGCAGGGAAGACCCCGTTTCCGCAGGGGTGGTCGGGCGACAAGATCATGCATGAGGTCTCGGACATTGCGACGGACCCCATCGCCTGGCAGAACGCCGTGCCGCAGGGCAGTAGGACGGTTCTGACCGGGACGAGAGGCGGTGTCGACATCCGAGTCATCGTCGACACCAACTCGGGCGAGATCATCTCCGGGTATCCGACGAACCTGCCGAGGAACCCATGACCTCCGCTTCCCCCGACTTCGAGGAGGTGCAGGGTCGCCTACGCGGCCTCCTCATCACCGTCGCAGATCAACTCCCTGCCTTCACTGTTGGCCTTATCGACGAGATGATCGGTGCAAACGAGTGCGGGCTCGCACTCGAGACCATGAGCGAGATGCTTGTGGAGTCCGACGGCCGCATCGAGCGCGAGGTGGTGGTGGCGACCGAAGAACTCGTTCGCCTCATGGGGCTCGACGACGTCAACTTCGATCGGCTGAGGCCACTCGTTGTCGACCGTCCCCATGCCGAGGACGAGTAGGCCGATGCTGCGGCGGCTGCTCGCTCTCCTCGCCGTCACGATCGGCATGATCGTGACGGTCGCTGCCACGTCTACGACGACGGTCGGCGCAGCAAGCTTCGCCTACGACGGCCCGACCATTGCGCGCGTCGACGCGCACTCGGCCGCCGTTGTTGGAGCGCCGTTGCCGCTGGTCACGCTCTCAGCGGAGTGGACTGCCTCCACGTCGGTCGAGAGCCAGGGCCCCTCTACGACCCTCGCGTTGCGAAGTGTTGCCACAGAAGCGGAATCCGGACTCGGACTTGTCTGCCATAGCTTCGACGCCCGCACCGAGGTCGTCATGGCGGATGGAAGCCGAAGGCCGATTTCCAATGTACGGGTAGGAGATCTCGTACGTACGACAGACCCGGCTACCGGCAAGGCAGTGATACGCCCTGTCACAGCGGTGCACATCAACCACGATACGGACTTGGCCGATCTGACCGTCCGCGACGGTGCTGCCCGCGCTTCGGTCGTGCACACGACCCAACACCATCGCTTCTGGGACGACACCCATCACGGCTGGGTCGAAACAGCGGCGCTAGCAGAAGGGGATCGTCTCCACACGGACGACGGCAGCCCGGCAATTGTCCAATCCGTGCGCACCTTCGATGGCCCGCAGTTGATGTACGACCTCACCGTCGACGAGGTCCACACTTATTACATCGTCGCCGCTGATGAGCCGGTGCTCGTACACAACTGCGGAGGTTTGGACGCGCTCTCGGAATCGGGTTCTGCCCTCGATCCGGCGGACGCGGGTGGGCAACTGACACGGGCTGGGCGTGCGTTCGCGAAGGCAGGCGAAGTGTTCGGCCCGACGAGCGGAGGTCCCGCAGCCGTCAACAGCGCAGGCCAGAACGCGCTGAACGAGATCTTGATCAACCCGGGAACGGTGGTCAACACGATGCAGGGCGGCAACTTCGCGGGCGGACCTGTGTACATCTCGCCTGACGGGATCGGCGCTGTCTTCAGCCCTGACGGCATATTCCAATATTTCGGGAGGATGACGCCGTGAGCTTCGAGATTTTCAAGACGTTCCCGCCAGATCGCGAAAGCGCCTGCGCAGAGATCGTCGTCCGACGCAACGGCATCATGGAAATACATGCTGAGGTGTTCCGAGTGGGTGGTGAGCTAACTATTCGCATGTTCCCGCCGATTGGTGGCGAGGTCTGGCAGTACCCACTCGACGAGTGGATGCGCTCCGTTGAGCGAGCGGCAGCGATGCTCGGGCCCGATGCGTAGCAGCAGGCGGGTGACGGCCATCTCGGCGAGACTTGCGACACTCGTCGCAATCGTGCTGGCAGTCGTCGGCGTGGTCACGACGACCCCCGTAGCGGCCATCGGCCCAGTCGCTACCGCGGCTGCAAGGTCCTTCATCTACGACGTCGTTCAATCGACTCCGCGAGCTGGGTATCCAGCGAGCGAATACACCGAGGCCGCTCCTGTAGTGCTGAGCCATGTGAGGGAGGAGTCTGCCTCACGCCCATCATCGGCCCGAGGTGCATCTACGACCCTCGCCGCTCCGGTTGTTGCCACAGAAGCGGCAGCTTCGGCTGGGTCTACTGGTAGGACGGTTGCGGGGAATCTGACCGAGCAGTTGGCGATGGAAGAGGTGGTGTCGAGCCCGGCTGGTCAGCAGTTGACCCGGGTCGTGATGAGCGATGCTCGATGGCCTGCTGCAGATGGTTGGGTGAAGATGTCGCAGAACGTGAACGGCGTCGAGATCCACTACGTGTTCAACACCGTCACGAAGGCTGTCGACGACTTCAAGTTCATCGGTGGTGGAGGATGAGGCTGCGATGCGCATTCAACCAGTCGGAAATGCTGGCTGACCATCAACGTGGGCGAGTGGCTGATGTCAAGTCGGTGTACCCGCTGTCGGTCGGGGCCGAGTACGTCGTAATGGGTATGGGTCTTTGGGAGAACGTTCTCAGCGTCCTCGTTCGCGATGACTGGGGGAAGCCGTGCTTTGCTCCGGCTGGCTTGTTTGAGTTGGGTGTGCATGACGTGCCGGCGGATTGGAGATTCGGGCTGTGCTCGGGTATCCGGGCGTCAGGCCGTGAGCTGTGGACCGACCCGTGTGGTGCTGTTTGGGGGTACCGGGAACTCGTCGATGATGCGGCGCATCCGGCGGCCCTCGAAGAAAGAGATGCCGCTGCCTTGAAGATCTTCGCGGGCCGATTTGCCGAGGCCGAGAATCGCTCCGAGTCACCGTGATGGATGCTGGGGTGGTGCCTGAGCGTAAGGGCTATCTGGCGATGGTCGAGTTCTTGCGGGCCTATGTGGAGCGTGCTCGTGCTGGTTCGTTGGCGACGTTGCTGGCTGATGTCGAGATCGACGCGGATGGGATGCCGTTCGATCCGGCGATGTGGTCGGACTGGCTTGCTGCGGTCGAGGTGGTGCGCGGCACTGGGTCGGTTTCGTCCGACTGACGCTGGGTGTGTCAGCTGGCCCAGCGGCGTGCTTCGTTGCGGAGCAGGAGGCCTTCGAGGGTGGCTTGGAGGTGGGCTCGGCTTTCGGGGTCGAGGCGGGTGCTGGCTGCTTGGAAGGCGTGTTTGAGGTCGTCGTCGGGTTCGCGTTCGTGGGGTTCGAAGAGGAGCTTGTCTGTGCTGGCGTTGAGCGCGAGTGCGAGGTTTCTGAGGGCGTCGATGGTGGGTTGGTTGGTGCCGGCTTCGTAGCGGCGGATGTTGGAGATGTGGAGGCCTGCGAGTTCGGCGAGGCTGGCGTGTTTGCGGGCGGCGACGAGTCGGGTGGCGAAGGCGGTGGGGGTTTGGCCTGGTCGCTGGCTGAGGTGAATCGGCCGGGGTTTTGCATCAGGTTCTCGAAGATCCTGAGAGGATTGCAAAATGCCAGTACGGAAGGAATACACCCCTGAGTTCAAGGACCAGGCTGTCAGGTTTGTGCTCGAGGAAATCGAGCCGGACGAGTCACGTAAGCATGCGTGTGAGCGTCTCGCGCCGATGTTGTCGGTGAATGCGGTGACGCTGTAAAACTGGTTGAAGCAATCGGCCCCGCCAAGGGCTCGTGCTGTGGCGCCGCCGGGTTCGGTGGAGGAACTCCGAGCGATGAACGCGGCGTTACGGAAGGAGAATCGTGAGCTTGCTTGTGCGAACGCGATTTTGTCGGACGCGGCAGCTTTTTTCGGGGCGGCGCTCGACCGCCAAAAGAGGTAGCCGTGTTCGTGGCTGCTTATCGTCATCACGGGGTCGTGCCGATCTGTCGCACGTTGCAGGTCGCCCCGTCGGCGGTCCGTTCTGCGATGTCTCGCCCGGTGTGTGCGCGTCGGGTGACTGACGATGCGATCAAGCCGAAACTGCTCGAAGTGTTCAACGCGAACTATCAGGTCTATGGCCGTCGCAAGATGAAGCCGCGATCCGTCGCGAGCATGGTCTCAATGTGGACAAGGACCGCATTGCCCGGCTGGTGCGTGAGCTGGGCATTCGTGGTGCAACACGGTCTAAGACGACGGTCACGACCCGCCCGGACAAACACTCACTACGAGCACCGGATCTGGTGAACCGCCAGTTCCGTGCTGCGCGACCCAACCAGTTGTGGGTATCGGACTTCACGTATGTGGCAACCTGGTCCGGGTTCGTGTACACCGCGTTCGTGATCGACGTGCACTCCCGCAAAATTGTTGGGTAGCGCACCGCGGCACTCAACAATCGGCCACGCAAGACACTCGGCTGGCGCACACCGACCGAAACCCTCGACGACCATCTACGATCCCTCCAAACCAGTGTTGCGACGAACGATTGAATCCGGGAAATACACCTCGGTCGCGCACACCGAACGCCCCGCCCAGATCCATGCCCGACCCTCAATCGGCTCGATCGGCGACTCGTACGACAACAGCCTCGCCGAAACACTCAACGGGCTCTACAAAACAGAACTGATCCCCCGCCAAGGCCCATGGCGCAACGCCGAACACGTCGAACTAGCAACCCTCGCGTGGGTCGAATGGTTCAACAACCGGCGCCTCCACGGCGAGCTCGGCAACGTCCCACCCGCCGAGTTCGAAGCCAACCACTACGCTCGGACACGAGCCGAACACCAAATCCCAACACCAACCCGGACCTGATGCAAAAGACCGGCCGGTTCAATGCGGGCCTCCGAGATTGCGCTAACAGACCGGAACACACCCGTCCCGCGTGCAGCAGTAGCCGAAGCTCTAGCCAAGGCCGAGGCCTCCTGCGGGTAGATGAATTGACTCGGCAGGAATTTTGGTTTGGGTCCCTGGCAACTCACGGGCGTCTCGTGAGAAGCCTCACCGTTCGCTTCGTTCATTGTGGTGGCATTGAGGTGAGAGTGTTGTGTCGTGAGAGGTCGATCAAGCGGCGTTGTTTGCGTCTTGCCGACGTGTTGTTGTATCGAGGTATTCAACGAGCACGCCAGAGTGCTTCAGCGGATGCTTTGGCATCCCAAGCACAAGGATTTGGCCTGTACTAAGCCTCAGCGGGACGTCAGCAGCTTCGACCGACGTTAGGCGAGGGCGATGAGGTCAGCGATGCTGGCTTTGGGGTTCCGGTCGATGTCGAACACGCCGGTGAGCCCGGAATACCCACGCACGCCTTCATAACCGTCCACGCCGCTGCGATGAAAAAACGCTCGAATGTTGATGCCATCTTTCACCGCTCCAGCCAACTCCACGTGGACGTCTCGTAAGAGTTGGCTTCGCCAATCGTCGTGCTTGGTGGCCACACCCCACGAGCTCACCATCACGTCTCGGCCGGGCAACGCTTCGGCCACCCGATGCAACGACAGCCCCAATGCTTCGGCCCACGGAGCGCGCAGCGTGGCGTCGACTCGCGCCCCTGTCGGGTACGCCACAATCTCGGCTGTGTCGGGCTCGGCATCGCGATCGCTCGGCTGCTGGTAGCCCACTGCGCCGGTGCATGAGATGCCTACGATGTCGCACGACTCGCGTAAGTCGGGCACCTCTTCAGGATGACGTCCGGGGATGTGCAACTCGCCATCACGAATGGCACGCACCGGCACATCCCAAAACAATTTCTCGGCTCGTGCAGCCACGCCACGCCCGGCATTGGAACCGTCGATCACGAAAGTAGGCGCCACGTTCCACGCAGTGGCCACCGGAGCGCCCGAGCCTCGCAACAGTCGCCACCCATCGCGCCACGCCATCCACGTGCCTCGTAGCGCGGCACCGAAATCACGTGGCTCGGTTCGAAACGGTGGGTGGGTACCTGTGAGATACGCAGCCGACGCCCAGCTGTACTGCTCGTCGATGGGAGTCCATCCATTGACGGCGTCACCGAAATGTTCAGCGCACATATCCACATATCGGGGCCAGAAATATCCCCGCGACTTGTCGTCGGCAAAGCCGCCTTCTTCGAAGAACCAGCCCGGCACCTGCCGTTGAAAAAGGGTGAGCCACACCTCGAGCCCGGCGTCCTTGGCGGCGTCGATCACCCGACGTTCGTGCTCGAATCGTTGAAAATCAAACTTGCCTGCCGTGAGTTCAAGTGACGCCCATTCCACATTGAGGCGCACTGCCTTGAGCCCCGCTTCTGCGTACCCCGCGAACTCGTCGCGGTAGTTGGTGGCGAATCCGTTGCCTTCGCCCGATGCGGGCAACTTGCCTTGCTTCTCGGCCCGGGCCCAGTCGCTTTGAGGCGTTGAGCCGTCACTGCGAAGCCCTCCCGTCTCGACGCCGATCAGCACAGTGGAGGTTTAAGCCCTCTGCAAAACAATGATCGGGACGGGCTCGTGGAAGCCTTTGAGATTCAGCTCGCCGGCCGGTATTCCAACGATGCCTTCTGGCAATTCGGGGGCCACGTCTGCCGGCGCAAAAACAGTTCCGGGATCGGAGATATCACACAATCTTGAGGCCAGATTCACGGCCCGGCCGATGTAATCGTCACCCTCAAAAATAAGTGCCTTGCCCACTGCCAGGCCGACTCGCAACGCTAACGGTTCGCACACTTTGCTCACTCGTTCGCTGAGCTCGATCGTGGCTTGAATTCCTGTGTGGGGATCGACCGAAACAATCATCGCCCCGTCGCCGAGCCATTTGGCCACACGCACGCCGAGTTCGGAACAAACTTCGCGAATGACGCTTCTTACGCCGGTGAGCAGGTCGCCGGCCGCCATATCGCCGTGGGTGTCGGTGTAGTCGGTGAAGCCAACAATGTCGACAAACACAAACGTTCTCGGAACCCGCATCCCGCCAAGGTTACGTGGTCAGCGAGCCCCGGCGTCGTTTCGTGCCGTGCACCCATCGCGAATTGTGCCAAGCTGCGCCTATGGCACCCCGGTTTACATACTCGCGTTGGGACGGAACGCAAGTCGGTTTCGAGCTCGACGCAGCCACAATCATGGACGAAATCACCGATGATGTGCTCTATCACGGCGATGTCAACGCAGCCCTTCGACGCTTAATGCAGCAAGGCTTCAATGATCGCAACGGCGAACGTATGCAAGGCCTCCGAGAGATGCTGGATCGCCTGCGTGAACGTCGAGAAGAAACACTCGACAAGTACGACCTCGGTGGCGTGTACAACGAAATCGCAGAGGCCCTCAAAGAAGTCGTCGAACAAGAGCGTGCCGCAGTGGACCAAGCTCGGCAAGAAGCTAAGCAATCGGGCGATTCTCGTCGCGAGGAAGTCACCACCCAAGCCATGGGGGAGCGCGATTTTCAACTCGACATGTTGCCTTCAGATCTGGCCGGCCAAGTGCGCGAATTGCAGCAATACGAATTCGTGTCGCCAGAGGCACGGGAACGATTCGAAGAGCTCATGGAACAGCTCCGCCAACAAGTGATGCAGAGCCATCTCAAAGACATGAAGGGCGCCATGGACAACATGTCGCCAGAAGACATGCAACGCATGAAAGACATGCTCGCCGACCTCAACACCATGCTCGAGAAGCATCAGCGCGGCGAAGAAACAGACTTCGAAAATTTCATGGAAAAGTACGGCGACTTTTTCCCCGAAAACCCGCAAACAGTCGAAGAGCTATTAGAGATCATGGCCCGGCGCATGGCGGCCATGCAGCAAATGCTCAACTCCATGACGCCCGAGCAACGCCAGCAACTCAAAGAGCTTTCTGATCAGCTCATGGAAGACATGGACTTGCGCTGGCAGATGGATCAGCTCAGCCAAAACCTGCAACAAATGTTCCCCCAAATGGGATGGCAGCAGGGACGCGATTTCCAAGGCGATCAACCAATGGGCATGGCTGAAGCAGCCGGGATGATGCAAGAACTCAGCGACCTTGATCAGCTCGAAGGGCTATTGAAAGGGGCCAGCAATCCAGGCGCCCTCGCCGAAGCCGACATCGAACGCGCTCGGCAATTGCTCGGCGAAGAGTCAGCTCGATCGCTTGAACAACTGGCGAAAATGACACGCCAACTAGAAGCGGCCGGACTGATCGAAAATAAGGGTGGCCGGGTGGAGCTCACGCCCAAAGGCCTCCGCAAAATTGGGGCCAACGCCCTCAACGAAGTGTTCCGCAAATTGGCCACCAATGAGTTAGGCCGTCACCAGATCCAAGAAACTGGTCACGGCCATGAACGCAGTTTCGAAACCAAGCAATACGAATTCGGCGACCCCTTCCATCTCGACATTCAGCGCACGATTCGCAACGCCATTTCTCGCTCGGGTGGCGGATCGCCAGTGAGTCTTACACCAGACGATTTCGAAGTAGAACGCACAGAGCAAACCGTCAAAGCATCAACGGTGTTGATGATCGACCTGTCGCTGTCGATGCCCATGCGCGACAACTTTTTGCCCGCCAAAAAAGTGGCGATGGCACTGCATTCGTTGATCTCTTCGATGTATCCGCGTGACTATCTCGGCATTGTTGGCTTCTCGGAAACTGCCCGCAAGCTCACCCCCGCCCAACTCCCAGAAGTGTCGTGGGATTACGTGTACGGCACCAACATGCAACACGGCCTGATGCTCGCCCGCCAGATGCTGGCCCGTCAGAGCGGCACCAAACAGATCATCATGATCACCGACGGAGAACCCACCGCGCACCTCATGCACAACGGCGAAGTGTTCTTCAATTATCCGCCAGTGCGAGAGACCGTGGATGCCACTCTCATTGAAGTGGCCCGCGCCACCAAAGAAGGAATTCGCATCAACACCTTCGTGCTTGACGCCACCGGCCCGCTGCGACATTTCGTTGAACAACTCACCAAATTGAATCGCGGGCGGGCGTTTTTCGTCGACAATCAGAACCTCGGAAACTATGTGCTTGTTGACTTCTTGGAGCAGCGACGCGCGCAAAGCGGTGGAAATTCCCGCCAACAACGGGCTTCGTAGCAGATTTTTGGTTGTTTCTGGTGAATTTATGCCCGGAAACCATTGATCCACTTGCGGAATGTCATCAACTACGTCATGATTTGTCACACTTGTAATTACACGAGTGCAATTCGCGTGAGCGTGGCGGGGTAGGAGGAATTGAAATGAGAAACCTAGGGTCGGTATTTGATCCCGATGATCGTTTGTGGCAAGACAATGCCAATTGTCTTGGCGTCGATCCAGATTTGTTTTTTCCTGAGCGCGGCGCGTCGACACGCGAAGCCAAGGAAGTGTGCCGGGCTTGCGTCGTGCGCCAAGAGTGCCTCGAATACGCGCTGGCCAACGGCGAGAAGTTCGGTATTTGGGGTGGCATGAGCGAGCGGGAACGCCGCAGAGTGCGTCGCCAACGAGCCACTACCGGTCGTCGCACGATCAGCGTTTCGGCGTAAGGCCCTTCGTAAAGAATCGGCTCAATCGTCGGAGCCGACCATGAGATCGGCCCATCACTTGGTACGCTGTAAAACGTGAACCTCGGAGCCCCAGAACTCATCATCATTCTCATCGTCATTTTGGTCCTCTTCGGCGGCGCAAAACTCCCCAAGCTCGCCCGTTCATTGGGTCAAGCTCAAAAGGAATTCAAAGCCGGCCTCGATGACAATGGCAAGCCCAAAGCCGATAGCGACACAAAACCCGAGTAGCTCACGCTACCCGGGCCTTTGTTTGTCTTAGAGCTACTACTTTCCTTACGGTGGAAGTAGCAGCAAATGCTGTCGAATTGCCGCTTAGCTTGCTGCGGCAAGCTCCAGGCGACGGCGACGCAAGATGCGACGGCGTTCCCGCTCAGAAGCGCCACCCCATACTCCGTGATCTACACGAGCGTCGAGTGCGTACTCGAGACATGGTTCTTTTGACTCACACGTGGCGCAGATTTTCCGGGCGATGTCGACTCCGACTCCGTCGCTTGGGAAAAACACCGACGGGTGCACACTTCGGCAATTTCCATTTGCCATCCAGCTTGTATCCATCTTTTTACTCCCTCTCTATTGTGGGTATCAGCCGTAGCCCTAGTGTTCGGAGTGAACCAAGCCCGCCTGCTGTTTCCTCAATGATCGGCAGGTTCTTACCGAACTTAAAGAAAGGTCCAACATGGCTGACTTTCTTGATTCCGAACCGACCGTCCCCACGGCCCAGGTTTCCGGCGATTCCGGTACTGGTTTTGAGGACAGTCATGCAGTAGTAGACGTCTCGGATACTCAAGAGGTTCCCCAGTTGGGAGAAATACCCACTGACCAGGAAATGGTCGACGGGGCGGCCACGAAGCCAGCATTCGAGACGCCGCCGCCCGTTGGTCGCAAGGCGATGTCGACGGCGAAGGCGATCGTACTTGGCGCCGGGGTGGGAGCCCTGGTGGCCTCGCTCGTGGCAGGGTCCATCGTGTGGGCGTTGCGAGATAAGAAAACGGTGGCGAATTCGCCTGCCGTGGCGCAACCGGCCACCCCTTTGGTGAAGGCTGGCACCTCGATCGACATCCAACAAATTCTGGCAAAGTCGGAGCCATCTGTGGTGTCGATCAAGACCAATGCCGGGGCGCAAGGTTCCGGCGTACTGGTGTCGGCTGACGGATTGGTGCTCACCAACAATCACGTGATTGAAGGGGCCACGAGTTACAAAGTCACGTTGTTCAATGGCGATGTGATGGTGGCCGAAGTGGTGGGCTCCGAGCCTGCCAACGACGTGGCTGTCATCAAAATCAAGGACGCATCGGGCCTCACGGCCGCCGAACTCGGCAGCTCCGACGCGTTACAGGTAGGTGACGACGTGGTGGCTATTGGCAACGCCTTGGCACTGGCAGGCTCGCCCACGGTAACCAGAGGAATCGTGTCGGCCAAGGAACGCATTGTGGACGAGCCCAATAACAATGTGCATCTCGAGCACATGATTCAAACCGACGCCGCCATCAACCGCGGGAACTCTGGAGGCCCGTTGATCAACACGGCTGGCCAGGTAGTTGGTATCAATACCGCAGTGAATCTGGACGGCCAAAATATTGGCTTTGCCATCGCTATCGATTCTGTGAAAACAATCATCGACGACATCAAGGCCGGCCGGGCACCCGTCAAGGCAAAAGCCTTTCTGGGTGTCTCAACGGAGGCTGTGGCCCAACTCAATCCCACGATCAAGAAGAACTATGGGATCGTGACCGAGCAAGGCGCGTTTGTGAGCGAAGTGGTTCCCGACAGCAGTGCAGCTGCGGCTGGCATCCAAGCGGGCGACACGATTACCGACATCGACGGCGAAAAGATCGCTACCAACAAAGATGTGGGCGCCGTGATCACTAAGCACCAACCGGGCGACATGATCAAAATTACGTACGAACGCAAAGGCAAAATGGCGACCGCCGAAGTCAAACTCGGCTCCCGAGCCACGAACGCCTAGGATCATCTCATGACCGATATCGCAGCAGCTCCCCCGCGTGGCCATGCCCGTGTGACATACCTCGGCCCTGTGGCCCCCCACTGGGAGGTGTACTCCGAATTTGGTGACCGCGCATTCATCGACGATTTCAGAGCTCGGGTGCTCGCTCGTTTGTTGCTACTGCCTCCTCATGACCCTCAGTTTCGACGCAATCGCGAACGAGTTGTGCGTGATGCAGAGCGCGAAAATCTTGCTCTCGAGTGGGACCTCGGCGTACCAGAAGACGAGTAACCGCATTGCCTTGGTGATAGCGCCAACGCAAAACGAAAGGAAGGCCCGGACGCAAGTCCGGGCCTTCCTGCTTGTTGCGTGCGATTTGGTTCGGGGGACTACTTCGCAGCGCGAACTGTGGAACGACGACGGATCATGAACACGCCCAAGCCGAGTGCACCACCTGTGAGGGGGAGAAGAACGGTCAACGGCGTTTCGGGGACGACCGGGTTGTTACCGGTGAACACCTTCGTGAAATCGATGTTCATCTTCATCAACTGGCCATGCTCCACCTGTGTGACTGGGTTGGTGAGCAAAGTGTTGTTGAGGGCGCTGCCTTGCGTGTGGACCTGGGCGTCGAACAGGAATGAGCCGGCGCCGAGGGTTGCTTCGGTATCGATCACTCCGGAGCTCTCTTCGTCGTTCGTCATAAATGTCCCGGTGCCCGCCGGGGAGCCAGTGTTGATGGGATCGAAGCGCAGCGGATCGAATGTGGCGACCGCAGCCAGTGTGCCTGTGCCGATGTCGTAGGCGTGAACCTTGGCGACGTAGGCATCTGCGCCTGGATCCTCGAGCAGAACGATGTGGCCATGGGTGTCTACGGTGATGTTGTCAGGCATGTACATGGCGTTTGACTCGTTGCCATCCAAGAGCAGAGTCATGTCGCCACCCAGACCAGGGTTAGTGACGTCGGTGAAACGCATCCGCCACAGGCCACCACGACCGTGAGTTGGGGTGGGGGCGATTGAGCCAGTGGTCACGAAGTAGTACACGTTGGGATTCTGGGGGTCCCAGGAGCCGTCTTCGGTGCGATCCATGGCAATGGCACCCATGGCCTTGGCTGCCGTCTGTTGCAAGGCACCGGTTGCGCCGGTGACGGGCGAAGCGGTCAATGTAAAAGGCGTTGGGGTGTTCTTGCCGAAAGCGGTACGAAACGCGGCGTCGGTAGCGGCGCCGGTGACTACGAATCCGTAGGCGTTTCCGTTGGTGAGGCCGGCCTTGTCGAATGCGGAGCCGCTGTTGGTTTTGGTGCCGATATAGATCGAGTTCACTGCGCCGGCGGCGTCGCTGTTGTTGATGATGACGGTGTTATCGCTTGTGGGGGTGAAGGCAGCGAGCGAGTTTTCGAACGCCATCTTGCCGAAAGCGTTGATCACCTTGGAGTTGCCGGTGGACACTTCGGTGGCCACGCCACGACCTTCTGAGCCTGTTTCTTCCCCGTTGAAGAAGATCTGGCCGTTGTAGCCCTTACCGGAAACGGTGTTGAAGAGTTGGGAAGCACCGGCGAGATCGGCTGAACAGAAACGGCCGAATGCGGTGGCGGGAGTTCCGGAGTAATCGACTGAAGTCATGAGGTCAGAACCATTGGTGACGTCGCCGGTTACCGGGTCGAGCGTCCACTTTGAAACGAACGAGCCGATTGTGCCGTGAGCTCGTACTGCGCCCTGGGTGGCGAGCAGTTCGTGGTTGGCGAGCACGGTGACTTTGCCACTTCCGTCGTTGAATGCGCCCATGCCGTCGGGAACGCCAGCCATTTGCGTGGGCGAGAGTCCGCCGGCGGCAAGATTGTTGACTGTGAGCAACGATTGGATCTGAACCGCACTGGCGTCAAGCGGCTGTACGTACGGATCGATTGTGGTGCGGGGGCCTTGGCTGGTGCCGGGTGCAGCGGCACTGGCGAGGGTGGCGCTTGCGAGCACTACTCCGCTCAGTGTCAGTGCAGATACCGCACGGCGACGTGTGGTTTTGGACATGTTGATGATCCTTTCGGTACCGGGAATTCGGTAATCGAATCCAAATAGATCTACATGTCGCGCACGTTGAAATTGAGTGAATGGATATAGAAAAGTAAGTGATCGGTAAACGCCAAAATGACCGCGTTGAGCGCACCCGATTCACGGAGAGTGGAAGTTCATGTCAATGCTTCCAATCGTTCATGTTTTGTTTACTTCGATGTTGCATTGGGTGTCGATCATTTGCTCAACCCGAAGGAGACGCAATGAGTTACATCTTGGTCACCAATGACGACGGCATTGATAGCCCGTCCTTGCACCTACTTGCTCGGTCCATGGCCGACCTTGGTCACGTCGTTACCGTTGCGGCACCCACGACCGATCGCAGTGGATCAGGTGCATCCGTTGGTCACCTGTGGTTGGATCAGCCGGTTAAATACTCAAGGCATTCCGAAGGCGGAGCGTTCGATATGTACGCCGTGGATATTCCCCCCGCGGCGATCGTGTCGTTGGCCATGAATGGTGCCTTTGGGCGCCGGCCGGATCTGGTGGTGTCGGGTGTGAATCCGGGATGGAACGTGGGGCACGGCTTGATCCACTCAGGAACATTTGGAGCAGCTTTGACGGCGGCCTCAAACGGCGTGCCGGGAGTGGCGATCAGTATGGATCATCGGATTGCCAGCGATGGCCAAATGCATTGGGAGTCAGCTAACTTAGTGGCCGCTGGCGTAGTGGAGGCCATTGTGGAGCGAGGCCTCACCCCTGGCGCCTACAACGTGAATGTGCCGAACGTGGGCGTGAAACAATTGCGCGGCCTGAAGCAATGCCAGTTGGCCCCGGTTGGGTCAATGTGGCGTCTCGACGTGCAAACGACCAGTGATGACATTCGCGTGGTGCCCACGATGACCGACCGTCGGCCACCCCACGGCACCGACTTGGCGGCATTACTGACCAAGTGGGCGAGCCTCACCTACTTTCAAGGTTTGGTGCCCGGTGTTGTGCCCGGCCGAGTGATTGTCGAAAAAGTGGAAGAGTTCATCGGCGATGCCGTGCTCCTCGATGGCAGCAGCCGATTTGGGCTGGATCGGATATCGGAGAGCATCGTTGCGTAAACCGGAATTTCGACCAAAGGTGTATCGCCGTCTCATCGTCGTCGGCGGCGGGATTGTTGGCACCTTGCACGCGTGGTATGCGGTGAAAGCGGGTTGGTCGGTGACCCACCTAGAGGCCGACGACGAACCGCGTATGGGGACGGTGCGAGGCACTGGCTTGATATCGGTAAATAATTTGGATCGCCCGGACATCGCTCGGTACGCGCGGATGTCTTTGGGATTGTGGCGCCAGTTGGCCGATGAAATTCCAGACTTTCCGTTGCGCACGTTGGGGTCGCTCAAGATCGCCGTCTCCGACGCGCACGCGGCCGAGTTGTTGTCGCAAATAGATCTCACGAGCACAGGAACCGACGACCTTCGCTATCGGAATTCTGACAATATTCGTGAGATGTTTCCGTGGGTCGGCGATCACGTGATCGCGGGCCTGATGAGTTACGACGATGCCATCATCGACTTGGGAAGTGTGCTTGGCGTGTTACGGAATCACCTCTTAAAGAATGCGAATTACTCGTATCATGCAGGTAGGCGGGCACTCGATATTGGTAGTGGTGGGCTCATGGATCAGCACGGCGAACGGTTCTTTGGCGAGCAAATCGTGTTGGCCACCGGGGCCGAGCAGACGCTGTATTCCACTGACACATCTGCCCGTCGATCATTGACTACGCACACCGCATTGCTTATACAAACTCGTCCACTGCTGGAGCGTTTGTCGATACCGCTCACTGGCGTTTCGAATCGCGAGGTATCCGTCGTGCCGCAATTCGATGGATCGGTGACGGTTGGTGCAGTCATCGATACCGACGGATCGCATTTGTTCGCTATTGAAGATAATCAATGCAAATCGCTCATGGCTGCTGCATCTCGGATTATGGGCCGCCCACTCTCGCATGTAGCCCGCCGATGGTTGACCCGCTACGTGAGCTCGTCAGATGACCGGCCGGGAATGGTGCATGAGACGATGCCTGGTGTGCTCGTTGTCACCGGTCTGGGCTGGAACGGTTTAACTACCGCTCCAGCACTTGCCCAACAAACAATTAACGGGTTTGGCCAATCAAGTTACGACGAACAAACCGACGACGACCTTGAAGCGTTAGAGCTACGGTTGTCAGACCTGCAATTGGCAGAAGAACCGTCATTGGTGATTCCGGGATAACCGGCGCCGGAGCGCATTCGGTTTCTTTTGCGTGGTCGTCGGCTTCGACGGTTGTCGATGTTGTTTCGTCGCCCGAGTGGCTCGTGTCGTCGCACTTGTCGTGGGACGTATCGCCCGTCGTGTGGCTGGATTCTTGCTCGACTTCGATGTGAGTAGTTGTTGACTGATTGCTAGTTGCCGAAGCGGCACCGGCTGTACCGCCCACCAGCGCCAGCGAAACGCTCAGCGATAACCCAATTTTTGAATAGACCTTGTTCATGACTCTCCGTTCCAAAACCTCAGATTGAGGCACGCATTTCTCGCCCTTTTGAATTCGGTGGGGGACGCGACTTCTTTAGCCGTCGAGCCGCGAATTCACCTTGGCTGTACTTCACTACATTCCGTGGCGCGGTGCAAGCAACGAACAGATGAACTCTGGGTGTCGTAACTGAACAAGCCCTGATCAGATCACTAGATATGAAAGTCAATAGGTGATAGTTCCTACGCGCAGGTAAACAAAAATCAAACTCTGCAAGATATCGAAACAAATTCTCACGCAGGGTCGCAGCGAAGTCACTGAATATTCAGTTTGAGTTTGCGTATTCGGTGTGAAAGGGCAATGTTGTGGCCAATTTGGCGCTTCATACTTCCCGAATCCGGGAGACGTCTGGCTTCCCGTTTCCTCAAGGAGTGCGTGATGAACCGAATCGCAATTTCAACGACGCGTCTGGGGCGTGGGCGATTCAATGCGATGATTCTCATCGCCGTCGCCACAACCGTGAGTGTGTTAGCGACGACGCCCGGCTTGGCAAGCGCGGCGTCGTACACGTCGCCTGTAGCTGTATACACCGGGCCCGGGCTGGGTGGTGTGAACAACGTGTTTTGCCAAGCAATCTTGTTTGGTATCAACCCGCTAACTGGCCAAGCCATCAATTTCACGGCCGCTAACCCGATCATCAAAACAGTCACCCGTTCTGATAATCCAAATGGCAGTAGCGATTTTGAGGTCGTGCTTGCTGGCGACATTCCAACTTCGTTCAGCGTTTCTGATGGATACGACTGTTTGTGGATCGATCTCAACGGTGACGGGCTATTTACGCCCGGCGAGTCGATGCGTCCGTATGTGGCTCCTGGTGTGACGATCGTGGGCGCCTCGCCCAATCGGTCCATCACGTTCCAAGTAAATGTGCCCGGGGCAGTTGGTAAAACCGTGTGTGACATTGGCAGCGGAATCAACTACACCCTGTTGACATCGCTGGCAGGTTCCAATAGCGGCATCCAAACGGGCAGTTGGTTGTACTTCTACTCCCAAACCGTGTGTTCGGTTGGCGCCCCCGACCCGGTGATCCCCGAAGTGCCTCTGGTGCCACTATTGGCGGCAGTAGCCGGCGTTGTCGGTGTGGTTGCCGTTCGTCACCGGGGTATCAACTTGGCCGAACGATCCTGATGATGCCTGCTATGTGTATCCAAGGCGACATCCAGGTAAACAGAGACTTAACTCTCGACGTTTCCCTTGAACTATTTCATCGCTCCTCGCATCATTGATTCATGACCGCCGTTGCAATTTCTCCGCCTCGTTCGCGCCGCATCAGCGGTGGCGGGGCCCATCGGCGTGTCAGAGCAGCTAGTGACTGGAACCGCCCAATTCGGTTGGCGATTCTCGTTGCTGTCGTCGGGCTGGCTTATCACTACACCATTTTCACCTTGCTGCGAACGTTGGTTTTCGACTCGCCGCTTGCCTACTTGGGCGTCGTACCTTTCCTGTCGGTTGGCCTCGCCGTAGCTCATTGGCGGCGAGCACCAATTGACGCTGACATTCATGACCGTCAACTTGATTTGCTGGTCGGGTTGCCATTGGTAGCTGGCGCGGTGTTGGCCAACAAGTTCCTGCCTAGCCATCTTTCTACCGTGTTTTGGTACTGGCGAGTCGACGTTGCAACCATGCCGTTCTTTGTGGCCGGCATGGTAAGTCTGCTGCTTGGTTTGCGGACGCTAGCTCGAGTGCGGGTGGCCATCGCCTATCTGTTTTTGGCGTGGCCGTATCCGTTTACGTTGGCGATGTTTCGGTGGCTGGATGGATTCACTAATACAACCATTAGCGCTCTGTCAGTCGTCGTAGGACGTTTCCCGGTGGCCGTGCGTGAGCCCGGTGGCGACGGATCGCTGTTCATCGTGAAGCACGGCACCCAAGCCATCCGAATGAGCGTGGCATCGAGCTGCTCCGGAGCCAACAGTTTGTTGGGATTCCTGTTGATGGGTTCCGCTGCACTGACGTTGTGTACGGGTAAGCGGTGGCGCAAAGCATTGTGGATCTTGGCCGGCTCGGTGCTCGTGTGGATACTCAACGTGATTCGGATATTCGCAGTGTTCGCAGTAGCCGGAAAATGGGGCGAGGGCGTCGCCATCGATGCGTTCCACCCGATCATCGGACTCATCTTGTTTTCGATGGCGATGGTGGTCATGGTCGTGGTGATGAAGCGATTTGGTCTCGAGCCACGAAAACGTACTGAAGCCACCGCACGCCGGATGTCGACGGTCAAAGGCTTCCGGCTCGCAACTGTGGGAATGACGGTTGGCGTAATCGCTGCGCTGGCCGGCACGATGAATAGTTCGCTGGCCAGTTTTGAAATTATTGCCAATGACTTAGGACAAGCGCGGCTCGTAAGTTTCTCCTCCCGGCCAGGCAAGCTTGAGGGATTCAATAGGCCCAAAAAGATCGCCGAATTCCCATGGTCGCGTCGTTACTTCGGTGAAAACAGCAAATGGTCACGTTTCATTTTCGACCCGACAGCCAATGATTCCAAAAGCAGCATTGGAAAATACTGGGCTTCCACCGGATGGTATGCCGACGTTATCTCGAATAGCTCGGTAGATCGCTTCAACACGTTTGGCATAGAGGCGTGTTATCGATTCCATGGCTATACGTTGGGCAAGCAGGACACCTTCGATTTGGGCGGTGGCGTGGTGGGCACCGTGATGTCATGGGTGGAGCCGGGACGGAAAACAATTTGGACCAGTGTGTATTGGCATTGGCCTGTGCAGTCCGGCAAAACAACTGCGTACGAACGAGTGACACTGCTCCTGCCCGACAACGGCGGCCTGAAGTTGTTGACTCCCGGTGACACTGTCGCCACCTCTGAAAAGATCAAGGCATCCGAGACTCCAACAGCGGGCACCCCGACGATCAACGGTCGTATTGATGCCATGTACGACAAGAAGCGCGACTTCCTAGTTGGCGCAGCACGCGAGTTGATTGCCAATCAGCAAAAGGCCGTCAAAGCGTGAGTATTTTTGAACTCGACAATCCGATGTTGGACGTGCCAAAGCCACGCGTCGTAGAACGTACGACTGGCGCTGAACGCGTATTTACATTCTTGTCGTCCGCGAGCGCAATGGTGACCTTGATCATTGTTGGAGCGACGCTGGGATTCTTGATTCACGACGGCTGGCCGGCCATCCGTCAAACCGGCCTCGTTAACTTTTTGACGTCGAGCAGCTGGGTCGCTGACGCAGGAATCTACGGAGTCGGCGGCCTTCTTATTGGGACCGTTCTCATCGCGTTCATAGCGCTGAGTTGTGCTGTTCCTTTGAGCCTGGGGATGGCACTCTTTATCAACGAGTACGCGCCCAAGCGAATACGATTTGTGCTCGTAGGTGCGGTCGATTTATTGGCTGCGTTGCCGTCGCTGATTTACGGTATCTGGGGCCTCTATGCGTTGTCGGGCCAGGCTTCCAAGATTGCGCGATGGCTTTCGGATCATGCTGGAGCTATTCCACTTTTTCGCCTCACCCGACCAGACGCGCAGTTGGTTTCGTCTGGTTTTATAGGTGGTGTCGTGGTGGCCATGATGATCACGCCGATCATCACATCCGTTGCGCGCGACGTAATGAATCAGGTGCCGCGAGAATTGTGCGAGGGCGCGTTGGCGCTCGGTAGCACCAAGTGGGGCATGGTCAGGACTGTCATCCTCCCCTTTGGCCGGGGCGGGATTGTGGGCGCGTCGTTGCTCGGATTTGGCCGCGCACTCGGTGAGACTGTCGCTGTAGCGATCATCGTGTCGTTTTCGTATAAGGCCAACTCTCATGTTCTCGAGCGAGGGGCTGGTTCAATTGCATCGCTCATTTTCACAAAGTTCGGCGAGGCGAAACAAGGTGAGCGCGGTGGATTGATGGCGGCCGGTTTGGCTCTTTTCGTTATGACTTTCGCCGTGAGTTTTGTGGCACGAAAAATTGTGGCCAATAGCGAAAAGAAGGCCGGCATCGTATGAGCTCGGCGACTGACGTTTCGACTCAGATGAATATCGACAGTGGATTGACAGCCGACGACCCACGGTTGGACATCCCGCGCAATCTTGGCGGCAGCCAACTTCAAAATCTTGACGGGCTGTTACTTCCGATAGTGAGCGGCATCGCTGTTTCGCTTCTGGCCCGTTTTGTACTCGATTGGGATGGCTTGATGTCGACGGTCGTCGTGGCCGTCATCGCGGCAATGGCCTTTGTTTGGGTAGGTACACGCGAGCGTTCCGGATCGCTTGTTGCCACGAATTCGGTGGTGACTGCTCTCGTATGGCTCAGCGGTACGGTCGCAATTGGTGCAATAGTTTGGATGCTCGTGTTCGTGATCGAGAAGGGCTCGAAGCGATTCGGGCTGAGCTACTTCACGCACGACATGGCTAAGGTCGGGCCGCTGGATCCTGGCGGAGGCGTACTCCACTCGATTGTCGGCACGCTCGAACAGGTGGGTATCGCAGCGACGTTTTCTATTCCAATATCAGTACTAACAGCGGTCTACTTGCATGAGATTCGTGGCCGGATTTCCACTGTGGTGCGATTTATCGTCAATGCCATGACGGGCCTGCCCAGCATCGTCAGTGGCCTCGTTGTCTATGCGTTATGGGTTTCGGGTCACGGTTATTCCGGGGCCGCGGCGGCTGCGGCGCTGACGATTTTGATGATCCCGACTGTCACCCGGACGGCGGAAGAAATCCTGCGCACGATTCCCGATCACTATCGCGAGGGTGCGCTCGCGCTCGGTGCCCAACGCTGGCGTGTCGTTGTCAAAGTCGTATTGCCCGCCGCCCGCTCAGGGTTGATTACCGCCACGATTCTTGGCGTTGCCCGAGCGATTGGCGAGACGGCTCCGGTGCGTTTGACTGCACTTGGTACGCAAGCCTTCAACGGAAATCCGTTCAAGGATCCCCAAAGCAACCTGACCACGTTCGTGTGGGATCAGGTCCGTTCAGGCAACGCTGTTCAAATCGAGCGGGCGTGGACGGGTGCCATGGTGCTGGTTGTCATGGTTCTTGTGTTGTTTACCGCTGCTCGATTTGTGAGCTCGCGGGGAAGTTCTTCGAAAGGTCGCTAATGACTGCTGTATTGGATTTAACAACTACCACTCGGACGTCTTCGACGCTCCGTGCCGAGAATTTGAGCGCCTGGTTTGGCAAGCGCAAAGTATTGGAACGCTGTTCATTGGGTATGGCGGCCAATACGGTTACTGCACTTATCGGTCCATCGGGTTGCGGTAAGAGCACCTTCATTCGCATGCTGAATCGCATGCATGAATTGGTGCCTTCGGCTCAGATGGCTGGATCCGTGTATCTCGACGACACCGATATTTATGGCGGCGGGCTCACGGCACCGGAAGTTCGCCGGGAGATTGGCATGGTCTTTCAAAAGCCGAACCCGTTCCCGTCGATGTCGATTCGGCAGAACGTGCTTGCCGGTCTAGCTCTATCAGGTACGCGGACGTCGGGCCACGATGAATTGGTGGAGCGCTGCCTGCGCGGGGCCGGTTTGTGGAACGAGGTCAAGGACCGCCTCAACGACAACGGCGCTGGACTTTCCGGCGGCCAGCAGCAACGCCTGTGTATTGCCCGTGCCCTGGCGCTCAAGCCGAAGGTATTGCTGATGGATGAACCATGTTCGGCACTCGACCCGATTTCGACGCGCGTCATTGAGCAAACCATTGCCGAATTGGCGGCCGAGGTCACCATCGTGATTGTGACGCATAACATGCAGCAGGCGCAACGAGTGAGCAACACGTGTGCATTCTTTCTCGTCGAGGACTATGGGCAGCCGGGACGAATCGTCGAGTTTGGGATTACGACCGACATGTTCGGCAACCCCACAGATCAGCGCACGGCCGACTATGTATCGGGTCGATTTGGATGAGCACATTTCGTAAAAAATTGGGTGCCACGATCGTGTTGGCCGCCTGTCTTACGGCTGGATTGTTTTCCACGACTCCGCGGTCTGCTTTTGCGGCCGGACCAAAAGTCAACGGCGGTGGAGCGTCGTTCCCACAGATCGAAATTCAGCAATGGGTATCACGCGTCGCCGGAAAGCCGTACAGTCTCAGTGTCAACTATGTACCGGCTGGTTCCACCTTCGGGCGAACTGCCTATAGCGACGGCAGCCTCGATTTCGGCGTAAGCGACATTGCCTTCTTCCAGGGCGAAATTGCGAGCATGCCCCAGGCCCGACGGAGCTACGTGTACGTGCCGGTAAGTGCTGGTGGTTTGGCGATGATGTACAACCTTAAGGACAATTCTGGCAATCCAATTAACACGTTGAAGCTCGACGCTACGCAAGCGTGTCGGACTTTCACAGAGCCAGGCATCCGATGGAACGACCCCGCCATTGCTCAACTCAACCCGGGAATTGATTTGCCAAACCGGGAGGTCCAACCCTTTGTTCGTGCCGATGGATCTGGCACGACGTTCGTCATGATGCAATTTTGTATCGCCCGGGCCCGTGATACGTGGGCGAAATTTATCCCATTGGCGACAGGTGCCAATGCCGGATTGTCATCGACGCCGTTTGGACAAAGTTTGCCGATTTCCGATTGGCCGCTTGGCTATGGTCGTATCAATTCGCAACCCGCCTCCGATGGTGTGGCGTCGGCCGTGAGTTTGACAGATGATTCGATTACGTACGTTGAAACTGGATTTGCGCTTACTAAGGGCAAGCCCGTGGCGGCTATCCAAAACGCGGCGGGCGTCTTTGTGTTGCCGACTCCCTCAGCTGTGTCCAAGGCTTTGGCATTTGCGACACCTGACGGGGCGGGAACGTACTCATTAGACTTCAACGGATCCGATCCGGGGGCGTACTTTCCCAGTACCTACAGCTATGTCATTTCGCAAACGACAGGATTCGCCGCGGACAAAGGCGAGGTTCTAGGAAAGTTCCTTTGTTACTCCGTAACTGATGGTCAAAATGACGCCGAGAAGTTGGGTTATGCCAAGTTGTCTGCGATTCTTGTTACCGGCGCGATATCGGCGATCAGCCAGATTCCAGGCGCACCGAAGAATGACGCCTGCCGTAACTACGTCGCTCTCGTTTCGGGGACCGCGCCGACGACAACCACGACCACGAAGGTTGGCGCTGCGACCACCACCACGCCCACCTCATCTGGCACCACTCGACCAGGATCGACAGCGACGACCACTCGCGCCGGTGCGGGAGCTACCACCGTGGGCGGTAGTCCGCCAGGGACGGTGACCACTACCCGGTCCGGGCAGCCAGCCGTTGCCGGAGTCACCGCCGTGGGCTCGACTATTCCAGGTGCAGCACCAGGTGAGAAAGCTGGGGACACGTTGCCAGGCCAGCCGGCTGTCGCTGAAGACACGCTTCCTGGGCAGCCAGCGGTTGTAGGTGGAGTACAAGGCGGCGTTGTTCAAGGTGGCGTCCAAAATGCGGCCCTTGTGGTGTCACGAACTGCCCGTCGAGCACCGGAGCAATCACCCGACAACGCAGAAAGCATCTTGTGGCTTGTGCAAGGTGCCGTTATTTTCGGCCTGGGTCGAGCGGTCACGAAGCAACGCAAATTGGTGAAAAACGCAAAGGCAAAATTATGAAGCGAACGCGTTTGGGTATGGTGCGGAGCAGTGGAGGCGGCCGTCGCCTAGCCGGTCTTGCCGGCTTAGCTTTCATTGCGAGTTCGTTCGTGGGATTCTCTGGGAGCGCTCGGGCCGCAACCGCCAACGTAGTAGCCAAAGATGCGGCGCCGTTGGGTTTGTTCGGAGTGGGAGCGTATGGGGTTGAACGGCAGATGGTCGACTGGCGAAACGCAATGTTTGACGTTCAGGCACCTGTCAGCTTTTTGGGCCGAGGAACTGCCGACGCCCAAGGCGAGTTCTTGAATGATCCGACGACTGACTTTTTGATCTCGGGAAAGGACTTCACTGCCGCAGAACTAGCCGCAGCTCCAACAGGATCAACGAACTTCGTCAAAATTCCATTTCACATTTCGGCCGGGGGATTCTTGTTCCGCCGTCCGCCGCTTGACACCTTTCCAAATATCAACAATCCAAATTGCGATCCATTTGGTGTCGACCCGACCGTGCCTTTTTGTTACGAACGGGTTGCTATCGTCGGGCCACTGAAAATTCCAGCTCGGAATATAGCTGCTATGTCATTCGGGCTTTCACCGAGTAGCGCTGGACTGTTGAGTTCTTGGTCGAATCCAGACACGCTCAAGTCTCTTGGGTTGCTGAATGTTGACGTCGCAGCGACTCAAGCAAATGGCCCTGTCGCCGTGAGTAGGGCCGACCGTGACGCTTCAAGCTATTGGCTCAATAATTGGATCGACTTGCGGGCCCCGGACGTAGTAGATATTGCCGCGACTACCTCACCGAAAATCATATTCCGGCCAATCAATGACCTCAATTACTCACCAGCTACCAGTCGGACTGGAGTGTCGGCTCAGGTCAGTACGATCGCCTATCCCGGTCTCCTCGGATACCAACCGGGGTCGACGCTCGGGGATCCCGGCACTATCGGCTTTACTCCGCCAGATGGTTTGCAGCTCGGCAAAGAATTGACAGCTCCCCAACCGACTCGAGCACCCGTTGTGATCGAGTTTTTGCCAGTGCAAAATGCGCAAGGCGATTGGCTCGAGCCAACGCCAGATTCGATTTCGAAAGCAGCAGTGGCGGGCGGAGAAACGCCGTTGTATGCCGCTAAGAACAAGGTTCCCGGTGCCTATCCAATTGTGTGGACCGACTACTTGTATGCGCGCACCGACGGGCTGACGATCGACAAAGTAAACGCCCTATCTGGCTTCATTCGCTTTAGCGTTACCGACGGACAAAACACGGCGGCTGCGAGCAACAACGGCCGACTTTCGCCTGCGTTGGTTTCTTCCGCTCTGAGCGCTGCCGATCGGTTTGTAGCAGCGGCATGCACGGGATCTGATCGCGTAGTTGTCGTGACGGCCGGAGCACCGTTTCACCCAACCACCGCCGGCGTCACGGCACTCGGCAAGGTTTCTGCTTGTGGTCTTGCTCCCGTGCCAACGACAACAACTACCACCGCGGCGACAACGACCATCCTGCCGGACTCGACGACAACTGACGCCACGACCACAACCACGACGCGGGCAACGGTTCCAACTGAAACAAAGGCGGTACTGACGGCGCCTCGGCCCGTTGCCACGAGTTCAGTACTTGGCGCTACGGCGACAAATTCGACAACTTCTGTTCCTGATGCGACGACCACAGACGTGGCTACGACGACGACCCCGGCCCCCGCGCCGGTCATAGTCGACACTTCGAAGCCCTACATACCGCCACCCGGTGCGATGCCGTTGCCGGCGCCCAACAACGGAAGCGGTGGTCACGATCGATTTGCCTCGATGGCGATCGGTTCTGCGTTGTTGTGGGTTGCCCGAAAGCGAAAGCAAGACGGGGCGATGTAGTGCAAACCATGGAACCAAATTCAACGGCAAGCGTTCCTGACCAAACGATCGCCGAGATTGTCGTGGACCTTGCCGGCCGCCCAGAGCGGGGTGCCTATAAAGGACGTCACGCAAAGCAATCAAACGGGCCCGGACGGATGGCGCAGCTGCGGCGTGGACGCCGTTTGGGGTTCATTGCAATAGCCGTAGTTTTTGTGTTGTTTTGGCTCTTAGAAAATGTTGTCGCCACCGTGATGTACGACGAGCGGCAGAACCATCTTGCTGCCGATTTTGCCATCGCGCGTCCGGCCGTTTCTCGCGGCGATGCGGTGGCAATTCTTCAGGCACCGCAAGTCGATCTCAACGTGATGGTGATTGAGGGGGATTCTCCCGACGAACTGCGCTCTGGGCCCGGGCACCGTATCGGTAGTGCACCCTTCGGTTCGGCCGGCAACGCCATCGTCCAGGGGCACGCTGACCGCCTCGGCGGCCCCTTCGCCAAACTTGGCGAACTGCGCAAGGATTCGTCGGTCTTCGTGGAGTACCGAGGCGGAAAAGTTGTTGAATACAAAGTTTTTGAAATCAAGAAATCGATAGCTGAGGGCGACACCGCAGATCTTGCCAACACGGACGCTGGTCAACTGTCGTTAATCACGTCGAGTGGGGGCCTGACGGGTACAGATCGCCTCGTGGTTACTGCGAAGCTCGCCGACTCGCCCAACGCGATAGCCGTGCCGAGGAACCCCACGAACGGTTTTGAAACAGATAACCAATCTACTTGGTGGGGCAGCCCTTTGGTAGCCGTCCTGGGCGTATTTTTGGCGTCGTTGTTGGCTTTGGTGTGTTTTCGAGCCTATCGATTTGGAGTGGCGATCCTTTTCGCCGCCGCGCCCTTGCTGGCCGCAGTCGTTCTGCTGTGGACTGTCGTTGGCGGGCTGTTTTCTGCCACCGCGTAACAGTCGTTTCGTGAATTCGGAGCTGGTACATGACGCGTGGGTTAACAGCGAGACAACCCCAAGCGAACACTCACCGTAAACCCTTGTCTTCCATTAATAGCCGTCAGATACTGATTTCGGAGGCAACAAGGCCCCACCAAAAACAACTCAGGTCTTCGGACCGGAAGGAAATAGTTATGAAGCGAAAGCTTGCAGTCCTCGGACTGGTTGCAGCGCTTGGAGCTTTGGGAGCCGCAGGTTCAGCGTCAGCCGCTGGAACTGGTGTCCTCACCGTCTCTAAGACCACCAACATCGCCGCTGGCGATACCGCCACCGTTCAGTTCACCTCTGGCTTTGATGCCTCGGGTACCAACCAGATCACACAATGCCGCAAGAGCGATGCTGACCCAACCTTTCAGTACCTCGCCGATTGCGATCTCGGCTCCGAAGTGACCGCCGCAGTCAATCCTGCAACGGCCAAGTACGAAGGTTTGCTGCCTTTCTTCGTGGGAATGCAACCAAACGCTTTTGGTGCGTTGAATGACCCTGGTTTCTGGGCATGCGCCCCGGCCGACGATCCCACCTTGTACGGAGCATCACCCCGATACAGCACCTGCTACGTCCGTGGCGTTTCGGGTGGCGAAGCCAACACAGCTCCTACCAAGAACGGCTTTGTGCCGATCACCTTCATGTCGTTGGCTCCTACTAACAACGCTCCCGAATCACCTCTGACAGTGCTTCTCCCCGTTGCTGGTATCGGCGCTGCCGCTGCTGCTTTCATGGTGATCCGCCGTCGTTCAGCGTCATCGATCGCATAAGGAAAACATTCAGATGAAAATCCGCCACATAGCAGCAGCCGGTACCGCCGCCCTGATGCTTCTTTCCATTACCGCCACGTCGGCTCACGCCGATTACGACGGTACCGCTACCTACGGTGCAGACGCCAACCCCGACCTCGCGGTCGGCGGTGGCTCTGACACCACCTACAAATTGATGCAAGCCCTCGACGCCGTATACAACGCGGCTCCTGGCTGCGCCAACGACGTTGCTAACACCAGCGCCAACAAGGGCAAGTGCCTTGTTGCACAAGAAGCCACCGTTCCCAAGAAGCAAAACTACGACCATGACGTGATGACTGAGGTATACCCCACAGGATCAAGCGCTGGTATAGGTTCGCTCACTTTGCTGAGCGGCGCCACCCAGACCAGCCCAGCCATTGACTATGCCCGTTCGTCGCGGATTCCTTCCGCTGCTGAACTCGCCATCGTGAGTGGTTTCGGATACGCCCAAGATGGTATTGCCATCGTAAGCCCCGGTGGCCGGGCAAGCCTCAACTTGACCCCGCAGCAAATTCACGACATCTGGACGTGCTCGATCACTGACTGGTCCACCGTTGGTGGCGCAGCCGGCCCGATCACTCCTTGGTCGATGAATACCAGCTCTGGCACGTACAACGTGTTTCGTGACTACATCCGTACCGCAGCAGCCGATGCTTTGTTTGATCCGAACGCTGGCGCTTGCGTCCGCAAGGCCTCTGGCCCCCTCGGCGCGAACACAGTTCCTCCCTTCGAGAATGATCTCAAGCAAATCACTGAGGTTTCCGAGGGTGTCGATCCCATGCAGTCAATCTGGTGGGGCTCATACGGCGAACTGTCGACCTACAGCTACAAGCGCGCCAACATCTACGTTGGTGGCGTGGCAGCTCCCCAGGACACGATGACCTACATCGCTGTCAACGGTGCAACTCCCGGCGGCGGCAACATTCTTGCCAACACCTACCCAATTGGCCGCACCTTGTACCACGTGACCAAAAAGGCTGACGCCGACTTCACCGCCGGCGTGACCCCCAACGGTTCAATCGATGGTGGCGCAACCGGTAAGAGCGGCGCAATCCGCGAAATGACACGGTTCCTGTGTAAGAACAGCAACGCTTTGTTCGACAAGCCAGATGCTTACACCGGCAACGGCTTCCGTACACAGATTGTGGCTGTTATTAATGCCAACGGCTTCCAGCAGACCCCGGGTGCCTTGCGTACCACAGGATCTGCGTGCAAGATTGCCCATTAATATCATCGAATAGTTCGAACACCTTCTGAAAGTGTGTGCCCCGAGGTTCGCCTCGGGGCACACCCGCGTACCGAAAGACTTGAATGAAACTACGAATGATTTTCTCGGCCCTCGCTCCTGCAATCTTGACGCTCAGCGCATGCACTGCCGAATCTACAAATCAGGCAAGTCGGTTCGCTACCGGCCTCGGCGCCTCGATCGACGGGACGTGGTCACAAACCGATACGGCGGCCTGTTCAAAATTGTTGACTGGCTCGTATGCTGCTTGCGTCTTCGACAGTCAGAATTCGCGGGTGAAGTCGATCCGGTTTGTGTGCGAACCTTCAAAGTCTGTCGACGAATGGAAAGCTGCATACAAGGCAGCGGAGGCAACGCCAAACGCTAAGGTAAAGGCAGCGTTTACTGAAGAGTCGGGTATTGGTGACGCCGCCGTCGTTCGCACCGACGATGGAAAAATTGAGGGACTGTACACCTACGTGAGGGACCATCGTTGCTCCGTTCATACAGACCCGGTGGACTCGACTCGCGCAGATCTTGTTGACATCGCCAAGGTTTTGATCAACGGCAAATTGGCCTAAATTGCCGAGAACGTGAACGGGTTCAAAGTAGACACAAGGTAAACAACAGCTGTCTAACGAGGGAACAACACTCGATTTGGTTGACTCTGGCCGTCAAAGTCGTCAGCCTTGTCAAGTGATTTCTGAGGCCGACCGGCTCAACGCAAGTACGAACTTCTTGCGCAATCGAGCCCCCGGATTGAGCGCGTTCGGCGGCCTATCGGTTGGCCAGCGCGTTTTGGGTCTCACGGTGCCAGGGGTCGCGATTGCAACCTTCGTCGTGTTTGGCATTCCGGCCTTCCAGGTGTGTGCCACGTTGCTTTCCCTGCTGTACCTCGCCATTGTCGGTGAACGAGTTGCGCTGTTCATGCGGGTCATTAATCAGCGTGGGCTCATCGTGATTTCCGATGAGGATGCTCTCGACTTAAGCGATGAGAATGCCCCTCGATATTCGGTGCTTATCCCCGCTTACAAAGAACCGGAAGTGATCGAAGGGCTATTTGCTTCGATCGGCGCATTGAACTACCCGCGGCACAAACTCGAAGTGTTCCTCTGTCTTGAGCAAGACGACGTGGCAACGCTCGAACGGGCCCACGAGGTTGGCGTGCCTGATTACGTCAAGATCATTGTGGTGCCGCCGGGAGATCCACAGACCAAGCCCCGGGCGTGTAACTACGGGCTTACTTTTGCCAACGGCAGCCTCGTGACTATTTATGACGCAGAGGATCATCCCGATCCGTTGCAACTCCGCAAGGCTGCGGTGGCTATGGCCAGAGCCCCGAAACGATTGGCCTGTGTTCAGGCCCGCCTGCGGTATCACAACGTTGGGCAGAACATTCTCACGCGGTGGTTCACTCTGGAGTACGACGTGTGGTTCACGTACTTCCTGCCTGCATTGGTGTCTCGCCGATCGGTGATTCCTTTGGGCGGAACGTCAAACCATTTCCGTCGAGACGTTCTGGAAATGGTTGGCGGGTGGGACCCATACAACGTGACTGAAGACGCCGATCTTGGTGTGCGCCTGCATCGCTACGGGTTTGAGGTCGGCGTGCTCGATAGCACCACTGATGAAGAAGCGAATAGCGACTTCATCAACTGGCTCAAGCAACGTTCTCGTTGGTACAAGGGCTATTTGGTTACATTTTTTGTGCATCTGCGGCGCCCCCGAGACTTGTATCGTCACCTCGGCCCCAAAGGCTTTCTGGAGTTTGCTTTGTTTGTTGGCGGCACCCCAATCATGGGCTTGATCAACCCGATTTCGTGGGTGACCACGTTGATTTGGTTCCTCTTTGAACCAGCACCGCTGGACCGAATTTTCTCGGGACCGAGCTACTACATCAATCTGACTTGCTGGCTGGTGGGCAACTTTTGCATGGTGTACGTAGTGGCTCTCGCCGCGCTGAAACGGCCAGAACCTAAGCTGTTACGGGCGGCGCTGCTCACGCCGGTGTATTGGATGATGATGTCACTGGCGAGTGCGAAAGCCGCCTGGCAATTTGTGACTGCTCCATCGCACTGGGAGAAAACAGTGCACGGATTGGGGTCACCTCGCCCTGTTGCTGAGTCGCCAGCGGGTAACGCGCCATGATGACGATGCTGGATCGCCCAGCGAAAGAGACTGCCCACTTCCACGGTAAGTCGATCGATGAGTTCCAACGATCTGAGGACGGCGCAGCTGGCTATCGCTACTCGCGCCGCGTCGAGATTGTGGTCTTCCTAGTGGCGTTCGCTTCGTATATCGCGCTCGCCATGTGGATGCGAGCCGGATTGCACTACGCAATTGGAGATTCGCTGTCCCGAAACCAATCGGCGAGGACCGTCCTTTTTGGTAGCCAACCCAAGTTGTCTGCGCTCGGTTTCGTGTGGCCTCCTTTGCCCACAATGGCCGAATTCCCGATCGTGGCCATCCTCGAACCTTTTGGTCACGCAGCGTTTGCGGGCCCGATCATGTCTGCAATCTTCGGAGCGGCGACCATCGTGGTGTTGTTGCGGCTAGCTCGTCGACTGGGCGTCACACCGTGGAAAGGTTGGCTCGTCGTTGGCTTGTATTCCGTCAATCCAGTGGTGGGCTTTCATTCCGCTACCGGCATGAGCGAGTCCCCGTATTTCTTTTTCATCGCGGTATTGGCGCTCGGGTTTTCTGGCTGGATCCTCCGCCGGCGACTGCCCGATCTGGTTGTGGCTGGCGTTGGATTGCTTGGCATGGTGTTGACCAGGATCGAGACTATTTGTCTCATCCCGCTGGTTGGGTTTGCCGCGTGCTTAATGGTGCAAGGATTTCGTCAACGGGCGAGAGTATTTATGTTGATCATTATGCCGGCCGTGTTTGGCCAACTAGTCTGGATGATGTCGGCCAAGCTGATCGTTTCGAACTTTTTGTTCAGCATCGAGAACCCGGGCGCGGTGGTCGGCGGCCCGCCAAAAGGCTCTCGATGGATGTCTGACGACCGCAACTTGATCTACAGCGTCAAGTACGCCACCAAGTTGTCATTGATTCACGGTGTTGGATTTGTGGCCCTTGCACTGGTGGCCGGCGTTATGGCTTTGCGGCGAGGCCGGAAGTTCGCGTTTGGTGTGTTTGTGCTTGTTGCAGTGTGTGGGTTTTTCCCCGGATTTCAAGCCTTCCTGATTTTTACGGATCGGTCGTGGGGTGACCCGAGATACTTCTGTACCATCGTCGTTTTCACGGTGATTCTTGCCCTATGGATCATGCAGCCCGTCTCCGACCATTCGGGTACCGTTTCGGCAAAAAATCGAAATGCGTGGCCGCTGATTGCGGTGGCCATGAGCGCTCTCGCACTCGTAGCCAATGCCATAACCGGCACGATCGGGTTGTCGAACCCGACCGCGGCTGCGATCGAACAAGAGTGGGTGGTATTCAACGCCATCGCTGGTCGTCAGCGTCCACCTTCGGAACCAGAGTTGAACGAGATTCGTATTGATCAATTTACCGAAATCGCAAAACTGATCGATTCCAAACTGGCGTTGAGTGACTACGAACTGGTCTTCGTCGAAGTGCGAACCGCGTTCCCTGTGATGTTGTGGACCAAATATCCGGATCGATTTGTGGGCGACAGCGACGACCGATTCGAACCACTTACTAACTCCGGTGGCGGCACGATTCGCTATGCGGTTACCAGCCGGTCGGCGTTTGCTTCGCCGCTCACTTCGATGCTGAATCGTGGAGGTGGTTGGCGGCCAATTGCCGATTCAGGGGCCGCCCAATTGTGGGAGCGCGTCGACGTCAACAATGGCTGATTCTGTTCAGAAATTGTTCACCTGAGGTTGGTGCATCGTTTGGGTGGTGGAGATACTGCCGTTGCCTTCGTGGTTCACGATTGCAGCATCTGAAATCCAATCTGGAGGATGTGCAATGAAGCGATTGATTTTGATTCCGGCATATAACGAAGAAGCTGCGCTTCCCCTCACGTTGTTGGAGCTGCTACCAACACTCGATTCCAATACCCACGTTCTTGTCGTCAATGACGGCTCCGCCGACCGCACCGCCCAAGTGGCTCGTGAGTGTGGCGTAAAAGTGTTGTCGCTACCCTTCAACCTTGGCATTGGCGGCGCCCTGCGCGCTGGATTCAAATACGCAGCCATGCACGATTACCAGGCAGTGGCGCAGTTCGATGCCGATGGTCAACACATTCCTGAAGCCTTGGAATCCCTGTGGACGGCACTGGATGATGGCGCCGATCTTGTTATCGGCTCACGCTTTTCCGACAACGACGAATATGAAGTGAGCTTCGCTCGTGGTAAAGCAATGGCAGGGCTTCGGGCCATGTTTCGAGTATTCGCCCGTCGCGAGTTCACTGATGCGAGTTCTGGATTTCGCGGGTTCGGCCCCAAGGCGATCGCGTTGTTCGCGGAGCGTTACCCCGCTGAATATATGGAGAGCACCGAGAGCTTGATGCAAGCATGCTTTTCCGGGCTCGACGTTGTTGAAGTGCCGTGCCGCATGCGTCATCGTGTTGCGGGCGTTGCCTCAAATCGTCGGGGCCGGTTGGCATTTCACTATTGCCGCCTGTCGTTGGTGCTCGTCACCAACAAGCGTCCACTCGCCGTTGTAAAGGCCGCGCCTAAGCCATTCCCGGTGGCCGCATGAGCAATGGGGCACGGCTATTTCTGTCGGCAGTTTTTATTGGGTACCTGTTTGTGTGCGTGCGGATGTTGCGCAGACGTCAATTGTCGAGTGGTCTCACCTTGGTGTGGTGCAGCGCTGCCTTCGTTCTGGGACCATTAGTGGCCGTGCCCCATTGGCTCAACGAAGTGTCGTACTTCGTGGGTGTGAGCTACCCGCCAGCGTTTTATTTGCTGCTCGCCGTGGTGTTTCTATCTGGCATTGGCATTGCACTAGCCCGCCACATCACCCGCCTGTCGGAGCAGACCCGAACATTGGCCGAGAAGATCGCCATGCTCGAGCTCCGAGACGAGATCAACCTTATAGATCTCACCGGCTCCACTCCCGTTGTCACCTCGCTGCGGCGAGTCGGCAGCATCTAGAAAGGTCATTGGCAATTCCATGGAGTACTCACAACGCGACATGATGCGTCGCTTGCCGAAAGCGCAGCACGTTGATCGCACCGAATTTTTGCGAAAATGTGCGAGGGCCAAACTGGTCATACATGTCGGTTTCGTTGATACGGGCTACGAATTGGAGCAACGCAAAAATGGCACCTGGTTGCATCAGGATTTAGCGGAAGTGGCGAAACATATCGTGGGTGTTGACGTCAATGAACGCGGCATTCAACGTGCCGTTAGCGACGGTTACGAGGCCTACTGCATCGATCTGTCTGACCCAAATGCCAACACGTCTGGGTTGCCCATGGATGCTGACGTCATCATCGCTGGCGAGGTAATCGAGCATGTCGAAAACGTGGGAGCTTTCGTGCGCGGTATTGCCAACGTGGCGTCGCATGACACTCGAATTGTGTTCACCACGCCCAACTCGTCGTCGATAATTCAAGCTCTTTTGACCTTTGGGCGACGAGAGGTGTGCCACCCCGATCACGTGGTGAGCTTCACAGCATCGACGCTTGCTGGGCTACTGGAACGCTGTGGGCTCGAGGTCGAAAAGATTGCGACCTACTCGTCGAAGGTAAGACTCGACACCGCCGAAGGCGGCGGCAAGTTGCTGGCGACGGGTGGCCGTGTCGCTCTTTTCGTCGAACGCATAGCCGCCCGATTCGTTTCACCGTATGTGGCTTCGGGACTAATTGTGACGGCAAGGAAAAGTTCACTTAACTTGATCTGAAGCAGTGCCGTTAGTCGAAATGGCGACACCCAAAGTGGGTGTCGCCAGGAGCGACAATGGCAATTTCGTACGACGACGCAGCACATCTTTTACGACGGGCAGGCTTTGGACCCACGGCAAGCGAAATCAACGCCCTCGTGGGGCTGGACCGCTCTGCCGCCGTAGAACGGATTTTGGACGTCAGCTCGGCCCCGCCCGTCGTTACCCCAGGTGGGATAGGCGATCCGTCGCTGAACAACTTCGAGAAATGGGTGAACTGTACCCATTGGTGGATTGACCGAATGCGCACCACCACAGCGCCTCTCGCCGAGAAAATGACGTTTTTTTGGCACAACCATTTTGCCACTTCGCTCGAAAAAGTGGAGTTCATGGATTTGTTGTGGGAGCAACAACAAATTTTGCGCGCTGGGGCGCTCGGCAACTTCAGAGACCTCACGATGACAATGAGCCTGCACCCAGCGTTGTTGTGGTATCTCGACAACACCACCAACACGGCCGCGGCACCTAACGAAAATTTTGCCCGCGAACTGATGGAGCTTTTTATTCTCGGCGTGGGGCGTTACTCACAAGCCGACGTGGTTGCCGCGGCCAGAGCGTGGACCGGACACGGCATGGTGAGTTACCAAGACCAGAGGTATCGATTCGATGCGACGGACCACGACTCTGGATCGAAAACGTTCATGGGCGGCACCCGCAATTGGGACGGGCCAGACATCATCAATGAGCTCCTGCGTGACAACCTCGCCACCAAGGCCACAGCCGCCGCGTTTATTGCCCGAAAATTGTGGAGCTGGTTCGCATTTCCTAGTCCATCCGATGCGGTCATTGCTCCGGTGGCGGATGCCTTTTTGGCAAGCGATTTCAATATCACGGCCATGTTGCGGGCCATGTTTAATCACGACGCGTTTTACTCGCCAGAAGCTCATATGGCACTCGTGCGCACGCCTGTCGAGTACATCGTGGCTGCGCTTCGGAGCTTGGGAATGGACGCCGCCACAAGCCATCCGGTGTGGTTCCTGGAAGGCATGGGGATGCAGCCCTTTATGCCTCCCAATGTGGCTGGCTGGAAGCAGAATATGAACTGGGTTACGTCGTCGGCATTCTGGGCCAAAGCAAATTTCATCCAGTTCTCTGCGTGGAAGGCATCCACCGGATCGTCATTGGCGTTGGCCGATCTCGACACCCGTGACACCCAAAGCGCAACCCAAGCGGCGTTCGACACGTTTGGGATCTCCTCGCCTAGCGCGTCAAGCAGAACGACTGTTGTGAATTGGCTCACAAAACAACGAGCGACTCAGTATGAAGGCTGGGTCGACCGGCGATATTTGATCAGTCTGGTGGCGTTGTCGCCCGACTTCCAGTTGGCATAGAGGCACCGATGAATCTGAATTCTGACGATTTCGCGCTGAGCCGCCGCCGCTTTCTGCAAGCTGCGGTAGCGGTCGGGGGAGCAACTGCGCTCCTTCCTTCATGGATGCAGGATATGGCTGCCAATGCGACCCCTCTGGGGCCCGCAGAAGGCGTGCTGGTTCTGGTGATGATGCCCGGCGGTAACGACGGGCTCAATATGGTCCCTCCCATTTCCAATAGCGCCTATTACAGCAAACGACCAACCGTCAATATTCCGGCTAGCGCAGCGTTGCCCATCGGACACGGTCTGGGGCTGCACCCGGCGCTCACCAATGTGAAGGGTTACTTCGACAACGGCAAAGCAGCGATCGTGCAAGGCGTTGGCATGCCGGGAATTGTGGATCTGAGTCACTTCAGCTCGATGGCCCGATGGATGGCCGGAAGTACGTCGACAGTCGAATCGGGGTGGCTGGGTCGGTTCCTCGATGCGAAGGGCGGCGATCCTTTGCTGGCCGTCAACATCGGCTCGAGCACGCCAGCATTCCTGGTTGGTTCCCATAGTCGTGCTACTGCGCTTCCCCTGTCAATCAACGGAGCGTTTGGCGTGGATCAGACTAACGACTACGACCGTCGGCAATATTCCGCGGTGCGTGAGTATGCCGCTACGCCGACTGGGCTTGGCGCGTTCGGTGACGAACTGGCGCGCATGGGGCGTAACACTGTCGACCTCGGTGGACGGGTACGCACGGCATTCGGCGCCCTCGAAACTGCGTCGATCCCCGTCAAGAAAATGGCGCTCGCCGCCCGCCTCATCAACCTGGATCTGGGCATCCGGGTGATTGGCGTCGAGCTTGCCGATTTTGATCATCATCAAAGTCATCTCGCCACGCACCAACTGCGTATGGCGGAACTCAACGACGGCTTGGGCGCCTTCTTTTCCAACCTGTCGATAGCTTTCGAAAATCGAGTCACGGTGATGACGTTTTCCGAATTTGGACGCCGGGTGGCGCAAAACGGATCGGGCGGCACAGACCACGGAGCGGCCAGCAACATGTTGATTGTCGGCAATAGGGTTCGGGGTGGCTTGTATGGCACCACGCCCTCCCTGACTCGGCTTGACTCAACCGACAACATGTTTCCGGCCGTGTCGTTCATGTCGACATATGCCACAGTTTTGGATTCGTGGCTGGGAGTCGAATCGTCGTCAATTCTGGGTGGTCGATTTGAAAATTTAGGCTACTTCGATGGAGTCGGCGACGCTCCTGGTCTTGGGAACGGAGTCGGTGCTGGGTTCGGCGCTGCCGGCGTTGGCGATCCCACTGTCGATGCGTTTGCTAACCCCAGTGCCGCAAGCGGCTATTGGCTGACGACGTCAGCGGGCGCTGTCTATCGATTCGGCAACGCGCCGTCGGTGGGCAATGCCGGCAAGGGTGCACCGGTGGCAGCCACGATGGCCACTCCATCGTCGGGGGGCGTATTCGTGGCTCGGGTCGATGGGGAGGTGGTTGCGCTTGGCGACGCCACCCATCGTGGGGATATGGCAGGCTCCCCACTCAACAAGCCAATAGTGGGAATGGCGGTGACCCGGTCGGGCAATGGCTATTGGTTGCTGGGCGGGGACGGCGGCATTTTCTGCTTCGGTGACGCTGGCTTTTATGGGTCCACGGGAGCAATGAATCTGAACAAGCCAGTGGTCGGAATGGCGGCTACACCGACTGGTCGCGGATACTGGTTGGTGGCGTCCGACGGCGGCATTTTCTGTTTCGGCGATGCGCCATTCCTGGGTTCCATGGGAGGCACAAAACTTAACAAACCGGTGGTAGGAATGGCCTGCACAGCGTCGGGAAATGGCTACTGGTTGGTGGCCTCCGACGGGGGCATTTTCAGCTTTGGCGATGCAGCTTTCTTTGGCTCCACCGGAGCGCTTGCCCTGCAGCAACCGATCGTGGGTATGACCGTCACGGTTACAGGAAGCGGATACCTATTCGTGGCCTCCGACGGGGGCGTGTTCTGTTTCGGTGACGCCCAATTCCAAGGCAGCCTTGGTGCAGCGCGCCTGGCATCTCCCGTCGTGGGTGTGGCCAGCTAGCCAGCTATTGCGTGATTGTTTGTGGCGTGCTGCTTGCAGCGGGTGCGACGACGGTAGGTCCTGCCATGCCCGACCGGAGGAAATTCTGGAAGGCATCAACCACCATGAGATCGCGGGGATACGTCAACAGGCTCCGCACATTCGAAAGGCCAACCCACAAAACCTCGTCGACTTCTGTCGACAACGAGACCGTGCCCCCATCAACCCGCATGGTCCAGTAACGGACTTTCTTTTCACGGCCCTTGCGATCAATGTACGACGTGCGAGCGATCTCTGTGCCGAGTGTGCACCGGTAGCCGGTCTCTTCCCACACTTCGCGAAGTGCACAATCCTCTTCGGAGTCGTCGATCGCGTCCCGCTTGCCTTTTGGAAACGTCCAGTCGTCGTAGCCTTCCCCAGGGCGATGAACGAGCACCAG
>JBBRKR010000020.1:0-50982 GCA_038231795.1 Acidimicrobiales bacterium
AACATCTTGTTTATTTGTGGCGGCGCATTTGCGGGCGTCGAGAAGATTATTGAAAACCGAATTGGCAAAGGTGGCGTGGGTTTCGGCGCCGATATCCGCCGGGCTCACGAGCGAGTGGGCGCCAACCAGTTCAA
Organism: Acidimicrobiales bacterium; assembly: GCA_038231795.1. Classification (GTDB taxonomy): domain Bacteria; phylum Actinomycetota; class Acidimicrobiia; order Acidimicrobiales; family JBBRKR01; genus JBBRKR01. The sequence goes on from JBBRKR010000020.1 coordinate 135, forward strand.
GCACATCCTGCCTGAAGACCTTATGAAGTTTGGCTTGATTCCCGAGTTCATTGGCCGTCTCCCTGTCATTGGCGCCGTGGAACCGCTCGACCAGACGGCCCTCGTGGAAATTCTCACCACCCCCAAAAACGCACTCGTGAAGCAGTACCAGAAGTTTTTCGAATTCGAAGATGTGGAACTGGAATTCACTGAAGACGCTCTGGAAGCGATTGCTAGCCAAGCAATGCTTCGTGCCACTGGTGCGCGCGGGCTCCGGGCCATTCTGGAAGAAGTTCTCGTCGACGTCATGTACGACCTCCCCAGTCGCGATGACATTGCCACATGCGTCATTGACGCCAAAGTGGTCAAAGAACGAGTCAACCCCACGCTGGTTCCGCGCAACGCGGCGCCAAGGGTTGCTCGGCCCCGCCGCGCTGCTTCTTGATGCCACCACGCGAATTTCTATGACGAGGGCTCTGTGAATTACGAAGAGGCAATTGCCTATCTCGACGAACATGCCAGCTACGACGTAACGGGACGTATCGAGTCGCCCACGCTCGATCGAATTCAAAAGCTCATGTATGCCATGAGCGATCCCCATCTCGGGATTCCGTGGATCACTGTCACTGGCACCAATGGCAAGGGTTCCACGTCGGCCATGATCTCGGCACTCATCGGCGGCACTGACCTTTCCGTGGGCGGATACAACAGTCCGCACATCCAGCGAATCAACGAACGAATTAGTCGAAATGGCCGAGCTATCTCGGATGCCGAATTCGCAGAGGCCGTTCGTGAAGTGGCGTCGATCGAGCCGCTCACCGGTGTGCGACCGAGTTACTACGAGCTGGTCACCGCAGCCGCGTTCGGTTTTTTTGCCCAAGCCCCAATCGATATCGGCGTGCTTGAGGTAGGCATCGGGGGGCGCTGGGACTCCACCAACGTGGCCGACGCTGCGGTGGCGGTGATAACCAATATCGGTATGGATCATATGGAATTCCTGGGGCCCACCAGAGCCCATATCGCCACCGAAAAAGCGGGCATCATCAAGACCGACTCGATCGTGGTTCTGGGCGAGACAGATGAAGACTTGTGGCCCATTTTTATCGCCCAAGCGAAGGCAGTTGGGGCCAGCGATGTGTGGAAGAGGGGAGTGGATTTCGACTGCGTAGCCAACGACTTGGCCGTCGGCGGCCGTCTTCTAACTCTCTCCACGCCAGCTGCCACCTATAGCGACATTTTCCTGCCCCTACATGGCATGCACCAAGGCGATAACGCTGCCGCCGCACTGGCAGCCGCCGAAGCTTTTTTTGGCGGAGCCATGGACCCTGAAGTTGTCAATAGAGCATTCGGCGATGTGGTCATAGCCGGGCGATTCGAAGTGATGAGCCGCAATCCGTTAGTGATTATCGATGGAGCGCACAATCCGGCTGGAGCGTCGGTCGCTGCCCAAACGTTAAGTGACGACTTCTTGTCCGGCGGCGAAAACGATGGCGAAGCGATTCTGGTGGTCGGACAGCTCACGGGACGCGATCCCGATGTATTCCTCGATTCGCTCGATGCTCAAAGCGCCAAGCTGGTGGTGTGCACGGAGCCTCCTTCGGCCAGGGCCCTGTCGTGTTTCGATCTAGCTGCCGCTGCCCAGCGAATTGGCTGCACTGTAGCCGTAGAAGCCGATTACCGGCGAGCAATCACCACGGCCGTGGCATCAGCGCAAGCGGGCGACGCAGTGCTGATAACTGGTTCGTTGTATCTGGCGGGCGCCGCTCGCACAATGCTGTACATGCGGTAACAGTCGTCCGCCGCGGCCAACACCACACGTGCCCGAAATGAGTCGTGTAGTGGGGCTTTGTGGGATCTCGTGCCTGGTTCTTTAGCCTTGCGAGATGGATCGCACCCTTGTCATCATCAAACCCGACGCCGTCGAGCGCGGGCTCGTCGGCCAAATCGTTACCCGCTTCGAGCAGCGTGGCCTCAAAGTTGTGGCGATGGATATCCGTCACATTGACGCCGATACCGCCGCCAAGCACTACGCGGAGCATGAGGGTAAGTCGTTCTATTCTGACCTCATTTCGTTCATTACCCGGTCGCCAGCCGCGCCGATGGTCATCGAAGGACCGGAAGATACATGGGAGACCGTGCGCCTAATGATGGGGGCGACCAACCCTCGCAAGGCAAATCCCGGTACAATCCGGGCAGATCTCGGTATTTCATTCACTGAAAATTTGATTCACGGCTCCGATTCTGCTGAATCTGCCGCCCGTGAAATTGCTCTTTGGTTCCCGGTTCTGGGTGCCTAGTAGTTCTGATCCGGTCAAACCCGGGTAAGAACTTAATAAATGATCGGAAGTTCCCTTGTCGCAACGTCCACAGTCTCGTAGTCTCGGCGGGTCAACCTCGGCCTCTAGAGGACGCGTCATGCCCGACCGAATGCTCTCTTCCCTCAACGGCCGCGATATGGCCGTCGATCTTGGCACCGCCAATACCTTGATTTTTATCCGCGGCTTGGGCATTGTTCTCAATGAGCCGTCGGTGGTCGCGATCAACAAGCGCGACGGTAAGCCGCTTGCAGTCGGCATCGAGGCCAAACGCATGATCGGCCGCACTCCAGGCCATATCGAGGCGGTGCGCCCGTTGCGAGATGGTGTGATCGCCGATTTCGATCTCTGCGAAAAGATGTTGCGCTATTTCATTCAAAAAGTGCACAACCGTCGGTGGTCAAAACCGCGCATGGTCATTTGTGTTCCTTCTGGGATTACGGGTGTCGAGCAGCGAGCGGTGCAAGAGGCTGCTGAATTCGCTGGTGCTCGTAAGGCATACATCATCGAGGAGCCCATGGCCGCCGCTATTGGCGCGGGGATGCCGGTGCAGGAACCTACTGGAAACATGATCGTGGATATCGGTGGTGGCACCACTGAAGTGGCTGTGATTTCGCTCGGTGGCATTGTTGTGTCGCAGTCATCACGTATTGCCGGGGATGAACTCGACGAGGCGATTATCCAGTACATCAAGAAGGAATTCAGCCTGGCTATTGGGGAACGAACAGCCGAGGAAGTCAAGTTGGCGTTGGGTAGCGCGTGGCCGCTTGAACAAGAACTACATGCCGAGATTCGGGGCCGAGATCTAGTGAGCGGATTGCCGCGCACGATCGTCACCACCACCCAAGACATTCGCGATGCTATAGAAGAGCCAGTGGCCGCAATTTGCGATGCCGTCAAATCGACACTCGATCGCACACCACCCGAACTGGCGGCCGACATTATGGAGCAAGGCATTGTGTTGGCAGGAGGCGGAGCGCTGCTTGTCGGGATCGATCGCCGGATCGCTCATGAAACAGGGATGCCGTGCCTCATTGCTCCTGACCCGTTGTTCGCAGTGGTCAACGGGTCCGGACAATCGTTGCAAGAATTCGATGCCCTCAAGGGCGTCTTGTTCTCCACTACTTCCAACTGAGCCGACCTATGGCGAGACGGTCGAGCCCCACAAAATCGCGGCGGACCATCGCAATTCTGGTTTTGATTTCGGTGACTGTTCTCACTATCGACGCTCGATCATCAGGCCCGATTCGCAAAGTGCGGTCTGTCGCTCAAGAAGTATTTTCGCCCGTTCGCACCGTGGCCGACAAGGTTTTCTCGCCGTTTCGCAGCGTTTGGCATGGTGCATTTCGATACGACGACGTCAAACGCGACAACGATCGCCTACGAGCCGAAAACGAGAAACTCAAGGGTGATGCGGCCCTCGGCAAAGCGGCAGGCGACAAACTTGACGCCCTCCAGAAGGCGACGTCGCTGCCGTACCTCAGCAAATACAAGAAGGTCGCGGCCGAAGTCGTGTACGGACCTGCGTCAAACTACGACGATACATTCATCGTTGCCAAAGGCAGCAACGATGGAATCAACCTTGGTGATCCAGCGGTCACGGGATCGGGATTGATTGGTCGCGTGATCGAAGTGTCTGCTTCGACGTCGGTCGTGCGACGGGTGACCGACAGGCACTTTGGTGTGGGAGCCCGAGTAGTCCCAGCCACAAATGGCCTCATCGTGGGGACCGGCGACGGGGGAGTGCTGCAACTCACCAATGTCTTGCTCGACGTCAAAGTGAACGTGGGCGACCGTGTGGAAACGTCGGGCGCCGCTGGTAGCGGACTTCCAGCGGGAATACCGATTGGTGTGGTCGCTAAGGTCCGGAACAAGAGCGGTTCGGGGTTTTTGGAAGTCGATGTCACCCCGTCGGCAGCTGTCGGCGACGTGGTGTTTGTGACAATTGTGGCCCTTAAGGCCACGGTTTCATGAACGATTTTGCGGCGCTAGTTGTGCGTTTGGCCATCGTGCTACTTACCACGATGATCATCCAGATCGAGCTGATTACGCGGACCACAGTGTTTGGTGTGCGAGGCGATCTGATGCTTGGTGTGGCGGCGGTAGTGGGCGTGGCTGTGGGCGCCGAAATGGGTGCTGTGATTGCCTTTATCGCTGGCCTTTTGTCGGACCTATTGGTGACGACACCCTTTGGATTGAACGCGTTGACCTACAGCTTGGTGGCTTATGGCGTGGGCACATTCCATCGTTCGCTGGTTCGGTCAGGCACGTTTACTGTGCCCATGGTGACCGTGTTGGCGTCGGCGGTTGGGGCGGCGATATTTGGTTTGATGTTGGAACTTCTGGGTTCGATTCATGTACTCGATGGAAAATTTTTGCGGGTAGTTATCGTTACGGCACTTATCAATGGAGCCTTTGGTGGCGTGTTACTTCGGGTACTGCGGTGGGCAACCCCCCACGACGGTGGCAGAATGCGGGCGTGATGTTGACGTTGACGCATGGCGGCCCCATCGGTGGGTGGCCAACTGAGACACTCCGGCTGGGGTTTGGCTCATGAGCAGCGATGCGTCACGGACCCGTATTGCTGTAGTGGGCGTAGTCGTCACGGCGCTGTTTGGCGCCCTGTTTGCTCGGCTGTGGTACTTGCAGGTTTTGTCGGCTCCGACCTATCGAAACGCCGCCTCGCAGAATGGCGTCAAGGAGGTCCAACTGTCGCCTCGACGGGGCAGAATTCTTGACGCAGCTGGGCGCGAACTTGCTGCCAACCGGACGTTCCCCGTGATTCTTGTGGATCGCGATTCGATTCAACGGAGTGGCAAGCGGGCAAAACTTTTTGCCGCCCTCGGTCCTGTTTTGAGTGTCGAGCCAAAGTCGCTTGAGGAACGCTTCAAAAACGACAATTACAACAAACAGCAGCCGTTGCCGGTGGCCGAAGATGTCGATCCAGGTGTGGTCGTGTATCTCTCGGAACACCAGGCCGAGTTTCCATCGGTCACAATTTCTGAGGGTGCTACCCGCGTTTACCCATACGGCTCACTGGCATCGCACGTGCTCGGTTACGTCGGACGGATCTCCAAAGAGGAAATTGATAAACAGACAGGCAGCGACTACAACTTGCTTGATTTTATTGGCAAAGATGGCATCGAACTGACGTATGAACGGTATCTGCGGGGGACGCCTGGCAAGATCGAATACGAAATCGATACGCAAGGTCGTACGGTGCGAGAGCTCAGCCACCTCGACCCGATACCTGGTAGCGACATCAAGCTGACGATCAACGCTGATATCCAGTATCTCGCTGAGTTGAGTCTTGAACAGGCCCTACTGAAGCGCCGCACCGACGCATACCTTACGAAGCCAAACGCAATAGGCGAGAGATTTAACTGGAAAGCTCCTGCGGGAACAGTCGTGATTCAAGATCCACGAGATGGATCGGTATTGGCTATGGCTTCGTACCCGACGTACGACCAACGGTCATTCGGAACAATTTCTACAAAGGAGTACGAGGCAAAGTATGGCCGACCAGAGGCCTATGGGCCATTGGTCGATCGGGCTGTAACTGGTCTCTACTCACCGGGCTCGACATTCAAATTGGTCACAGCGACGGCGGGCTTGCGAACCAAACTGGCCAGCCTGTCCGAGCCGTATACAGATACGGGGTCGTACACGATTGAAAACTGCACGAACTCGTGCTCCAAATCAAACGCTGAGGGGAGCAAGTTTGGTGACATCACGCTGTCGGATGCGGTCGCCGTTTCGAGTGACGCATTTTTCTATCGTATTGGAGACAAGCTGGGCGGAGACACGGCTGACACATCGTTTGGGGGCCGTGAAACGTTGCAACAGGTAGCTCGAGAGTTTGGTTTTGGATCGCCGACAGGTATCGCACTTCCTGGCGAAAAAGGTGGGCGCGTGCCAACCAAGAAGGAAAAAGAAGACTTGCATAGTGCCGAACCAGCGGCCTACCCCGACGGGGTGTGGGTAACCGGCGACAACGTCAACCTGGCCGTTGGGCAAGGACTATTAGTGTGTACTCCGCTCCAATTGACCAACGCGTATTCTGCCCTCGCTAATGGCGGTCAGTTGTACCAGCCCAGGATCGTCAGCGAGATTCGGCGGCCGGATGGCAACGTCAACGAATTGCTGCCTCGCAAGAACGGCACTCCGATTGCTTTTGGCAACACGTTGGTCGAATCGGCCGCCAATCGGGAAGGAATCTTGGACGGTATGCGGCGAGTAACTGGCGAGCGAACGGCCACCTCGAAAGAAACTCACCCGGGCACGGCAGCGAAGGTGTTCGTTGGCTTTCGAGAGGCAACAGGCTTCGACATTGCCGGTAAGACAGGCACGGCGGAAGTTGGCATTGACGCTACAGCCAACCAAGACACGAGTCTGTTCGTAGGGTTTGGTCCGGTAGCGGACCCGAAATTTGTGGTGTCGGTCGTGATGGAGCAATCTGGCTTCGGCACGGCGGCTGCCGCGCCGACCGTGCGCACTATCTTTGAACACCTTTACGGTCTCGTACCCATGCCGGTTCCGATACTGGTCGACATGAAGGCACCCATGCCCGTCGGCCCACAGCTCAAGATCGACTTTCCGGCCGATTCCGTAGATTTGTCGAAGGGGTAGGCGACCCGACGATGACAATGACCAGTTCGCGGCTCCCAATGAGTACTAGTTTGCGTCAGCCCCGCCATGGGCGCCCGACGCGTCACGTTGACATGATGATGTTGATGTTGACTCTTGCCATCGTTGTGTTTGGCAATTTGGCTGTGTACAGCGCTGGTCAAGGCAATGTACGTCGCAACAAATATGCTCCCCGGTTCTATTTATTGCGCCAAGGCACGTTCACCGTTGTGGGTCTCGTGCTCATGGCCGGCGTGATGCTGATCGACTATCGCAAGCTGCGCGATTGGGCGTGGATTGGGTACATCGGCGTGTGCGGAATGTTGATTTTGGTGGTGTCGAAAATTGGACAAACCTCCAAAGGCGCTCAGTCGTGGTTCGGCTTCGGTTCTTTTCAAATTCAGCCCTCTGAATTCGCCAAAATAGTGATGATTGTGGTGTTGGCGGCGTTCCTTTCCGTGCCGCGTACCACGCTTGATTTCCGGCGGCTCCTGGTAGCGCTGGCCATAGCTGGATTTCCTGTGGCCTTGGTAATGCTCCAACCAGACCTCGGCACATCGATGGTTTTCGGCGTCATCACCGTTCTTATCCTCGTGGTCGGCGGCCTGCAGGTACGCCACTTCTTGCTGCTTACCTTTGTCGTGATTTTGGGCATCGGAGCCATCGTGCGGTGGGGCGGCCTGCAGGATTTCCAAATCAAACGATTTACGGCGTTTACAGAGCAGTCTTCTGCATTATCGAAGAATGGCATCGAGCTGTCTAGCGCTGCCAACAACCTCAAGCAATCCAAGATTGCCATTGGGTCAGGCGGCGTTTTCGGCCAAGGATATCGAAACGGCAGCCAAACGAAGGGTGGATTCGTCCCCGAACAGAACACCGATTTCATATTCTCGGCCGTCGCTGAGGAGTTCGGTTTTGTTGGCGCTGGTGGCTTGCTCGTGCTCTTTGGGTTGCTGATATGGCGTATATGGCGAACTTCTCAATTGGCGTCGGATCTGTTTGGCACGCTGTTGTGTACGGGCGTATTGGGTTTGTTCATGTTTCAAATATTTGAGAACGTGGGGATGGGTATGGGAATCATGCCAATCACCGGCATCCCGCTGCCTTTTGTCTCATACGGCGGATCAGCCATGATTGCCTATCTGATGGCCATTGGTTTGGTACTCAACGTGCACTCGCGTCGTTATCGCTAGCTCGTGCCGGAAGTTTTTGTTACGCCACGAGTAACATACCTGTCATCATGGTGCTGTACGTCCTTACGCTAACGATGCCGAAAATTGCTCGTGCATGCGACCGCGACGCTTCACCCACCACGTGTTCACCACGCCGCGCCGCCCTCCGGGCTGGGCGCCGCGTGACCTGCAGCCGCTGTCGTGCGGATGCACAGCGAAGGGATCTTCCATATGTCCGAACTCGAATCGGTCTCCGACCGACCGAACCACCAGGCCGAAACTGCGCCCACGTCAAAGTCGGCGCCGACAGAAGCAGCTAACGATTCCTCCGGCGCGCCATCAGGCGACAACAGCCTCGATTCCAATGGCGCAGCGATACAGGGCGAAGGTGGCGAGGCCGCCTCGAGCCAGGCAAAAAAGCGACGTCGAGGATCACGCGGAGGACGCGGTCGCGGCGGCACAGGTGCTTCGCGCCCTCATGCTGGTGAAAGTGACGACGAGGGAGATGACGTAGGCGAGGCCTTAGCAAGTGGCGGTGGCTCCGACGAGACGAACAACACGCCCCGCCCCCCAAAGCAGCCACGGCCACCTCGTCAACCCGGCGAGCAGCGTCCCAACGGCGGCGGACAACAGCGCCAACCGCGACCGACGGCCAACTCGGTAATCCCAGTTGATTCACCGGAATCTGAAGAACTAGAACTACCAGACCGTCCGAATGAAGGCCGCGTTCACGATGCCGCCGTCGCCGAACGAACTCTTGTTCCCCGCAAGCCCCAAATTGGCGACTCGATGCCTGCCCCCGTGTCCACCACACCGGTCGCGAGCGGGGCGGCACCCACCGATCGAGTGGCCAAAGGCAACCAACGAAACAGCGGCAAGGCAACGCAACAATCTGGCGGCCAGCAATCTGGCGCCACCAAGTCAGGCAACCTGCCTAAGACGAGCCTGCCAAGCCCCGACGGCACCGCTCCTTCTGGAGATCTACCAGAGTCGAAGAGTTCAAAACGGCGCCGCGGTGGGCGGAGCCGAACCGGCGGCGAGCCATCGACAGCCGAACAAAAGCCCCAGACAGCTCGGCCGCAGCAATCGTCGCAACGCAAGCAGTCATCCAACGAACCCGTGCAAACAGTGGTCGGCGCCAAGGTGGAGCTCGACGACGAGACGTTCGAAAAGCGTCGTGGACGCGAACGCAACGGTCGCCCGGTTGGACGCTATCTCATGTGTGTGCAGGTGCGTGCTGAAGCCACGCAAGTAGCGGTGCTCGAAGGCCGCCACCTCATAGAACACTACGTTTCGCTTCCCCAAGATGACGTCAACCAAATCCATGGGAACATCTATTTAGGCAAAGTCAACAATGTGCTGCCGGGCATGGAAGCTGCGTTCGTCGACATTTCGACACCCAAAAACGCGGTGCTGTACCGAGGCGACGCACAGTTCGACCAAGAGGACGTCGACGATAAATCGGGCCTGGCGCGCATCGAGCAAATGTTGCGCAACAAGCAACTCATTGTGTGCCAGGTCACCAAGAACCCCATTGGCCTCAAAGGCGCCCGCCTCACTCAAGAAGTCTCGTTGCCCGGCCGCTTTGTGGTGCTCGTGCCCCATTCACGCACCTACGGAATTTCCAAGCGCCTTCCCGATGACGAACGCAAACGCCTGCGCAACATTTTGGATCGTGTCAAGCCTTCGGAGCACGGTTTGATTGTGCGCACCGCTGCCGAAGGCGCAAATGCCGAGGAGCTGCGCCGTGACGTTAAGCGGCTCATTTCCCAGTGGGACCAAATCGAAGAACTGGCCGAACGAGCTCGCAAAGCAGGCACGCCACGGTTGCTGTACCGGGAGCCTTCGCTTGCGGTGCGAGTTATTCGCGAGGAGCTGAGCAAAGATTACCGAGGCGTAATCATTGACGATGCTGAGCTGTACAACGATGTGAAATCGTATGTCGACAGCGTGTCGCCAGAACTCAGTGATCGTGTTGAACACTACGATCGGGCCGAAGAATCGCTGCCGATTTACGAACGGTTCCACATCGTCGAACAGCTTCACAAAGCTATCGACCGTAAAGTTTGGTTGCCGTCGGGCGGGTCGCTCATCATCGAGCGCACAGAAGCGCTCACCGTGATCGACGTGAACACGGGCAAGAACGTGGGCACCTCGTCGCTCGAGCAGACCGTGTACAAAAACAATCTCGAAGCCGCCGATGAAATTGCTCGCCAACTGCGATTACGCGACATTGGCGGCATCATCGTGATCGACTTCATCGACATGGAAGTTCGGTCGAATCGGGATTCGGTTATTCGCACGTTCCGCGATGCTTTGGCTCGCGACAAGACCCGCACCCAGGTTTTCGATATCAGCGACTTGGGCCTTGTCGAGATGACACGCAAGCGAATTGGTGAAGGACTGCTAGAGTCCCTGTCGCATTCGTGTGAAATCTGCGCTGGTCGCGGCTTCACCTTCAATCCTGCGTTGATCAATCCCGACGATTGATGTGCGGGTTTGGCGCTTGTGAGCTCCAAACTTCTTTAATTCCCCGTTCATTTTGTAAGATAGAGGCCATATGTATGCCGTAATTGCCAGTGGTGGAAAACAAACGCGTGTGACCGAAGGCCAGGTTGTCAACCTTGAGCTTTTGAAAGCCGGCGATGATGGTGTTGTTTCTTTGACGCCCGTCCTCGTAGTAGATGGCGACACCGTGTTGTCGACTTCAGCAGAATTGGCTGGCGCTACCGTGTCAGGCAAGGTTGTGGGCCAGGTTGCCGGGCCCAAGATTCACGGATTCAAGTATTCACCGAAGGCTCGCACACGTCGCGCCTGGGGTCATCGTCAAAAGTACAGCCAGGTCGAGATCATCTCGATCACGCGATAACGGAGCTGATATGTCAAAAACTAAAGGTGGCGGCTCAACCCGCAACGGCCGCGATTCCAATGCACAGCGCCTCGGCGTAAAGGCGTTCGACGGTCATGTAGTGACAAGCGGCTCGATCATCGTGCGTCAACGCGGCACACGGTTCCATCCCGGGATCAACGTCATGATCGGCAAAGACGACACGCTATTTGCCACTATTGATGGCACCGTGAAGTTTGGCGAGCGCAAAGGCCGCCGCCTGGTCGACGTTCTCTAAAGGTTCATACCGTACGGCAATCGATCAGTACTCCATCCGAGTTGCGTGATTGCTTGCCGACAGGCGAACCGATCGGTCATGCCACCCACATAGGTGACCGCTGCTAGCAACGCCTCTGGCGATCCGGCGCCGATATAGGGTCGGGCATCAAGCGATGAAATGGCGTGAGGCCGATCGGCAAAGAAATCAACGAGTGACCGCAACATAGCGATCACTCGTTGTGCTTGTTTTACGGATGCTTGACGCAAATAGATCGTCTCGTAGTTGCATCGACGAAATGCCGCCAACGCGTCGGCTGCCTCGACGCCCATGCCGATCTTGCCGGTTTGTACGCCCGTGGCAACCATGTTGGTGATAAACGCCCCTAACCATTGGCTACGCCGGGTACCACACTGCTCTCGCACGGCTGCGGGCAACATGTCGGCGGTGACGATTCCCGTGGCCATAGCGTCTTCGAAATCGTGGCACACGTACGCTATTCGGTCGGCCCAACTCACCACCTCGGCTTCCGGCGTGCTTGGTGCCGGGCGTGACCACGAGTGATTGCGGATGCCATCGAGAGTCTCAACACAGAGGTTGAGTGACTGAAGTGTGACATCAGCTCCCCAAGTGGCGTGATCAAACCCGCCCGGTACGAAAATTTCCAACGCATCCTCCGAGGCATGGCCACCTGGCCCGTGACCACAATCGTGACCTAAGGCAATCGCCTCGGCGAGGGCAACATTGAGGCCCAAAGCACGGGCCACGCTCACTGCTACTTGGGCCACCTCAAGCGCGTGCGTAAGCCGGGTGCGCTGGTGGTCATCGGGGAAAACAAAAACCTGCGTCTTACCGGCCAGCCTGCGAAACGCCGAACTATGCAAAATTCGATCTCGATCGCGCTCGAAACATGTTCGAAACTCATCGGGCTCCTCCTGAATCGCTCTCGTTCCAGCGCCTGATGCCAGCGTGGCGCCCGGAGCGGTGGCCTGGGTGACCTCACGGCGGGGACGAGTGGCGGGAAACTCAATTGGTCCACAAACAGCGAAAGAGTCGGCGTGGGCCAGCCTGACGGGCGAATCGGCACCACCTCCACTGGCGGTAGAAAAGCCGGTCATCGTCGCCGCCCACTGTTCACTTCGATCGCTCATATCTCAACTTTACGTGCAGGGTGTCATAGTCAGCGGGGAGTCTGGTTGGTCTAAACCTCTACGATGGGGGAATGTCAGTTTTCGTCGATGAATGCAACCTCCACGTGAAAGCGGGCGATGGCGGCGCCGGCTGTGCATCTTTTCGTCGTGAGGCCCACACTCCCATGGGCGGCCCCGATGGTGGTGATGGTGGAAATGGTGGCGACGTATGGGTCATTGCCGACCCTCAAGTGTCATCTCTTTTAGGCTTTCGGGATCACCCGTTTCGGCGGGCCGAAAGTGGCCGCCACGGATCTGGGCGCATGAAGCACGGGCCGTCCGGCGATTCCATCACCGTCGCGCTACCTCCCGGCACCGTGATTTACGACCAAGAGGGCAACGTGATGGTCGACCTCGGTACTCCGGGCGCCAAATGGTTGGCTGGCAAGGGTGGCCAGGGAGGTCGCGGCAACGCCCGATTCTTGTCGAACAAGTTTCGGGCCCCGGCCTTTGCTGAGCAGGGTGAAGTGGGCCAGGAGACGTGGTATCGCATGGAGCTCAAGCTTATGGCCGATGTGGCTTTGGTGGGCTTTCCTAATGTTGGTAAGTCGACACTGATTTCGCGCGTCTCGGCGGCCAAACCAAAGATCGCCGATTACCCGTTTACCACTCTGGAACCCAACCTGGGCGTCGTGCGTCCCCATGCTCGCGAGGCCTTCGAATATGTGGTGGCCGACATCCCTGGCCTCATCGAAGGAGCAAGCGAAGGCAAGGGCCTTGGTCACAAGTTTTTACGCCATATCGAGCGGGCCAAAGTGTTGGTGCTGCTGCTTGACCTTTCTGAATTGGCGCCGTGTAGCCCACTCGAACAACAGGCCACGTTGCTCAACGAACTTGGCAGCTACCATCCCGAGTTGCTTGACCGTCCTCGAATTGTGGTTGGTTCGCGTTGCGATATTGGTAACCAACCATTCGATGGTTTGCACGTTTCGGGAATCACTGGTGAAGGTCTTACTGAACTCACACAGCTCATGTCGCACGCGGTAGCTGGCGAACGCAAAGCTGTAGAGGTTCCGGTGGAATTCATCATTCACCGTCCAATGGTCGAGGGCTTCCATGTAAAGCGCGACGACACCGGGGCGTTTGTGGTGGTTGGACGAGCAGCCGAACGGGCAATTGCTCTCAACGATGTGACAAGCTCAGCAGCCATGGCATTTGTACAGCATCGCCTCGACAAGCTGGGTGTTGGCAAGGCCTTGATCCGCGCCGGTTGCCACGACGGTGACTTGGTGCGTATCGGCGAATTCGCCTTCGAATGGGTCAGCGACGACAACGTGATCCGTCGCACTGGTCGCCGCCGCGGTGGCGATATGTCGGCTGAGATAGTGCGATCGGTCGACGAGTAAAACCATGCGAGCGATCGTCAAGATCGGCACCTCGTCATTGACCGATGAAGGCGGCCTGATAGACGCGTCTGCGGTACAGAAGTTGTGCGATGAGGTGGCCGTCCAACGAGCGTTGGGTCACGAAATTGTGTTGGTCACGTCTGCAGCAATCGCCGCTGGGCTTGCGCCATTGGGCCTGTCGGCCAACCGTCCCAAAGACGCACTCACGCTGCAGGCCGTTTCGGCGATCGGTCAGAGTCGGTTGATGCACGTGTACAACGTGGCCCTCGAACGCCATGGTCTCATCGGAGCACAGGTGCTTCTTACACCACTTGATTTCATGCTTCGAGCGCAGTACCTGCACGCCCGCGACACTCTGGAACGCATAATCGAACTGGGCGTCATTGCCATCATCAATGAAAATGACGCCATTGCCGACGACGAAATTCGCTTCGGTGACAACGATCGTATTGCCGCCTTGGTGGCCAATTTGCTCAACGCCGACGTGTTGATTTTGTTGACCGATACCGGTGGCTTGTACACCGCAGACCCCCGCACTGATCCCGCTGCCACCTTGATCGACGACGTTGAGGCAATCGACGACGAACTGCAAAATGTGGCGGGGGGAGCTGGCACAGCTCGGGGCAGTGGCGGCATGGCCAGCAAGGTGAGCGCTGCGCGAATGGCGAGTTGGTCCGGCGTACGCACCGTGATTGCTGCCGCCCGCCGCGACAACGTGGTGGGCGACGCAATGGGCAATGTGCCGGGAGTTGGCACCACCATTCGGGCCAAGAGTCGGGATCGAAAACTGGCCGCCCGCAAATTGTGGATTGGTTTCGCAGCGCCAGGTGAGGGCACCGTCACCATCGATGCCGGCGCCGAAGCAATGCTGATTTCCCAAGGTGTCTCGTTACTGCATGCCGGCGTCGTGGCGGTCGCTGGTGACTTTGCGGCTCAGGATCCAATCGACGTCGTGAATCAGGCCGGTCGGCTCATCGCTCGTGGGTTAGCGAGCGTTGATTCGAGGGCAGCGCGCGCCTCATTGGGGCGACGCAGCAGTGATCTTGACAGCGGTGTCGCAGCCGCCGTAATCCATCGCGACGACCTCGTGGTACTGGTGTAAAAACCGTTACCGGTTACGACGGAATCGACCAACGAGTTCTGTGAGCTCCGCCGACTTCACGACAGCCAAAGCGCCGATATACACCGGCACACCGACGCATACCCCGGTGACTGTTCGCGCCAGTGATCCCGAGAATGAGTCTGAACCAACAGCGCGCACGACCACCACGAGCGCCCCAGCCATCACGACGCTTGCCGCAAGCATGCGGGTGAGCGATGTCACGATCGCTTGGCCGTTTCGTTGGACCACCTTGCCGTACACCACTCGCAGCGCTACAACAGCTCCAATTGTGTACGCCGCACTAAAGGCGTAGGCCAAGCCTACAACGCCCCATCGATCAACGAATAGGACCGCCAACGTGACCTGCAAAATGCTCTCAAAAAGGTTGACGTAGAACGGCAATCGAGTATTCATCATGGCGTACAACACGCGCATGGCGAAGATGTAAATACAAAATCCCACCAGCCCAATAGCGAAGGCTTGCAAGACTTCTGCGGTGACCAACGCTTCATTTGTGAGTAGCGCCCGATGCTTGAGGACTGTGAGGGCAATGGGCTTGGCTAGCACCACATAGCCAACACTCGCCGGGAGCACGACCAACGTCATCATACGAATGCCGAGCGACATTCGGTTGCGTAGTCCAGCACGGTCACCGCTGCGCGTTAACGCTGCCATGTCTGGTGTGAAGGTGGTCATGATGGTCACCGCGAACAGACCGTGGGGGAGCATGAAGAAGATGTACGCGCTGTTGTACGCACTCACCCATGCGGCCTTTCGGCCGGCCAAAATGAGGATGATGGCAAGCGCTATTTGGTTCGACAACACGTAGCCAAACGTCCACACCGACAACCGGAAAACTTTCTTCACGGCGGGATGTTTGAGCTGGAACCGCCACTTAAGCCGAACTCCGGAGCGACGTAGCGCCGGCCACAAAATGACCGTCATCATGATCACGCCGGTGGTGGTGCCAATGCCCACCAGCGCCAGCAAACCAGGCGATTTCGCCATGTCGTCGAGCGTTGGCACCCGGCCATGGTTGATGGTGGGGAGTGCAAAAAACAGCGCAGTCACGAGAAGGTTATTGATGATCGGAGCAAAGGCCGGGGTGGTGAAATGTCGTCGTGCGTTCAGCAATGCCGTGGCCAACGCGGTGAGGCCGTAGAACAAGATTTGCGGCACGAACCACCGCAACAAATCCGTCGAAACGGTTCGATAGTGATCTGTCGCATCGGCCGACAATGTGTACAGCCGGATGATCAGAGGAGCGGCTAGTAACGCCAGCACAGTGATCGCCACCATGGCCGCCGCAGCCACGGTGACGACCGCGTTGGTGGCTTCGTCATCATCGTCGTGGAGATGATCCACGAACACGGGCACCAGCGTGGCGGAAAGTACGCCGCCCAGAATCAAGTCATAAATAATGTTGGGTGTGTTGTTGGCCAGGTTGTAGCCGTCGGAAAAACGGTTTTGGCCGATTGCCCAACTCATGGCCAGCAGCCGCAGGAAACCCGTCAATCGGCTCAGGCCGGTGCCCAAACCAACCATCGCGCTCGATCGCATGAGGTCATGCGGAGCTGCATTTTGCTTGGGCACGGTGTCACGTTATTCGCCTGGCTGTTGCGAGCCTGCGCAGTGCGAATGATTCCGTCGCTACGATTTGTTCGTGCCACGTGACCTTGATGACCTAGCCGTACGAATTCGGGCTGCTGCCCGCGTTGTGGCGACTGCCTCTACCGCCCAGAAAAACGGCGCCCTGGTGGCTGCCGCCATCGGCCTCGAAGCGAATGCGGACGCCATCTTGGCGGCGAACTTGCTCGACGTGCAGGCGGCGACCGATGCGGGTTCCACGGCTGCTGTTATCGACCGGCTCAAGCTCAACGGGGCAAAGATTTCCAGTATGGCCGCCGGGTTGCGTGACGTGGCCCAACTTGACGATCCAGTGGGCCTTGTAACTCGAGGTTTCCGTCGTCCGAATGGCCTGAATATTCGCCAGGTGCGTGTGCCGCTCGGGGTAGTGGGGATCATTTACGAGAATCGCCCGAACGTCACATCGGATGCTTTTGGACTATGCCTCAAATCAGGCAATGCCGCGTACCTGCGGGGGTCCTCCGGTGCCATCAATTCAAATCTGGCCATCGTGGCCGTGCTGCGAGAAGCACTGCAGTCCGCTGACCTGCCCGCTGATTCCGTGATTTTGTTTGACGACATCACTCGGGAAGGTGCTGTGGCCTTTATGCAGCAACGTGGCGTGATTGATTGCTTGATACCTCGGGGCGGTCGGTCGTTGATCGAATCGATTTTGGCCAACGCCACCGTGCCGTACGTGATCGATGGCGACGGCAACTGTCACGTATACGTCGACGCCGCCGCCGACTTGGCGATGGCCATCACCATTGTGGTGAACGCCAAAACCCACCGCACCAGCGTGTGCAACGCCGCCGAGTCGTTGTTGGTGCATTCATCGATCGCCTCAACTTTTCTGCCCATGGCGGCGGCGGCAATGCCTGGTGTGGAGTTGGTCGGCGATGATCGCGCAGTCGCAATTCTGGGGTCGCGTTGCCAGCCGGCCACCGAAGAAGATTTCGCCACCGAATTTCTGGACTCCAAAATGTCGGTTGCCGTCGTTGATGATCTGCATAGCGCAATCGATCACATTCGCCGTTACAGCACGGGGCATTCCGAAGCCATCGTGACCAACGATCTTGCCGCCGCCAACCGGTTCACCACCGAGGTCGACGCCGCTGCGGTGTTGGTGAACGCATCCACGCGATTCGTAGATGGTGGTGAATTTGGCTTTGGAGCAGAGATTGGGATTTCGACGCAAAAGCTTCACGCCAGAGGGCCGATGGGCTTGGTTGAATTGACGACACAGAAATACATCGTGGAAGGAAACGGCCAGATTCGCAGTTAACCGAACTCAATTTCGGCGTCTTCGATGGTCGGCCACCCGAACCTGGTCAGGTAACCTCGACACATGAACAACACCGCAGGGCAACGCTTCGACTCCGTTCCAGAGGTACGTGAGTCGCTGCAAAGCGTCAATTATCTGGCCGACGAAGGCATCGCTGGCATCGTGTATCTGGCCGACAAATTAGGCAAGCCAGTTTTGGTAGAGGGCCCCGCCGGCACCGGTAAGACGCAGTTGGCCAAGAGCGTCGCCGACATGTTGGGCGCCCGCCTCATCCGCCTGCAGTGCTACGAGGGCCTCGATGAGTCAAAAGCGTTGTACGAGTGGAACTACAAGAAGCAACTGCTTCGTATCCAAGCCGACAAAAACGTAACCGACGAGCGCGACGGCACATGGGCCGATGTCCATAACGACATTTTCTCCGACGAGTTTCTGCTCACTCGGCCGTTGCTCGAGGCCATCACGGCCAAGGATCCCGTTGTTCTTTTGATCGACGAAGTCGATCGTGTCGAAGTGGAAACCGAGGCGCTGCTTCTCGAAATCTTGTCTGACTATCAGGTATCGATTCCCGAGTTGGGCACGATTGTAGCCACCCAGATTCCATTGGTTTTTCTGACGTCCAACAACACTCGTGAGCTTTCCGAAGCCCTCAAGCGCCGCTGTCTGTACCTCCACGTCGACTATCCGACCATGGAACGCGAAAAGCAGATTGTGCTCACGCGTGTTCCCGACATCACCGACAACCTCGCCGATCAGGTCACCCGCATCGTGCGGTCCATCCGGCAAATGGAGCTCAAGAAGGCCCCCAGCGTGTCAGAGACCATTGATTGGGCCCGTACGCTCATCTTGCTCGGCGCCGAGACGATCGACGCCCAGATGGCCAAAGACACCATCAATATTCTGTTGAAGTACCAAAGCGATATCGCTCGGGCCACCAAGGAACTCACGGTATAGGCCCGCCGTGCTTGAACTGCTCAACGGTTTCATTACCGAGCTGCGATCGGCGGGAATTCCGGTGTCACTCACCGAGAATTTGGACGCCATGCAGGCCATCAAACACATCCCGATCGAAGATCGCGAGGCGTTCAAATACGCCTTAGCGGCCACACTCGTCAAGAACAATTCGCATTGGCGAGCATTTGAAACCGTGTTCGAGGTGTACTTCAGCCTTCGTGGCAAGCAATACGGACTCGCTGGCGAGCATGAACCCAACGAGCTTGACGAGCTGCTCGAGCAAATGCAGGAGATGCAACAGCAGGCCGAACAGGGCCCCGGCGGTGGCATGGAAGGCATGAGCCCCGAGGAGCTCGCCAAGATGCTGATGAACGCTCTCAAGAATGCTGATCAGGGCATGATGCGCGCAGTGGCCCGTCAATCGGTGATGCGGTATGCCGGCATGGAGCCGGGCCGGCCGGTCGGTGGTACGTACTACTTGTATCGCACCCTACGGAACCTGGATCTCGACAACGTGCTCGAGCAATTGATGGCAGAGGCCCGTCAAGAAGCAGGCGGCGAACTCACTCCGCTTGAAGAACGGCTCGAAAACGACGAATACAAGCACCGGATCGACCAGCTCAAGAAAGAAGTCGAAGCAGAAATTCGGCGACGACTGGTCGCCGACCGTGGCGTCGAGGCCATGGCCAGAACTTTGCGCAAACCGCTTCCCGAAGACGTCGATTTCATGCACGCGTCACGCGAAGAAATGATCGCTCTTCGCAAGGCCATCTTCCCGCTCACCCGTAAATTGGCCGTGCGCCTGGCCCGCAAACGACGCCACGGCCGCAAAGGCCCGCTCGACTTCCGCAACACTGTCCGCCACTCGTTGAGCTACGGCGGCGTGCCTGCCGAGCCGAAGTTCAAATACCCCAAGCCGCACAAACCAGAAATTTTCGTGGTCGCCGACATCTCAGGCTCGGTGGCTGCGTTCGCCCGCTTCACATTGCACCTCACTTACGCCATCTCAAATCAGTTCAGTCGGGTGCGCAGTTTCGTATTCATCGACGGTGTCGACGAGGTCACTCGTTTCTTCGACAATGTGGACGACATAACCGAAGCCGTGCACAGAGTGAATACCGAGGCCGACGTGATTTGGGTAGATGGCCATTCCGACTACGGCCACGCGTTCGAGAAGTTTTGGGAAAATTGGGGCACCCAGATTTCTCCCAAAACTACGGTGATGCTCCTCGGCGACGCTCGTAACAACTATCACGCCAGCCAATCGTGGGTCGTAAAGGAAATGCGAAAACGGGCTCGACACGTGTACTGGCTCAACCCCGAACCCAAGAGCTATTGGGACACGGGCGACTCGATTTTGTCGGAATACGCCTTGCATTGCGATGGCGTGTTCGAGTGTCGAAACCTACGCCAGTTGGAGAAATTCGTTGACAACCTCGCCTGAAATAATGACGAATCTGGTGCTTGTCCGCCACGGCGAGAGCAATGTGATGCACCAGGGCATTGTCGGCGGATTGAAAAGTTGCACCGGACTCGATGACCTCGGTCGGGCGCAGGCCGCTGCCTTGGCCGCACGTTGGTCCGCGTCGGGCGAAATGAGTGCGGCCACTGTTTTATACGCCAGCACGTATCCCAGGGCCCAAGAAACGGCACAGATTTTGAGGCCGTCGATTGGCGCTGGTGACCTCGAAATGCGGATCGACGCCGGATTCTGCGAACTCGATCCAGGCGATGCTGATGGTATGGACTGGAAGCAAGCAAGCGAGAAATTCAACGCCTATGGCGATGCCTGGGATCCGTTTATCCCTTGGGCTCCAAACGCTGAAAGCTGGGCCACTTTTTGTGACCGTGTAGCTCACGCTCTGGTGTCGTGCGCAGATCGACATCCCGGTGAAACAGTGGTGATTGCCTGTCATGGTGGCGTTGTGGATGCCGCGTTTCGTCACAGTCTGCGGCTTGGAATAACTGGCCAGTACGACTTGTGGACGCTGAATACGTCGGTGAGTGAATTTCGCCTTGATCATGCTCAGCGCCGGTGGGCCCTCCTGCGGTACAACGACCACGCCCACCTTCAAGGCGACCTACGGCACAAATAGCCCCGTCGGTAGGCCAGTAGCGCGTCATCTTTAAAACAACTAGGGTGAATTTCGCGACTCATGGCGGGGTTTCGCGTCACCTATGCAACTGCCACACGGCATCAACCGAAAGAGAACACAATGGGCCTATTAGACAAAGCAAAAGACATGGCTGAGAAGGCCACCGACGCCGTCAAAGAAGTAGCTGGAAAGCTTGATGACAAGGCGGAAGAGTTGTCAGCCAAAGATGGCATCATCGGTAAAATCGCCGGTCAAGCTCATTCGGTGCTCGACAAAGTAGATGGCGACGACGACGCCCCCAAGGCCTAAGTAACGACTCGGGCCCGCTGATCTCACGATCGGCGGGCCTATTTGTCGTTTTGGCCCAACTGCTGGCGGCGCAGTAACTCCGCTATAACTATTTGCGGCGCAGTAGCTCCGCTATGTCTACTAGCGGCGCAGTAGCTCCGCGACTCGAAAGGCCAAGTCGAGGGATTGCTTGCCGTTGAGGCGAGGGTCGCACATTGTTTCGTATCGATCGCCGAGGTGGTGATCCATGATCTCGTCGCCGCCCCCAAGACACTCCGTGACATCGTCGCCGGTGAGTTCCACATGTACGCCACCCGGCCACGTGCCCTCCGCCTTGTGTGCAGCGAAGAAGCCGGTGATCTCTGTCATCACGTCATCGAGGTGGCGGGTCTTGTGTCCCGACGGCGCCGTAAAGGTATTCCCGTGCATGGGATCGCACGCCCACACGACTGGATGTCCTGCGTCGGTGACCGCCCGCAAAATGGGGCGCAACCCGTGTTCGACCTTCGAGGCACCCATACGGCTGATCAACGTGAGGCGGCCCGGAATCCGATCTGGATTGAGCGCTTCGCATAGCGCCATAGCGATTTCGGGAGTAGTGGAATTGCCGATTTTGCACCCGATTGGGTTGTGAATTCCCCGGAAGAATTCGATATGGGCGCCGTCGAGCTGACGGGTGCGTTCGCCGATCCACACCATGTGGGCGCTGCAGTCGTACCAGTCGCCACTCAGCGAGTCGCGTCGAGTGAGCGCTTCTTCGTAGCCCAAGATGAGCGCTTCATGGCTGGTGTAAAAGTCGACTTCGTGAAGTTGGTGCTCGCTGGCGAGATCGATGCCACAAGCGGCCATGAACCGCAACGCACGCTCGATCTCTTCGGCCACAACGCCGTAGCGTTGGCCCTCTGGCGATGCGCCCACAAATTCTTGATTCCAGGCTGCCACTCGAGACAAGTCGGCGAATCCACCTTTGGTGAACGCCCGAACGAGGTTGAGCGTCGACGTGGACTGGTGGTACGCCTGAAGCAACCGGGCGGGATCGGGAATCCGAGCTTGAGCGTCGAAGGCAATGTCGTTCACGATGTGCCCACGAAAACTGGGCAACTCCACACCGTTGATTGTTTCCGTGTCGGCGCTGCGGGGCTTGGCAAATTGGCCCGCCATACGCCCCACCTTGAGTACAGGCACCCCCGACGAATAGGTAAGTACTACGGCCATTTGCAGGATCACGCGCAACTTTTCGCGGATGGTGACAGCGTTGAAACTGTCGAAGGATTCTGCGCAGTCGCCAGCTTGGAGAAGGAATGCCTTTCCTTCAGCGACTTTGGCGAGTGCCTCTGTGAGCGATCGTGCTTCGCCGGCGAACACCAATGGTGGCATAGCGGCCAGCTGGTTGAGGGCTACCTTTACGGCGTCGACATCGGGCCAAGTCGGTTGTTGCTCGGCGCGAAAATTGCGCCACGATTCTGGGGTCCATTGGCGAGCGTCCATCGTGGCCAGGCTACTTGGCCTGACCACGTTCTTCGAAGGCGATTACTACGCCGCCAGAATGCGTACGGCGTCGTCTTTGAGGTGATCCACCGCTCGGGCAACCAGCCGGCGGGCTGCTTCGGCCGTGACGCCAAGATCTTCGCCGACTTCTCGGAAGCTGCGTGCCTGGCCGTCGAGGAGGCCGAATCGGCGTTCAACAGCCGTGCGAGCCCGAAGGTCCAAAGTGCTGAGAAGGTCGTTCATGAGCGAGGCATCAACTGCCCGCACAATGGCGTCTTCTGGGCTCATGCCGTCATCGGGAACGAAGTCGCCGACGGTGGCATCGCTATCGTCGCCGATTCTGCGGTCTAAAGAGCCAACTGACGAGATGCGATGCAGCTCGGCGAATTCTGGGGTGAGCATGTCGGAATCGCCATTGTGGAAACGAAGGGCGCTACGCAATTCTGCCGACTTCTCGCCAGGGATTCGCACCATTGACGATTTCTGATCAAGGGCTCGGCCAATTGATTGGCGGATCCAGAATGTGGCGTATGTCGAGAATTTGAAGCCTTTGCGCCAGTCGAACTTGTCGACGGCATGCTCGAGGCCGATGTTGCCTTCTTGGATAAGGTCGCCGAGTTCCATGCCTTGGGGGAGCGGATAGCGGCGAGCGATCGACACCACGAGACGGAGGTTGGCTTTAATAAACCGATCCTTGGCCGCGGCGCCTTGACGAATCGCACGTTTGGTAGCCAGGCTGTTGTCGCCGTTGGCTTTGGTGGTGAGGGCTTCGTGGCCCTTTTCAATCTGCTGAGAAAGCTCGCGCTCTTCAGTAGCGTTCAAAAGGGGCTCTTGGCCGATTCCGTTGAGATAGATGGTCATTGTGTCTGTCATAGCGAAGGCTTTAACCGGGCTTATTCCGGATCTATTCCCAATATGAATATGACAAATGTCACGGGTGCAATTTAGGTGGTTCCCGACATCCACCGAGGTGAGCAGCGTCGTAGACTCCTGCGGTGCAAAATTCCCTGGCCTCCGAATTGGAGCAGCGTCGACGCATTGGCCTGTTCGGCGGCACGTTCGACCCAATACACATTGGGCATCTGGTGATGGCTGCCGAGGCTCGCGAGGCCCTCGATCTTGATGAGATTCGCATGGAGGTGGCCGGCGATCCGTGGCAGAAGTCGAATAATCGCCAGGTGACTTCGGCCGAGGTGCGATTCGCGATGGTCGAGGCAGCGGTGGGAAACCGTTCATGGTTGACGGCCAGTCGAATCGAGATTGACCGTGGCGGACCGACCTACACCATCGACACAGTTCAACATTTCTTGGAGGTGGGATGTGACGTGACCGTGCTGGTGGGCGTTGATGCCGCTAACGGTTTGGCTACCTGGCACCGCATTTCCGAACTTGTCAAATTGTGCAGATTTGCTGTGTTGAGTCGCCCCGGAGCGGTGCTTGGCCAACTTCCATCGGGCTGTGATTTCTCGGTCGTCGACTCGACACAGATGAATGTTGCGTCGGCCGACTTACGTTCCAAAGTGGCGCGTGGCACGTCGATCGATTTTGTTGTCCCGGATCCCGTTATCCAGATAATTCGAAGAGAATCGCTCTATGGTGGACTTACCCATGATTGACACGCCTGCCATCGCCGAATCGCCCGCAGCTGCGCCGATTCCCCGCAAGGTTGCCCGGGAACAACGCAGATCTCGTCGGCGCTACAAATATCGCTGGATACGGCGCACCACATTTGTGGCAGTGCTTGCCTGCTGTTTGACGGCGATTCCTATTTTGACCTTTCGCGCGGTGAACGCCATTCGATTTTCAGACTCTGGACGATTCGTCACCAGTCGTGAAAACACATTGACCGTGTTGCCCTACACACCGGTGGCCCTCATGGTTCACGTGGGTCGCGACAACAAACCGCTCGAAGTATTTATGTTGAATGTTTACGCCCAAGGGATCGGCGGCAACACCACATTGCTGCCATTGGGCCTCGAGCTGCCTGAGTTAGGTAGCGAGAAAAAAATGCGTATTGAGGACCTGTTTACTGCCGGTGGTACCGAAGCAATTGCTACCCGACTTGAGGGTTTGCTCAAAATACGGTTTACCCATGTCGACCAGATTGACGCCGACGGATGGGCAACGATTACCAAGGTGTTGACTCCCATCACTGTCAATATTGAAGACACCGTTCGTAGCGCCGACGAGTTGACCACGTTCAACAAGGGTGCAGTGGTTCTGAAGCCGGAACAGGTGGGCGATTTCCTTTCTGCTTCCCTGAAATCAGAACCAGAATTGAGTCGACTTATTCGAGTGAAGGCCTTTTGGGAGAAGTTGATGGCCGCCGAAAAGACGGCACCGACTCCATCTCAATTCGAGGCGCCGGCTCCTGTGAAAGTAACCACTACAACAAGCTCTGGCGCTATTGCCGGGGCAGTCACTGTGCCCTCGACTACGCAAGCTCCGCATGTCATCGTGTTGTCGAAGACGCCCGCCGATGATGTTGTCAAATTCCTGGGCTTGATTGCCCACGGTGACTGGACGCCAATCAATCTCGACCTCAAAGACCAAACGAACGACATCTACAAATACGACTACTACTCATTCGACATTATGCAGCTTCGAGTTCCGATTGCGCGGGTGATGGCGAGTGCGGTTGACTTTGGGCGAGTTGGTGGAATTCGCATTCGACTTCAAGACGGTTCCGGTGATCCTTTGGTTCTGGCAGCTGTGATTCGTCGGCTCGATGCGATCGGAGCAGTCGTCGTTTTGGCCACCGATGTTGCGCCGACCAGCGTTCAAAGTAGTGAAATCCAATACATTGGTGCAGAGCGTCAGGCGCAAGCGGCGTCGGTGCAGCAGGCCTTGCACGCTGGAAGCGTGTCGGTTGGTGCAAATCCCATAGAAGGAATAGACGTGACAGTTGTATTGAACACCGAATCGGCCAAGGAACTTCTCCGTGGCTGAAGTGTCAGATTTGAACGAATCCGATTTCGCCATTGCCGGAGCGCAGTTGCTTGACTCCAAGAAAGGTGACGATCTCGTCATCCTTTTTGTGGGCGACGTTTTAAGTGTGGTGGGGTGTTTCGTGATCGCCAGCGCACCAAACTCACGACTGGTGTCGGCTTTGGCCGACGACGTGCGTGACCACCTCAAGGCGCTCACCGGTCGGCTACCGATTCGCAGCGAAGGTGTTTCAAAAGGTCAATGGGTGTTGCTGGACTATGGAGATGTCGTCTTTCACATCTTCCTCGAAGAGGTTCGCCAAAATTACGACCTTGAGCGTTTATGGCGCGACGTACCGCGTATTTCTTGGCAGGTCAAATAACCATTTGGTTTCAAATGCTACAAATTCGCTACGAAACGGCCGATAATGGTTATGGGTGGCACAAACAGTGCGAGGAGGCCTGAACATGAAGACGCATACCAAACTCGTTTCCAGCGTTGCGGCTCTTGCCGGTTTGAGCTCAGGCGTGGTGGCCGCGTGGACCAATCTCGGCATTTTGGAGTCCGCTAGTTCTCGTCAATCAACGTTGCCGGCTGGTTCGCAAGGAACCCGTGTCGACACCGTCGCTCGGGCCGTTGAATCGTTGACTGCGACTCTCCGCTCCGAGATGCCCAAAGTGTCTTCAGTGTCGGCACCAAACACATCCACCACCGCGACACCGATAGTCGATGCGCTCCAAGCGGCTCCGGCCGAGGTGTTGGGGTTGCAATTTGCCAAGGCTCTCAATGGCGATGTTTCCCTAGTATCCCTGGCTCCCAAAGTGGTGTCACAACCGACTGCTCCGACTTTCGTGGCCGCCAGTGTTGAAGATCCACCCATGACGACCACGACGACGATGCCTCCCGTAGAGACGACCACATCGACAAATCCCCCGGCTCCTGTGCCTCCCACCGTCGCAGCTGTGCCAGCAGCACCTGTTGACGAGTCACACGAACACCACGGCAAGAAGGATCACGGGTCAACCACCGACGACGACGACAAAAAATCTCACGACGGCGAAGTCGAATCGAACGACTAACTCTTGCGTAATTCGCGTCGGAGAATTTTGCCCGACGCCGATTTGGGAATCACGTCAATCACGGTGATCCGGCGCAATTTCTTGTAGTGCGCTACCTGATCGTTGACGAACGCCATGATTTCGTCGGTCGTTGTTTCGTGGCCCGGCTTGATCGAGATGAACGCCACTGGTAGTTCCCCCGCTTCGTCGTCGGGAATACCGATTACTGCCGAATCGGCCACCGATGGATGGGTGAGTAGCAAGGCTTCAAGTTCGGCGGGCGGCACCTGGTACCCCTTGTACTTGATGAGCTCCTTGAGACGGTCCACGATGTACAGATGCCCGTCGGCATCGATGTGCCCAAGGTCGCCTGTGTGAAGCCAGCCGTCGGCGTCGATAGTGGCCTCGGTGGCGTTTGGGTTGTTGAGGTAGCCGGCCATCACATTGGGGCCCGAAACCCACACCTCGCCGTCGTGGCCGATGCCTAATGGCTCGTTGGTGCTGGGGTCAACAATCTTGGTGCGGGCGTTGGGAACGGTGACGCCTACCGAACCGGGTTTGAATTGACCAGATGCGGTCACGTGCGACACGGGCGACATCTCCGTCATGCCGTATCCCTGGACGACCTCCACTCCCAGCCGGCTGCCTGCCTCGAGTGCTAACTCGGCCGACAGGGGGGCGGCGCCCGACATCACGATGCGGAGGCCCGACAGGTCGTAGTCGGCCACGATGGGCATCTTGGCCAACGCCAACACCACAGGGGGCGCCAAATAGGAGCGAGTGATTTTGTAGGTCTGATGCATGGTGAGAAATTGCACCAAATCGAAGCGGCCAAGCGACACGATGGTGGATCCCGCCGCCAGGCCGCAGTTCATCATTACCTGCATTCCGTAGATGTGGAAGAACGGCAGAATGGCGTCGATCGACTCGTGTTCATTGAGTCCGCTCACTGTGTTTACTTGCAGCACATTGGAGACCAAGTTGTGGTGGGTAAGCATCACGCCTTTGGAGAGCCCTGTGGTGCCCGAGGAGTATGGCAACGCCACAAGATCATGGGCGTCAACGGGCACTTGGTGGGCCAACGCTTCGCCGAACCACGACACGAACGGCTCTGCGCTGCCAACCGCTTCATCGGAATCGATGACCAAAATGTGTTTGACCCCGGTGCCGTTGGTGGCCGCGGTAGCGGTGTCCAAAAACGCTTTCACGGTGACCAACACATCAGCTCCGGCATCGGTGAGTTGGTGGTGCACTTCGCGTTCGGTGTACGTGGGGTTAATGGTGGTAACTATGCCGCCCATATACGCAGTGCCATGGAACGCAATGGCGTATTCGGCGGAGTTGGGGGCCATCACGGCCACGACGGCTCCCTTGGCGAATCCGTGGGCGACGAGTCCACCGGCAAATCGTTTGACCGAAAGCGCGAACTCGCCGAACGTCACAACACGGCCCGTGGCTCCGTCAATGAATGCCGGTTTGTCAGCCAAGCGATCGGCATGTCGTAGCACCAATGACGAGAGCGCTACTTCGGGGAGGTCAATGTCGGGAAAGGGGCTGGTGAAGATCACGTCGGCACGATAGTTGATTCTTCGGGCACGATATTCAACGACCGGCCGCTTGAAAAAGCAAATGGTCCGGCGGTTGAACGCCGGACCATTTTTACGTTTGTGGAGCTGACGGGAATCGAACCCGTGACCTCTTGAATGCCATTCAAGCACTCTACCAACTGAGCTACAGCCCCGAACGGGGGACATCGTACCCGTCGCGTCGCCGTGATCGAAAACTCATTCGTGAAAATTGGCTAGATACTGGATGTTTAGTAGGCATCGATCGACGGGACAGCTTATTAACCAACGATGATATTGAGCAGGCGGCCAGGCACGGCCACGACCTTTCGCACGGCCTTGCCATCTACCAGGGCCGTTACGTCGGCGTGGGCGAGGCAAAACGACTCAAAGTCTCCTGCATTCAGGCCGCTGGGCACCATGATGCGGCCCCGCACTTTCCCGTTGATTTGCACCGCGATTTCGATCTCGTCGTCGACCAATAGCGCAGGGTCAGCAGGGGGGTATGGCTCGAATGTGATCGATGTGCGGTGGCCCAAGCGAGCCCACAATTCTTCAGCTGTGTGGGGTGCCAACGGCGACAGCATTTGGGCAAGTGACTCGCCGACGCTTTGGTTGATGCCACCCTCCAGACCAGTGAGGTGATTCACCAGTTCGATGAGCTTCGAAATCGCTGTGTTGAATCGCATTCCTTCGAAATCTCGACGCACGCCATCGATCGTTCGGGCGAGAACCTTCGCTGTGGCCTGCGATGGGGGAGTGGCGTGTACCAGCGACGCCGACGTGTGTTCGTCGACGTAGAGCCGCCACAGGCGTTGTAGGAATCGTTGCATGCCCACTACGTCACGAGTGTTCCATGGACGGCTGGCATCGAGGGGGCCCATGGCCATCTCGTACAGACGGAATGTGTCGGCGCCATAGTTGTCGCACATCTCATCGGGGGTGACGATGTTTTTGAGGCTCTTGCCCATTTTTCCGTACTCGCGAGCGACCTCTGCGCCTTCGAAAAAATACTTTCCGTCGCGCTCGACAACATCGCTGGCCTCGACAGGTTGGCCGCGATCATCTCGATAGGCGAAGGCCTGAATGTAGCCCTGGTTGAACAAACGGTGGAACGGCTCCTGCGAACTCACATGGCCGAGGTCGAACAGCACCTTGTGCCAAAACCGCGAATACAACAAATGCAGCACCGCATGCTCTACACCACCCACATACAGATCGACGCCGCCAGTTGCACCTGGCGTGCGGGGGCCCATCCAATAGCGCTCCACGTCGGGATCTACGAATGCGTCGGCGTTAGTGGGGTCGAGGTAGCGAAGCTCGTACCAACACGAGCCGGCCCATTGGGGCATCACATTGACTTCGCGACGGTAGGCCTTGGGACCTTCGCCCAAATCGAGCGTTACGTTAACCCATTCGGGCACCCGAGCCAACGGTGGAATTGGCTCGGTTGTTTCGTCATCGGCTGCTATAGCGGTGGGGCGATAGTCGTCAACTTCTGGCAGCAAAACGGGCAGCATTGATTCCGGCACTGCGACGGGCATACCGGTTTCGTCGAACAGAATGGGGAACGGCTCTCCCCAGTAACGCTGGCGGCTGAACAGCCAATCGCGCAGCTTGTAATTGGTGGTGCCGTATCCATGATCCTGGGCGGTCAACCATCCATTCGTTAGCGTCTTGGCATCGGCCATGGCGCGGTCGCCGTTGAGATCGAGGGTGTCGTTGGCCGAATTCACGTAGGAGCCTTCGCCCACGAATGCTTCTGGCCATGTGGAGCAATCGGCCGACGGCGCAATTGCTCGTTCGGCAAACCACGCGTTGGGGGGCATCTGTGTGGCCACAATGGGTAGGTCGAATTGGCGGGCAAATTCGAAGTCGCGAGTGTCGCCTGATGGCACGGCCATGATGGCTCCGGTGCCGTAGCCCATCAGCACATAGTCGGCCACCCACACGGGTATCGAAGTACCGGTGACGGGGTTGGTGGCAAACCCTCCAGTGAACACACCGGTCTTGGTGCGTTCGTCTGATTGACGTTCGAAATCTTGGGCGTCGGCCGCGGTGGCTCGGTACGCGGCTACTGCTTTCTGTTGTGTGGGCGTCGTGAGGGAATCCACCAACGGATGCTCCGGCGCTAACACCATGAATGTGGCACCGAAGAGGGTGTCAGGGCGGGTGGTGAACACTTCAATATCGCCCGCCGCGCTGGCGAAACGGACACGCGCTCCTGCACTACGGCCGATCCAGTTCCGTTGCATCAACTTGATGCTCTCTGGCCAATCCAAACGGTCCAGATCGTCTACTAGTCGGTCGGCGTATTTGGTGATTCGCATCATCCATTGGCGCATGTTTCGTTTGAATACCGGAAAGTTGCCGATGTCACTTTTGTTGTCGGCGGTAACTTCTTCGTTGGACAGAATCGTGCCCAACCCGGGGCACCAGTTCACTGGAGCGTGCCCCACGTATGCCAGGCGGTGGCCGTCGATGATGGTGCGTTGCTCCACATCCGTGAGCGTCGCCCAGGGGTTGCCGGTGGGCGTGGCGCGCACCCCGGTGGCGAACTCGTGAATCAGTTCGTGAATTGGTCGAGCGACCTTGCGATTGTCGTCGAAGAACGAATTGAATACCTGTAAGAAAATCCATTGCGTGAATTTGTAAAACGATTCATCGGTGGTGGCCACACTGCGGCGATCGTCGTGGCCGAGCCCTAGCCGACGAAGTTGGCGTCGATAGTTGGTGATGTTTTGCTCGGTGTTGACGCGTGGATGAGTACCCGTATTGATGGCGTGCTGCTCGGCGGGGAGGCCAAAAGCGTCGTACCCCAAAGCATGCAAAACGTTGAACCCAGCCATGCGTTTATAGCGGGCAAAAACGTCGGTGGCGATGTACCCCAATGGATGGCCGACGTGAAGCCCAGCGCCCGACGGGTAGGGAAACATGTCGAGGATAAAGAGTTTCTCCCGGCCTTGTATCTTGTCGGGCTCGCCCAAGGGGCCCGAGGGGTTGGGGGTGTGAAAGGTCCCGTTGGCTTCCCAAAAATCTTGCCACCGCAGTTCGATGTGGCTGGCAAGCTCCGCGCTATAGCGATAGGGAGGAGTCTCGGCAGCGGTTGGGGTGGCGGGTGTTTCACTCATGGCTCGTAAGGGTAGTGACCAACGTGCTACGAAATGGCGTGGCTTATTTAGCATTCGACCGAAAATCTTGGGTTCCGCTGACCGAACGGGTGGCAGCTGCCGGGCGTACAAATGGCACTATCACCTTCGTGGGCGGTGGCCGGAGTGAGCCGGAAGTTGTGCCGTGGGGAGTCATGCATGCCGATGCGCGAGCCATGGCGGCCGCACTCCAAGCTCGTGGTGTAGTGGCGGGCGACCATGTGGCGATCCTGTCGCCGACGTCTCGCGATCTGGTGGTGGCTATCCAAGGTTGTTGGATGGCGGGCGCGGCGTCGATGGTTTTGCCGTTGCCGATGCGCATGGGTTCGCTCGATGAATTCATCAATGGCACCCGCGGCCGCATCATGCACGGTGAAGCAAAGTTGTTGCTGATTGCCGACGATCTGGCTCCGTTTTACGAACTGCAACCTGGCGATCCGCCGACCGTGAATTTGGCCGATGTGATGCCTCGAAACACTGGACTAGTTGCGGAAGATTGTGTGGTGCCAGACCCTGATCCGGAGCGATTGGTGATCCTGCAATACACGTCTGGTTCTACGTCGGAACCTAAGGGTGTGATGATTCCCGACAAGGTGCTCGGCTCCAATTTGGATGCCATTCAAATCGCCGGAAATTTCACCCAACATTCCGACGTTTTCGTGTCGTGGCTTCCGCTGTATCACGACATGGGTTTGGTTGGCGCTTTGGGTCTGCCAATGACCACGGGTATGCCGCTCGTGCAGGCCGCTCCCCAAGATTTCATGGCTCGTCCTGGCAATTGGATGCAGTGGATTTCTGATTTCGGAGGCACCGCCACTGCTGGCCCCAATTTTTCGTGGGTTTTGGCTACACGGGCACTCAAGCGAATGGAGGGCATTGATCTTTCGACCATGCGGGTGTCGCTCAGCGGTGCAGAACCAGTCGATCCCGACGCTGTCGACGCGTTCGTGGCCGAGGCCGTTCGTCACGGGTTTCGACCAGAGAGTGTGTTCCCTGCTTTTGGCATGGCCGAGTTGGCCATCGGAGGCACGTTCCCGGAGCCAATGGCAGGCCTGTTGTGCGACGTTGTAGACGCCGCCGTGTTGGAACGCGACGGAGTTGCCAAGCCAGTCGATCTGCCGGTAGATCACGTGGCTG
Organism: Acidimicrobiales bacterium; assembly: GCA_038231795.1. GTDB lineage: Bacteria > Actinomycetota > Acidimicrobiia > Acidimicrobiales > JBBRKR01 > JBBRKR01. The sequence continues at coordinate 32,540 of JBBRKR010000020.1, forward strand.
GAGCTGACGATGGGGTTCGTCGACTCGCCATTTTGGGCCGTGCGGTACCGGGGTTGGAGTTACGAATTTGCGGCGCCGAAAACGGTGAAACACTCGCCGACCGCCACGTGGGAGAGCTCGAAATTCGGGGGAGTTCGGTGACGACTGGGTACTACAAAAACCCGGAAGCTACCGCTGCCATGTTTCGGGACGAGTGGTTGCGGACTGGCGATTTGGGGTATCTCATCGACGGGCAATTGGTGTTGTGCGGCCGCCTCAAAGACGTGATTATCGTCGGAGGACGCAACGTGTACCCCCACGATATTGAACGGGCGATCACCAATGTGGACGGTATTCGGCCCGGAAATGTGATCGCGTTTGGGATCGGCGGTTACAAAGGCAAGGAATCGGTAGTGGTAGTAGCCGAATCAAAACTCACTGATAGTGGTGAATTGTTGGCACTAGAAAGAGCCATTCATCACCGGGTGTTGGAAGCTGTTGGCCTGCCTCCTCGCGATGTGATGTTGATCCAACCCGGCACGCTGCCCAAAACTTCGTCAGGAAAACTCCAGCGTGCGAAATGTGCAGAGATGTATATGAACGAGTCTTTGGCGTTACTCAAATAGTTCGACCATCACCAGTAGGAACCTAGAGCCGTTGTAAGCTCACCACTATGAGTGGTTTTTCGGAGTTGACTCCGAACACCGAAGAACTATCGATGGTGCCGGGCCAGCGGTGGCGACCTCGGCCGTTGGCGGCTTCCATGGCCCATCTTGGCATCGACCTATTGCCGACGATAGGCGCAGTCGTAAGTGCATTTGTGGCCTCGGTGGTTTTTCGAGAATTGGGATGGCGATCCCATATCGGCGTGTGGTGGGCGATCGTAGGCACGCTGACGATTTTGCCGTTCGTGGGTTTGGCTCGATGGAGCCCATCGATCCGTCCTTTTGCTGAATTGTTGTGTTCTTCGGCAATATTTCCGGCTGCCGCTCCGGGTCGTTGGACGGTGGCCCGCATGGGATGGAACCGGTCGGCCCGAGCCGACAACCAACATGCGCTTACGGTGGTCGCCCCCCAGTTTGGACAGGTGGATACCACTTCAGTCGGCGTGGCGCGCCAACAAATGATTCGGGTTTTGGGCCTTGGCGCCAGCTATCAATCTTTTGATCGACGGGGGCACATGCGCAGCGCCGTGGCATGGCTCGTGGCCGACCATCTGGCCCACGAAATGGGATACAGCAATCGTTCTCGGGCCGGAATTGCGTGGTCGCTTCGGGCCCGCCAATTGGCCGCGGCGTTTGATCGTGCTGGTCTGGTCGTATTGCCGTTGTCGCAATGGTTCGGGATGGCGTCGGCTTGGCTGGGTTTTTCCTGGCATGAGCCCACGATGCCCGTTCGGGTTGGCTCAGACTCGCTCACTATTGCCTCCGCCACGACGCCGACACGGGTGGCCGATATCGCACTGGCCTTCGCTGATTCGTACGTCGACATGCGGCGAGGCGATGGCACTCGACGCCGGCGTCGAGCGTGGCGCGACATTGAAGCACTTAGCGTAATAAGTCTCGACCGGGAGTTGGTGGCGCTGTTGCGTCTCAGCGCTGGCGTCGAACTGTGGACGGCCATCGACCGCGTATTCCGGCGCAATGCATCATGGCGTCGATTCGCAGTACTGGGCGCGGGCGCGGTGGTGACATGTGGGCTGGTATGGGCACTGGCTCAGCCACCGGCCATCGCATCTGTGCCATCGCCGTGGCCCATCTTTGGATAGCGCGCACCAGCAGTAGGCGTTAGCCAGCTGATGTGGCCAATGCGTCGATGATGTGGTCGATTTGAGCATCGGTGGTTACGAAGGGCGGACAAAATGTCACCGTGCTGGGTAGCGCTCGAGTGATGACTCCCTTAGCCAGCATGGTGTTGCGCACCTGGACGGAATCCACGCCATCGTTGAGTTTGACGCCAAACACGGAACCCACACCGCGCACGTCGGCCACGGTGCCATCTTGAGCCAAAGCATGCAAGCCGGCTCCGAGGCGGGCTCCAATGTGCAACGAACGCGCCAGGAGGCCGTCGCGCTCGATGATGTTGATATTCGTGAGTCCCGCCACCGCCGATACGGGATGACCCGAATATGTAAAACCGTGACGCAAGATAAACGAGGGGTCGGCTTCGAGCGGCGCAAGGACTCGGGGCCCGACGATCACGCCGCCAAGAGGTATGTATCCCGAACTCACGCCTTTGGCAAAGGTCACCATGTCGGGTTCGATGCCGAAGTGCTGGGAGCCGAACCACGTCCCGAGCCGTCCGAAACCACAGATCACTTCGTCGGCAATGAGGTAACAACCGTGTTGACGTGCGAGTCGCTCGAGACCTTCGAGGTAGCTCGGCACTGGGGGCCATACGCCGCCTGCACCTTGTACGGGCTCGGTCATGATGGCAGCCACTTCGTGGCCGTGTTCCGACATCACAGATGCCATGGCTTCGATGTCGTCGGCGGGCACGTTGATGATCCCGGGGAGCAGCGGGCCGAACCCTGCTTGGTTGAGCGGTAGGCCTTGTGCCGACATGCCGCCGTAGGTGACGCCGTGATAGGCCCGCACTCTGGTGATGATGATGGTGCGTTCGGGGTGGCCCGCTTGGACCATGGCAATTCTGGCCAACTTCATGGCCGAATCGACGGCTTCAGAACCCGACGAGGTAAAGAACACGCGACTGTTTTTCATCGGCGCCAGTTCGGAAATTTTGGTGGCCAGAAGCTCCGATGGTTCGTTTGTGTACGGATCAAACACGTGGTATGCCTCGAGCTTGCGCATTTGGGCACTGACGGCGTCTGCCATTTCCGTGTTGCCGTGCCCGATGTTTGAGTACCACAGCGAACCCATGCCGTCGATGTAGTCGTTGCCCTTATCGTCGGTCACGATGGCACCTTGACCACGCACGATCTTGATGAATTGGTCCTTGGCGGGCGGGGCAAACGGGTGAAGCAAATTGGACGGCATTGGTTAGATGGCTTTCACAGCGTTCAGGATTGAATTCCATCGCTCTGGATTAGTGGAATATGGCGTGTAAAAACTTATTCTCTGAATCACGTCGCCATATCGATGGTTGAGCTCAGGAGCAATGTGTTCTGGCTCCCCGACTACAGCGAACGTGTTGAGAACTTCGTCGTCGATCAGGGTGCCCATTTCGGCCCACTTGCCCATTTTGCTCATCGAATTCAACTCGTCTTGTAAGCCGCCCCACCCATGAATATCGAGCACAGCCCTGTAGGCCGGTGTTGATCCGTAGAAGGCAATTTGCTGACGGGTGCCCACCTTTGCTGCCTCGAGTTCGGCTTCATCGCCGCCGGTGACCACGAAGCTGGGGCCGACGATTTCGAAGCCTTCCATGGTCTTGCCTGCCTTGGCTCGGCCCCTGGCCAGCGCCGGCAATGTGACTTCGCGAAGGTATTTCTCGGTGGTGAAACCGTGACAGATAAAGCCGTCGCATACTTCGCCGGCAACTTCCGTCATGAGTTCGCCGACTCCGGCCAGAAACACTCGCGGTGCCCCATATTCGCTCGGGCCAGGATTGAAGAATGGCGTCATCAACGTGTGGGTGTAGTACTCGCCGCGGAAGTTCAACGGAGCGTCCTCATTCCAACAGTCCCACACGGCGCGCATGGCCAGCACGAATTCGCGCATACGTGCCGCTGGATGGCTCCACGGCATGGAAAATCGCTTGGTGATGTGGGGCTTGATCTGGCTTCCCAAACCCAATACAAATCGCCCTTTGGAAAACTTGTTGAGGTCGTAGCCAATGTTGGCAGTGACCATTGGGTTGCGGGCGAAAGCCACGGCGATACTGGTCCCCAACTCGATCGTGGACGTGTGCTCTGCGGCTAGTAACAGCGGGAAAAAAGGATCGTTCGCCGTTTCCGCCGTCCAAATTCCTGAATAGCCGGCCGCTTCCTGCTCTTGGGCGTGACGACCTGCTCTGGTGAGATCGTTCCCGATTCCTCCATCGACTTTCATTGTGGCTCCCCTCGTGTGATGTGCGTCGCCGACGATACCGCTTCAGTGACGTATGCCCGAAGGCATGCTCGCAATCGGTCATGATTAATTGTGAACATTTTGGCGACTGTGGCCGGCTGGTGCGCGGCGCACGTTCGTCGGGTGGTCATTGGTTGGGTGTTGGCGATCGTCATCGTTGGTGCCCTTGGTGCGTCTTTTGGGGGTGCCTTTCAGGACACATTGACAGTGCCAGGAACGCAAAGTGATCGTGCTCAGACATTCGTCGAAAGCAATATCGGGATGTGGTCCGGTGTGACGGCGCGCCTGGTGTTTCACGGGCCGCCGGGTGTAATGAATTCGGCAAATGTTCGCAACGCGTTGCCGCTGGCAATTGACACTGTGCGTCGTACGAAAAATGTGCTCGACATCGACGATCCCAACGAGCCCGGCCGTATGAGCGCCGACGGCTCCACCATTTTTGTGGACGTCGCTTTTGTGCCTGGTCCGCCTCCTGGGGTAGACGCCATCGACCGTCTCACCCACTCTGCTGACGGTCTGAGTCAATACGGAATTCGGGCCGATGTGGGCGGTGTGCTTCCCGAGGTGGCCAATGACCCAAGCCCCGGCCCGGTGGAATATTTGGGGCTGCTGGTAGCGATCCTGGTGCTGTATTTCGTGTTTGGTTCATGGCGAGCCGCGGCGCTTCCTATCGTGGTAGCTATTGCCGGTGTGAGCGTGGGCATGGGGATTGTGTGGATCATTGCCGGGGCCACGCCGGTATCGAGTTTTGCGCCCCAGCTGGCGGGAATGGTTGGCCTGGGCGTCGGTATCGATTACGCGTTGCTCATCGTGACCCGGTACCGCGCTGAGCGGCATCGTGGCATCTCGAAAGATATTGCGATTGTCACGGCGTTGACGAGCGCCGGCCGAGCCAGTGTGATTGCGGGGGCCACGGTGAGTATCAGCATCCTGGGATTGGTCGTAGTGCGGGTGCCATTCATCACCAACATGGCCGTCGCCACAGTGTTGTGTGTGGCCGGAGTTGTCGTCGCCGCAATGACACTGCTGCCCGCCCTGGTGGTGCGGTGGGACGCCCGTATCACGACAGTGCGGCGCACTGGTCGAGTGCCGATGAACTGGGCCACGCTCATTCGGGCGGTAGTGGCAAAGCCGGTGCGGTTTTTGATGGCGTCGTTCGTGGTGGTGGCCGCCATTGGGGTGCCAGCATTTGCGTTACGGGTTGGATTCACCGATGCCAGTAGTGCGTCGTCAAGGTCTACCGAACGGGTGGCGTACGACACCTTGGCCGCCGAGTATCGGGCAGGCGCAAACGCCTCTCTTATGGTGGCAATCGACTTGTCGAAGGCGTTGCCTCCCCGACGTGATGAGATTGCCAAGCTTGTGCGATCGGCGATCTCTCAATCGGGATTGGCCACCTTTGTAGGGCGTCCACTCTTTGGCCAACAAGGCGAACAGGCCCTCGTGAGATTCGATCTCGTGGCAGCACCTTCGAGCCTCGACGCCCAACGAAGCCTCGACGCGTTGCGAAAAACGGTGGTGCCTGATGCGTTGCGCGGCACGGGCAGTGTCGGATGGGTCGGTGGTCCAACGGCCACGAAAATCGATTTGGCACGACGTGTTGGATCGTCATTGCCGGTATTGATTCTGGCGGTTGTGGCGTTGTCGGTGGCCGTACTCATGCGCTCATTGCGTAGCGTTGTGGTGCCTATCAAAGCCGCTGTGCTCAACCTGTTGTCGTTGTTGGCTGCCTATGGCGTGGTGGTCGCCGTGTTTCAATGGGGTTGGCTGCGATCCGTGATCGGGCTGAGCAATCCGGTGGCCATTGACGCCTTTGTGCCGGTGTTCATGTTTGGGATTTTGTTCGGGCTGTCGATGGACTACGAGGTGTTCCTAATGACACGAATTCGAGAGGCATACGACGGTGGAGCCGACGCCACAGCCAGCGTGGTGAGCGGCGTGTCAGATACTGCTCAGGTAGTTACGAGTGCCGCCGCGATCATGGTGGCCATCTTCAGTGGATTCATTTTTGCTCACGATCCGGTGACGAAAATGTTTGGTGTCGGGCTCAGCGCGGCGGTGCTGGTGGACGCGACGTTGATCCGATTTGTGGTGCTGCCGTCCACGATGGCGATCCTCGGAAATGCCAATTGGTGGTGGCCCCGGCGAAAGGTTTAAGCAGGTGGCGACTGGTTGCGCAGAAAACGTTCGATTTCCTTGGCCAGGTCATCCCCGCTTGGCAATTCGGTGGGCAACGGCGAGCCCTGCCCAGAGTCCACCAAATCGATCTGATCGGCTTGACGTTCCAGTTCATCGACCATGGCGAGATGCTCGCGCGAGTTGCTGACAAGCTCATTGATTCTGGTGGTCGTCTCGGCGGCTGCGCCAACGAGCACGGCAGAATTCACGCTGATGTCGGTGAGCTTTGCAAACGCTTCCAGTAGGGCCACGGCGGCCGCCGGATATGCCATATTGCTGACGTAGTGCGGCACCTGCCCCCATAGCCCAACAGCCGTCACGCCCCGAGACACGCATGCCCTTTCGACGGCTGCCATCACGCCAGCTGGCACATCAAGTGAACCGTGATTCACACCGATTTGGGCGGCAATGCGGGCACTCGACGACGTGGTCACTACCCGAGTGGGACGGGTGTGGGGGGATGGCGCCGGGTAGGCACCGAAACCCACCATCAATTGGCAACCATTGGCGATGGCCAGGTCGGCCACGGTGGAGGAAAATTCTTTCCACCGATGATCGGGTTCGGCGCCTTGCAAAATCATCACATCGCGGTTGTCGATTTTTCCGTGCAGTATTTGCATCGTGGGCCAAGTGAGCCCGGTGTTGATGCTGTCGACCAAATGCATCACCGGCCGGCGTGCGCGGTAGTCGAGTAGCTCTTCGGTGTCGAAGTCGATCATCAATTCGGGCTCCGGCGAACATGCCTGAATGACTTGTTGGAGCGCGGCTTGGGCAGCGCCGCCGGCATCGATCCAACCGTCTAAACAGACAAGCAGAATTGGCGACTCCAAGACTGGTTCTCGAACGAGGTCGTACAAACTCACACAATGCACGGTATCGTGCCAGCCGTCGCAAAAGGAATCGGAGCATCCACGTGGGTTACATCGACGTCACAGACGCCACATTTGAAACTGAAGTAATCGCGCTGTCGCATAACACGCCAGTGGTCGTAGACCTATGGGCACCGTGGTGCGGGCCATGCCGGACTTTAGGTCCCATAATCGAGAGCGTGATTGACGCCACTAAGGGCGCTGTGGTGCTGGTCAAGGTGAATGTGGATGAAAATCCCGCCATCTCTCAGGCGTTCCAGGTGCAATCGATCCCGGCCGTTTTCGCGTTGCATAAGGGTCGCGTTGTGGACACGTTCGTGGGTGCCAACGGTCAGGCGTTCGTGCAAGATTTCGTGGCCCGATTGGCGCCGTTGGGTTCGCCAGTTGTTGTGCCGGAAGGGGCATTGACCGTTGCTCAACTGCTGATACTGGGCGACGAAGAATCGTTGCTTCAAGCTCTCGATCTTGAGCCCGACAACCCAGAGCCACCCTTGGCGCTCGCTGAGTTGTGGATTTCTATCGACCGCGAAAAGGATGCGCTTACGTTGCTGTCGCGTATGCCGCAATCGCTCGATACGGCCCGCGTGGCCGACCTTGCTCGCCAAAAATTGTTGTCCCGTAATGATGGCAACGACGCTCGTCTTACGGCGTTGCTCGACCATGTAAAACTCGACGAAACAGCTCGCGCACAATTCTTGGAACTGCTTGATGAGATGGGCCCCCACGATCCGCGGACCGCCGCGTACCGTCGCAAGATGACATCTCGGTTGTACTAGCTGGCAGCTCCGGCTAGGGTTCTCTTTGTTGTAGCCAGGCGTCGTCCTGGCTAGCGGATCGCCTGTTTGGCGGTCGCTCCAGCGCTTTGTCTCTCGGCCAGTGGCCCGCTCGTTCCTCTCAGGAAAGGCGTGGCTATGGAGCCCGACATACCACCTCGATTGGTGTTGCCTAGCGCTTCGGCGCGCCCATCGCTTTTGGCTTCGCCTCTACTTGCCGATGTGATGAATCGCTATTCCTCGTTGTCGCGTCGTGCTCGAATTCTAGGGTTGACGATTGCCGTCGTGGTCGTCAGTGCTGGCGGCGCTGTTTGGGCGGTCACGCGGTCGTCTGCAGTCAAATCGGCGCCGATAGAGCACTCACTTCCTTTTGCTCCTGGAGCACGGCAGTCGACCTCTGGTGCCAACAAAACAAGTTCGCAGACCGCCGCCGGTTCATCGAGCGTTGGCTCTGCGGCGGCACCGACAAAGGCGCCGCCTCCCGTGGTCGTCGACGTGAGTGGGGCCGTGGTGCATCCTGGCGTTTACAAGCTCGACGGCGGGTCACGGGTCGCTGATGCCCTTGCCGCTGCTGGTGGCGTGACACTTGACGCCGACGATGAGCGGCTGAACAAGGCTGAAAAATTGTCAGACGGCGTCCGTATTTTTGTGCCCCATCGAGGCGTCACGCCGCCTGCCGTAGTAGGCATCACGCCTTCGGTCGGCGGGGGAACGGGAAGTGTGGCGTCGAGCAGCGGGGGTGTGTCGGCGGGTACGCCAACGATTGTCAACCTCAATACTGCCGATGCCACCCAACTTGATTCGTTGCCCGGGGTGGGGCCAGCGACCGCTGCGGCCATCGTGCAATTTCGCACCCAGCACGGTCCGTTTACGTCCGTCGACAAACTCACCGATGTGCCCGGCATTGGCCCCACGAAATTGGAACGATTGCGTTCCTTTCTCACGGTGTGACATGACCGACCGAACGGCATATTTCGCCGCCGTCAGCGTGATGTTTGGTGCCTGGCGAGCAATTGGTTTTCCGCTGTGGGTGGTGGTGGCGAGCATTGGCTTGGTGGTTGCTACTCGCCACCCGTTGCCGATGTGCGTTGCGTTGGCATTGTGCGCCTCGGTGCTGGGGTCTCGGTCGCTGGCCGGTTTGCAGGTCGAGCTGGGGGATCGCTCAGTGGTGAATGAGGCGGTTGAATTGCTCACCGATCCCGTCACCACAATTTCGGGCGTGAGAGTCGAAGCACGAATCGGATCACGCCATGTTCAGCTGTGGGCTCGGGGTCGATTGGGGAGCGAACTGGATAGTCATCGAGCTGGAGATATCGCCGTGCTCGACGGGCGCCTCTCACCAACATCGGGGCGTAGCGTCGAATATTTGCGAAGTCGTCATATCGCGCTTCGTCTCGACGCTTCGGCCATTTCATCGTGGCGATCTGGCAATGTGGCGAGCCGTGCTGCCAACTCATTTCGCTCGTTGGTGTTCGGTGGGGCGCGGTCGCTTCCGCCTGTGGAACGGAGCCTGTTTGCCGGCTTTGTGCTTGGCGACACCCATGATCAAACAGCCGACGTGGCTGACAGTTTCGGGGCCAGCGGGCTGACCCATTTGATGGCCGTGTCTGGTGAAAATATGGCTTTCGTTTTGGTGGCCGCCGGCCCAATGATTCGTGTCGGTCAACGCAAGGGCCGGTTTCTGATCACAGTGGTGGTGTTGGCGTTCTTTTGTGTCGCAACCCGGTGGCAGCCATCGGTGTTGCGAGCAGCTGGGATGGCCGCTGTGGGCGCCTATGCCACCCTGCGCGGAAGACGAGTTTCCGGGTTGCGGATCTTGGCGGTCACTGTGATCGTGTTGACGTTGATCGACCCGTTGCTCGTGAGATCGGCTGGATTTCTGCTATCGGTGGGCGCGTCGGGCGGAATCATCTTGTGGGGAAAACGATTGTGCGACGCCATCCGTGGCCCCCGATTACTGGCTGATGCCATCGGGATCACGATTGCTGCCCAGCTCGGCACACTGCCACTGTTGCTTGGCTTCTTTGGCGGAATTCCTGTTGCATCTGTGCCTGCCAACGCCTTGGCGGTCCCTGCCGCTGGCCCAGTAATGGTGTGGGGACTCACGGGTGGATTGGTGGCAGGAACCATCGGCGGACGGGTGGCGTGGGCGTTGCATCTCGTTGACCATGTTTTGTTGTGGTGGGTGGCCAAGGTGGCTCGGGCATCGTCGAGTTGGGGCTTGGGTACCTTGACGCTGCGCCACTGTCTTGCTTTGGCGCTAGCGGTAGGCGTGTGGCGTTTTGCGGCACGTGGTGCAACGCATTCCCGCAGGCGGGGTCTATTGAAAGCGGTGGCTGGACTCGGCGTGGTGGCCATAGTTGTCAGTGCTTCAGAATGGTTGACGCCGCCACTCGTGGGAACGTTTGAGATCGTTGGCCGATCGGAATTGCATATCTCGCCATCGGCTTCGGTGTTGGTCTTGGGGTGGGCAGAGCCAAAGGTGGTGTTGGCCGATCTGCGAGCTCGAGGCGTCGACCACCTCGATGTGATTGTGGTGCATGGCGCCACATGGGCGAGTGCTCGAGCCGCTGAGCCAGTGATTCGCCAAATGACCCCTGCGCTCGTGGTGGTAGCGCCATCAGCCCAACAACGGGGCATGACGGCGGCCCACGACGGCGAACAGTGGACCCTTGGCGACATCACGATCACGGTGACAAGCACCAGCCCCAGCCTCATAGTCACGATTGACACCGGTTGAGCACTTTGGCACCCGGTAGGGTTTTGCGGATGGCCACGCCCGTGTATCTCGTTCGTGGCGATGATCCAGTTTTGCTGAACACGGCAGTGAGAGACCTGGTCCGTGAGCTCGTCGGCAACGAAGAATCGTCGCTCATGGTTGAAGAATTGTCGAGCGACGACTACGAGGCCGCTCGTGTGGCCGACGCCGCACAAACGCCACCCTTCCTAACCACCTCACGAGTTGTCGTGGCCCGAAACGCCAGTCGCTTCAACGCAGACGACCTCGGCCCCATCGTGGCCTATCTCGCCAATCCGCTCGATACCACGTCGCTCGTCATCGAATGGCCCACAGGGGTGGTGCCCAAAAAACTTGCCGATGCCATCAAGGCATGTGGTGGTCAAACGCTCGCCACCGCAGTGCCTACGAGAAAGGACGAGAAGGCCACGTGGCTGGACGAGCATTGGCGCTCGGCGCCCGTACACCTCGAAGGCCCTGCCCGTTCGGCTCTCCTCGCCACACTGGCCGACGACCTCGGTCGTCTCCCCGCGATTCTGGAAACGTTGGCTGGCGCATATGGCCAGCAGGCCCGCATCACGCTTGAGGACATCACCCCATTCTTAGGCGAGCAGGGGACCGTGCCGCCATGGGATCTCACTGACGCCATCGATTCGGGCCGGACGGCCGACGCCATCAACAACCTGCGTCGCATGATGAACGCCGGCGGCAAGCACCCGTTGCAAATATTGGCCACATTGCACGGCCACTATGGCCGCATGTTGAAACTCGATAACCCCAACGTTCGCAACGAACAACAGGCTGCCGATGCGCTGAACCTAAAAGGCTCCACATTTCCGGCCAAAAAGGCGTTCAATCAGATGCGTGCTCTTGGTCGCCCCGGCCTTAACAAGGCGATTGAGTTGTTGGCCCGTGCTGATCTAGATGTGCGGGGGGCAACCGATTGGGAACCCGAAACAGTGGTCGAGGTGCTCGTGGCTCGCCTGAGTCGCCTGGGTCCTGCCCGCCCGGTGCGTCATTAGTGCCGACGCCAGCGCTAGCGCTCTAGTAAAAACAAAAGAGACCCCGCTGCGAAGCGAGGCCTCTTACTGAAATCGGTGCCACGTTGCCGTGGCAGTGCTCTCGCCCTATTGGGCAGTCGCGGCGGCGGCGACTCGCTTGGCCAAACGGCTCTTCTTGCGGGCAGCTGCGTTCTTGTGAATGACGCCACCAGCGGCCGCCTTGTCGATGCGCTTCATGGCCAGGCTGAGGGCTGTAGTTGCACCTTCTGTGCCGACGGCCTTGACGGCGTTCTTCTGGCGGGTCTTGAGTTCCGAGCGGACGGCCTTATTACGATCTTCGCGCTTTGCGTTTTGGTCGATGCGCTTGATTTGGCTCTTGATATTTGCCACGGGTAATCCTTGTGAAGTAACTCGCTGAGTCAGCGAAAATTGCGAACGTCTAAGAGTAGCGGTTTGCGCCCTCGGGTTTCATCTTTGTGCTCAAATTCTCTGCACCTACGGTGCGTTTACTCGGCACACCGATTTGGCAAACGCCAGGCAACCCGTCGCCGCCAACTAGCCTACGGGGGCCCATGGATCTCTCGCTCATTCGCAACTTTTCGATTATTGCCCACATTGACCACGGCAAATCGACCCTCTCCGACCGCATTTTGGAAATTACCAATGCGGTCGATTCGCGCATGATGCGTGCCCAATATCTCGACTCGATGGATATCGAACGTGAACGGGGGATCACGATCAAAGCGCAGAATGTGCGAGTCAATTGGGCTGGTCACGTGCTGCATTTGATCGACACGCCAGGTCACGTCGACTTCGGGTACGAGGTGAGTCGCAGCCTTGCCGCATGCGAAGGTGTGGTGCTTGTAGTGGACGCCAGTCAGGGCATCGAGGCGCAAACTCTCGCCAACTGTTATTTAGCGTTGGAAAACGATCTGGAGATCGTGGCCTGCCTCAACAAGATCGACCTTCCCGCCGCCGATCCTGATCGGTACGCCGACGAGATCGAGAAGGTGTTGGGGCTTCCAGCCGATCAGATTTTGCGTATTTCGGGCAAAACTGGTGAGGGTGTTTCGGAGCTGCTCAATGCCGTGGTGGCTCGCATCCCGCCTCCAAAAGGCGATCCAGATGCTGCCTTACAGGCTCTCATTTTCGATTCCGTTTTCGATCAATATCGGGGCGTGGTCAACTCCATTCGAGTGATGAACGGCACCCTATACACGGGTAAAAAAGTTCGTTTCATGAACGCCGCGGCGTTGCATGATGTGGATGAAATCGGTGTACGCCAACCAGTGATGACACCCGTAGCCGAGCTCGGGCCTGGCGAAGTGGGTTACCTCATCGCTGGTATCAAAGACGTTGGCGATGCCCGCGTTGGCGAGACAGTCACCGAGGCAGCACGTCCAGCATCCGAAGCTCTGGCCGGCTACATGGATCCCAAGCCGATGGTGTTTTGTGGCCTGTATCCCGTCGAAGGCGACGACTTCGAGAACCTGCGTGAGAGCATCGAAAAGCTTCGTGTGAACGACGCGTCGATCAGCTACGCGCCAGAGACTTCTGGTGCGTTAGGTTTCGGTTTCCGGTGCGGATTTCTGGGCTTGTTGCATATGGAAATCGTGCGCGAGCGCTTAGAACGAGAGTTCAATTTGGCTTTGATCGCGACGGCGCCCAGCGTGCAGTACCGCGTACACAAGACCAACGGTGAGCTGCTTCTTGTCGACAATCCAGCCGATTTGCCCAACCCTGCCGATATTGAATTCATTGAGGAACCATTCCTCCGAATCACTATTTTGACTCCCGCTAACTATGCAGGCACGATCATCGAATTGGCACAGTCTCGTCGTGCTGAAATGGTGAAAATGGAGTACTTGTCGCCAGAGCGCATGGAGCTGCAATACCGCATTCCGCTAGCGGAAATCGTGATCGATTTCTTTGACCAACTCAAGAGTCGCACCCAGGGATACGCCAGTCTCGATTACGAGCCAGCTGGCTATCAGCAGAGCGCGCTCGTGAAGGTCGACATCCTGTTGAACGCAGTGGTGGCCGATGCGTTTAGCGCCATCGTGCATCGAGATCGTTCGTATGACTACGGTCGCAAATTGTGTGAGAAACTCAAAGAACTGATTCCACGCCAGATGTTTGACGTGCCGATTCAAGCGGCTATCGGCGGTCGATTTATCGCCCGCGAGACAGTAAAAGCGAAGCGCAAAGACGTGCTGGCGAAATGCTACGGCGGCGATATTTCCCGCAAACGCAAGCTGCTCGAGAAGCAAAAAGAGGGCAAGAAAAAGCTCAAAAACATCGGGCGAGTCGAGGTGCCGCAAGAGGCTTTCGTGGCCGCGCTTCGCCTCGACGAATAGACGTCGTCGTGTTGTCGCGTTCGGTGATGTGGTTTCGGCGAGACCTCCGACTCGCCGACAACCCAGCACTTGTTGCCGCCTCGGAAAGCGACAGCGTCACACCGCTTTTTGTCGTTGACTCGAAGCTTTTCGCCAACGCCGGCGGGCCTCGTCAAAACTATTTGGTTGCCGCCCTGCAATCGCTCGACGCTTCGATGGGAAATGGGCTGGTTTTACGTCACGGCGACCCGGTGATCGAGGTGGCGCGGTTGGCGAAGGAGATAGGCGCCACATCGGTATTCGCCACCGGAGACTGTTCGCCCATCGGTATTCAACGCGACCGCAATGTGGAGTTGGCGTTGAAGCAAGTTGGCGTTGCCTTTCGCGCCGTCGCCACGCCGTACGCAATTGCGCCAGGTACGGTGCGCAACGGCTCTGGCAACCCGTACAAAGTCTTCACTCCGTTTCGAAATACGTGGGCCGCGCACTGTTGGCCCGAGCCGTCGGGAAATGCGTCGCTAACTTGGCGAGGCGCACCTGAGGTCCAGTGCGATGGCTACCCCGAGGCGTCGAGCGTGACGTCTGGAATACTCGACGCCATTCGGGCGACTGCCAGTGAGCAATCGGCGCATCAGCGGCTCGAAGAATTTGTCAACGAATGGGCTGACAGCTACGTCGAGAATCGCAATCTTCCCGCCATCGATGGCACATCACGATTGTCAGCCGCACTTCATTTCGGGATACTTCATCCCCGCCAAATCTTGGCGAAATTAAATCGAGATCCGGGCGCCAACACCGTGCGCTCGGAATTGGCGTGGCGCGAGTTCTACGCCGACGTCTTGTGGCACCAACCCACATCCGCGTATCAGTGCTTGAATCCGGCCATGGAGGCCATGGAGTGCGATACCGACGCCCGCGCCCTGAGCCAATTCCAGGCATGGTGCAAAGGCGAAACTGGCTTCCCAATCGTGGACGCTGGCATGCGTCAGCTGCTGACTACGGGGTGGATGCACAATCGTGTGCGGATGATCACTGCCAGTTTTCTCGTCAAAGATTTGCACCTTCCGTGGCAGTGGGGGGCTCGCCACTTCATGCGCCACCTCATCGATGGCGATACGGCGAGTAACAGCCACGGATGGCAATGGGTGGCGGGAAGCGGCACAGATGCGTCGCCGTACTATCGAGTCTTTAATCCCACAACGCAGAGCGAACGATTCGACCCCGCGGGTGATTACATCCGAGCCTATGTTCCCGAACTTTCTGAGCTCAGCAATTCGGCAATCCACGCCCCTACGGCAAAAGGCGGAAGCGCACCGCTGGGATACATGTATCCCGTTGTTGATCACGACGAAGAACGGCGTGAATCGTTACGTCGTTACGGCCTCACCAAGGTGTAAATCTCAAAAGGTGTTAGAGCAATAGCAGCGTCTCGACTACGACAGGTTGACGAATATGGGCCCGTACAATTCGCCGCACCTTGAGGCGATCAGCCGGCGTCGTATGGCTGGCAGTTACCTGGACGCGAACTAGGTCTGCGGTATCGGTGATGCCCACAGAAATAACGCCGTTGATCGCCCGCAACTCGATGTCGATACGGTCAAAAATGTTGCTGTCCACTACCGCGCGCTCACACGGCTGCCTGGGAGCGCGCGTTTCTCTTCATACAGCCGCTCGTCGGCCAATCGGTACAGCGAGTCCATGTCGGCGGCTTCAAGCGGGCATGTCGCTCGACCAGCCGACAGCGACACGTTGTCGACCCCATAGGCGTCGATATCTACTTGCAACCTGGCCAAAACTGGTGGCACACCATCGCCGGTCGAGGCTGGCAAAATGAGCGCGAATTCATCACCGCCGAGGCGGGCGGCGATGTCACCTGTGCGCAGACGGCTGCGCAAAGATGCGCCAACCATTTGCAACACCGCGTCGCCAACGGGGTGTCCTAACGAATCGTTAATCGTCTTGAGCTTGTCCATGTCGAGCAACACCAGTGTGAACTGCCATCCGTAACGCTGGGCCTGGCTCACTGCGCCGGCCAACATTTCGTCGAACGCTCTTCGGTTGAACAACCCGGTGAGTTCGTCGTGGAGCGATTGATGGGCCAGCAGTTCGAGCCTAAGCGCCACACTGCACAGACGGCCAATGGCATCGAGTTCGTTGACAGCGTCGGGAAGGAGCGGCTCGGTATGAATGCCGTCGGGAGCGTCAGTGGCAATGGTCACATCCCACGGTGAAATCATGGGCCGATTGTGGGCTCGAAACACGTACCGCCGTCCGTCGTCGTGCAGCACTAGAGCGGCATCATCGAGACCTTGGTGCGCCGCCAACCCATTAAGACAGTCGTAAATAAAGGGCAGCCCGGCGGTGGACGTCAATCGGCCGGTTTCGCTTGTCACGAAGTCAGATATCGGACGATTTGCGACCTCCGCGCCACGAGCACCCGATGGGTCGCGTCGCGTTGGCGTTCGTTTCGCCGACGGAGTGGGGCTCATGTGTCACAGAGTACCGAAATTGGTCACCATGGGTAAGGCTCAAGGGTGAAGCGTCTGAAAACAATGAATCACAGGGTAAACTGACGGCTCCATGTTTGCGCATCGTGAAAGCCCTTCTCGTGTCACTCGATGACCGCCGCGCCGCAGTGCTGCGGGCCGTTGTCGAGGAGTACATCGATACGGCGCAACCAGTTGGATCAAGCCACGTCGCTCATGCTCCTGGGCTCAGCGTTTCGAGTGCCACGATTCGAAACGACATGGTGGCATTAGAGCACGACGGCTACCTCCACCAGCCACATACCAGTGCTGGTCGGATCCCTACTGAAAAGGGATACCGCTTTTTTGTTGACCGCCTTTTAGGGCCCAGCGCTTTGGAAACGGTTCGTGCCGAGCAGGTGAAAGAGTTCTTTGACAGGGCGCATGGCGAGCTTGAGCAGACCTTGGCCGATGCCAGCGAACTGCTCACCAAGCTCACTGATTACACCGCACTCGTAGTAGGTGCACCTGCCGAGCAGGCCACCATCCGTTCGGCGCAAATTGTTGCCCTCCATAGCTCTACGGCCATGGTGGTCGTGGTGCTGAGTAGCGGTGCTGTCAACAAACACGTCGTGGAGTTGGCGGCATCCATGAGCGACGTTGCCATCGCCGGCGCTTCGGCGAAGTTGTCGATGATGTTGACGGGCCAATCGTTGGGATCCTTAGGTTCAATAGCAATCGATGCGTCGACCGACATTGGTCAACTCATACAATCTTGCGTCGAAGGATTGCGATCCGATTTGCCGGAAAGTGACGCCATTTTTGTGAGTGGTGCATCCCGCATGGCCACCTCGTTTGACGCTGTCGAAACAGTCCGCCAAGTGCTGTCGATCGTCGAGCAGCAGTATGTGATGGTGAGCATGATGCGTCAGGTTCTTGATACCGGTATCGCCGTGCACTCGATTGATATGGGCTCGGAAATGGGCGTATCCATTGGCAGTGAAATTGGTTTGCAACCGTTGCTTTCGTGTTCGGTGATCGTGGCACCGATTACCGTTGAAGGGGAACGAGCGGGAAGCGTTGGCGTGCTCGGCCCCACCAGAATGAATTACTCCCAGGCAATGGCGGCTGTCGCTGTTGTATCCGGGCGACTCGGCCGCCGGTTGGCCGAGGGATAACTACAAGGATTGTTGTGGCTGACTATTACGAATTGTTAGGCGTTTCTCGCCAAGCATCGGCAGACGAAATCAAAAAGTCGTACCGTCAATTGGCGCGCAAATACCACCCCGATGCCAACCCGGGTGATGCCAGCGCCGAATCAAAATTCAAGGAAATAGCCAAGGCCTACGAAACCCTTTCCGACGCCAGTAAGCGGCAGTCGTACGATCAATACGGTGCCGATGGCCCACAACAAACGGGCAGTCCGTTCGGCGGTGGCGGCCTCGGCGATATTTTCGACGCCTTCTTCGGCGGTGGCGGGTTCGGCCAGCAACGGCAATCTGGCCCCAGTGGTCCGAGCCGAGGGCCTGATCTCGAAGCTGTCGTAGATCTCAGTTTCGACAACGCCATGTTTGGCGCCACGGTACCTGTCACCGTCCGCACCGCCGTGGCGTGCGAAACGTGCGATGCCACGGGGGCGGCGCCGGGCACCAGCGCTACCACCTGTTTGGAATGCGCTGGCGCTGGCCAAGTGCGTCGCGTCCGTCAGTCAATTTTGGGGCAAATGGTCACCACAGCGCCATGCGGTCGATGCAACGGCCAAGGCAAGATGATTTCTTCGCCGTGTCCAACATGTCGTGGTGAAGGCCGTGCTGCCAAAGAGGTAACGGTCACGGTCGATGTGCCCGCTGGCGTCGATACCGGATCCACTTTGCGCATAACAGGCAGAGGTGCTGCAGGGCCCAGAGGCGGACCCACTGGCGACTTGTATGTGCACCTGAGGGTGAAGCCCGACGAGCGATTTGTGCGCGATGGACTCGACCTCATCTGCGATTTGCCGATTGCCTACACGCAGGCCGTGTTGGGTACTGCAATTGAATTTGAGACGCTCGATGGATCTGAAACCATCACTATCCCG
>JBBRKR010000021.1:0-49088 GCA_038231795.1 Acidimicrobiales bacterium
ATCCTGGGGCTGAAGCAGGTCCCAAGGGTTGGGCTGTTCGCCCATTAAAGCGGTACGCGAGCTGGGTTTAGAACGTCGTGAGACAGTTCGGTCCCTATCCACTGCAACCGAAGGAAATTTGAGGAAGGCTGTCCCTAGTACGAGAGTACCGGGATGGACGTAGCTCTCGTATGCCAGTTGTCCTGCCAAGGGCACGGCTGGTTGGCGACCTACGGAAGGGATAAGCGCTGAAAGCATCTAAGTGCGAAGCCCGTTCCAAGATGAGATTTCCCACAGGGTTAACCTGGTAAGGCCCGTGGCCAGACGACCACGTTGATAGGCCGGAGGTGTAAGCACAGCAATGTGTTCAGCCGACCGGTACTAATCGGCCGAGGGCTTGAATTTACACAATATGCTCGTACTCGCTCTGGAGTTCTCCGAGGGGCAGCGCTAGGCGCGCCCGCTCGTTGACAATAGGTTTCGGTGGCCATAGCGGTGGGGCCACACCCGTTCCCATTCCGAACACGGAAGTTAAGCCCACCAGCGCCAATGGTACTTAGGGGTAGACCCCTTGGGAGAGTAGGACGTCGCCGGATTTCGTTATACAAATAGGGCCCCGAAAGGGGCCTTATTTGCGTTTTTGCTTTAGTCTCTTGCGATGTCTCGTTTGTCTGTTGGAAGTCGCTCCGTCGCCGGAAAAGTTGTCATCGTCACCGGTGCTGCGAGCGGGATGGGGCGTGCAACTGCGCATTTGTTCGCTGATGAAGGCGCTCGAGTGGTTGTTGTTGACCTCGCTCAGGGTGCTGTGGATCGTGTGGTAAGTGAGATATCGGCAGTACATGGTGGCGAGTCAGTGATTGGAGCGGTGCTGGACGTCACCGATGTTGCGGGAATCGGGGCCTTGGTGGCGTCTGTAGTCGATAGGTGGAGCACTATCGATGTGCTGGTGAACAATGCAGGTATCAGCATTGGGTTGCCCATCGATCATGTCAACCATCCCGAGGCATGGGACCGTACAATTGCGGTGAATCTCACGTCTCATGTGCATATGATCCGGGCGTGTTTGCCGTATTTGAAGGCGAGCGCTACAGGCGGGCGTATCGTGAATATTGCGTCGACGGAAGGGCTCGGAGCGTCGGCGATGATCAGCCCGTACACGGCGGCAAAGCATGGAGTCGTGGGTTTGACGAGAAGCCTGGCGGTAGAGCTTGGCGCTCAGAACGTTACAGTGAATTGCGTTTGTCCTGGTCCGATAAATACGGGTATGACCAGCACTATTCCGGATGAAGCGAAGATGAAGTTTGCCCGTCGTCGAGTACCGATGCGGCGTTATGGCGAGCCGGAGGAGGTCGCTCATGGCACCCTCAATTTCGCGTTACCTGCTTCGAGCTTTATGAACGGGGTGATCATGCAGATTGATGGCGGAATGTTGTGTCAAAACACTTGACCGCTTTCAGACGATATGGATGGCGTTGACGTCGAAGTCGGCTGGCGGGTATTGGGGGTCGATTCGATTGAGGGTGTCGAGTAGCACGGTTGCCACGGCGACGTTTCGCACCCACTTGTGATCCGAAGGCACCACGTGCCACGGGGCATTTGAGGTAGACGTCTTGGTGACGGCATCTTCGTAGGCCCGTATATATTTCGACCACATTTTGCGGTCATCGAGATCGCCGGGATTGAACTTCCATAGCTTGGTGGGGTCGTCGAGACGGGCTTGGAGACGCAGCGCTTGTTCTGCCTTGGAGATATGCAACATGAATTTGACGATGTGAGTTCCTTCGTCGGTGAGTAGTCGTTCGAAGTTGACGATGTGCTTGTAACGGCGAGCCCAGACCTCTTTCGGAGCGAAGCCCCGGACCCGTTCAATGAGCAAGCTCTCGTAGTGCGACCTGTTAAATACGACCACTTCGCCTCTGTTGGGCATTTGTTGATGAATTCGCCATAGGTAGTCGTGTTGTGTCTCTGCGCCGGCTGGTGCTTTGAACGATGCGATTCGAACACCTGCAGGATGGAGTGCTCCGATGATGTTGCGGATTACACCGTCTTTGCCCGAGGTGTCGATGCCTTGTAAGACGATGAGGAGACCCTTCGATTGTTGTGCCCACAAGCGTTCCTGCAGGGCTCTCAACTCGTCAATAAATTCGGCCAGGAGTTCAGTTGCAGTCTGCTCGTCAATAATCCCGAGCTGGTTGCCGGGTTCTCGCTTGCTGATGTTGGCGTCCATTCCCGGCTTGACGAGAATCTTGGATATCAGCTTGCGTTGTGCCTGGTTGATCATGGAATGAACGTACACCTCAACGGCTGGATAGACCGGGCGCGGCTACTGTTCTTCGATGATTCAGATTGATCGAGCACCAAAAATGTTTATCGGTGGCGAATGGGTGGAGGCTGCTGACGGCCAACGCTTTGAGTCGCTTGATCCGGCTACCGGGGCACTTCTTGCCACAGTGCCGCGGGGCCAGGGTGTCGACATCGACCGCGCAGTTGCGGCAGCGCGTTTGGCATTCGATGGTGGTACTTGGGGCAACGCTGTAGCCGAGCGAGACCGATCGCGGGTGATGTTCCGGATCTCTGACTTGATCCGACGTGATGCGGAAATTTTGGTCGAGTTGGAGGTGCTCGACAGCGGCAAGCCGATAGCCGAGGCGCGCTTTGATATTGCCGAGGCCGCATTTATGTTTGAGTACTACGCCGGGTGGGCAACCAAGATCTCTGGCGACATTCCGCCAGTAGGGCCCTTCGCCATGAGTCTCATCGTAAAGGAAGCGGTTGGCGTTTGCGGTTTGATCGTGCCCTGGAATTACCCACTTGTGATGGCCAGCCAGAAGATTGCCCCGGCATTGGCGGCTGGGTGCACAGTTGTGTTCAAGCCGGCCGAGCAGACACCGCTGACAGCGCTGTATCTGGCTCGGCTCACTCAGGAGGCAGAGCTCCCACCAGGTGTTTTTAATGTGGTGACTGGTTTCGGCGGGGAAGCGGGCTCCCATATGCTGACCCATCCGGGGATTGACAAGATCAGTTTCACGGGTAGCAAAGATGTCGGTATCTTGATCCAAAGGACGTGCGCCGACCAGCTCAAAAGGGTCACTCTCGAATTGGGAGGCAAGAGCCCAAATATCGTGTTCTCCGATGCTGGATTTGACGCTGCAATTGCCGGCACGTGCGCTGGAATTTTTGGCAACCAGGGCGAAGTGTGCTCTGCTGGGTCACGGGTATTCATCGAGTCGTCGTTGTACGACGATGCGCTAAACGCACTGAGCGCTACTGCTAGCGAAATCCGGCTCGGTTCCGGGCTTGATCCGTTGACGACGATGGGCCCGTTGGTGTCGGCCAGGCAACGGGATCGGGTGGAGGAGTACCGCGCGGTGGGAGTTGCTGAAGGGGCAAACTTGGTGTTCGAGGGCACCCGGCCGACTGATCCAGCGTTGGCTGGTGGGTTTTTTGTGCCGCCGACGATCTTTGAGGCCCGGTCAAACAACTATCGGATCGCTCGTGAAGAAATTTTCGGCCCCATTATGACGGTGATCCCCTTTACGGACATCGACGAAGTGGTTGGTTTGGCGAATGACACCGAATACGGCTTGGCAGCCGCTATTTGGACCCGAGATATTGGTAAAGCGTTGCGGACGGCAAAGGCCATTAAGGCGGGTGTGGTGTGGATTAACGACAGCCAACCGGCCCCTACCGAATCTATGTGGGGCGGCCACAAGCAATCGGGAATCGGTCGCGAACTCGGGCCATATGCACTTGATGCCTATCTGGAATCGAAGCACATTTACATCAACCTTTCCTGACTGACCTCGGCGTTGTTCGGGCGGCTATGTTGCCGGAATGGCAACCCCCGTGATCGATCCCGACAAGCTCAAGTTCTTCTCGTACCACGTGTTCACAAAATTGGAAGGCGCCATCACGTCGGGGATGATCTATCTCGGCCATGAGCTCGGGTTGTATCGCCATTTGTGCGAGGCAGGGGCAGAAATGTCGGCCGCCGAACTAGCCACGGCAGCGGGGCTGGACGAACGTTGGGTTTTGGAGTGGGCGCGAAATCAAGCAGCAGCCAAGATCATTGAATCTGCTGACGGTTCGACGTTTTCCATTTCTGCCGAAGCCGCAATGGTGCTCGCTGACCCGGAAGGTCCTGCTTACGGGATGGGCATGTTTATGCGATTGCCGTCGACAATGGCCTCGCTTGAACGATTACCCGAGTCGTTTCGAACTGGCCTCGGGTACGACTACGACGCCCATGGGGAAACCGGCGCTGCGGGCATCGAGGTCAATTTTGCTCCGTGGTTTCGACACCAATTGGTTTCCGTTGGGCTTCCGGCGCTTGACGGCGTCGTAGAAAAATTAATCGCCGGCGCCAAAGTCGCAGATGTCGGGTGCGGTGCTGGCGTGGCCGTGCTCACGATGGCCGCCGCGTTCCCGAAGAGCTCGTTCTCTGGGTTCGATATTTCACACCACGCTCTTACCAGAGCAAAGGCCAAGCAAACCGAAGCGGGGATCAGCAATGCTGAATTCTTTGATCCCCGAGAACACGGTCTGCCAACCGATAACTCGTTGGACCTCGTGACGACGTTCGATTGCCTACACGACATGACACATCCTCAAGAAATAATGCACGCTATTCGTAGCGCGTTAAAGCCAAATGGGGTGTGGTTTGTGGCCGACATAAAGGCTCGCGACACCTTCTCCGAGAATGTGCAGAAGAACCCCATGGCGTCGATGATGTATGGAATTTCGGTCATGAGCTGTATGGCGTCGGCCCTGAGTGAGCACGGCGGCGCTGGTCTGGGAACGCTGGGCCTGTCGGAGACGTTACTCACTGAAATGGCAGCTCAAGCAGGATTTTCAACTGTGAAGAAGTTGGGAATAGATCACGCCGTAAATGCGTTCTACCAAATCACCGTGTAGAAGCTATTGAGCGACGTCCATAATTCCGGTGAGCTGACTGGGTTTGTGGGCGCCAATAACGAACTGCTCAAGAATTCCTTGGCCAACGCTTGTGGAGCCGTTTGGCAGCGTTTTGGTGACTTCACAAAGCGCTTGAATATGAAAATGTTTAAATTCACCCGGGTTACATTCGCTGAGGAGGAATTGTTCCTCATTGACAGCTAACTCTCCGTGCCACCGGCCGTGGCCAAAGGTCGGATGGCTGTAGCCGATGCCTAACATGTAGAACGGGTAAAGGGGCCGATAGCCGAGCCTCGTAATGCCGTCGGCCACTACATGGTGATGTAATTCGACAGTGGCAGACGCCGCATGACGAGAACCCGGCGTCCATTCGATTGACTGTCGTGCATCCCGAAACGTCTCGTGCTCTGCGTTACCAAGAGGGCTGTGGGAGGCCGTGTAGTGCCAACGTACGCCCTCGCCGGTTTCGTTGGTACTGAAGTGCATGGCGCAATCATCGAAGTTGGTGGGCCCCCACAGCCAATAGAACTGAGGCACGCCGCCTGGTGCTCCGGTGGCGAGTTGCTCGCCAACAGGTCGGATACCCCATGACCGATCCCGGCAACCCCACGTGGTTGTGGTGTCGACGACATGGTGCCGTCCCTCGATTTCGATCCAGCCCGTCCATGTCCCGAATTGGGTGAGGCGGGTGTAGTCGAAAAACACGCGATTTTCAAACGTGCGGGAGAACTTTGGTTCCTCGATTGGCGCGGTACGAGAGGTGAAAATCAGTTCGGCGGCCAATCCCAAATCGGTTGTCCGAGTGACCGTGACCTTGAGCTGGTGCAGCGGCTCGAGGACATCAACGGTGATTGGTCCTACCGCAGTGTGGCGTCGGTCTGACGGAGCCTTGCCCGATACGTTGATCGACGATTGCACGCCGTCGTGCCCATCATGCTCGACGACGCTAAAACTGGCGTCGATTACTTGACGGTTGGGATACAAGCCCATGGCGACAGCAAAAAAGAGCGATGAATCGCGGGTGTAGCCATTAAAGAAGTACCGGTCGTAATGGTTGGGATCACTCGATGCAGGGCGGCCCACAGGATCAGATGTTTGGTGGCACGGGTAGTCGTCGAAACTCGTCAGCATGGGATGGGTTCTATCACTAACCGACCGCTAGCCTGACGACGTGGGCCGCAAGCGATCGATTAGTCCGGCTGCCTACCATCGGATCACCGTGATCGCCGTGTGGCTAGTGGGGGCCATCATCGTTACCGGAGCAGCAGTTCGTGTTTCGGGCAGCGGGTTGGGTTGTCCTGACTGGCCGGCATGCCAGCGAGGTTCGCTCGTACCGACGAGCGGATGGCACGGATGGATCGAGTCGCTCAATCGCTATTTCACAGGGGCGGTGTCGGTAGCCATTGCGGTTTGCGTGTTGGGATCACTGGCGCGTTCACCGAGGCGTCGGGACCTCACCCGACTGTCACTTGGCTTGGTGGGTGGAGTCATGGCCCAAGCAATTCTGGGCGGCATCACGGTCAAAACAAAGGTGCATCCAGCCGCTGTTGCGGGCCACTATCTGCTGTCAATTGTGCTGTTGATCAACGCAATCGTGCTTGTGGAACGGGCTAAACGGAACGACGATGTGGTTCGTCGGTTTGTGGGCTCCGACCGCGTCTTGGCGGCGATTGTGGGCATACCAGTTGCTGTGGTATTGCTCACCGGCACTGGGGTGACGGGGTCCGGTCCGCATTCTGGCGACGAAAGGGCGCATCGATTTTCGTGGCTCCCGTCGAGTGCCGCCAAGGTACATAGCGTGAGCGTTTGGCTTTTTCTGACCGCCGTTGTGGGGGTCACGTGGTGGGTAGCTCGACATGGCGAACGGTCCCGTTTTGAAGACCGGATTACCTTCATGTTGGTGGCGATCGTGGGTCAGGGAATGTTGGGCTACATCCAGTATTTTTCGGGCGTCCCAGCGGTGCTGGCGCTGGCTCATGTGGCAGGAAGTGTGCTGGTCGCCAGTACTGCGACCTTGCTCGTACTTAACTTTGGCTCTTCGTCGCCGTCGACTGCTGCCGGCGGGTTGTTCGCTGGCGATGACCATGACGAGATCGGCGACGGGGACGGCGCTAATTTGCTACTGCCCGTTGTGCGCCGATCGCACGACATGTGACATTCGAATGCCATACCGCACCTGACGGAGATCACGCCATGGAACCCGACGCCACTTTTGACGAACGACAACGAAACACTTTGATTGTCTTGGGAGCACTCGTGGCCATCGTGGCCATCGTGGTGGTTGTGGTGTTCGCTTTGCGCGACGACCCATCGACTCCCGGCGCAGTGCCGACTTCGTCGACGTTCGGCTCTGGGTCTTCGACCACTGCGTCAAAGCCGTCGACGACTGTCGTTGATCCGAACGCCACAACGACAACGACCGTGGTAGGCGGCGGTACGACGTCGTTGCCTGGCGGCGTCACAACAACTGTTGGATCGTCAATTCCGGGTAGCACGTCGACAGCAGCATCAAATCCAATTATCGGCACCTCGGGAGCGGTGCTTTTGCCCCCCAAACCAGGTGACAACACGGCCCCTTACAACTCAGCGGATGGCTGTCAGAGCCTCGCTGAGGCGGGTTACGTGTCCTTATGTGGCGTTGCTCACACGACGGGCGGCGATTTGATTTGGGTCACCGAACGGGCCTCCGCGGCGCCCAACGGACAACGAGCATTTTTGTATTCGGTTGCTGGAAATCAAGCCACAATTCAGCTGGCCGTACTCGATGACAGTGCTGTGAATTTCGCCTCGATTGGTGTACGAGTTGTGGACCTCACCGGAGATGGAGCTGACGAAATTGTGTTTGGATTTCGGTCGCTTGGCACCGGGAAATATCTCGACATCGATTTCGTGGGCGGCAAGGCGACCGTAATTGGGCATCGATCGCTCGATCACGGTTCGGTGAAAATCACCAACGGAAAATTTGAAGCGTGGAGCGCCCTATTTGCCCCGACAGATGCCGACTGTTGTCCGTCGAAGGCAGAACACTCGGCAGTGGGTTTTGCCGATGGAAGCTTGCGCCTGATCGAGGTGGAGATAGTGCCAAGCGCCCAAGTTCCAGCAAGCGAGCTGTAGAGCGCTACGCCGCCAGCGGTCGCTACAATTTCGGGTTTTGCAACTCTCGAAGTTCCTTGAGTGCATCTCGATGCGCCTTTGCGCCTGACCCTAAGATGCCACCTTTGCGTGCCTTGCTGACGGCATCTTCCAACTCGTCCAACATGTCGTACAGGTCGTCTTCTGGGCCTGCTTTTTCAACCCGATCGAAGGCCTAACGGATGTCGCCGAGATGCTTGCGCACTTGGTGAAATTCTTTGTCGAGTTCAGCTTGGGCGTCCTTGAGAGTTTTGGCCATGCGGAATCATGCCATGAATAGTTGCGCTCCTCCTTCGTAGCGACGAAGATCCCGTCATGGAACTTTCGGAAATTAAAGAGCACGCCGTTCGCTTGTCGCCTTGGGCGCATCTAGCGACCGTTGGACCAGACGGCATTCCCAACGTGACCCCGGTTCATCCGTGCTGGGAGGGCGACATTTTGTGGCTCATGGTGGGCACTGGATCCGTTAAGGCGAAAAACGTTGCCACCAATGCCAATGTGGCGTTGCACTGGCAAGTGACAGCAGTCGGTGATGGCGTCGAAGTATGGGGTACTGCGGAAATTTTCGATGACCTCGAAACAAAACGACGCCTGTGGACCGGTGTTTTCGACTATGACCTTGACGCATTCGCACCCGGAGGCGCCGACAACTCACCAGGAACGGGGTTCATGGCAATAACGCCGACGAAAGCTCTTTACCTGGAAATGTACGGCGCTAAGGGCTCAAGCCGGTGGCGGGCGTCCTGACGTTTTCGGGCCACCGGCCTTAACTGGGGTTGATGGCGGCGAGCCGACTGAGTGTGGCCGTGAATTCGGCCATTGTGTCGCCGATAATTTCGGCGACTGGTTTTACTGAATCAATGCGGCCCACTACCTGACCAACGAGGGCAATAGCGGCCTCCATGTCGCCCCCGAAATAGAGCTCTAAGGCGTTGGACATTTCCGTCATTGGTACGTGGTCATCGTGCTCGAGGCGGCTCGTGCGTTCCGTGCGAAGTGCCCTCAGGCCCGGCTTCGAAAATCGATTCAAGAACACGGTGTCGGTCTCGGCAGCGGCAACGATGGCGTCTTTCCAATTCGAATGGACAGGCGACTCGGCTGCCGACACCATACGGGTACCCATTTGCACGCCTTGCGCGCCAAGCGCAAAGGCAGCAGCCATCGATGACCCATCGCATATACCGCCAGCCGCGATCACAGGAACGTCGAGCGCTTTGCACACCAAGGGCAACAACACCATGAGGGCCACGTCGCGTGGGTTCTTAAAGCCGCCGCCCTCTCCGCCCTCGACCACGAGTCCATCGACGCCAGCGGCGACCGCCTTGCGAGCAGCGGCGAGGGTGGGAACGACGTGGAACACGGTCAAACCTGCGGCCTTAAGCGCCGCTGTGTATTTGTTTGGGTCGCCAGCTGAAGTGGTCACGAATTTGACGCCCTGATCGACGACAAATTCGACAATGTTGGGGTCCCTCACGAACGCCTGGGCGATGTTGACGCCAAACGGTTTGTCGGTGAGGTCGCGCATTTTGGCGATCTCACCTTTCACTGCGTCGAGCTCTCCAGAGCTCGTTTCGATGATGCCGAGGGCGCCGGCGTTGCTGACGGCACTTGCGAGTTGGGCACGAGCAATCCAGCCCATGGGAGCTTGGACAATGGGATATTGAACCCCGAGCATCTCGGTCACGCGATTTTTCATAGAGCCGATTATGGTGCGCATCATGACCGAAGTCCTGTACTCAGTGGCCGATTACGTCGGAACAATTACCCTCAACGCTCCAGAGCGACTCAACACCATTTCGGGGACCATGCTCAATGAGTTGTCCGAAGCGCTACTTCGAGCGGACCGGGATCGAAAGGTGCGAGTGATTGTTCTCACCGGAGCAGGCCGAGCGTTTTGTGCTGGCCTCGATTTGCAAGCGCAAGCCGGCAACCGGAAAGAGTCGCTCGGGCTTTTGGATTCTGCGGATGGTGTGGATGCGATGGCAGGTGAAATCGATATACGTAACGCGCCACCAATTGTGCTGCACAACCTCGACACCCCCACGATCTGCGCATTAAACGGCGGAGCGGCGGGCTATGGCCTTGACATTGCTTTGGGGTGCGACATTCGAATCGCTCACGAGAAGGCCAAACTGAATCCCGGTTTTGCTAAGCGAGGGATACTGCCCGAATCCGGCGGCACGTGGTTGTTGCCCCGGTTGTTGGGTTACGCGAAGGCGGCCGAAATCGCTTTCACGGGACGGACGTTGACGAGTACTGAATCACTGGAACTTGGGCTGGTGAATCAAGTGGCAAGCGACGAGGATTTTGCGGGGGCTGTGGCAGGAATGGCAGCCGCTATTGCCGAGAACGCTCCACTAGCGGTGCGGGCAATCAAGCGCATGTTTCGAGCAGCGGAGACCGAGACATTTGATCAAAACGTGCACCATGTGTTTCTTCAATTGCTGCCGTTGTTTAAGACCAAAGACTTCCAAGAAGGCGTCGCCAGCTTTCTGGAGAAGCGCCCACCAAATTTCGTGGGGCGATAGGCGTCTGAGCGTAGCACTGGTGGTTTACGATTGGGTCGATGACTGATCGCTTTGCACCTTCGCCCGATGACAAATTCACCTTCGGTTTGTGGACCGTGGGAAACCGTGGCCGTGATCCATTCGGTTTTGAGACACGTGGGGAACTCGATCCCGTGGATTCGGTATTGAAGCTGGCCGAAATGGGTGCCTACGGCATCAATTTCCATGACGACGACCTCGTGCCGTTCGGCTCAGCTCCGGCCGCTAAGGAAGCAATTCTCAAACGCTTTCGTAAGGCACTCGACGACTCAGGCATGAAGGTGCCAATGGCGACGACCAATCTGTTTTCACAGCCCGTGTTCAAGGATGGTGCTTTCACGGCTAACGATCCTTCCGTGCGCCGATACTCCGTGCGTAAAACGATGGAATCGATTGATATGGGAGCGTCGTTGGGCGCAGAGATTTACGTAATGTGGGGCGGCCGCGAAGGCATGGAGTGTGAAGCCGCGAAGGATGTGCAAGCAGCTTTGGATCGTTATCGCGAGGCAGTTGACCTGTGCTGCGCATATATCCGCGAGCGTGGCTACAACATGAAAATTGCGTTGGAGCCCAAGCCAAATGAGCCGAGAGGCGACATGTTTTTGCCGACCGTGGGCCATGCGTTGGCGTTCATCAACGAGCTTGAATGGTCGGACATGGTGGGGCTCAATCCTGAGTTTGCCCATGAGACGATGAGCGGATTGAACTTCACCCATGCTGTCGCGCAGGCGATGTGGCATGGGAAACTTTTCCACATTGATCTCAACGCTCAACGAATTGGCAAATTTGATCAGGATTTTCGATTTGGCAGCGAGGGAATTCGTGATGCGTTCTATTTGGTGAAATTGTTGGAGGATTCGGGATGGTCAGGCATGCGCCATTTCGATGCTCATGCTTATCGAACCGAGGATATTCAAGGTGTTTGGGACTTCGCTGCAGGTTGCATGCGCACCTATCTGATCTTGGCCGACAAGGCTGCCCGATTCCGTGTCGACGCCGAAATTCAAGAAGCACTGGCGTACGCGCAAGCTGATGGCCTGAAAATGCCAACATCGCCAAAGGGCCTCGGACCAGAAGCAATATCCGATATCCGAACTGGCGAATTTGACGCGGCAGCGTTGGCGGATCGTGGATATGGGCACGAGCGCCTCGACCAACTCGTAACCGAATTGCTATTGGGCGTACGGTAAACGCGCGTGGCGCTCGTTATGGGCGTCGATTCGTCGACGCAATCCACCAAAGTTTCTATCCACGACGCCGACTCCGGGAAATTGGTGGCGAGCGGACGAGCAGCCCATCCGCCAACAGGATCGGCCCCGATAAGCGAGGCCAATCCTCTCGATTGGTGGATCGCGTTTCAAGCCGCGTATGGCGACGCTGGAGCGCCGCTTGTGGCCGCTGTGTCGGTCGGCGGCCAGCAACATGGCATGGTCACGCTCGACGTCGGTGGGCAGCCGGTACGCATGGCCAAATTGTGGAACGACACCGAATCGGCCCCCGACGCGTCATGGTGCGTGAAACAGCTACCGGAACGCGCCAAGGCATGGGCGCATGCCACGGGCAGCGTGCCAGTGGCGGCCTTTACTGTGACCAAATTGAGCTGGTTGCATCGCAGTGAGCCAGCCAATTGGGACCGGGTAGCAAAGGTGTGTTTGCCGCACGATTACCTCACTCACCGTTTGACAGGACAATTCACGACCGATCGAGGGGATGCTTCGGGCACAGGATATTTTTCCCCAGTCACAAATGAATACTGCTGGGACATCTTGTCGATCGTGGACAGTTCGCGGGATTGGTGTTCAATGGTGCCTCGTGTATTAGGCCCGTTGGACATTGCCGGCCAATGGGGAGATGTAACCGTGGCATGCGGCACGGGCGACAACATGGCGGCTGCGCTCGGTGTGGGGTTGCAACCCGGGGACGTAGTGGTGTCCATTGGCACGTCAGGCACTGTGTATTGCGTGTCGTCGACGCCGACCGCCGATGCGAGCGGCGCAGTGGCTGGTTTCGCCGATGCCACTGGCCGGTACTTGCCGTTGGTTTGTACCTTGAACGCCACAAGAGTCACCGAGACCGTTCGTCGATTGTTGGCAGTCGACTATAAAGAATTTGATGCGTTAGCTATGAGCGGGAACGCCAGCGCCGACGGGTTGACGCTTGTGCCGTATTTGGATGGTGAGCGCACGCCGAACAGACCGAATTCTCGTGGCATGTTGAGTGGAATCTCCACTTCTACTTCTCGCGAAAACCTGGCTCGGGCGAGTGTCAATGGCGTGATTTGCGGGTTGCTGGACGGGCTCGATGCGCTGAGCGCAGCCGGTGCGCAAACTGGTGGCCGATTGCTCGTTGTGGGCGGCGGGGCACAGTCGCGTGCCTACGTGCAAACGCTTGCAGACTTAAGCGGACGGGCAGTGACCGTGGCTAGTGGCGACGAGTTTGTGGCTATTGGCGCGGCTCGCCAAGCAGCGTCAGCGGTGGCTGGTGGGTGGGTTGACTGGCCCGTATCGAGCTCGGCCATTGTGGATCCGGTGTTGGCCGAATCCGAACGTGCTGACGTGCGTGGCGAATATGCCGCAGAACGCGACCGCGGTATCTAATTCGGCATCACACTACGGCGAAGATTTGGCGAAATTTTCCCGCCGCAACGCTGACGCCGATGACAATCATCAGTATGCCGCCGACCATCGCGATCCGCATTCCTGCTTTACGGAAGCGGACCAATAGGGGAGCAGCGCCAGCGGCGGCAAACACGAACGGCAGACCCAAGCCGAGCCCAAAAAATACTAGGTAAAGAGCGCCTTTGCTTGTCGATTGACCGCTACCGGCAGTGGCTAATGCCGCTGCCAAAAATGGCCCCACGCAGGGCGACCACGCCACGCCAAATGTCAATCCGAGAATTGCGGGACCGAAGAAACTTTTCCGAGTCATGCGGGCCAATTCGTCCAGTGGCCTCCAGCTTCGACCCCACCGACCCGACATAAGTTGCAGGGCACCGCACGTCACGATGAGAAGTCCGCCCACGATTTCAACCGGACGTTCCTGGCCTGAAAGGACGCTGCCAAACCGCCCGGCGAGGGCGCCAAAGAGGGTAAACGTGGCAGTAAGGCCGACCACAAACACGAGTGACGAGATCACGGTTTTAGATCGTTGCGCGGTGGCGGCATGGCCCGTCATCGCTGACAGGTAGACCGGTATGAGGGGCAGTACACATGGGGCGAAGAAGGCAGCGACGCCCCCTCCGAACATGGCGGTCAGGTTGACAATCACGGGCTACCTATTTTGTGATTGGCGTGCTGAGCGGTGAGGTGGGGTCGACGTTGAGAAGCGTCCGAATGGCGACCTCGAGCTCGTTGTATGCGCCCTCGCCCACATGGTCAAAACGAACCTGGCCTGTCTGATCGGCCACATAAATATGGGGCCAGTAGTGGTTACCCCATGCATGCCAATTTCGCTCGTCGTCGTCAAAAACCACTGGCCACGTGACGGCCAGATCGGCGCTTGCTTTCACAACGTTCCCGTGGTCGCGTTCGGAGTCAAACTCTGGGGTGTGGATTCCAATGATCTCTAGACCATCGGCTTGGTACCGTTGATATAGGCCACGCAATGCCGGCAACGTGTTCTTGCAGTTGTAGCAACCAAAAGTCCAGAATTCGTAGAGGGTGACTTTGTTGGTCAATGTTGGCGCTGTGTTGGCGCCTGCAGTGTTGATCCAACCAATGCTGTCGTCGAGGGTCGGGATCGGCCCGAGGCGGGGCGGTTGCGTCGTACTGGCAACCGACGTTGGCGCTCCCAGTGCCGCTTGGGAGCCTTGCGCGCTCGCCGCTGGGGTGGTGTCTTGAGGCTTGCTGAGTGACCGAGCTGACGACGACCGACTCACAGCGACGGCGCCAACACCGACAGCTCCGAGGAGGACAGTTAAAACGATGTACGCACCAGATCGTTGCATGTAGTTGATACGAATCGAAGCCCCGTGATGGATGACTCCAATTAACGGTGAGCTGCCTTGCGCAGCCGATCTCGGATGGCGTTGGCTAACCCATCAGCCGGTGGGGGAGATACGGCCACAATGTGGGCAACACCGAGGGCGTCGCCTTGGCGCAAGTGGTGATACAAGCCCCTGGCATACTGCTCGACCGTTTCGAACGCCGGAATGACGTACACAGAGGCTGGGTGGAGGGCGTCAACGATCTGGTCGCGTTCGTCGAACGTGAAGGCCAAATGGACAACAGCGTCGGGCTGGTAATGAGCAGCGAGCATGCCAGAGGCACGGGCCTCGCCATGGGTGCCGTCGACAACGTCGCGCCCAATCAATTGGGAGATCGTGTGCCCGGAAATATTGCCGTGGCGCAAAATCGATATCGTGGGCGTTGAGGCGTCCACGATGGTGGACTCCACGCCGATCTGGCACGGGCCGCCGTCAACCAGGACAGCGACTTCTTCGGGGATTGAGAATTCGTGAGCCACATGTTGGGCAGTGGTGGGCGAGACTTTGCCGAACCTGTTGGCTGATGGCGCCGCCACGCCGCCGCCGAACTGGGTCAGAATTTCCAAGGCGAAAAAATGATTAGGAATACGAATGCCAATGGTGGGCCGTCCTCCGGAAACGGCAGCTGGCACGTCAGCGTGACGTTCTAAGATAAGGGTGAGCGGCCCGGGCCACAGCGAGTGAGCCAGAGTGCGGGCGTCGTCTGAAATGTTGCCGGCCCATGAGTCGAGCTGATCAGCCGAGGCAATATGGACAATGAGTGGATGATTTGCGGGCCGGCCTTTGACCGAAAAAATTCGTTCTACGGCAGCGGCATTGCGGGCGTCAGCTCCCAACCCATACACGGTTTCCGTGGGCATGCCAATTAAGCGTCCATTCCTCAACGCCGCTACGGCAGCCTCGACGGTGCCGTATGATTCGGTCACTGTTTCGGGGGTCTGTAAAACGCCGCCAGCGTGCCAATGCCGGCTACTACGCCCACTCCTGCCGACAGCGCCAGCCCGACACACGGGCTGACGTGAAAACCGATCACTCGATCAAGAGAGTATTGGCCCGGTCCTGTAAGGCCTACTGCGACGCCAACGATTGCCAAACTGAGGTTGTACTCCCAGCCTGTCTTCACGATGAAGAAACCGTTTTTGCGGTGGCTGGTCCATCCCGCCACGATCATCAAACCCACAAAAGCGGCGCCGGCGAGCGGGGTGAGAAATCCGGCGGCGAGCATCAATCCGCCGCACACTTCCGTCGACGCGGCGGCCACGGCGTGCACCTTGCCTGGCCGCATGCCCATCGAATCAAACCATCGAGCGGTGCCAGCCAATTTGCCACCACGAAAGAATTTGCCGTAGCCGTGCAAGGCCATGGTGATGCCCACGACGACGCGCAGTACCAACAGCCCAACGGCCACACCATGGGGATCTTGATACAGCGAGACGGGGCCTTTGTCGGCCAGGAATACGAGGGTGCTTACCACGGAACTGCCTCCAGAAATTCGAGTGCCTTGTCGAGAAACTTCATGTCTTTCGGCGTAGCGAAATGATCAACGCCTTTGAGCATAACGAGGGTGGCATTTGGGAGTGCCGCCATCAGAGGATCGGCGGACCCAATGAAGTCTTTGTCGCCCAAAACCACCAACACTTCGTTGGTGATTGCGGCGAGCGACGCGGGGTCGATGGGCGTGCGGGGTCGATCAAGCACCGCAGCAAGGGCCATGCGGTCGTTGCCGCCGGCGCTGGCATATTGCACAAATTGGGCTGCCACTCGGTCGGAATCGTCGGTGGTGCCACGGATGGCGTCGGCGATTCGAGAGGTCCGTTGATCAGAAAAAAGGTTCTCGCCAACACCGGCAACCACGATGCGGCCAAAGCTGGCTGGCTGCTCTGCGGCGAGTCGCAAAATCAATTCTGCGCCCAAGGAGAATCCAATGGCATCCACTGGGGTACCGTCGGACGGAAGATGGGAAGCTAGATCGCGATGCATGTCGGCGTAGGCCTCTGCTTCATGGGGCTTATCACTGGATCCGTGGCCGATGAGATCTACTCCGATGATTTGGCGTCCGGCATCGCCGAGAAGGTCGATCCAACCGCTTTCTCGCCAGTTACGTTCGAAGCTCATGGCAAATCCATGAACGAGCATGACGGGGTTAGTTCTCATTCTGGGTCCTTGTCGATGGAAAGTATGGGATGTCGGCGACGTTCCACGATGACGTCGGCGACAAGCAACATAACGCCGAGATAAACAAACCAACTCACTGGATCGAATGCTGTTGGCCACTCGACACCGGGCTTGTATTTGTATCCGAACTGGCGGCCGGCGGTATAGACACCCACATTGGCCATGATGATCCATGCGCTCATGCTGGTGACGAACCGCATCCTGCGCAGCCACAAACTCAAGCCGACGAGAACGAACACGATGATGCCGCATGTCAGACCGTTCAGGAGCGCTGCGCAGATACCCAACGTGGTCGCCAATGTGCCCAGGGTGCCGAGTTCGATGCGCTGGGGGACCATGCGCCATGGGGCCATGATGTGGGCACCAAAGTCGCTGGGATTGGCGGAAAGTTCTGCGATCCGTCGTCGCCGTCTCCATGAGATGCCGATGAAAATGATGGCCAAGGCGAGACCGATTCCTGATATCAAGAGAGCCAGATCAACTGCACGCTGGGGGGTCCACGTGAGCACGATCACATCGGTGGAGCCAACAGATCCGGGAGTGATCAGCCAGCCGTTGGCGTAGCCGTTGATGAGTTGCGATGTCCCGATGGAATGACCGTTCACTGAGGCTTCCCAGCCGGCGTTTTGGCTTTGGCCGAGGACGAGCCAATATTGGCTGGGTGACGTTGCCTTCGTTATGGCGGCCGATGCCGTGATCGATGTACGCCCTTGATGGGTGACCGTGATTTGGGGAGCCGCAACTGTAGAGGCGGCCAGAGGTTTCTTGGGGAGGTGGGTGAAACGGAGCTGATCGATACTGATGCCGATGTCGGCTCCGTTGGCGGAACGGATGATGTGTTCCCCGGCCGTGAGAGTGAAGGTCTCTGTACTACAGGCGGAGAAGGGGATTTGTGCGCCAGTCTTGGCGTCGGCGATGGTGGTTTGCGCCAGCTGGATGCCCATTGGTTTGTCGTCGATGGTGAGGAGGTCGGTGCGGCAGGCGGTATCGAGAGCGGTGGCGGGCTTGGCGACAGGGAGCGTTGCGATGCCGAGTTCGGCTATGCCCACTGGCATGTCGATGCGACCGAGTGAGTAGAAATCGATGGTGTCGATTCGTCGGTACTGGGTGATCGTGAAACGTACGGCGTGTCCGTCGATGTGCGGCGATTTGACGGTGACAGACACGGTGTGGTTTTCGACGGTTGAGTCGGGTTGGGAGGGGATATCTACGGTGCCGATGTCCTTGCCATCGACGGCCACGCCGAGTTGCGTAGGAACCGAATGCCGCCCGTCGTTCACGATCGACAAGTTGAGCTCGTCGGCCACGATCGATGGGCTATTTGACGGAACCGTCAAGTCGATCCACCGGCCAATTTGGTTACCGAACCCGGGGTTCCAAAATGTGGTCGGATCGTTGTCAATTGCTGCGGAAGCGCGTGCTGAGCGGAGGCCTGCCAAGCGATCTGAGCTCGTGGCCACCACGGTGCCCGGCGCGTTAAGCAAACTGTCGAGCATCGTGTCGGCAGAACGAGCATCGATTTGAGCTGAACCCGAGATCGTAC
The DNA here is from genome assembly GCA_038231795.1 of Acidimicrobiales bacterium. GTDB lineage: Bacteria > Actinomycetota > Acidimicrobiia > Acidimicrobiales > JBBRKR01 > JBBRKR01. The sequence continues at coordinate 18,275 of JBBRKR010000021.1, forward strand.
CGATGAGTGCTCGAGGCAATGTGAACGTACGGGCTAACGCCGGCTCAGGATCTGCTCGAAATGGTTCTTGAGGATTGGCTCGAAGTCGAGCCATGTTGATGATGACGGTATTGGCATCATCGAGTGCTCCGGGTGCGTTCAGGAGGTCCTTTGGCAACCGCACCAGTTCGTTCACCTTGACGGTGGGAATGGTGACCTCTGCGAGGCCCACAGGGCTAAATCCGGCGTAGTACGGCAGACGTTTGATGTTCACGTTGTCGATGTGAATTTCGATTCCGTCAAAAGTTGTTGAGGGGAAGGCGAAGGACTCTCCGCCGTCTGTTCTCGAGAGATCTCCGAGCGCGATCGCTTGGCTCGCTCGGACCTCATTGCGATAAAGAAATTTGATGGTGGCGTTTGTGATCCAGCGATTTCCGCCCCGCGCTTGGGTGAGGCCGATACGTTCGGCAGTGATGGCGGCAGGAAGGTCAATACGCAAGTACTCGCCACGCACTTCGTCGAAGGCGCCAACTTTCCAAGCTGTGCGCACGTCGCCATCGAAAGCGTTTGATGGGCGATCCTCTGCGGTAAAACTTACCGGGTTGCCGTAGTGGCTGGCTCGAATTTGGGCCGCGCCCCGAAGTTCAGAAACAGTGTACGAGTCGCCGGTGGCCTTGGGGAAGACCTCCAGCCGTGCGTCTTTCGGGTCTTTCACTACCGGGGTTTCGTCGACCTGTTCGGTGTAACCAAAGTTCTCTCGTTCCGTACCCCACCGTTGGCCCCGGCGCCGATTGGTGTCGGTGATGATGACGGTGGAGCCGGGTTTGACGGTTTTGGCCAGCGCTTCGGCGCTGAGCGCGGCGGCTTCGATGAGTGGTAGCGCGGGGTCGAGCAGGTCGGCCACATCAACAATTCCTTCGCCATCGCCAGCCATCAGAATGGGGCGATTAGCGGCCACGGCGCGCACCACGGCAGGCGAATTGAAGACATCGAAAACAGCGACTGGCGGAGGGTCCGCGGCGGTTGGAGGAATGTTGAGTTGCTGTTCATCGAGCAATGGTTGGCCGGGAATAGCGGTATTGCGGATTGTGGGACCGTAGGTCACAGGTGTGGATAGGCCGGCTGGCGCGGGACTGAATTGATCCCACACCAACCGGGGGCGCGGTGTCCGAAAGCGTTCGTATTGAGTGTCGCTGCGCAACAACACCTGCGACGCGCCGATAAGTCGGGCTACAGGGGCCACAGCGTTGGCATCGAGTGTTCCTTCCTGCAGACGGTGATCGAGCGCTCGCAAAAGATCACTACTGGCTGCTTCGCCAAATGGAATAAGTTCTCGGCCCACCCATGGGCGGTCCATCAATCCTTGGGTGATGAGGTCTTGGGTGTTGCCCCATCGGTAGGTCCCGAAATCAACACCCGGTAGCTCGAGGACGCGGCGTGTGTCACCGTTGTTGAGAGCGGCTGTGGCTTGCGTCCAAAAAGCAGGAAGCGTCTCGGATCGTTGGAGGTTGGCGGGCACGAGGTTGCCCGTCCATAGTTGAGGGAAGTTGGCGACGGCTACGACGACCACCAAAAGCGAAATGTTGCGCGACAACTTTGCGATATCGAATGTGGGCAAAAAACGAAACTTGGCGGTGCGTCCTTCGTGCATGGCGAGCGCTTCAAGGCCACCGGCAATGAGCCCCGCCAAACCGAGTGAGACAAGTGGGACGGCTCGTGGTGAATTGCGCAAGCCGAGACCCAACACCGACGATTCTCCGAACGCTTTCAAAAGCCGTCCGACAGGCGGAGCAGATTGATTGGGGTGAGTACCAATGGCGATGACCATGCCGCCAAACATGATCCCTACGAAAAATATGCGATGGCGGAACCGGGCGATCGCCGCGCTCAGAAACGCGAAAGCCGGCACCGCGAAACTCACCAAAATGAGCCAGATTTTTTGGGTGTAATACTTGGCTGCTTCCGTCCACGGCCCCACGCCATCGCGTCCGTAGAAGTACCAATATCCGAGTTGGCGCACGACCTCACTGGGCGTCGATGTCTCGGCAACTGTTTCGATTGTCTCTGTCAGTTTGAGGACAGGCAAACCGTAAGCGCCTTGAGTCCGCAGGCCCATAAGCCACCACAATTGCAAGGGGAGGGTGGCGATACCGATTCGGAACATGGCCCCAGCAGCGCGCCGCCACGACTGTTCATGTTCGACGGCTGTGGAGTACACCACCCAGCTCAATGGCCCGAGAAGGATGAAGAACAACGAACTGGCATTGGTGCCGCCAACCAAAGTGATCACTAACGCAAACATCACTGGTGGTCGCCACGCGGTGAGCGACCGCATCGGATGACGAATATGGCTTGCCGTACGAAGCGATGTGATAGTGAGCGCAATGAGGCTTGGTAGCGCTGCCCACGGGAACAGCAGCGCTGACGTGCGACCAAAGTAGGCGAGTGTGTAAGGCGATAGGCCGTAGATCAATGCCCCGGCCACGATTGCCCTTTGGTTGGTAAAGCCCATGAGCTTGAGCATCCATTGGGCTCCTGCCAATGCTGCAAAAAACAACATGCCGTACCACAAACGTTGGCCGACCCACATGGGTATGTGGAGAATTTTACACAATGCAAAGAACGGGCCAAGGGGGAAGAGATAGCCAATGTTTTGATGGGTGACGGTCCCGAGGCCGGCGTTTGGATCCCACATGCTGGTAACTCGTCCGAGCATACGGATTGGGTCGAGGTACAGGAACTGTTTCGTATCGGCTGCCACCTGGCCGGGCGACGACAGGAACGGTCCTACGAAACTCAGGACCGCAAACCAGAAAGTGGGTCGGCGAAGAGCCTCCCGGGGATGTAGGGCCCCTCGGCGGCGGAATTTGGGGAAGGCGATCGTCATTCTTGGACAGCTATCGGCATTGTTCGGCCAAAGCCATAAGTGTGCCTTTGGCGGTGTTGGCCCATGTGAAGGATTGAGCATGGGCAAGGGCGTTGGCGCTCAGATTTCTGAGTGAACTGGGGGCGGTAATTGCGTTGGCAATCGCCCCGCCGAGTTGATCGGCGTTGCCAACGAGGATGCCTGTTTTCCCGTCGATCACGGCGTCGCGGTGGCCGCTGATGTCGGTGACCACTGACGGCGTGCCGCAGGCGGCGGCCTCTGTGATCGTCATGCCCCAGCCTTCGTGGCTTGATGCGCTCACGTTGAGCCAGGATGTCCGGTAGAGGTCAAGAAGTTCGACGGGACTCACCCGACCGGCAATGCGAATGACATCGCTCATGCCGGCATCGCGCACGCGCTGTTCAACCGCAGGCCGCTCGAATCCGTCACCCACGATGGTGGCAGTCAGGGTGGGAATCTCGAGTCGGGCAGTCTGTACGGCCTCGATTACTTTGTCGAAATGTTTTGGAGGTACTAGGCGACCAACGGCGATCACCGACGGTTGAGGGGACTTTGTAGAACCCGGCGTGAATGTGGGATCGATGCCGGGCGACACCACTCGTACCCGGTTGGCATCCATAGCGAATCGATTAATGATGTTTCTCCGGGACGATTCAGAAAGCGTCACAATTTCTGTTTTTCGATAGAACGGTGGCGCAATTTTCAGTTCGATTGCCTTGCCCAATTTTGCCAGGCGTTCGGAGAGCACCATGTCCCACATCTCATCGTGAATATGGTGCAGCCATGTGGTGCGGGGTCCCTTGAACCACAACGGCGACATGAACGGCATGCCATTCCACACCTCGACGAGGCCGTCGGCATGGCCAAGTCGGCCGGCAACCTCGCTTAACACGGAGCGAGGGAAGGTCATATATCTGCCGGCCTTGCGGACCACGCGATAGCCGTTGCGCAATTCGTTGTTGGGACGGTTCACCGCATAGCTGGTGCGCACGGTCACATCGATTCCTGCCTCCGCCCACACGGTTGCTACTTCGTGAGCATGTACCTCGCTGCCGCCCGCTTCTGGATCCGCCAAGTCACGCCACGCCAAAATATGAATTTGGCGAAGGCCGGCCTTCTTGGCCAGCTCGGAGAGCTCGTTCGGGTCTACCAACATGAGCGCACAGTCTGTCAGGTTGGCAGGATGCGTTTGAGGAGCCAGCGGGCCACGACCGCGCCACCTGGTCCGTCGTAGTGAACGCCGTCAGGCCGTAACACGATGCCGTCGACCTTCTCGACACACGAATCAATAGTGGGACATACCCACTGCGCTAAATCGACGGTGGTGATTGACGTCTTGGCGAGTTCGGTTCGGTAAATCGCGTTGAGACAATTGATCCGCTTGTCGCGCTCTGCGCCGCCGGGGACATCGCGAAGTCGCAGGTAGGGAATCGTCGTCACGAACACGTTGGCAGTGGGCGATGAGGTGATAGCCGTGAAGGCGTCGCGCAACTCCCCGGCAAACCAGGCATCGAATTTCGGTTGGCACGGCTTTTCAAATTCAGTGGTGTCGATTTGACGTTCGTTGATATCCCATGCACCTTCCACCAACAAAACGATCGTTGGCTGATAGACCGAAATATCGCGCGGCCAGCGAGTGGTCCAACTGTGACAATCGGGATGTTCCGTCACAATTTTGTCGGCGTTGATCCTGGCCTTGCCGAGCCCACGCGACACACCGCACCCCAGGAATCCGCGATTTAGAAAGTCGAATCCGATTTCGGGTTGAACCTGCTCGAGGCCAGCGGCGACAGTGAGCGCCACGGAATCGCCGAAGACCAGAATTCGTTGCTGCGGAGGCTGGGTCACGGCGGTGGTGCCGCTCTTGACGACAGGGGCCGATGTCGGGGGGGCGCTGCGAGGAGGATCAAGGGGGATGCTGTTCGGTGTTCCGGTTGGATCCGTTGTAGTTCCATTGGCAGTGGCCGGTGCCACGGTGACGGCTGTGGCGACCAGCGTTACGACTACCACCGTTGCTAGCGCCCCGATCACAGTTGAACGCGCCATCCGGCCGCGCAATGCGCCGTGGCGAATTGGTCGCTCGATGACGTAATACGAAACGATCGACACCGCGAACGTGGCCGCCAATCGGGCGATGTCGAGCCACCATCCATGCACGCCGATTCGGCTGGCTGTCATCCATACTTTCAGCGGCCAATGCCACAAATACAGCCCATACGAAAGCGTGCCCAGCCACCGGAACGGTGCGAAAGAAAATATCCGGCTCACGATTCCCTGCGGTCGGACAACTGCTGCGGCAATGATCACTGCAACAGCGATGGCGCACAGAAAAAGCCCGCCGCGGTATACGCCAACGGTGGCTTTCCCGTCGACACGGAGCCACGCCCAACCGAGGGGAATGAGGACCACCACGCCGGTCCAGTCGAGCAATTTTGCCGTACGAGGAGTGGTTGTTTCTCCTCTGTTGTGCAACAGAATGGCGAGCGAAGCACCTACCAGAATAGAGGCAGCACGCGTACCAGTGCCGAGGTAAGCCTGAGTGGTGGAGCCACCTGGCGTGTACAGCACCCACATCAAGGTCAGCGAACAAAACGTTGCCAGGCCCACAAACATGCTCAATGCTTTGGTGGCGCCCTTGCCTACTCGCAGTGCGACGACGACCACCAGTGGCCACACGAGGTAGAACTGTTCTTCGATAGCCAAGGACCACATGTGTTCCAAAGGTGATGGCGCACTGAACAGGTTCCAATACCCGGTGTTTGAAAAGATGGCCCGCCAATTTGCGACGTAAAACAAAGCAGCTAGGGAGTCGAGCCGCAGACGATGGAGCGAACGTGCCGGGCCCAGGATCCTGGCCACAATGGCCACCGCGGTGAGCATGATGATGACGGCAGGCAATAGGCGACGCGCTCGCCGGACCCAAAAGTTCGACAAGCGAATTGATCCGTCGGAGCGATGCTCGGTGAGCAACAAGGTGGTGATGAGGAAACCGGAAAGCGTGAAGAAGGCGTCTACCCCAAGCCAGCCTCCCGTGATGTGCTCGAGATGAAACCAGATCACGGCGGCCACAGCGATACCTCGAATTCCATCGAGCGCTGGCATTCGTTTCAGCCGATGAGAAATTTCTGGAGCCATGTCGAGCCCAAGGTTTGCACACGTGGTCGGGCCGCACCAAGGTTCTATGCTGATCCAGTGTTTTCCAGCGCCCATCGATGCCGAGCAGCGCTTTTGACAGCCCTGATGCTCGTAACGGCGTGCTCTAGTCCGAATACTTCTGCAGCTCCGGTGGCTTCACCCACGACCGCCTCGACGGTCGCGGTCCCCTCGACAACAGCGACTGCCTCGACAACTGTGCCAACTGCGGTGCCAACGACCACGAACCCGCCCCCAATCGTCAAGGTCGATCTCGGCCGAAAGCTCCGTGTGATGATCGTGGGCGACTCCTTAATGTACGACGCAACGCCAGGAATCTATGGCGCCCTCGACGCCACTGATTCTGTTGAGATTTTCCAAGCCGCCATTCGTGGATTCGGATTGAATCGGATGTACCCGTGGGGAACTGAATGGCCGCGGTTGCTTTCCGATTGGAAGCCAGACGTGGTCGTAATGATGGAGGGTGGTTGGGATACTCCGTTACGCAAATTGATAGGTCCCATTGAATACCAAAAACTTGTGATTCGCGCCGCCCAGACCCTCACGAGTACCGGCGCCCACTTGCTGTGGCTGGAACTCCCAGAGGCCCGTGTATCGAAGTCCGAAAAGCTGATTAATCGTTCGTTCAACTATGAATTTTCGCGCCTGCCTGAATTAATGCCCGGCAAAGTCACGTACGTGTCGACGGAAAAGGCCATGGATCCGGACGGCATTTTTCGGGTAAGCCGGACGGTCGACGGATCAAAGGTTCGCATGAGAAAATTCGACGGCGCCCATATCTGCCCGGGGGGCGCTGCCGTACTTGGCATGGTCGTTCACGCCGCAGTGAGCGCTCGGTTTGTACTGAGGCCGCAGCGGGCCGACTGGCGAAATGATGGCTGGCGTAACGATCCTCGCTACAACGAGCCCGACGAGGCATGTACGTTAGATCCGTGGCCGTCGGACCCGCCCGAATAGTTCGTTCGCTCCCAGCGCCGCCAGCACACATATGACAAAATCTGACGGCACTCGATACCTGGTCATGCCAAAGGTGAGTAGTACGGCAAATGTCGTGGAGATCGGAATGGCGATGAGCGGCAATATCGATTCTTTACGGCGGCGCAGCAACAGCGCTCCTCCGATGGCGAATGGCAACATTGCGTAATACTGCGTCAGTCCAATAAGGCTGACTTTGCGGTTGCGATCATCCAACGCGTCGATCTCGATCTGTTGGCCTGGTCGGTACAAATTCCATAGTCGGCCAAAGCGAGCGGCGAGCACCACTGGCACCCGGGATTTGTGAGCCGAAACGTAGGTGGTCACCTTCTTGCGAAACGCAATGTCATCCACGGATGGATCCTGCCCGGGAACGAACTTACCGGGGCAGTAGAAGTTGAATGAGCCAAGGAAATCGCCGTAGTACGTCTCATCACAGTTGGAGTAGGCGAGCGTAATTCCGAGCCCTGTTGAGAGGTACACAGGCTCCTTGAAGCTCGTCAAGTTCCGGGCGATCCATGGAGCCATCACTGCGCCGGCAGCCACGCCCACGACGACCGCCAAGGTGAGTGTCCGCTTCACTGCGAAGCGAACACCTGGCGTTGTTTGGCGACCAATGCGGATCAATACGGGAAGTGCGGCGATGGGCAGAAATAGCAACAATTCAGCCCGGCACAACGCGGCGAATCCGCAACTTAAACCGAGGAGCGCCGCGTTGCCGAGCGACGGTCGATCCAATAATCGGTAGGCGGCCAGAAGCAGCAGGCCGGTTGCCACTACAGAGAGGCTTTCACTCATCACGAGGGCGTCATTGATCCACAAACAGGCGTACACGGCCACCAGGCCAGCGGCGATGAGACCAACTCTTTGCGATCCCAAACGGCGGCCGAGCAACCCCGCCAAAACGACCATCACGCCACCCAATAAACAGGTGACTAATTGATGCCCGAGTATCGATTTCACACCGAGCAAGCTCCATGCTGCAAGATAGAACCAGTACGCCGGGGGGTGGTCGGCCATGGGCGTGATCACGCTCGGCTTTGCGTAGTACTGGACTGGGTTGATGAGGCCTTTGCCCTCGACGAGAAGGTTGGCGCTGTAGTGGTACACGAAGTTGTCGCTACGTAGCGCGAAGTGACGTTTGAAGCCCAATACAAAACCGACCCGAATGGCTATGGCGGCGACCGCTATAGCGATCAAGATTTGCCAGAATCGGCGTGAAGTCATGGTGGATTCGTTGGGCAGCGCGCCCGATGAAGTCGTTGTGTTGTCGCTCTGAGATTCATCCACGGGGATTTACGGTAGTCGCGTGGGGATAGTAGATGTGTAGACATCTTCTGCTTTGCGCAGGTAGGTGACGACTACGCTGAGCGAAAACATATGTTCTGATACGGGCAACATGTGGTATCGCTGGAGGGCGAGCATCTATGGAATATTCACAGCGAGACATGATGCGGCGTTTGCCAAAAGCCACCCATGTTGAACGCGCCGAATTTCTGATCTCGATGGCCGCTGGTAAATCGGTGGTGCACGTTGGTTTTGTAGACACCGGCTACGAAGTCGAGCAGCGTCTGGCCGGCACCTGGCTACACGAGCGGCTCGCCAAGGTGGCGAAATCAATAGTGGGCGTCGACGTGAATAGCACGGGGATTGATAGCGCCAAAGCTGCCGGTTACGAGGCCCATTGCATCGACTTGTCGGATCCGGCGGCCGATGTGTCGGCGCTGGCTGGTCATCACGACGTGATTATTGCGGGGGAAGTGATTGAGCATGTCGAAAATATCGGAGCGTTTGTGCGCGGCATTGCCCGTATAGCTAACAACGACACCAAGATCGTTTTCACCACGCCAAACTCTTCGGCAATGGTGCAGGCCGTATTGGCCATTGGTCGTCGCGAAATTTGTCACCCAGACCATGTTGTTGGGTTCACTGCAGCAACGCTCACGGGCATGCTGGAACGGTGCGGATTGACGGTCGACTCGATCGCAACCTATTCCTCAAAGGTGCGTCTCGACACGTCCGACGGCCAAGGTAAAGCGCTGGCTCTTGCCGGTCGCTTAGCCTTGTTTGTTGAACGGGTGCTGGCTCGATTCGTATCGCCGTATGTGGCTTCCGGCTTGATTGTGGTGGCGGTTGTACAGGCGTGAAACGTCTGATTTTGATTCCCGCGTTTAACGAACAGGAAGCCCTGCCGTTGACGCTCAAGGAATTGCTTCCCACGCTTGACGCCGACACGCACGTGTTGGTCATCAACGACGGCTCCTCCGATAGAACGGCAGAAGTAGGGAGACTCAGCGGCGCGCTTGTGTTGTCGTTGCCGTTCAACCTTGGCATTGGCGGCGCGTTGCGGGCGGGGTTCAAATACGCACAACAACATTCGTACGAGCAAGCCGTTCAGTTTGACGCCGATGGACAACATCGCCCTGAGGCCGTACCCGCACTATGGGCAGCACTCGACGGCGGAGCCGACTTGGTGATCGGCAACCGATTTGCGGGCCAGGGCGACTACGAAGTGAGTTGGGCGCGGGGGATGGCCATGGGAGGGTTGCGGAAGATTTTCCGTCTGTACACGAAACGCGAGTTTTCTGATACAAGTTCTGGATTTAGAGGATTTGGAGCGAGAACGATTTCGCTCTTCGCCGACCGGTATCCGGTCGAATACATGGAGAGCACGGAGAGCCTGATGTACGCCTGCATTTCGGGGCTGAACGTTGTTGAAGTGCCGTGTGTGATGCATCACCGCGTGGCGGGTATGGCTTCCAATCGTCGAGGGCGATTGGCATTTCATTATGTTCGACTGTTCCTGGTATTGGTCACAAATCGCCGCAACGTAGTGCGAGTCGACGAGGTGACATCGTGAGTGGTGGCGCTCGGTTCTTTCTCTCGTTTGTGTTCATCGGGTATTTGATCATTTGCGTCCGCATGTTGCGTCGCAGACAGCTGTCCAGCGGCCTCACTTTGGTGTGGTGTAGTGCGGCAATTGTGCTCGGGCCCCTGATCGCGGTACCGCATTGGCTGGATGAGGTTTCGTATTTCTTCGGGGTCAATTACCCGCCGGCGTTCTATCTCGTGCTTGCCGTTGCCTATTTGTCGGCCATTGGAATTTCGTTGGCTAGACACATCACTCGGTTGTCGGAACAGACCCGGCTGTTGGCGGAAAAAATTGCTCTTATGGAACTGGACAACGACATAAAGAGCGGCAAGTACAACTAATCCATGAGTCTTGGGTCCATTGATATTGCGCCACTACGAACGACGGCTCGCATCGGCGCCTTGGATGGCTTACGTGGGTTGAGTATCGCCGCAGTAGTGGCGTACCACGTCGCACCGAACGGTGTCTTCACCGGCGGGTTCCTTGGCGTTTCTGTGTTCTTCACGGTGAGCGGCTTTCTCATTACCCGCAACCTTTTGAGCGAGTCGGAGTCCAAAGGTCAGATTTCGGTCACGAAGTTTTGGGCACGCCGCATTCGCCGCCTTGCTCCGGCATCGTTTGTGGTTGTGGCAGCGTGCTGTTTCGCAGCGGCTGCCGGAATTCGATGGATCAGTTTTCATCTCGGCCGCGATGGCATTCTTGCGATACTTGGTTTGTCGAATTGGCAAACGCTGCATGACGTTCGCCAATTCGGCGTGTTGGCCAGTCTTGGCCCATTTGGCGCAATGTGGTCGCTTGCGGTTGAGGAGCAGTTCTACTTCGTGGTGGCCTGTTTGTTCTGGGCATTCGCACGTTGTCGTGTGAAAGTCGTTTGGCTGGCTGCACTTTTCGGGGCCATCTGGCTGTGGGGCATCATTGGGTCCTTCGTCGCTAACGATGCCCTCGCCGCCCGGTATCGAACTGACCTGCGAGCCAGCGAGATCGCCGTTGGTGCGTTATGGGCCATTTTCGTTTCTCACAAACCGGATTTGGTGAGCAGTATCGGGAGACGTCGTGACATGATTTCTCTTGTTTGTCTTGTGGCCGCAGTGGCGGTATTCACCACTATTTCCTCGACCACCGCTGGTCTGTGGCGCGGCGAAATACCGTTGCTGGCGCTGGTTTGGCTCGGTGTCATCCAAGGTATTGGACTCGTCCCCGAGGTCGATACGTTGATTGGGCGAGTGTTGAGTTTCGGGCCCCTGCGGTGGCTTGGGAAAATTAGCTATTCGTTGTACCTCGTGCATTGGCCGGTCATTGTGGCGTTGACTCCACAGAGGTTTCACGCCAGCCCTAACGTCACCAGAGTCGTATCGATTGTGGTCTCGGTGATTCTTGCTGGCGTGCTGCAACGATTCGTTGAGCAACCGCCACAACGCTGGCGAGTCTCGGATCGCCGTACGTACCTTGCGTGGGCCGGCAGCGTGGCCGTCTTTGTGGCGGTGTTCGGTTTCGCACACCTCGTGGCCTAGCGAAACAGGTTTTTGAATCGTTCTAGTGGGCGTTCAAAAAACCGCCAGCTCAATGCGGCCAAAACCACGCTTCCAACAAATCCAACAGCCACAACGGTGGCGAAACGGGCGTCGAAATAGTGGCCGCCAAAGTGCTTCGACGCGTATTCCACGATTGATTTGTGCCAGAGATAGATCCCATAGCTCAAGGTGCCGAGCCACGCCATAGCTCGAGCGCCAAGAAATTTGCTGGGTAGGGATCTGGGGCCGGCGAAGACAGCCACGAGCAACAGGCACGCGGCCACAACGGCGTATAGGAATTGGCGTTGGAATGCTTTCGGGCCGGGAACCCAAGCAATGCCTTTGGGCAGGTCCACAACTTTCGCCACCACTACGAACGCCCCAATCGCCGCTGCCAAGAGCGGGATAGTGAGTCGCCCCATCAACTTGACAGTACTGTCAGCTCGCGGGCTACGGGCCACGCATAGCCACGCTGCAGCCATGCCGACGGCAAAGAATTCAAGGTGAGCCGGGAGCCAGAAAAGCGCTGTGCCAGCCCATGAAGGATCGGCGATATAGATCACACTTCGATACGCGAAGCTGACTGCGGCGAGACCCACAATGGCAACGAGCTCGCCGCCTGCCCGCCCCTTTGCCAGTCGCCGCGTGGCCCGTGCGTATAAGGGGATCATGACGTAGAAGCTGATTTCGGTGCACAAACTCCATGCCTGCGGGAGGCCGCCGAGGGCATGGCGATTGGAGTAGATCTGGCCCAGGCTGTAGTACCAAATTGCGTCGGTGACAGATCCCAATTTTGTGCCGAATGCGATGGCACACACGGTGAGCGCAAGCCAATAGGCGGGTACGATCCGCAAAAGTCGACGCCACCAAAACGCTCGTGCAGAAGGGGGTGGTGTTCCTTTGAGGTTGGCCACGAGAAATGGTCGAAAGAGCAAGAAGCCCGATAGTGCAAAGAAGATGGGCACACCGATATCGCCTCGCGCCGTGAAGTCTCCTAGCGAATTTCGAAATGTGAAACCTGAATCGAATCCGGCGTGATGGAGCAAAACGCTGAGTGCAGCTACAGCCCGTAGACCGTCAAGGGAGCCGTATTCGCGCTTCGGAGCGGGGGGGAGCAGTCTCATGGCACGTACGCCCCCAGGAATATTGCCGAAGAGTAGATCACGAGCCCATCGCTACAGCCGAGCAACACCAGCTTGTCGATCGATTCGCGTCTGGTGAGCATGGCGGCAGCGATGATGAGCGGGAACGCGCTCAGGCCATATCGTTCGAAGCTATCGATGTTGTTGCTGGCCAGGGCAACAACAACGACCGTAAGACCATATGCGCCATACGAGGCGGGGAGTCTTCGAAACGCCACCACGCTCAGGCCGATAAACAGAACAGCCCACGGGAAATGCAAGCCCTGAGCCAGTGGGCCATGAACGAGATCCTTGGCAGCTCGCAAGAATCGTGTGAAAGGGTCCTGGAACCGTCGGTGGTACGTGTCGGCTTGGATTGTCACTGGAAGTAGCGCATCCCGGTACCGCAGGCCTACGTAGCCCAACCACAGGGCACTGCCCGCCACAGGGGCGACGAAGGCAGCCGCCGATGCCAGCACTACACGGCGGTGCCGGAATATTTCGATGGCGATGGGTATGCACAACAAGAACCCAATCGGCCGGCACAAACCGGCCAACAATCCGAGCACCGCAGCCAACCACCAATTCTTTCGCACCCGAATGCAATAGAAAACGCCCACCGCGAGCACCATGAGTAGCGACTCGCTGTAGCCCATCACCAACACCGCGGCGGGAGGCACCAATGCTCCAATCCACACCGATCTGCGGGCCAAATCAGTGTCGCCAGTTTCTGCAACCACAAGTTCGTGTAGCCCTACGCTGAAACCCAAAGAACAGGCGTTGGCCACCAGCAGGACGGCGAGCCCGGGGGAGCGCACGATCACCCGAAGCGCCATGGCCAGTATGGGGAAAAGGGGGAAGAATCGCAGCGATGTCTGACCCACTTTGTCGTAGCCATAGGCCACGATGTCGCGATACCAATCGCCGTCCCATGAGAGCAAGCCTTGGCTCAGGCGTAGCGGACGCGCTTGGCCAGGAAGTAGTTGATCGGCGATGACGTACCCGATGAGCAGCGCGCCCACCACGACGAAGCGCGCCAGCACGAAACTCGGTAGCACTACCTTGAGCGCGTTACCGAGACGAGCCTTCACGACGAGTGTGAGCCACCCTTGGAAATATCGGCGAGCGACTTCGTCTCGTGATATTCCTCTTCGACGTTGACCGACCAGATGTCGTGCTTGGCACCGGTCACAATGGAATCAACGGTGAGCATTGCCGTGTACATCGAGTGATCCTGGTTGTTGTACTTGTGCATGCCATTGCGGCCAACTGGGTGCACGTTGGGTACTGACGCCGCAATCCAGTCGCGCATGGTTTGGACACTTGCCTTGTAAGTGGCGTCGTACATTGGGTAGGCCTTTGGCATACGCACCACATAGCCCTGCTGAATTTGGGTGGGGTCGACCAGCTTGAGGTGAGCGAGTTCTTTTGTGCCCAACGCTATGAGATCGTCGTCGCTCATGGTCCAGTATTCGTCACCTTCGTTGACAAAGTATTCGAGGCCTAAACACGTGCGTCCTTCCTTCACCAAGAACGGCGACCATGATCCAAAGTTCTGGATACGCCCGAGCTTGACCTCTGGGGAATGCACATAAATCCAGTTGTCGGGAAAGCCGACCGACTCGGGCACCACGAGCGCCACGGTAAGAAAATCTCGGTACGCCAGAGCATTAGCGGCCGCCAACACATCGGCGGGCGCAGGCGGATCCATCGAGCGAATTAACGCCTGCAATGGCATCGACGAAATGACTTCCCTGGCCTCATGACGCCCGGATGGCGTTCGCACCGCGGTGGCGCGGCCGTCGGTGTGTTCGATCGCTACCGCTGGCTCGTTAAGTCGCACTTCGCCACCGGCGGCCACAACCAAATCACGACACCGTTCCCACATCATCCCCGGCCCAAATTTGGGGTACTGGAACTCCTCTATCAGGCTGGTGATGTCTTTCTGGTTTCGTTGCGGCAGCATTGAGTTGATCACCGCTTTAAACAGGTTGAGGTTCTTGATGCGTTGCGCCGCCCAGTCGGCCTGAATCGTATTGGCGGGTACTCCCCATACCTTTTCGGTGTACGTCTTAAAGAAGATGCGGTACAAGCGCCAACCGAAGCGGGAAGCCGTCCATCCTTCGAACGTCGTCATATCTTTCGGCTTGCGGATACGAACGGCCACGTAGCTCATCACGCAGGCCAGAGCCTCAAGGATGCCGAGGCCCCGCAATGCGTTCATGGCGCGCAGTGGGTAGTCAAAGAATTTGTCGCGGTAGTAGATGCGGCTCATGCGGGGGCGCATAAGGAACTCTTCGGCTGGCAAAATCTCGTGCCACAAATCTTCGACAGCTTGCACCTTGGTGAAGAAACGATGACCGCCAATATCAAACCGCCACCCCTCGCGTTCAACGGTGCGGGAAATTCCTCCGACCACCGAATCACCTTCGAGGACGAGTGGGTGTTCGCCGTGTTTGGTGAGCTGATAGGCAGCGGTCAATCCTGCGGGGCCGGCGCCAATGATCACAACGGGTGATGGCGACGGATTTGACTCAGGGGTATCAGACACGAAGTGCGAGCCTAGGCCGGTGGCAGGGTCTCGGGCGAACTGGCCGAGTAACGTCTTAGGCCGTGTTGCCTCTTTCATCGAGCCGCAGGTCGTTGCTTATTCGATTTGCCGTGGCGGCGGCGTTAGTCGCCGGTTTGGTTTTCCGTTTCTGGACTCGATCGCCGCTGTGGCTCGATGAGGCGTTGACGGTCAATATCGCCAAGCTGCCGTTGAGCGATATCGGCGCCGCATTACGTCACGACGGCCATCCGCCTCTGTACTACTGGCTTTTGCATGGGTGGATGGCGGTGTTCGGCTCCAGCAACGAAGCAGTGCGAGCCCTGTCGGGAGTGATGGCCACAGCGCTCATTCCCTTGGTGTATGTCGCTGGCTACCGACTCACTCCAAGCGCCACGGCGAATGTCCGCAGGCGGGCGGGTTGGGTCTGCGTGATCGTGGTGGCATTGAATCCGTTTGTGATTCGGTACGCCACAGAGGCCCGTATGTACGCCATGGTGATGGTGTTGGGCGTTGGGCTTTTGCTCCTACTTGACAACGCTGTCAAGTCGCCGACTTTCTTTCGAATGGCCGCTGTCGGGATCACTTCGGGAGCATTGCTGCTGACCCACTATTGGGCGTTGTACTACTTGGCTGTGATCGGGCTGGTACTTGCGGTGTGGGCGATTGCTCGACCGGCGAGCCGTTCCATCGCGGTGCGATGTGCAGTAGCTGTGGCGAGTGGATTGGTGTTGTTTTCGTGGTGGGTGCCCGCCATGTTGGATCAGGCACGTCATACCGGCACGCCATGGGCTGCGCCTGCCAACCCGTTGACAGTGGTCGTGCTGACGTTGTCGGACACAGGCGGGTTGATCCGAGTGGAGCAGCAAGGTTTTGCCTTGCTTGCCGCTGTGCTCCTGGTGTTCGGTCTCCTTGGGCGCACCACACCTGAAGGCTTAATCATTGAACGACGGGTACAACCCGATGTGCGACTTTTGGCGGTCATCGTGGCTGGCACTATGGCCGTGGGAACGGTGGCGGGGTATGCCTCGTCGAGCACGTTCATTTCTCGCTACGCCGCGGTGTACATGCCGTTGCTGTTGATTGTTACGGGGCTCGGAATTGCTCGTCTTGGCAATCAACGGTGGATCATTGGGGTGTTGGTCATTGTGAGTTCGTTGGGTCTGGTGGCGGGGGGGCGAAACGTGAAAACGGAACGTACCCAAGCAGGCCATATCGCATCAATTATCAATGCCAAGGGGCATGCCGGCGACGTCGTAATTTTCTGTCCTGATCAGCTCGGCCCGGCGGTCAATCGTTTGTTGGACGCCCGATTCGAGCAGTCCACGTTTCCCATCGGTGCGTCGCCAGTTCTGGTGGAATGGCGGGATTACGCTGAGCGCAACGCTGCAGGCGACGCCTTTGGTTTTGCTCGTCAGGCCTCGGCGCGGGCGGGGGCTCATTCTGTGTGGCTCGTTTGGTCTGATGAGTACAGGGGAGTGCAGGGCAAGTGTTCGCAGATTGGCGGCCAACTGGCTTTGGAACGGCTGAGCGGCGACCCACTTGTGAAACCCGACAAGACGTATGAGCGGGCGTTCTTGAGCGAATTTGCGGCTCGTGGCTAGGCGGCACGGCCGACATCGATTTGGTGGAGTCGGCGAAATTGAATCGGTCGCCGGGAGTTGGATAGCGGCACGAGCACTTGTTGTCGTTGCCTTGTTGGCCGTCACAGTCATTGTGGATCGGTTGTTGCCAGGCCAGCCCAAACCGCTGCGTTTGCAACAGGGATTGTGGACGTGGGACGGCGATTGGTATCTGCGGATAGCAAAAGGTGGCTATCGGAGCGTGCCCCGCGAAGGGTTGCGATTCTTCCCGTTGTATCCGTTGTTGGGACGCATCGTCTCGATTGCATTTTTGGGCAACATGAAATTCGCGCTGCTTTTCATATCCAACATGGCGGCGCTTGGGTGCGGCCTGTTGGTGCATCGACTTGTGATGTTGGACTTCGACAACGAGCCAGAGTTGGCCCGCCGATCGGTGGTGCTGTTCGCCGTAGTGCCAGCTGGTTTCGTGATGGTATTGGCGTATAGCGAATCATTGATGTTGTTTTTTGCTCTGGCATGCATGCTCGCCCTGCGAAAACAACGGTGGACAGAAGCAGCTCTTTTCGCATTTCTAGCTGCACTTACCCGACCGTTGGGCGTGCTACTCGTAGTGCCCATACTTGTTGAGGTCATTTCCACCTGGAGCGCTGCTCGCCGCCGGCGTCCCATCGAACGGGCTGTTGCGGTGGCGAGTCCGCTGGCGGGAATTGGCGTTTTTCTGGCGTGGGCTGCATGGCGATTCGGTTCAGCATCGGCGCCGCTCCACGAACAACAAAATTTGCGGGGTGGGCTCGTAGACCCATTCACGAGGATATATCGCGGGTTTCGAGACTTGACCGGATCGCAATCGCTGGCCGACGGATTGCACTTGCCGTTCGCGTTGGCCTTCATTGCGCTTGTCGTGGTGGCGTGGAAATGGTTGCCAAGATCGTACGCCGCCTATGCCACCGTGGTGGTGTTGGTCTCGATCACCGCTGGCAATTGGAACTCGCTCGAGCGATATTCGTTGAACACTTTTCCGGTGGTCATTGCGTTAGCAGTGCTCACCATCAAACGACCCAAATTGTGGGAACCGATTTTGGTGGTGTGCAGCGTCGGCGTGGTGCTTTTAAGTGCATTGAGCTTCGCGGCGGCATACGTTCCGTAGTAAACCCAGTCGGTGACCACTGACGCGACTCCACTCATGCTTGGCAACGGCACCGTTGTGTACGAACAGCACTCGCCGGAGGTGGTCGTCATCAGGATGAACCGGCCCGACCAGCTCAATACCATGACTGCCGATTTGGTCACGGGTTTGCACGATGCACTCGATGCTCTAATCGACGACAACACGTGTCGGGTGGCGATCTTGACGGGCAACGGCAGAGGATTCTGTGCCGGCCTCAACATCGGCGGATTTGGGCGTCTCGAATCAGCACGTGGACTCGGCAAGGCTGCTGCGGGTATGAAAGTGCAACAACACATTGCCTGCCTGATTCCTCACATGCGCAGCGTGCCAAAGCCAATTATTGCCGCTGTCAACGGACCAGCGGCGGGTGGCGGCTTTGCCCTCATGTTGGGGAGCGATATTCGGCTGTGTGCCGAATCGGCCAAGTTTGGAACGGCGTTTGTGAAGCTCGGACTTTCTGGATGCGACATCGGCGTGAGTTGGATGTTGCCTCGACTGATCGGTGCTGCTCGCGCCCACGAGCTTATTCTTACTGGTCGCGTGTTTAACTCGGCAGAGGCCGATCGCATCGGGCTGGTGTCCAGGGTCACACCAGACGATCAGCTGATGGATGCGGCCTTGGAGTACGCAGCAATGATCGTGGGGAATTCGCCGTACGGAACGTGGATGACCAAGGAAGTAATGTGGTCAAACCTTGAGATCACATCTCAGCAAGCGGGCATCGATATCGAAAATCGGACGCAAATAACTACGACATTCACCAGAGATCTTGACGAAGCAATGTTGGCATTTCTTGAAAAACGCAAGCCCACGTTTACCTTCGAGTAGCCGGGAGAAGCTGTCTATCGGGGGACTGTTCCCGTTCCCGTGTCCTCAGTCGCCAACTGCTCACCCATAGCGAGCGGATAATGGCATGCCACATAGTGCCCTGGTGAAATGATGCGCAATTCTGGCTCGATTTCAGCACACGTGTCGGCGGCCTTTGGACACCGGGTCCGAAAGCGGCAACCCGACGGCGGAAACAACGGCGACGGCAAATCCCCAGCCATACCTTTTACCTGAATGGGGCGCACGGTGGGGTCAGGAATCGGAATTGCGGCCAGCAAAGCTGCGGTATACGGGTGTGCTGGGCGGGCGTACAGCTCATCGGGCGGTGATACTTCGCACATCTTGCCGAGGTACATCACTGTGACGCGATCGCTGACGTTCTTGACAACGGCCAAGTCGTGAGCGATGAAAATCAACGTAAGGCCGTACCGCTTTTTCATGTCTTCAAGAAGGTTCAGGATTTGAGCCTGAACACTCACATCGAGGGCAGAAACTGGTTCATCGCAGATGATCACTTTGGGGTCGAGGACGAGTGCTCTGGCAATACAAATACGCTGACACTGGCCGCCCGAAAACTGGTGCGGCTTACGGCCCAAAGCGGTATCGGGATCAAGGCCCACAGCCTCAAGGACTTCACGTACTTTGGCTTCACGGCTGGCGGCATCGCCAACGTTCCAGATCTCGAGTGGTTCGCCAACGATTTGGGCAATAGTGCGACGGGGGTTCAGCGACGAGATGGGGTCTTGGAAGATCATCTGCATCTTGGGTCGCAGCTGGCGTAGTGCTTCGCCCCGCAGGTCCGTGATGTTGGTGCCATCGAGCGTGACAACACCACCCGTCGGGTGGGGGAGTTGCATGATGGCTCGACCAGTTGTGGATTTGCCACACCCAGACTCACCAACCACGCCAAGGGTCTCGCCTTTGATTACATCGAGAGAGATATTTGATACGGCGTGGACTTTCAACCCCGTGCGGCCCACCGGGAATTCGACGGTGAGATTCTCAACTCGAATGAGCGAGTCTTGGGGGGAACGCAGGTGAGCGGTACCGCTTCCAGCCATGGTCAGACACCTACTCGGTTAGAAATGGAAACCGGGACCCCAACGGGATGCCAGCATGCAAATTGGTGGCCAGGCTGATCGCCGAGACGCAATGGTGGATCTTCGGCAATGCACTTGGTGTCGGCGTACGAACAACGAGGCGCAAACCGACACCCGGATGGCGGGTTCACGAGATCGGGTGGTCGTCCACCGATAGCCTCGAGCTTGGTATGGCTGGGTTCGTGCACCTTGGGGATCGACTTCAGAAGCGCTTCTGTGTACGGATGGCGCATATGGGCAAACAACGTTGTGGTCGGTGCACGCTCGACAACACGCCCGGCGTACATCACGGCGATTTCGTCGGTGCGGCCCGCCACCACGCCGAGGTCGTGAGTGACCAAAATCATCGACATGTTGCGGTCGATTTGTTGGGCTTGCAGGAGATCCAAAATTTGGGCCTGAACTGTCACATCTAAAGCAGTCGTGGGCTCGTCGGCCATCAACAATTTGGGGCCGCACGACAACGCAATGGCGATAACTATGCGTTGTCGCATGCCGCCAGAAAGCTGGTGAGGGTACTCATCAACTCGTCGTTTCGGCTCGGGGATACCAACTGAGCCAAGTAGCGCGATCGCCGTCTCTCGGGCATCGGCTTTGTTCATGTCGAGGTGGTGAACCAACGACTCTGTGATTTGGCGTCCGATTTTCACAACAGGGTTAAGCGATGTCATCGGGTCTTGGAAAATCATCGAAATCTGGCTGCCCCAAATGTCGCGCATTCGGTTGGGGCCCAACCCGGAGATCACATTGCCTTCGAAGCGAACAGTTCCTTCGCGGACCACATTTCGCGTTGGCAAAAGGCCCATGATCGATTTCGAAAGAATCGACTTTCCGCAACCAGATTCGCCCACGATGCCAAGTGTTTTACCTCGCTCGAGTTTGAGCGAAACGCCATCGACTGCTCGCACAAGCCCTCTGGCGGTCTTGAATTGGGTTCGAATATTTTCGACTTCGAGGAGAGGCCCTGTGAGCTCTCCGTGGGTGCCGCCAATGATGCTCACAGGCCACCTTCCCGCACCTGGTTGCGGCTGGCAATGATGTCGCCAATCAAGTTGAACGACAGGATGGTCAAGAATAAGAACACAGCGGGTACCAACACGACGTGCGGTATTTTTTCGATGTCCTTACGGCCTAAGGCGATCATGGCGCCCCACGATGGGGCCTTGTCGATGGGAACCGAGAGTCCGAGGAAGCTCAAAGCACCTTCAGCCACAATGGCAATTGCCGTGCCTGTGAAGGCAAAGGAAATCATCTGCGGAATAATGTTGGGCAATATTTCCTTCAAAATTATTCGTCTGTTCTTAGCGCCAAGCGCCCGTGCTGCCAATACAAACTCTCGCTCTGAATACACGAGCGTGGATGCGCGCACAATGCGGGCAAAGGGGGCGATAGAGAGAATCGACAACGCAATGATCACGTTTCGAAGAGCCGTCGAGTAGGGAGGCGGCCCAGGTGGTTTAAGGAAAGTCGTGATGAGGATAGCCAAAATCAAGGCCGGGAAGGCGAGCAACACGTCGACAACGCCCATGATGATGCCTTCGACCTTTTTGCGATAGAACCCGGCCATGAGGCCAAGCCCACCGCCGATAAAAAGCCCAAGCGCAATGGTCACGAAGCCCACGATGAGCGAAACCCGGGCACCGTACACGGCTCTCGCCCACATGTTTTGCCCAGCGTTGTTAGTGCCAAGAAAGAACTTGCCGAATGGCCGCAACGATTTACCGATGTCTTTAGCAGCTACGACTCGTTTCTTGGGATCGTCGATACCAAGACTGGTACCAAACACCGTTAGGAAAGTGATGAAACTCAGCCATCCGACGGCTACCCACAGCGTGATTCGGCCGCGTTTCTTGACCCGCACCTTGGTTGGTTGCTTCGGCGTTGATATCTCAAGCATGGTCACTGGTTGGTTGGTGCCGATCGAGGTCATGCCAGCGCCCTAGCGTCTTTTATGCGGGGGTCGAGCTTCGAATAGCTCAGATCGACGAGGAAGTTGCTCACAACAAACCCAACGGCCACGACGAGGACTACTCCTTGTACGAGTGTGTAATCACTGGTGATGACAGCAAAAATTGTTGTCTTGCCCAGACCATTGAGACCAAAGAAGTTCTCTACGACGAATGATCCGCCGATGAGGGCCCCGATGTTGACAGCCGCCACGGTGAGCAGCGAGAAGCACGAAGGTCGAAGTGCATGACGAAACAAGATCCGCTTTGTGGAGAGTCCCTTGGCCCTGGCCATGGTGATGAAATCCATTTGCAGCGTTGCCACCATGTCGGTGCGCAGGAGTCGCATGTACACGGGAATTTGGACCATGGCCAATGTCAAGGCAGGAAGGAACATGTTCTTAATATGATCGCCAGGTCTATCCCACAACGCGGAATATGTCGACACGGCAGGGAACCATTTCGTCGGCACGGCAATCAAGATGACGAACAATGGCGCATACACGTATTCCGGAATCGAAAGCAAGCCGAATGATGCTGTATTAATCGTGCGGTCGGTGATTGTGCCAGCTCGATAGGCCGTAAGAATACCGAGCGGAACCGCAATCAGGAGTGCCATGATTTGGGCCCACACCATCAACGTGAGCGACACAGGCAACGTTTGTTTGAGTGTGGTGGTGATCTTGATCGGGTTGATGACCGATTCGCCGAGGTCGCCCGTCAAGGCTCGCCCGAGCCATACCCAATATTGGGTTATTACGGGTTTGTCGAACCCGTAATAAGCCCGCAATTCGGCAGCCTGTGCCTTGGTGGCACCGCCACCAGTTTTTATGGCAATGGGATCGGTAGGGAGCCAACGCACCGAAACGAACGTGATGAATGTCACCACGAACAACACGATGAGAAGTCTGACCAACTTTCGAAGAAAAAACTTCATTTACGTTGACTCCCTAGTTCCCAACCTACCTAACTATTTCTATGCTTCTTTCCAGATTGCTGCAATCTGGAACGTGCCAGCAATACCGGAACCAAAGGCAGCGTCGCCACCGTCGGGGAGCTTGTAGTCCTGAATGCCGTGGATCTTCTTGTTGGAGGCAATGGCCCATGTGGTCCACGTGTCCCACAGGTTGTAGCACTGCTTGCCGAAGATGCGGTTGATTTCTTCTGCTGCTGTCTTGCGCACGGCGGCATCAGACGACTCACGAATAATGTCGAGTTGCTTGTCGATGTCGGCATCCTTGATGCGGCCAAAGTTCAGGCCGAATGCACCGAGTGCGTCAGCGGCTTCTGAGTGCCACCAAATGCGTTGTGCGTCGGGATCGACACCGCCATGGTTACGCCATGCGAATACCTGGAAGTCGCCCTTCAGGGCGGTCACAATATACGCACCTTGCTCAACGTTGTTGAGGGTGGCGTCGATGCCGACTTCCTTCATTTGTCCAGCAAATACTGTCTGGTCTTCCTGAGCATCGGGACTGGGGGTGGTCGTCAACTTAATCTCGACCTTGTCGACACCCTTTTCCTTCTTGTAGGCATCTACAAGTGCCTTGCCGGCAGCCACGTCAAACTTGGGGTAACCGGAGTTTTCGAGGTAACCAATCTGGTCAGGCGAGAACGGTCCGTTTGCTACCTTGTCGACACCCTTGTACTTATTGGTGTTGAGCACGGTTTGGTCGAAGGCGTTGGCCATGGCGCATCGGATGCGCTGGTCCAGAATGGGAGAGGTGGCGTTGGCGCCTTCATTGGCCACGTTGAGCAACACGTAGTTGGTTTCACCATATTTGGTGGTCTCAATCATGTTGAATTTGGCAGCTTCGTCACGTACCTGAACGATTTCCTTACCAGACGAGAGGTGAGTCATATCGAACGTGCCGCCTTCAAGGCCCTTCACTCGCTGAGGCTGGTCGTCGAGGGGACGGAAGGTCACTTCGTCGAGGTATGGGTAGCCATCCTTTGAACGCCAGTAGTCTTTGTTCTTAGTGGCGGTGAAATGGTCGTTGGCCACGAATTCCTTGTAGACGAATGGGCCGGTGCCAACGGGCTTGGTAGCCAAGGTCGGATCGCCTTCAACTGCCTTCAGCCACGTCGGTGACGCCATGTAGCCAATCTGGCCAGCCAGGTACACGGGGAACGAAACCCATGGGCGCTTCATTTTGGCGATTGCCACCATTGGATCGGCAGGGTCGACAGTGACGGACTCGACGTCCTTGAATGCCTTGCCTGTCAGGAACGCCTTCTGGTGGCGAGAAAGGTTATCGGCGATTGCTGCTCCATCGAATGGAGTTCCGTCGTGGAATTTGATGCCTTCACGGGCTGTGAGCGTCCACGTTTTGTAGTCGGCGGACGGTTTAAAGCTCTTGAGTAGGTTTGGTTGCATAGTGCCGTCGGCACCCACGAGGGTGAGCGTGTCATACACCGAGCGGGCCACTGTGTGGCACGAGATGGCACACACCATGGAGGCGGGAGTCCATCCAGAAGACGTTTCGGCCTCGATAGCCATCACGAGCTTGCCGCCAGCAACGGGCTTCAATTCGGGCGGCGTGGTGTTGAGCGTCGTTGAGACGGCTGTATTGGGTGCTTCGGTGACGGTCGTCGTTGAATCCGCTGGCTTTGTGGTCGTCTCAGCCTTTTTGTCGCTGCTGCAAGCTCCGGCAACGATGGCCAGGCCTCCTAATACAGCGCACATTTTGATAAGAGTTTTGCTCTTGCGAGTATGCACGTGTCCCCCTCGTGAGTGGTTTTGTGAGGTGATTACCTCGGTTGATGAATTTGGTCAGCAAGGACGTCCATTAAGCAACATCGCTCACTGATAGCCCCCACAGCATCTTGGCATTGGATACACGCGGAAACGCGGATCCCGAACCCAGACGGGCTGAACCTAAGTCGGCATGTGACAAATGTCAACCCGAACCGATCAAATTCCGAACGATGGAACAATTTTCTCAAAGCGGCGTCGTCGGCGATGATGAAGGTGAAAGACTTCTGGGCTATGTCGTCGATTGGTGATCAAGAGGCCGAACGCAAGGCGGGCATTGCCGCGGCGCGTGACTTAGCCCATCGAGCTGAGTCCCAGCGTGATGCGGGTCACATCCACGATGCATTGGCTTTGGCCGACAAGGCAGCGGCTGAGTTCGCTCGGTGCGGAGGTCGTGGTGGCCGAGCGGCGGCGCTCAACTTGGCCGGGCAGTTAGCGGGACGGTTGGGCAAAACGGCGATTGCTATTGAGCGGTTTGACGAAGCGAAGGCTGTGTGCGTGGCATCTGGCCAGATGATCGCCGCTGCCGTGTGCGATCGAGAAGCCGGCGTACTGCTAGAACGCATCGGCCAAACCCAAAAGGCCAAAGCTCGCATCATGATGGCTCGAGACAATTTTCGATCGTCCGCAGATGTCGTGCGGGCCGAGGAATGCGATGCCATCATTGCTCGGCTTGGTTCGCATCAGCGTGCAGGCATGACCAATACCCCGACCCCCAAGCCAATGGCGACGCCAATGGTGCCTCGGCCCGATTTGGTGCGCAGGCCGGTCCGAGAACTGTCAGTTGGCGTTGCTCAACGTCGATTAATTGTGGGTGCCGGGATGGTGGCCATCGTGGCAATAGTGGGTTGGTTCGGAATTCAGGCCATCAAGAGCGATCCGAAGAAGACGGCGACGCCAAGCGGGCCGGTTGGAGGCACCACCAAACCAGGAAACTTGGCATCGACCACGTTGCCGGCCGCCGCGCAGCCTGGCATTTGGGCTGATCCGGCACTTGTTGGTCAGCCGTACCCGGTCAGTGCTGCGGGGATGGTGAGCTTCCGAGGTAACCCGTCACGGACGTACTACGGGAAAGGCCCGGTGCCGAACAAGCCGAAGATTTTGTGGCAGTACCCAAAGGGGGCGCCGATGTGCAGTGAATCTACCGACAAGCAACGCACGGTGGAGTGGTGCGGACAGGGGTGGACGGGGCAAGTCAACGTGTTTAATTTCAATGGTAAACGGGCGTTGGCGTTTGGGGCATATGACCGAAAAATCCATGTGGCCGATGCACTTTCAGGGGAAAATTTGCTCGAGCCATTTACCACTGGCGACCTTACAAAGGGAACGGTAACCGTCGACCCCGATGGGTTCCCGTTGTTGTATTCCGGTAGTCGCGACAACAACTTTCGCATATTTTCCCTCGACAACGAGTCCAAAAAAGTCACGGAGATTTGGCACACCAACGCTCAGGATGTGCAGCCCACGTTGTGGAACGACGACTGGGACGGATCGCCGCTGATCATCAATGACTACATCCTTGAGGGAGGCGAAAACAGCCAGTGGTATGTCATCAAGATCAACCGTGCCTACGACCAAACTGGCAAGGTGACCGTCAATCCGCAGATCGTGTTTCACGCCCCAGGGTGGGACGATGCGCAACTCCTTGCCCTCGACGCCAACAAAGCTGACAAGGAAGTCTCGATTGAGAACTCGTTGGCGTTACACGGGCACACCGTGTATTTCGCAAATTCCGGCGGCTTGGTGCAGGGATGGGATCTCACCGGGGTAGAAACGGGCGCCACGCCGAAGCAAACCTTCAGGTTCTGGACTGGCGAAGATACCGACGCCTCCATCGTTGTCGATTCGGCAGGCATGTTGTACGTCAACACCGAATCGGAGAGGAAGAACGATCGATCTAAAGCTGTTGGCAACATTATGAAGCTGGATCCTTCAAAATACGATCCGGCTAAACCTGATGCCAGCATCGTGTGGTCGCACCCGTACGCCGATGCTGCCAAGGCCGGATTCTGGTCGACGCCAGCGCTCTTCAAAGACGTCCTCATCGCGGCGGAGACGCGGGGCTCGCTCATTGGATTTGACGCAGCTACGGGAGCTGTCCGATGGACGAAGACGCTTCCTGCCGCTGCCGATGTTTCGTTTTGGGCGTCGCCCATAGTGGTCGACAACACATTGATCATGCCCGATGGATCAGGCGTCGTGCATGCGTACGACGTAACGAACACTCTCGTAGATCCGCCCGAATTGTGGACAGTGAAAGTGCCCAACGATGGCCAGGCCATGGAAGCGACGCCCGTGGTGTACGACGGGAAAATTTATATTGGCAGCCGTAGCGGCTACCTCTATTGCTTGGGTAGCTAGCGCCAGATTTTCCGCTCGACCATCACATTTTTAAGTACATCGAGGCGGTCGGTCATGATGCCGTCCACGCCGAGATCCAGGAGGCGATTCATCTCGGCCGGTTCGTCGATCGTCCACACGTGAACCGCTAGGCCCATCTTGTGGGCGGCTGCGATGAACTTGGCGTCGGCAACGGGTAACGGCCCTTGGCTCACGGGCACCTGAGCGCACGATGCCTGTGTCTTTATGAAGCCACCAGCCCGCGACCTGGCAAGAAGTTTTGCTACCTCGCCGGGACCGAGCGACGTACACAACGCGTTCCCAAAAATATCCCGCATCGCTTTTAGGCGGCGGCCCGAAAAGCTGCCTACACAGATGCGGTCGATGCACCCAGTGGCCTTGATGGCTGCGACCAAGGGATTGATCGCCGAAGCATGTTTTACGTCGATATTGATGCGCGTGGCGGGCAACGCTTCGAGGAGCTCTTCGAAGCGAGGTATCGGTTCCGTGCCTCCAATTCTCGCCGCCCTGACGTCGACCCATGACGTTTCTCGCAGCTTGCCGGTGCGGTCGGTGACACGGTCGAGCGAGAAGTCGTGAAACGCCACCAAAACGCCATCACTGGTGGCATGCACATCAGTTTCGATATAGCGATACCCCATGTCGACAGCGGCAGCGAACGCCCGAATGGTGTTCTCGGGAAAGTCGTGGGCGCCACCCCGATGGGCGAACGCAATCGGGCCATCGTGGTCGAGGTACGGATGACGAGGCATGCCGCACACTACCGTTCGGGTTATGTGCGGTCGATACGTTTCTACAACGCCTCCAGATCAAATGGCGCAATACTTTGGCGCCACAGTCGCATCCGAGACGCTGCTCGCTCCCAGCTACAACGTGGCGCCCACAAACGATGTGTACGCCGTGGTGGCCAGAGGCAATGGATTAGTGCTCGATGCTTTTCATTGGGGCTTAGTTCCTATGTGGGCAAAGGACACCAAGATCGGCTCGAAGATGATCAACTGTCGGAGTGAGACAATCGCCGAGAAGCCCAGCTTCAAATCGGCGTTTGCGAAACGGCGGTGCATCATTCCTGTAGACGGTTTTTTCGAATGGAAAGTGTTGCCCGACGGAAAATCGAAACAGCCAATGTTTATCCAAAGGATCGATCACGAGCCGCTTGCCTTCGCCGGATTATGGGAGGTGTGGAAGGGCCCTGATCGCAGCGCCACCGAGGCGTTGCATTCCAACACCATCATCACCACGACTGCAAACGACGACATGAAAGTGGTCCACGACCGTATGCCGGTTTTACTGCCTGCATCTAAGTGGAACGAGTGGCTGGATCCCACCAATCACGACATTGAAACGCTTGGCAAACTCTTGGTGCCCGCTCCGGCGGGTTTGCTGACTATGTACCCCGTATCCAACGCAGTGGGCAACGTTCGAAACAAGACGGCCGACAACATCACGCCCGTCGAACCGAATACGTTGTTTGGCTAGAGGTGGGCAGTGATGCTCGCTGCTGCCCGATTGATGTCGGCAAAATCGGGCGTAACTGCCGCGTTGCGGAAGCTGAAATGCTCCATCGATGATGCGGGAATGAGGTGCAGATGAACATGTGGTACTTCAAAGCCCACAATCATCATGCCGATCCGTTCGCAGGCAAACGCCAGCTTTTGGGCCCGCCCAATCGTGTGTGAAACCGTCATGAGATGGGCCGCTACGTCGGCGGGAAGGTCGGTCCATTGGTCAACTTCGAGCCGAGGAACCACCAGCGCATGACCGTGGTTGATGGGGTTGATCGACATGAACGCCACGCATACATCATCGGTCCACACGAAGGTCCCTGGTATCTCGCCGGCGATGATGCGAGAAAAAATCGTGGGCATCAAAAAGCTCCTGAGGCCGTGAATACGTCGCCGTTTGAGTAGGAGCTTTCCGGGCCGGCAATGAATCTCACAAGCTCTGCGATCTCTGTTGCTTGGCCCATGCGGGCCATTCCGATCTGGCCCACGATGCCGGCCATGACCACATCGGGGTATTGGGCCAGCAGCGGAGTGTCGATCCAGCCCGGGCACACGGCATTCACCCGCACCCCGAAGGGAGCTGCCTCTCGTGCAGCCGATTTGGTGGCCGCGATGATGCCCGCTTTTGCTGCCGAGTAGTCGATGGGGCCTTCTTCTGGCCGTTGGCCCAGCACGGAAGAAATGTTGATGATGGAGCCCGAGCGGGCAACAATCATATGGCGCATCGCCGCCCGAATCCCATAGAACGTGCCGTAGAGATGAGTGCGAATCATGCGATCCCAATCGTCGTCGCTGAGACCGGTGATAGCACCTGTGGGAACCATGTCGGCGACACGACCTTCCATGCGAGCCATTTGATTGCTGATCGAGATTTCCAATCGATCCATGTTAAGTGGCGGCGCAATCCCGGCGTTGTTGACGAATATGTCAAGTCGTCCGAAACGAGTGACTGCTGCGTCAACCCCCGCGTCCATGGCCGATGAATCAGTGACGTCAAACGCCATGGCCATGCCGCCCACCTCGGTCGCTATTTCGGTGGCTGCTTGAGCGTTCATATCGTTGACGACAATAGTGGCGCCGTCGGCGGCGAGGCGTCGGGCCATGGCGGCCCCTAGGCCCGAACCGGCCCCGGTAATGAATGCGACATGGCTTGTGAGTGTCATGGCAGCAATATATGTCTGAATTCGAGGTGATGACATGGTGGAGTGTCGCTGCGCGCATACTGTCGGCGAATGGGAAAAAGCTCTGTCGGAGAACAAGTGTCCAAAGAAGGGCTCAATCCGTGGACGATTCCCAACCTCATTTCGGTTTTGCGATTGGCGTCGATGCCCCTATTTTTGTGGCTGCTCTTTAGTCGCCAAGATCGGGTGGGTGCGGCGTGGCTCATTGCAGTGTTGGGTGCCACCGATTGGGTCGACGGATACATTGCCCGCCGGTTCAATCAGATCAGTTTGTTGGGCAAAATTTTGGATCCTCTGTCCGACCGGTTGCTGTTGGGCATTGGCATCATTTCAATGATGATTGACCATTCGGTTCCGTTGTGGTTTGCGTGGGCGGTCATTGCTCGAGAGGTACTGGTGTCTGTGGCCGCAATTGTGTTGGGGGCTATGGGTGCCCGTCGTATCGACGTCACATGGGTTGGCAAGTGCGGAGCGTTCGGCCTCATGAGCGCTTTCCCGTTCTTTCTGCTCGGCCATGCCGATATCTCGACCCACAAGTTGTGGACAGTCGTGGCTTGGTGTGCGGGTATCCCCGGGCTGATTTTGGCGTGGTGGGCGTTGGCTCAATATGTCCCTGCAGGGCGTAAAGCTTTGGCGCAAGGTCGCCAAGAACATCACGCCCATGCGGTATCGTGACGACCGTGACAGTACCTGCCGATTTGAAGTACTCATCCGACCATGAGTGGGCCCGAATTGAGGGTGCCATCGTGCGTGTGGGAATCACCCATTTCGCCCAAGACAACCTCGGTGACGTGGTCTATGTGGGCTTGCCTGCTGTTGGCTCACGAGCCAATTCCGGTGATTCGGTGAGCGAGGTAGATTCCACGAAATCGTTGAGCGAAATTTACGCACCTATAGCGGGTGTGATCGCCGAAGTGAACGATGCACTTACAACCAACCCCGAGCTTGTTAACTCGGACCCATACGGTGCTGGCTGGATGTTTGCCATCTCTCCCGACGACGTGGGCGAGATCGATTCCCTCATGGACGCTGGCGCTTACCAAGCGTTGATCGACGGTTAGTGCCATGGCGACGGAAATATTTTGTAATCAGTGCGGACACAAAAACATTTCGGGCGCCAATTTCTGTTCTGCATGCGGCTCACCGCTTGAGTTGCAGCGCGAAGAACACACCGTCAATTTTTTCGGCGTCGATTCATTGGATGCCACGACCGAGATTTCCAGTCTTTCTCTCGACGACATCCCCGATGGCATGGCCACACTGGTGATACCGAAAGGCCAAACAGCTGGATCGCGGTACACGTTGGCTGATGGAATCACCCGTGCCGGGCGTCATCCCGAG
>JBBRKR010000022.1:0-49023 GCA_038231795.1 Acidimicrobiales bacterium
AGCGAAGTCGATGGCGGCTACACATTTGAGCACCTCGACCTCAACCTTGCATTCCCTGCCTTCCAGGACAAGGCAGTCCGTCAAGCGGTACAACTGTGCTTCCCCCGTGAAGAAATTCTCGAGAAGCTCATCAAGCCAGTTGCCAAGGACGCCATTGTTCTCAACAACAGCTTGTACATCCCCGCTCAGAAGGATTACACCGACCTCAGCAATGGCATGAAGACCGACATTGCTAAGGCCAAGACTCTTCTTGAAGGTGCAGGATGGAAGCTCAACGGCGACATCTACGAAAAGGGTGGCCAGAAGCTTGAATTCAAGCTCCTCCACAAGAAGAACGCCCGCCGTTCCAACGAGCAACAGCTCATGGCCGCTAGCTGCAAGCTGGCCGGTATCAGCGTGCTCGACGATGGCGACGACAAGTGGTCGTCACGCGCCGGAAACAGCCAATACGACGCAGTCGTATTTGCTTGGACCGGATCCCCTTTGCTGAGCAGCCAAAAGGCCCTGTATTACACCAAGGGTGGCCAAAACTGGAACGGTCTGAGCAACAAGGAAGTTGACGCTCAGTTCGACATCATTTCCAAGGATCTCGACCCGGCGAACGTTTCAGCCGCTGGCAAGAAGGCCGCTCAACTGCTGTGGGACGAAGCCGTAACGCTTCCTATCTTCCAATTCCCCGACCTCCTCGCATACACCGAGAAGCTCAAGAACGCCATCTACAACCCGACCACATCGGGCTGGACCTGGAACGTTCAAGCTTGGATCCTCGAGAAGTAGTTCTCAGCTCCTAAGCCTGTATTGAATGAACTGCAGAGGGGCCGGGCATTTGCTCGGCCCCTCTGAGTTTCTCCCGGCGATCTTTGTGATATTGATCCGCGTTGAAATCCGGTGCCTGTTGTAATGTCCGTTTGTTTGACCTGAGGGGGTTTAGTGCTCGCATTTATTTTTCGACGGCTCTTGATCGCTATTCCAATGATCTTTATTGCGTCGATTCTCGTGTTTCTTTTGGCCGCAAATGCCGGTGATCCCCTTGAAGATCTTCGCGGTCGCCCGAATAGCCAAGTGGCTATGGCGGCGCGCAAACAGCAACTCAATCTCGATAAGACAGTGCCTGAGCGATACGTGATTTGGGTCAAAGGCGCCATACGCGGCGACTTTGGCAAGGACTCTGGTGGCCGTGAAATTTTGCCCCAAGTCAGCAATGCCATTCTGCTCACTCTTCGCCTCGTGCTGATTGCCGTCCTTTTGTCTGTGGTATTGGGCGTTGGCGTTGGCGTGATATCGGCGGTGAGGCAATACTCGGGCTTCGATTATTTCAGTACGTTCATGGCGTTTCTTTTCTTCGCCATGCCCGTATTTTGGTTTGCCATCCTGTTGCGTGAGTTCGCTGCAATTGAGCTCAATAACTGGTTACGAAAGCCGTCATTTTCTGCGGTCTTCAGCGTGGTCATTGGATTGTTGTTCGGTCTCGTTGGATGGTTCGTGGCCGGTGGCGAAAATGTGAAACTGAAGCGCAAGGCGATTTTCGCAGCGGGCGGACTCGTGGTTGGATTCGTATTCATGTTGGGCGTGTCATCGTGGGTTGATGGCAAGAGCTATCCCAAGTTCCTTAAGATCGCAGGGTCGTCGACGACCAATATCAAGGGGCCGTTCTTCTTTGACCGCCTGGGCGACTATGTGAAATACATGGTGTTGCCCACAGTGACATTGGCCGTGATCTCGTTTGCTGTCTACAGTCGATTCCAACGGGCCAGCATGCTTGAGACACTGTCGAGCGATTATGTGCGCACCGCTCGCTCAAAAGGTATTTCACACCGGCGAGTCATTTTTCGACATGCATTTCGGACCGCATTGATTCCGGTGGCGACGCAAATAGCGCTCGACTTCGGCGCAGTTATCGGCGGAGCCATTATCACGGAAAATATTTTCGCGTGGAAAGGTATGGGGAGCCTCCTCCGCAACTCGATCATCAAAGACATCGATCCAAATATGGCCATGGCAGTGCTGATCGTCACCGCAATATCCATCGTGATTTTCAACATCATTGCCGACATCGCTTACGCCTACCTTGATCCGAGGATCCGAGTTGCCTGAGTTCAAGAAACGCCCGACCGCCAAAGAAGTTCTGGCTCGCACAGGCACCGACAAATCATTGACCCCCCTTGAAGACAATCGTATTGAGGCCTCTGAGGCGTTTGGTGTGGAACGGGAATTCACCGTTGCCGCACGAAGCCAGGCGAGCATGATTGTGCGCAGGTTCTTTCGCCACAAGCTCGCTGTCATCAGCTTGTTTATTTTTGTGTTCCTCGTATTCGTGGCGTTCTTTGGCGGACGCATTTGGCACTACCGGTATTCGCAGATTTTCCCGACGGCCGAATCCAATCGGGCGCCGTACGGGAAACATCCATTCGGCACCGATGAAGCTGGGTACGACGTGCTCGCCCAGACGCTTCGAGGGATGCAGAAATCGGTTCAAATCGCTCTTGTCGTGGCGCTCTTTTCGACGACCATGGGCGTGGTGGTCGGTGCGATTTCTGGCTACCTTCGCGGCATCACCGACAACGTGTTGATGCGCCTGGTGGATTTGGTTTTGATGATTCCGGGTATCGCTTTGGCAGCAACATTGAGTCGCAATGTGCAGGGCGGCGATTGGTGGCTCCTGGCCATTATTTTGTCGCTGACCACTTGGACGGGGACCGCACGAATCGTACGTGGCGAATTTTTATCTTTGCGTGAGAAAGAATTTGTGGAAGCGGCCAGAGCACTCGGCACCAAGGATCGACGAATTATTTTCCGTCACATCCTCCCCAATGCCATGGGCTCGATCATCGTTACCGCCACATTGATCGTGGCCGGTGCCATGCTGGCCGAGACAGCGTTGTCGTATCTCGGCCTCGGTGTCAAGCCACCCGATACATAGCTCGGCTTGATGGTGTCGTTGAAACAAAATGCCTTCCGCACTCGTCCGTGGTTGTTTTGGTTCCCAGGTGCTGCGATCTTGCTCATTGCGTTGACGATCAACTTCATTGGCGACGGTCTCCGTGACGCGTTCGACCCCAAGCAGACTCGAGTTCGGTCATGAGCGAAGTTCTTCTTGATGTCAACGGATTGTGCGTAGATTTTCCCACCGAAGATGGCACCGTCCACGCCGTGCGCAACGTGTCATATAAGTTGTCGCGGGGCGAAGTGTTGGGCATCGTGGGCGAATCGGGCTCTGGTAAGTCGGTGAGCTCGATGGCGACTATGGGGCTACTGCCTCGCACAGCGAAGGTTTCTGGTTCGGTGAAATTCCGCGGCGATGAGCTTGTGGGACTCTCGCAAGAACATCTCCAGGCCTACCGCGGCGCAAAAATTGCCATGATCTTTCAGGATCCAATGACCGCTATGAACCCGGTGTACACCGTTGGCTGGCAAATCGCCGAAGCCATTCGGGCCCATCAGAATATTTCGAAGAAGGCAGCTAAGGCCAAAGCGGTCGACATGCTTCACCTCGTGGGAATCCCTGAACCCAAGAGCCGCGTGGATAGTTTCCCCCACGAGTTTTCGGGCGGTATGCGCCAGCGGGCCATGATCGCCATGGCCATCTCGAATGATCCTGAAGTGATCATCGCCGACGAACCCACTACAGCGCTCGACGTGACCGTCCAAGCTCAAATTCTTGAGACTCTGGTTCGCATCAAGGAAGAACTCGGTTCCGCGATCCTGTTGATTACTCACGATCTCGGTGTTGTCGCCGGCATGGTTGATCGGATGATGGTCATGTACGCCGGCACAGTCGTGGAAGCAGGGACCGCCGAAGAGGTGTTTTACAAGCCCCGCATGCCGTACACCGTTGGTTTGCTTGGTTCGATTCCGAAACTTACCGGCGATCAAACTCGCTTGGTGCCGATCCAAGGCGCTCCGCCAAGTTTGATCAACCTTCCAAAGGGCTGTCCATTCTCGTCTCGCTGCCCGATCGTGCAGGCCTCGTGCGAGCAGGCTGAGCCGCCGCTCGCACCGATAGGTACTTCAACGCACTTAACGGCATGCTGGCGAACTGATGTCTTGGAAGCCATGCCTGATGTGAAGACGCTGTTCATGAGCGGGATCACGGCATGACGGATCATCGAATTCCGGTCCTGTCAGTGCGGGACCTTGTAAAGCATTTCCCGATTCGGTCCGACGGCCTCATCCCACGCGTCGTTGGGCAGGTGCAAGCGGTGTCGGGCATTTCGTTTGATTTGTTCGCCGGCGAGACGCTCGGCTTGGTTGGAGAATCGGGTTGTGGCAAGTCGACAGCGGGGCGAGCGATACTGCAGCTTCATAAGCCCACAAGTGGCTCTGTCACATACAACGGTCAAGAACTCGTCGGGCTCAAGGCCAAGGCCATGCGGCCTTTACGGCGCGACCTGCAGATTGTGTTTCAGGATCCGTACGCCTCGTTGAATCCACGGTGGCCGGTGAATTCGATCATTGGCGAAGCGCTTCGGGTACACGGTCAGTACCAAAATGGTGGCGCCCAGCGGGTTGCAGACTTGTTGCGCATGGTGGGCCTCAACCCCGAGCACGGCAACCGCTATCCCCACGAATTCTCCGGCGGACAGCGTCAACGCATTGGTATCGCTCGTGCGTTGGCCCTGGAACCAAAGGTGATTGTGCTCGATGAGCCGGTCTCAGCGCTCGACGTGTCGGTGCAAGCCGGTGTTGTCAACCTGTTGGAAGACCTCCAGAACTCGATGGGGATTTCATACATTTTTATTGCCCACGATTTGTCGGTGGTGCGTCATATCTCGGACCGAGTGGCCGTCATGTATCTCGGAAAGATTGTTGAGATCGCTAACGCTGCCGACTTGTACTCGTCGCCTGCACACCCGTACACACAGGCGCTGCTGTCTGCCGTGCCTGTCGCCGATCCTCGCCTCGAACGGAGCCGGAAACGCACGATTCTCACCGGCGATCTTCCTAGCCCCGCAAACCCGCCATCGGGTTGTCGTTTCCGAACGAGATGCCCGATAGCGAAGGACGTTTGTGCTGAGGTGGAACCACTGCTGGAGATTCGTTCTGCGGGGCATCAAGTGGCTTGCCACTTCGCTGGGCAGTCGATCGCGCTAACCTAGCGGAGTGCTTTGGCTAGTCGTCCCCGTTCATGCAATCGTATGCCTCATCCTCATTGTCTTGGTGCTGTTGCACTCAGGCAAGGGCGGCGGCCTTTCCGACATGATGGGCGGAGGTGCAGGAGCATCGGCCGCTGGGTCAACAGTGGCCGAGAAGAACCTCAACCGGATCACATTCGTGGCGGTGGCAATCTTTGCTTTCACCACAGTGAGCCTCGCACTGTTGCTCAATAACTAGTCAAGCAAACCGTTTGGGCGGCCCACTGCCGGGCCGGTAACGTACAGAAGTTCCACGTCGAAGTGGCGAAATAGGCAGACGCGCCAGCTTGAGGGGCTGGTGTTCGAAAGGACGTGGGGGTTCAAGTCCCCCCTTCGACACAAAAAATGAAGGAGCCCCAGGCAATGTGCCTGGGGCTCCTTCAAATTCCGACGTAAACGCTATTTCAGTGCGATGGCGTTTATTGGTTGATTCAGGTTGATCGCGGCGGCGTTGCCGAATGATGTGGCGTCGCCGTATGCGACGACGTTGCCGGTTGCTGTGACGAGCCAGTAGCCCTGGCCCGAGCGTGTTGGTGCGATGGCGACAGTTTTTTGGTTTGCAATTTTTAGGGTGGAATTTGCGCCGAAGAATGCCGCGTCGCCGTAGGTGAATACTCCGCCGTCAGCTGCTGCGAGCCAATAGCCATGGCCGGTTGGGGTGACGGCGATGCTCGTGATCGGTTGATTGAGTTGGATTGCGGCGGACGAGCCGTGGAATTCTGCGTCTCCGTAGGTGAAGATGCCGCCGTCGGCTGCCGTGAGTGTGTAGCCGTGTCCTGAGGGCGTACTGGCGATGCCGACGATGGGCTTGTTGAGCAATACTGCGCCGGCTGAGCCGTGGAATTCTGCGTCTCCGTAGGTGAAGATGCCGCCGTCGGCTGCCGTGAGTGTGTAGCCGTGTCCCGATGGTGTGCCGGCGATACCCACGATGGGCTTGTTGAGGACGAGCGCTGAGGCGTCACCGTAGGTGGTGGCGTCACCGAACCCGGTCACTTGACCATTGGCGGCGACTTGCCAGTAACCCAAACCTGTTGGAGTCGATGCCATGCCAACAAGTGGTTTGGATTTAGCTGCAGCGGTGGTGTTGCCAAGGTAGGCCGAGCTACCGAATGAGAACACGCCACCATCGGCTGCGCCCAACCAATAGCCAGATACGGGCACTTGCGCAGGTGTCGGGTACAGGTAGGTGAAGCCCGGCACCGGATTCCCAAAAATATCGCCCCCCGAGAAGACAAGCGCCTTGTTGAGGACTGGATCCCAAATGACCAGTGGGTTAGTACCGAAATTGGGTATGGAACTGGTGGTTCGTAGCGCCCAGTCGGTGCCGTTGAAGGCCCAGAGGTCTGTCGATTCGCTATTCGTGGCCTGGTCGTAGCCGCCGATAGCGACAAGTTCTCCGGTCGTGCCAAGTTGTCCAGAACCCCAGTTGACTGTGGTCAATGGCGGATTGTGGATAGTGGTCATGGCCGTCCAGTCGGAACCGTCCCATATCCAAGTCTTTGTATCGCCAATTCCCTGTGTTCCTCCCCACACAACGACGCTGCCCACAGCGTCGCTGAAGTCCATGATGGCACTTGTTCGTTGACCCGGGTTGTGAAGGGGGTTCGCAAGCGTCCAATCGGTACCATCCCACAACCACGTATCGGATTTGTTGTTAAAATTGAATCCGCCGTAGAGGACGACATTGTGATGAATAGGGTCATTTGCAATGTTCGAATACACACGGCTGGGTGGGCTGTGGGCCGGGAACTTTTGGCTCCACGCCGTCCCATTCCACACCCACGTGTCGCCAAGGTAGCTGCCGTTTCCTGTTGAGCCGCCAAACAGCACGACTTCATTGCGAGTCGAGTCAAACGCCATAACTGCCCCATAGCGAGCAGGGGGCCCAGGTACGGAGTGTTGGGTCCACGTAGCGCCGTCGTACGTCCACGTGTCCCCCAAAGGTACGTTTCCAGGGGTGCCGCCGAAGACAACGGTGTTGTGGTTGGCCGTGTCGTAGACACCAGACGTGTGGAGGCGATCAGGGAGGCTTGTGGCCGGGTTGACAGCTTGAAGCGTGTAGTAGGGCTGCGGGCCGGCATGCGCCGAGTCCGAACCAGCCATCAACGATCCAAGTAGCCCGACACACGCAATCGTGGAAAAGACTCGTCGCCGCATCGGTCGAATGTGTGTAGTGAATCTCCGCTGAGGTATGTGCATGTCAGCAAGATGACATGCAATCTTTGCGGACTAGGGCATTTCGGGTGATGTTGAGACGGAACCTACCGAAGTTGAGACGTCTCACAGCAGTCTCACCATGGTGCGGGCGCGCAACACATTTCGCCGTGTGGGGCGGTGATAGAAACGGCACATGGGAAATATGGCAAGCGCACGAGTGGATGAGCTGTTAGCTGTCCTGACGGTCGACGAGAAAATATCGTTGACGGCGGGAAATAATTCGTGGGAGACAGTCCCCATCGAACGACTTGGCCTGCCGTCGATGCGGGTATCTGATGGGCCTAATGGCGCACGGGGCACAGGATGGAACGGCACCAATGCTCATTGCTTCCCGTGTGGCACGGCCCTTGGCGCAACCTTCGATACTGCCCTCGTGGAGGAGGTGGGCGTGGCCCTTGGCGACGAGGTCCGCACCAAGGGGGCTCGTGTGCTGCTTGCTCCCACGGTGAACCTGCACCGCACTCCTATGGGCGGCCGCAATTTTGAATGCATGAGCGAAGATCCTGAGCTCACGGCGCAATTGGCAGTGGCCTATGTGAACGGCGTCCAGTCTCGCCAAGTGGCCTGTTGCATCAAACACTTCGTGGCCAACGACACCGAGCAACGGCGAATGACGATCGATTCCCAAGTTGATGAAAATGTTCTTCGCCGAATGTACTTTCGTCCGTTTCAACATGCCGTTCAGCGAGCCAATGTCCGCAGTGTGATGACGTCGTACAACGTCGTTAACGGTGTCCATGCCGATATGAATTCTTGGTTGCTGTCCGGCGTGCTTCGGGGCGAATGGGAATTCGATGGCGTAGTGATGAGCGATTGGGGCGGCACGAATTCCACAGCACAGTCGTTGCGAGCGGGGCTCGATCTGGAAATGCCGGGGCCGGCAAATAAGCGAGGTCAAGCACTCAACGACGCCTTCGAAAACGGCGAGGTGTCGATGGCTGACATCGATAATGCAGTCGTCAAACTTTTGCATCTCATGGAGTGGACTGGAGCCCTTGATTCGAGCGGCCCAGAAGAGGAGATCTACGCCGATAGCGACGAGGTTCGCCAGTTAATCAAGCGGACGGCAGTCGAGAGTTTCGTGCTCCTAAAGAACCGCCATTCGGCTCTCCCGCTAGTGGCCACTTCATCGGAAATCATTGCCCTCATTGGCCCGAACGTCGACCGGCTGGCGGTTATGGGCGGCGGCTCCGCCCAAGTACGGACCGCTCCGCTTGGGTGGCTCACTAATGCCTTCGGTGATGCAATGCCAAATGCCACCCTTACCACTGCGCCGGGCTGTAGCACCAGAAGAGAGTTGCCGCATCTCACGGGAACCGAATTTGACGGCGGCCAAATTTCGTACTTCGACTCACTCGATTGCACAGGCGACTCCGTGCAATCTCTCCCTATGCGACGTACCTATTTCATGGTGGGAACCGACAATTTGCAAGTGGCCGACAAGTATCGATTCAGCGCCCGGCTCACTGGATCCTTCGTGCCCCAGGTCGGGGGCGAATACGTGGTCGGCTTTGCCACGGTATGCCCAGCCCGGCTGTTTATCGACGACGAGTTGATCATCGACCAAACCGATCCGACGCCGGGAAACACATTTATCGCTACCGGAAGCACGGAGCTGCGGACCACGATCAACGCTGCGCAAGGGCGCCGATACGAGCTGCGGGTCGACTACATCAATACGCCTCGTGGGGGTGTACCAATGAACCTCCATGGGCTGTCGATTGGCGTCGAACGAATTGATTCCGTAGATCCGGTCGAGGCTGCAGTGGCTGTGGCATCACAGGCTGATGTCACCGTGCTCGTTGTTGGCACATCTGGAGAGTGGGAAACCGAAGGCACCGATCAGGAGAGCTACAACTTGCCGGGGCGTCAAGACGAGTTAGTCGCCCGGGTAGCTGCCGCAAGCAAGCGAACGATTGTGGTCCTCAACGTTGGCTCACCGTGTGCCATGCCGTGGATCGACGACGTCGATGCCGTGCTGGTGACGTGGTTCGGTGGAGAGGAGCTCGCTCACGCCATTGCCGACGTGGTGGCCGGGCTGGCCGAGCCAGGGGGCCGGTTGCCGGTGACCTGGCCCCACAATTTGGCCGACACCCCGGCCATCAAATTTCATCCGTCCACGAACGACATCGCCGAATATGGCGAAGGATTGCTGATCGGATACCGGTGGTACGACCGCCGTGGAATCGAGCCGTTGTATCCGTTTGGCTACGGCCTGGGCTACACGGAAATAAGCCTCTCGGAGCCACGACGAGCCGGTACCAGAAGCATCGAAGTGACGATGACCAATGTAGGCGGGGCGTCGGGGTCGACCGTCGCCCAGGTGTACGCCATGGTCGATGCTGCGCCCCTTGAAGAGCCGGTGAAAGAACTCGTGGGATTTGCCAAAGTGTGGTTGGCTCCTGGCGAGTCACGACGCGTCTCGGTAGCCATCGAGTTACCTACCTGGATTTCCGAAGAGAGCGGTCTCGTTGTTGGTCAGTCCAGCGGCCGCACCATAAACGTCGCTGGGTAAATCTGGCGGGCGTTAGCCTCTTGCCCACGATGACCAAACCACGATTGATGTCCACCGCAGAAGGCTCCACCTCGCACGCCTTCGGACGACCTGAGTGGGTCATGTTGTGTTCAATCGCGTTGATATGGGGTGCATCGTTTCTTTTCATCGCCAACGCCCTCGAATCGTTTAAACCCCTCACCGTGGGATTCCTACGAGTGAGCCTGGGGGCGACCACACTGTTGTGCATTCCAATAGCCCGCAAGGCCACGATCGACAAGGCCGACTGGCCCCGAATCGCCTTTCTGGGGTTGGTGTGGATGGCAATACCGCTCACTCTTTTCCCCTTTGCCGAACAGTGGGTGTCATCGTCGGTAGCCGGGATGCTCAATGGCGCAATGCCCATATTGGTCACGGTAGTGAGCTCGTTGCTACTGAAACGGATGCCAGGCAAAGTGCAGCGAATTGGCTTGGCAATTGGGTTTGTGGGCATCGTGATGATCGGACTTCCATCCCTGCGAGGCTCACGTGCCGGTGCTCACGGGGTGGGGCTCATTGTCCTTGCGCTGTGCGGGTATGCCATCTCGATGAACCTTCAGGTGCCACTCACCCAAAAGTACGGAGCGCTACCCGTGCAGTTGCGTGTGCAGGTCGTCGGAGCGCTCATCACAGCGCCCATGGGGCTCTACAACCTGCAATATTCGCATCCCCACCCCAAGGCGATTTTGAGCCTGTTGGCGCTGGGCGTAGTTGGCACTGGCTTGGCTTTTGTGTTAGCCGGGCGATTCTTGAGCAGGGTAGGGCCATCACGCGGCTCAATCTTCACGTACATCATGCCCATTGTTTCAATTGCTCTCGGTGTGATTTTCCGCAACGATCGTGTTGCCGTGCTGTCGCTGGTTGGATGCGCCGTGGTGTTGGGCGGCGCGTTTGTAACGAGCAGGGCCGGGCGCTGAGCCATCGGGCGTCGGTTGCGCCTCCGTCGAGTCGTCTGGCGTGCCAGCACGGTGCACCCGTGCGGGCTAGCGTGGGCGGGTGATTGACGAACGCATTGGCCTCGTAATCGGCGAGTTTTACCCGCCTCATTTCGGGCACGCCCATTTGATTGGTACCGCCCGCGCCAGAGTGCAGCGAGTTCACTTGGTGGTACTGGACCGTCCTTCGGAACACACCATTCCGGGCGAGGTGCGGGCGGGTTGGTTGCGTAAGTCGTTTCCCGAGTCTGTCGTCCACGTGATCAACGATGACGTATATGGCGCTCACAAGGTCCACAACAGCCAACGAACAGAAGCCATTATTTCCGCCATTGGGGCTCGGCCTGACGTGTTGTTTTCATCAGAAGATCAGGGCGCGCCAATGGCGCACGAACTTGGTTGCGAAAACGTCGACGTGGATCGGGCCCGTCGAGCGGTGCCTATCGATGGCGAGGCAATCCGCACCGATCCGGTCACCAACTGGCGATTCCTGTTGCCGTCGGCGGCGGCGGGATTGTGTCGACGGGTGGCGTTCGTGGGCGCAGAGTCTACGGGGAAAACAACCTTGTCGAAACGCTTGGCTGACTCGTACGGCACCGACTGGGTATACGAATATGGACGTGATTACACCGTCGAAAAAATTGCTGCTGGCACCAACGATCATTGGGATACCAACGACTTCGTGGTCATTGCCCAACGGCAAGGCCAGATCGAAGACAAGGCAGCACTCACTGCTGGCCCGCTGTTGTTTTGCGATACGGATGCGTTTGCTACCGCTATTTGGCATGAGCGGTATTTGGGGAGTCCGTCAGTGGAAGTAGAGGCCATTGCCGATCAGCGCCACTACGACCTATACGTGTTGTGTGGAGCCGATGTGCCATTCGAATCTGACGGCGTTCGATTTTCCGAAGACGTTCGCGAGTGGATGACGGAACGCTTTGCCCAGGGCCTTGCCCAACGTCCAGAGCCATGGTTGCGTGTCGCTGGCTCTGTGGAACAACGTGTTTCACTTATTCGTGATGAGGTGGATCGATTGGGACTTTTGCAGCCACTTTCAATTTTTGACGCCAAGCGATTCGGGTCGTGACTGCCATGACAAGCATGCAGGATTATCAGCTCTCCGATCGGTACGAGGCCACATCGGGCACCGTGTATCTCACTGGATTGCAGTGCCTGTTGCGTGCGGTCATCGACCACCAACGACATCAACTCATAAATGGAAAATCGTATGGCGCGTTGGTGAGTGGATATCCCGGATCACCGTTAGCCAGTTTCGATAAAGAGTTCGAACGCATCAATGCCCTTGCCACATCGCTCAACGTGATCCATCAACAAGCGGTCAACGAAGAGATTGCCGCCACGGCATTGGCCGGAAGCCAATTGGCAGCCGCGCATCGCGATGCCATAGTCGACGGTGTGATTGGCCTGTGGTACGGCAAAGCACCCGGCGTTGAACGGGCCCACGATGCGTTCAAACACGCCAACTTTGTCGGCTCGGCACCCAACGGGGGAGTGATTGTGGCGGCCGGCGACGATCCTGCTTGCTCGTCGTCAACCGTGCCGTCGGCCAGCGAAAGCACGCTTGCCGAAGTGTTTATGCCAGTGCTGTATCCCGGCTCGCCCCAAGACGTCATTGAACTGTCGATGATTGGTCTAGCCATGAGCCGGTTTAGCGGGCTCTGGGTGGCCATCAAGATGGTCTCATCGGTAGCGGAATCTGCTGGCGATGTGGTAGTCGAAGATCATCGATTTTCTGTTGCTAACGCATTCGGTGAAACGCCAGTTTCGCGCACTATGACGGGTTCGTTACTGCCTCCCATCGCCGTCGATGTGGAGCGAGAAATCTTGTCCATTCGGTTGCCGGCAGCAATTGAATTTGCCCGCCAGCATAAACTCAATCCGATCTATGGTGTAGCTCCGGGTCGAGAGGTGCGAATCGCAATCGTGGCCGGCGGTCGACAGTTTTTTGATGTACGCGCTGCATTGGGCGACCTTGGTTTTCATACAGATGACGACCTCACCAGCGCCGGTATTCGGTTGGGAAAGCTGGACATGATCTGGCCCGTAGATCCCGATTTTGTCACCCGTTTGGCCGAAAACGCCGCCGAAGTCGTCGTTATCGAAGAGAAGCGTTCGTTTGTGGAGAGCCAAGTTGTGTCGGCGTTGTACAGCGCGTCGATGCACCCCCTGGTCATTGGTAAAAAACGACCAGATCAGTCAATTGGATTCGAGTCTTTCGGCAGTATTTCGGTTGCTGACGTCACCAAACTTTTGGACGCCCGATTTACCGCTGCTGGAATAGCGCCGAGCCCTGCGGCTCAGGCACGCATTGGTGCGCTCATGTCTCACGGTTCGCGAAGCCTGATTCCTTTATCCGTGCAACGCGAACCGTGGTTCTGTTCTGGATGCCCGCACAACTCGTCAACTGTGGTGCCCGAAGGGTCACTGGTAGGTGCCGGAATTGGTTGCCACGCCATGGTGATGTGGATGGACCCTGAACGGTCAGGCGAGGTGATCGGCCTCACACAAATGGGAGGTGAAGGAGCCAACTGGGTTGGCATGTCGCCGTTCGTTTCTCGGGGTCACATCTTCCAGAATTTGGGTGACGGCACGTTTATTCATAGCGGTCACTTGGCGATTCGGGCTGCCGTTGCTGGAGGCGTGAACATTACGTACAAGCTGTTGTTCAACTCCGCTGTGGCGATGACGGGCGGTCAAGATGCCACTGGTTCGAAAACGGTACCTGAAATTTGCTCGCTCATGTTGGCAGAGGGGGTGCAGCGCATCGTGGTCACCACGGAGGACCTCAATCGCTATAGGGGGGTCACCCTGCCCAATGGCGTCAAGGTGCTGCACCGCGACGAACTGGATGCTGTGCAGAGATCTTTAGCGGCTACGCCAGGGGTGACAATGCTGATCCACGATCAACAATGCACGGCCGAAAAACGACGAATGCGCAAGCGCGGCAAAGCGCCTACTCCGAAGTTCAAAATCGTTATCAATCAACGGGTTTGTGAAGGCTGCGGAGACTGCATGGTTCAATCCAACTGCCTGTCGCTGGAGACTGTGGAAACGCAATTCGGGCCCAAAACTGTGATCGATCAGGCTTCGTGCAATATCGATGAATCGTGTGTGCGTGGCGATTGCCCAAGCTTCATGGAAGTCATTCCAGGAGTGGTGAAAAAGGCGGAGAGAATGCCGGCGCCGACTGGAATGCCTTCGCCAATCGTTCGGGTTAATAGTGATCATTGCTCATTGCGGATCGTGGGTGTTGGCGGCACAGGAGTAGTCACACTGAACCAA
Organism: Acidimicrobiales bacterium; assembly: GCA_038231795.1. GTDB lineage: Bacteria > Actinomycetota > Acidimicrobiia > Acidimicrobiales > JBBRKR01 > JBBRKR01. Next base: position 14,121 of record JBBRKR010000022.1, read on the forward strand.
ATCATCGGTACGGCTGCCATGCTCGACGGCCGTCATGTGAGTGGGCTCGACCAAACGGGTCTGGCTCAAAAAGGCGGCCCGGTCATCTCTGATCTCATCGTGTCCACATCGGAGTTTCCCAAGGGGACTCGTATGGGATCTGGATCGGCCGACGTGTTGCTCGTGTGTGATCCCATGGCCGGAGCATCGGAGCGCACCCTCGACGTTGCCCAATCGGGGCACACCATTGCGTGCATGACAACGGCGGCGTCTCCCGCCGGCCGGATGCTGATTGACCGTTCCATCACCATGCCCACCATTGCCGAAATGCGCTCCGCTATTGGCGAGGCAACGGCTCGTGACAGTCTCATTGAACTCGACGCCGAAGCAGCGGCCGTGGCCCACGGACTCACGGCGGCAGTTGCCAATGTGGTGTTGCTCGGTTTTGCATTCCAGAGTGGACTGATCCCATTGAGCGCGTCCAGCATCGAGCAAGCAATAGCCGTCAATGGGGCAGCGGTGCCCGCCAACTTGGCGGCGTTCGCATGGGGCAGGGCGATGGCTCACGATCCGTCGTTGCGGCCCGTGCCCGCAGTCGTGGCCACACCAGTGGACCTAGGGCAAGAACTTACCGATTATCAGTCGGCTCGTTATGCCGAAAAGTGGCGCACCGTTGCTCAAGCCGCAAGGGCCGTCGACCCAGAGTTCGGCGATGCAGTATCCACCAACCTGTTCAAACTCATGGCGTACAAAGACGAATACGAAGTAGCGAGATTGGCGCTGCACCCCACGAGCAAGCAACGGATCGTGAACGAATTCGGTGAAGGTGCCAAAGTGGCCTATCGCTTACATCCGCCAGCGCTACGAGCATTGGGGATGACGAGCAAGCTGCGATTGCGTCATAGCGCTCCCGTGGCGTTTGGAATGTTGCGGGCAGCTCGACGACTGCGGGGCACCCCGCTCGACCTTTTCGGTTATGCCAAAGTTCGCCGCGTGGAACGCAACCTGATCGAGGAGTACTCGACGCTCGTCGTTCAACTCGGCCGCCATTTCGAATCCTTCGATGAGAGGCAACGCGACATCGCAGTGCGTATTGCGTCGCTACCGGAGATGATCCGAGGCTACGAACACGTCAAATTAAAAAACGTCGAAAAGTATCGGGCAGAGCTTGCAGCCCGAAAGGCCGAACTTGCCGAATCCGGAGCCCGACGGCCCGAATTGGTTTAGCCATGTTGGAGTCCGTCAAAGCGTTCCGAAAATACATCAAGCCGTACCACCTCGGCGACACCGCAGCCGGAGTCACGTTTTGGGGCTTTGTGAGCCTCTTCCCGGCCATCCTGGCCGTGGTGTCATTACTTGGCACAATGGAGACGTTTATCGGTGACTCGGCAGCAAGACAGGCTCGAGCCACCATCATCCGGGTAGTCAATGATCTCGTGTCATCTGGTCAAGCAACGAGCTTGCGATCCAACATTATGGACATGCTAACGAACACTCGGTCTGGGGTGGCGATTGTGGCCACGTTGGGTGCGTTTTGGTCGATGTCGAAAGGATTCGCTGGGTTGTGTCGGGCTTTGGCCAAAGTGATGAGAAGTGGCGAAAATCGATCGGGTCTCAAGGGTCGTGCTATCGGACTTGGATTGGGTGTAGCGACCACTGTGGTCGTGTTGGTGGTGCTATTTCAAGTGGTCTTAGGTCCGTTGTTTGGGCTGGAAAGTCATATTCCACGGGGAGGTGGGCGGACATTTTTGGCGATCTGGCAATGGGTCCGGTGGCCGTTCTTGTTGGCCGTTGTGATCGGGTGGACCTCGGCGATGCTTAAGTGGGGCAGCGGTACGAGGGTCGCGTTTCGCGAGGTGCTTCCCGGCGCAGTGGTGGCGGCAGTGTGGTGGTCACTGGTGACCGGATTGTTTCAACTCGGCATCGTGCTTGGCGTGCTGCGGGCCAATCCCATCTTGGGTGCCATTGGCGGAATCACGTTGACGTTGGCGTGGATGAACCAAATGAGTTTCGGCATCCTGATAGGTGGCGCGGCAGTCGAATTTTGGGGTCAACGCAATCTAAATGTGGCGACCTCGAATGACGAGAGTTCAATCGACAACGACGAGTTTGTGATCGGAACCAGCTGATCTACTGGCCGTTCGGTGTGATCAGTTCGTTGTGCGGATCGGACTGCGACTCCAAAATCGACAGTGGCCTTGGCTGCACCGCCACGAGCTTCTCGTACACGCAAAATGACGCCGTCGCCGTCGTGAGCAGGCTTGAACGCTTCCAGTACCACGTGCGGGTTGTTGATCGTCAAAAACGAAAATGTCGACGGCAATACGCCGGCGGCTGACGCTCGCCCCGACACGATGAGTGGCGAATTGGCGTCAGCTCCTTGAGCCACGACACCGGCTGCGAATGGGTCACCGCTTACCGGCATCAAACCGTACGTGAAGTTGTGTTGGCCGCGATCGGCGAGTGGGTCTGGCGACCCTGGCGAGCGCAGAAGAGTGAGGCGGAGCACATTGCTCCTGGCATCGTGGCCGTACTTGGATTCGTTAATAACGGCAAGGCCGCCGGTGGCATCGCCGATGTGCGCCCAATGGTGAGCGCACACTTCGAATTGAGCTTGATCCCACGATGTGTTGCGATGCGTTGGCCTTGTCACGTGGCCATAGGCAATCTCGTATGTGGCATGAAGCGATCGAGCGTTTACAGGGAATGCCACCTTGAGTAAGCGTTTGTTTTCGGACCACTCCACGGTGGTTTCGACGTCGAGACGTCTGGCTCCGGCACGCAACACAAAGGTCTGGCTCACCGTCGAGGATCCGAATTGTGTCTCGACGGTGATCGACCTTTTGAGCTCATCACCTTGAGGCTCGCCAACCCCAACTGTGCCGTTGATGGGTAGCTGATTGGCGAGGGCTGGAGCATCGATGTCCCACGCGTCGTATTCGTTTGGGTAGTCGGCAAAGAGTTGTAGCTCGTTGAATTGCGATCCTGGAGCGACTGCCTCATACGCTGATTTCAGCTCGACGAGTGAAACAATTCGTCCGGAACCGAGATCGAACGTACACGAAATTTCGTCGTTTGCAAATGTCACCGAACGATCGCCAGTGGTTATCGAAACGGCGGCCACGATGACTCTGGTGTCGTTGTTGGAGATCGCCACGTAGCCACAACTTGGCACGTGAACGGGGTACAACCCGCCAACCATTTCGATCACCTCGCTGCGGTGGTGGCTTAACGTATTCCACACGATTGACGACGTGGCGTCGGCCCCGATTTGCCGGGCAATAGCCGTAGTGGCCGCCGTAGTTAAGCGTGCGCACAACGCGGCGATCGTGCGGTGATCGGCTTGGTTGTCGACACCGACCCACCGGATCGACGAGCCAGGCAAAATATCGTGAAATTGGTTCAGTAAATATAGTTCCCACGCCCTTTGCAATTCGTCTGCCCACCACAAACGACCTGTGGGTTCTGTCACCTCGTAGACCGCCACTGGGGGTGCAGGTTGGGCGGGGATCGACACGTCGATGCCCAACAGTCGAGCGGCGGCAAACATGAATTCTGCCTCCCGCAAACGATGGCCATTTCGGCGGTTGCCGGCCTTGGTGGCGGCTTGGGTGGTGAACGTGCCCCGATGTTTCTCGAAGTACAACTCGCCCGTCCAGGTGGCGACGCTGTCGCCTGCCTGTGCCGCCTCCGATTCGGCTCGATCGAAAAATCCGGCCACGGTTCCCACTTCCATGGACGGCATCGCCGGTTGATTGCGGGCCATGATTGCCCGTTCGTACATCTCCTTCGTGGGGCCACCACCACCATCGCCATACCCAAATGGCATAAGCGACACCGATGCCCAATCGCTATCAGAAAAGCGGCCGGCAGATTCCCGAAGCTGATCGCCGGACACCATGGCGTTGTACGTATCGACAGGAGGAAAATGGGTGAGCACGCGTGACCCATCGAGCCCTTCCCACCAAAACGTGTGATGGGGCATTTTGTTGAACTCGTTCCAAGACAATTTTTGGGTCACGAAGCGATCGATGCCGCAGCCGGTAAAGATGCCCGGCATAGTGGCGGCATAGCCAAACACATCAGGAATCCACACATCAGTCGACGACACGCCAAGCTCGTTTTCGAAAAATCCCCTGCCAATCAGGATCTGACGCACAAGCGATTCTCCCGATGTCATGTTGCCGTCTGGCTCCACCCACATAGACCCGATTGGCTCCCATTGGCCGCGCTTAATTGCGGCTTTGATGCCACCAAAAATCGTGGGGTAGTGCTTTTTCATCCACGCGTATTGCACCGCTTGGCTGCACGAAAATCGGGCGGTTGGGTCTTCTGCCAAGTAGGCCAAAACTGTGGAAAATGTGCGGGCGCATTTACGAATCGTTTCCCGCAACGGCCAGAGCCAGGCCGAGTCAATATGGGCGTGGCCCACCCCCACAATGTGATGAGTGGCAGTACCTCCGGTGGCCGCCAAATGCGGTTCGACGACTGCCCACGCAGTGGCGACAGCGCGGGCGTTGTCGTGACGAAACTTGTCAATCACGTTGCACACCAGTTCAAACATTCCCCCCAACCGCGCTCGTCTTGGTTCGTCGGCGGGCAGAGCGTTGGAGATCTCATTGAGTAGTTGCAGCGCTATCCACAATCGGCGTGCGTCCGCGTCGAACACGGCGAGCTCGGCGCGGCGCAATGTGAACAGCGGCTTTCCATACGGCTGGGCATCCAAGTTAGGATTGTCTGCCCGTCCTAGCCATTGCACGGGTGGATTCGCAGCGGCCTCGATGTAGATCTCGAACGGTTCGCCGCCCACACATTCATCGGCCAGAGGCACTTCATCGCGAGCCACATTTATGGCCCGCTCAGGAGTGCCTGCTGCTGAATACACGAGCCCTTCTGCGGTAAATCCTTCACCGATTCCGGATGCTTCTAGACGCACACGAAGGTGCACTGCTTTTTCGGCCCACTCTTGAGGGATATGCCCGGTAAGGCACAGCCACGTTGTGTCCCACGCCGACCCCCATTCATCTCCCACGGCCATGGGCTTCCACCCACCGCGGGCTACCGCGTGTTCAAAAAGTATGGGTTCGCCATGAACGTCTAACGACTCCACACTGACTTCACTGGTAGCCGGATACACCATGTGTTTCACACGAGAAATCATGTGGTCGATGCGTTTGGCGAGCTGCGCCGAGGTTTGCAACATTCCTTGTTTCTATCGCAAAAGGTGGCTCCTTCCAGGGACGCCCGCACTCGGGTATCGCCGTGACAAGCAACACGGAGCGGTGGCCTTCAGGCGGATTAATTAACAATCCGTTTACAAAGGGAACACACGTGACACGGTGCGAATTTGTAAGAATGATTTCGTTCGGCTGAACAACGACGTTCACGTGGACAATTTGTTTGTTCCCCATTACTTCTCTGAGAGGAAACCTCGTGGCGTACCGCGCTGAATACATTTGGGTTGATGGCACTGAGCCAACAGCCAAGCTTCGTTCCAAGACCAAGATCATTGCCGATGGCGGCGAATTGCCGATCTGGGGCTTTGACGGATCGTCAACCAATCAAGCCCCCGGCGACAAGAGCGATTGCGTTCTCCGTCCGGTGTGGAACTGTCCAGACCCCATTCGGGGCGGCGATGACGTGCTGGTGATGTGCGAAGTGCTCTACGTTGACATGACCCCGCACAAGACCAACCACCGTGCTGCATGCGCCAAAGTGGCCAAGAAATATGCCAAGCACGAGAGCTGGTTTGGTATCGAGCAGGAATACACCTTCTTCAAAGAAGGCCGTCCTTACGGCTTCCCCCAGGGCGGCTTTCCTGCTCCCCAAGGTGGCTACTACTGCGGTGTTGGCGCCGACGAAATTTTTGGCCGCGACATTGTTGAGGCCCATACCGAAGCATGCATGGACGCCGGGATCATGATCGCTGGCACCAACGCAGAAGTGATGATCGGTCAATGGGAATTCCAAATTGGGCCGCTTGGTCCACTGGAGGTTTCCGACCAACTTTGGGTCGCTCGTTGGTTGCTGTACCGCATTGCAGAAGATTTCGGCGTGGTTGCCACGCTCGATGCCAAGCCCATGAAGGGTGATTGGAACGGCGCAGGCGCCCACACCAACTACTCCACCAAGGGCATGCGCGAAAAGGGCGGCATGGCCGTCATTGAAAAGGCATGTAAGGCGCTTGGCACTCGTGTTGACCAACATGTCAGTAACTACGGCCATGGCATTGAGCAACGTCTCACCGGTAAGCACGAGACAGCCCCGTACAACAAGTTCAGCTACGGCGTATCTGACCGTGGCGCGTCAGTGCGTATTCCATGGCAGGTGGCCCAAGACGGCTTCGGATACCTCGAAGACCGTCGCCCGAACGCCAACATGGATCCGTACTTGGTGTCGCGTTTGATGGTTGACACGATCTGTTCAGCGCTCGACAAGAAGTAACACCTTTTTGGTAGTCAAATGGGGAAGGGCCGTTGGTCCTTCCCCATTTGACGTTTTGCGTTAGCTTGACGGCATGATCGATCGTTTGATGTACGGGCTCGCGGCGCTGGTGTTGGCCGTGATGGGAGTTGGTGCCGCCTTGCTGGTGGCTGGCGTCAACGATTCATCCAGTTCAGCAGGAGCTTCGGGCACCTCGTCAATCGTGTCGTCCGGTGGGGTTTCATCCCTAGCCGCTGACGAAACGCAAAGTTCGACCACCCATTCCCATGACACCACGCCAGCTGCTGTGGCGGGCGACTCACCATGCGAGAAATCGGGGGCTCCGCTGTCGGAAGGACAAACAGCAGATGGCCATGGCGTCCGTGGCCTCATCAAGCAAGCGACGATGACTCAAGACGAGCGTGCGCAGTTGGCAACTCAGCAAGACCAAGCCCGGTCAGTGGCCGTGAAATACCCGACGGTGAAGGAAGCAGAAGCGGCGGGCTATGTGCGGTCCACCGGTTTCGTACCCTGCATTGGAGCCCACTACACCAACGCGTTACTGGCGGCAAAGTTCGATTTCACGGCACCGAGCGAGCTGCTGTACGACGGCACGACTCCCGACGCCAAGATCGTGGGCCTGTCGTATTTGGTGTGGAACCCAGGCGGTGCCCCAGCTGGTTTCGCGGGCACGAATGATCATTGGCATCAGCACAACGTGAACGGCGGCCTATGCCTCAAGGGTGGGCTCGGCGTGATCGGTGGAGAATCCATGGACCAAAAGACGTGCGAAGGCTTGGGCGGCAAGAAGACGATTCTCAAAGATATTTGGATGTTGCACGACTGGATTGTGCCCGGATGGGAATGCACATGGGGCGCGTTTAGCGGAGAGTGTCCAGAGCTCGGTGGCGTGGCGGGAAAGTCGGCCTGGGCTAAGGGCTGATTCAGCCGGCCCGATAGAGTCGCCTGCAACTCTGGGGAGGGCCGATGGCCGACAATGTGAATATTCAGACCGAGGAAGACCCAAGTCTTCTCGTTCAGATTTTGAGCACCACACTCAAACGCTCAGCGCTCGATTTTGGCTTGCGGTCCAAGATGGCTGGCCTCAAAGGCACGTTCGCATTGCAATCACGACTCGATCCGCAAGCGGCAACGATCTCGTTCAACAACGGCAACATCATGTTGCGATCTGGCATTGTGGGCACCCCCGATGTAAAGGTGACTGTCGACATCAACAACATGTCGGGGCCCGATGCCGACAAACCCAAAGTGGTTGGCGCGGCGAAGCATCCGTTGTTCGCGTTGGCGGTTAGCAAGTGTTTGGAGCCGCCTGTGACGTCGTGGCAGGCCGAGGTGAAAAAGTTCTGGGCCTTCGCTCACGGTGCAAAGTTCGGACCCACAGGTTTGAAAGTGGTGTGCCTTGACGACGGAGAATCAGTGAGTGTCGGCGAAGGCAAGTTGGTCGAGGTACACGCCACCAAGGATGAGCTCATAAAGGTATTTACCGGTGGCGCCGTATTTGCCCAGGAGGCCCTTGACGGCAAGCTTTTCGTGATTGGCGATTTGCCAGAAGTGGCGGTGCTCACTGGCCGCAGTATCGACTACATGGTGGGCAAGGACCTCGTATGAACACGATTGCAGCCCCCACTCCCGAGACCCTTCACGGCTGGCTAGCAGACAACAACATTCATACCGTGCGTACAGAGGGCATGGCGCTCGACGGTTGGGTGATGGGCAAGCAGCTCGCTGCTCGGACGTTCGAAAAGAAGTTTCCCGATGTCGCTGCGCTCACCGATATGGCCTTCGCATTCGACCTAGCTGGTACGCCTCAGCTCGGCTTCTGGGCCGATTGGCGTATGCGCGCTCTCGGTGACATTTCGCAACGGGCAGACCTGTCGACTCTCGTCGTACTGCCCGATCGGCCAGGCGTGGCCAGCGTGATTGTGGAAGCCGTCTCGCTTGATGGCACGCCGGTTCCCGTATGCGGGCGTGGCCTGTTACGCAAAATGGTTGCCCGATTGGCTGACCTCGGCTACACCGCCAAGGCATCATTCGAACTGGAATTTTTTGCCTATATGGAATCGTTTCCTGAGGCGCGAAGGAAAAAATTCCGCGACCTGACGCCCATGACAGCGAGCCCAAGCGACCTGGGGTACATGGTGATCAATGAACACGTGATGGCCCCGTTTATGACTGAAGTGTGCCGGCGGCTCGAGATGCTCGGCGTGCCATGGGAAGCGTGGAACGACGAAGCAGCCCCTGGCCAAATCGAGTTAAACTTTGACCCTTCGGACCCAATCAGCGCGGCCGATCATGTACATCGCGCCAAGCAGGTATTGCGGGAAGTGGCGTGGGATTTGGGCCGTAGCGTCACCTTTATGGCCAAGCCTGGCGAGCGATACGGATCAGGAATGCATGCTCACCATTCTCTGTGGCGCGACGGAGAGCCCGTGTTTTTTGACGCCAACGCCAGCGACAAACGCAGCGCGCTGATGAAACAGTGGATCGCCGGCCAGATTGGGTCGGTGGCTGCAGCCACATCGTTCATGGTGCCCACTATCAACTCCTTTCGGCGCATGGTTGGTTTCTCAGCGGCTCCGACCCATATTGCGTGGGGCGAGCAAGATAAGTCGGCAGCCATTCGCACCGTCACTGGTTCTGCGAAATCGACAAGAGTCGAATACCGCAATCCAGCCGCCGACGTGAACCCCTATATTTCGTTGGCTGTGATGTTGGCATCGGGAATGGTGGGGCTCGAACATTCGCCGGAGCTCATACCCGAGAGCACCGTGATGGCGTGGGGGCTGCCACCAGGGCACGGTCCAGATCCTCTGCCCAACTCGATGACCAAAGCGGTCAAGGCCCTTGAGGCTGATCAACTTTTGTACGAGATGATAGGTCGTGATTTTTGTGACTACTGGGTGGCCACCCGGAAATGGGAATGGTTGATGTACCAATCAGGGGGTGGCGATCCCGTCGCCGCGGCAACCACCGATTTTGAACTCAATCGATATTTCGACGTGGTGTAAGGGTGGCTGCACAACTGCAATGGTCGAACTGGGCTGGCAATGTGACGGCCAACGTCGACGAGATCGTTGCTCCGACCACTGAATCAGAAGTGCAAGCGATCGTGCATGCCGCGGCCGCCAAGGGTCGAAAAATCAAGGCTATTGGCAGCGCTCACTCCTTTAGCCGAATCGCGGCCAGCGATTCTGTCGTCATGACCACCGAAAACCTCGACGCCAAGGTGTCGGTGCATGGCGATCAGGTCACCGTCGGTGGCGGTATGAAGTTGCGTCAACTCAACGAATATCTGGCCACCATTGGACTGGCCGTGCGAAATCTCGGCGACGTGGACTATCAATCGGTGGCGGGGGCAATCGGCACGGCCACCCATGGTACGGGCAAGCCGTTCGGTGGCATTGCCACCGGCGTGGTGGCCATGCGCATCGTGAACGGGCAAGGCGATGTGGTGGTCATCGATGATCACGAGACCTTGCGGGGCACCGCAGTGCATTTGGGTGCGCTTGGCGTTGTCACCGAAGTAACCATCCAGTGTGTGCCAGCGTTCGAATGCTTCGCAGTCGAGCAACCATTGCTTGTCGACGAACTCATAGCGGCATGGCCCGACGCCATCGAGGCCAATGATCACATCGAGTTCTGGTGGCTGCCAGGAAGCGAATGGGCTTTGGTGCGGGCCAATCAGCGGGCGTCAAATCGGCAGCTGTGGCATCCACCTGTGCCGGCAATCACGATTCCGGAACCAGCCCAAACCATCTTGGGGATGTTGGGCAAATGGCAACCAAACGCCGAGTCGAGTGTGCAACCGCATCGCTATCACGATCGAAGCGATCGGGTGTTTTGCTCTGAACGCACGGCCGCGTTGGAAATGGAATACAGCGTGCCGGCTCATCGAGGCATGGAGTGTTTGCAACATGTGCGAAACACGTTGAGCGACCATCCAGAGTGGAAGTGTTTCTATCCCGTTGAGGTGCGCTACACAAAGGCCGACGACTTGTGGATGTCGACGGCCGGAGATCGTGACTCAATGTACATCGCCGTCCATGAGGACCCTGCCCGTTCCGTCGACCCGTACTTCGCCGCTGTGGAGCCGTTTTTGGCCGGCGTCGATGGTCGTCCACATTGGGGCAAAATGCACACCCAAACGGCGGACACATTGCGCGACCGTTATCCCCATTGGGACGACTTTGCGGCACTGCGAAATCAGTTCGACCCTGATCGCACCTTTGGCTCTATGGCCTTAGAAGCGTTGTTGGGCGACTAGCTCGTTCGGGTTTCGCTCGATCGAAGCACGGCAGCAAGCGCAGTTAGAAACAGGTCGTTCTCCACTGGCGTCGATACGGTGACGCGCACGCCGATGCCAGCGAAAGGGCGGGTCACCACGCCGAGCTTTTCGAGCTCAGTTGTCAATGACGCTGCGCGCTCGCCAACGGGCATCCACACGAAATTGGCTTGCGCGTCGGGGGCCGGAATTCCCAGCCCACGCACGGCTCCCAACACTCTCGTGCGTTCGAGGCATATGTCGTGGCACCTTTTCAGGAGCTCGGTTTCGACATTCAGACTGGCCAACGCGGCAGTCTGCCCAAGAGCGTTTACGGCAAACGGAATGAGGGTTTTGTCGACCTCTGCCACGACGTCGGGATGGGCGATCATGTAGCCAATTCGCAAGCCAGCGAGCCCATAGGCCTTTGAGAACGTACGCAGCACGGCAAGGTTTGGGTACTGCTCAAGGAGCTCCACGCCATTCGGGGTGGCTTCGTCGGTCACGAACTCGTGGTAGGCCTCATCGAGTACCACCAGCACATCGGCGGGCACGGCGGCCATGAAACGAGTGAGGGTTGCTACATCGAAGGTAGTGCCCGTGGGGTTGTTGGGGTTGGCCAACAGAACCAGTTTGGTTGCTGGTGTGATGGCGACGGCAAGGGCGTCAAGATCGATGACCTCGTTGCGATTAGGTACGGTGATCGCTGTGGCTCCAGCGATCTGGGTGAAGATCGGGTACGCCTCGAAACTCAGGCCACCGAATGCCACGGCGTCGCCGGGCCCGGCATACGTGAGGCACAACTGCTGCAACAAGCCCACCGATCCGCAGCCCACGCCCACCCAATTGGGCTCCACACCAAGACGCTGCGCCAAACGGGCTCGAAGCTCACTGGCCCGGTGATCGGCGTACCGATTGATGGTGAACGCTGCGGCGCCGATCGCGGCGCCCACTGACGGCAGCGGGCTGTAAGGCGTCTCATTGGAAGCAATCTTGATGGCCGATGCAATGTCGTGTTCGGCCATTGCGACCTCGGCCGACTTACCGGGCTTGTAGGCGGGGAGTCCCTGAATCGTGGAGCGGGCGTTGGGCATTCGCCGATCTTGGCACAATGCAATTGCTGGGATGGCGTTGCACATCAGTGGCGGTGCCACGGCTGGCGGGCGCTCGTGTGGTGCAATAGGGGAGTGACTCGCGAACAGATTCGATTAATTGTGGATACCGATACGGCCTCTGATGACGCCGTGGCCTTGCTGCTGGCATGTACAGCAGAGCATGTGTCTTTGGAGGCCGTGACAGTGGTGGCCGGCAATGTGCCCTTGGCCCAAGCGGTGCGCAATGCACTGTTCACAATGGAATTGTGTGGCCGAACCGACGTACCTGTGTACGCCGGGTGCGATCGGCCCATGCAACGCATTCTAGAAACAGCCCAGGATGTACACGGCGCCGACGGCATGGGAGATGTGGGCTTGCCAATGCCCGTCCACGTCACTTCTGAGGGTCACGCAGTGAACGAGTTGGTACGCCGGATCAATGCTGATCCGGGGCAGTTCACGTTGGTCACCTTGGGTCCTTTGACCAACATTGCGGCGGCGTTGCAACTCGACCCAGATCTGTTGCGGAAATGCAAACGCGTGGTGTCGATGGCGTGTTCACCCGATGGTTACGGCAACGTAAGTGACTGCGCTGAGTTCAACGTATGGGCCGACCCTGACGCCGCCAAGATCGCCTTTTCGTCAGGCGATGATCTCACCATTGTGGGTTGGAACATTTCGCGCAACGATGCCGTGATGCGCGCCGAAGATGATGTGGCATTGCGGGCTGTGGGCACTCTGTGGAGCGATTTTGTGCACGAAATCAACCGGGCTGTGTATCGGTATTGCGTAGAGATCAGCGGCTTCGATGGCTACGACCTCCCTGACCCGATAGCCATGGCCTGCGCGCTGTGGCCAGAAATAATTGTGCGCGCCGAGCTCTTGCCATTGAGGATCGCGGTGGGAGATGAAGCCCGAGGAGCATCGATGGTCGACCATCGTCTCGGTGTGCCGGGTGCCCGGTCCACAATTGTGTGGAAAGCCGACGAGGCCGCGTTCAAGCAACGGCTTTTCGAGGCGTGCGCTAAAGGCCCGAAAGGCTCGCTGGCCGATTATCGGCCGTAACGAAGTTACGACTGGTCGGGTTGTGCAGCCATGGCGGCAGCCACGAGTGACATGGCGGCAGCCACAAGTGACATTGGGTGCTGCGTCACCACATTGGCACCTTCCAGATGCATCATGCAGCCAGGATTACCAGATGCCACCACCGTTGACTGCGGCGCGCCTGCTGCGTCCATTGCCGCATGAAGGGCCTCGACTTTGCGTTGGCGAATGTCGGTTGACAGCGTAGGTTGCAACACGCTGTACGCCCCTCCCGCTCCGCAGCACACGCCATCATCACTCGTCTCAATGATGGTGTACGCCACGCTGAGCACGGTTCGCACTGGCGCAGTAAGGCGCTGGGCGTTCTTGAGATGGCAAGGGTCCTGTACAACGACACTTCGCCCAGTGGGTTGTAACGCCAGCCGCTGAATCCGCTCCGGATCGCCGGCCAGCCATTCGTGGACGTCCATCACCCGGCTGCTGAAATTGTGTGCCGCTGCGGTGCCGATGAGGCGACCATATTCCTTCAAAGCGGCTCCGCATCCAGCAGAGTTGACCAAGATCGGCAGCTCTGAATCGCCAAGGGATGCCATGGTTGAAGCCGCACGCTTGCGAGCATTCTCTCGGTCGCCAGCATGGAGATGTAGAGCTCCGCAGCACGGCGCAGCGGAGCCGGAAATCTCAACACAAGCACCCGATTTCTCCAACACATCGATGGTGTCTTGGTGCACATCGCGTTGCCATACATCCATCACACAACCGGTGAAAAGAATTACGGAAGACTGAGTAGATGACACAAGTGTCAACTTCCTAAAAATCTGGCGAAGCGGCACTCTCGGGATGCCCAGCCGCGTCGGCAATATTTGTCGCCCAAGCACCGCTGCCGCGCCACCTACACGCAGCAATAGCGGATGTCCAAGAGTACCCAAGCCGATACGAAACGCTAAGCGAGTCAATAACGATCGACGGCGGGGAAGAGCGCCGGCCATGGCCGCTTTTGTGTCTTCTATGAGATGACCGAAGGGCACGCCAGATGGGCACGCCACGTCGCACGCTCGGCATTGAACGCACTCGTCAAAGAAGGTTGCCGTGACGCCATTCAGCTCCGACGCGCCACTCTCGATAGCGCGCATCAGGCCAATACGACCGCGAGGGGAAGCAGACTCTCGGCCCGTCACCCGGTACGTCGGACATGTCGGCAAACACAGGCCACAGCTCACGCACGCAGAAAGTTCATCAGCGTTGAGGGCGAGTGGGGTGATTGCCATGTGCCAACCGTAGACGGTGCTACGGCAGAGCGCTATGCCAACGGGCTCTGCATTGTCAGGCCGCTATCGAAGACGACACAGCGTCCCTTGCCTGCCCGCTTGGCTTCGTACATGGCCACGTCGCTGTTGGTGAGAAGTTTGTGGGGATCGTCGTCGACGGTACCCATGGCAATGCCAACACTGGCCCCGATAGTCACTGGGGTTCGATTCACGTAGGTGATCGATTTCACGGCATCGATGATCCGTTTGCCGATGGCTTCCGCTTCAGATCGACTGGCAACTTTGGTGCACAAAATGGCGAACTCGTCGCCACCCATGCGAGCCATGGTGTCATGCGACCGAATCACGGCGCCAACGCGTCGTGCCACCTCGACAAGAACAAAGTCGCCTGAATAATGACCAAGGGTGTCGTTAATTTCCTTAAAGCCGTCGAGGTCCAACGTAATGATTGCCCAGTCATTCGTGGTGCTGTAGCCAAAGTCATCGAGACGTTCTCGGAACCCTGCCCGGTTGTGCGTTCCGGTGAGGCCGTCATGAGTGGCGGCATGACGTAGCGACGCGCCGTGATACTCGCGCTCGATGGCCACGCCGGCGAGCTGACAGGCGGTGGTGATGGCGTGTAGTTCGTAGGGAGCAAGGCCTTCGGTATGGTGACACCAGATTGATGCCGTGCCCACAATGCGGCCAGACGTGGGCGCCACTATGGGGAACGTTAAAAACGCAGTGGAATTGTCGATCGGAGACGGCTGCCAAGCGTGGTCGTCGCCCGGGCGAGCTGTCAAGAATTCGGCGGTCGTACCGTCGAGCTCTCGCCATAAAGCGTTGTCGATCTCGGGGATGGCGTGTTCGAACTCCGGGCTGGCAAATGATATTTGCGGGTTCGAGAGGTAAGCCCGTTGTGTAACCATCACGACGGTAGGCGGGCGCACACTGTGGCTCACCAACGATGCCGCGGCAACCAATATTTCAGGTAGGGGACGCCCAACGCCGATCTTTTCCAGAAGGTCATCCAGTCGGTGGCGATGCGATACATCACGAAGCAGTACAAAGTAACCGTTGATGGCGGGATCGTTGAGATGGTTGGTCACCAGAGATTCAAAGACACGCCAGCTACCATCAGCATGACGCATTCGTTGTTCGACTGACAACGTGATCGATGGGCGCTCCACAAGGCCGGGAATGATGGTGTCCGTTGCGGTATCGACCAACATTTCAGCCACGGCAGCGAGATCATCGGGGTGAAGTATGTCGGTGGCAATGGTCCCGACGAGGTCTTGAGGACGCTGGCCGATATACGCAAAACACGAGGGGCTAATCCACTCGATAATGAGGTCGGCCGACAAGAGCACAGAAACGGTCCATCGATCGTGCATCATGGCCGCGATGCTTCGCTGAATTGGAGTGAGTACTTCTGTGGTCATGTCACCTCGATGTAATGGGTTCCGTACTCAGTCACATCGGCGGTCTACGTCTCGAGTTGAGCCGGTTTACCGCACCATACAGATAAACAACGTTCAGCCAGTCGACAATTCGCCGACAACTGCGGCGAGCGGAATGGAGCTGTACACGTGGGGGAAGAACTCGTCAGGACGGGATTCCTCCCACCGCACTTCGGCGGCGCTGTCAAGAAGGGCGATCGAGATTTGTACAACTCGAATATCGCTTCGGCTTGCGTAGTAGCGGCCGATGGTGGCAGTCACTTGCTCGGCGGTGGAGCAGTGCACAAAACCTTCGGTGCGTAGCGACTCTGGTGAAATGATTCCCGTGGCTTGGTATGTATGCCACTCATCGTTCGTGATGATGTGAAAGATATGGTCGGCGTCGGGTTGGTTCATGCAGCACTCCATCCGAAGAGTCTCAAGAATCGGGCTACCAAAGGCCCCACGAATAGTGCGAAGCACACCGTGCCTACGCCAATGACGCCACCTAGTGCCCAACCAACGACGAACACTGCGGCCTCAATTGCCAGGCGAACACGAGCAATGGGAATCTTGGTTCGTGTGTGGATGCCCGTCATCAGTCCATCGCGAGGCCCTGGTCCGAGGTGGGCGGAAATGTACAAGCCGCAGCCAAACGAGATCGCCAATACTCCGCCGATCATCACCAGCGAGCGAGCCCACATCGCGTGCGGCGTCTGTAGTGCCTCGAGCGAAAAGCGCATCGCAATGGGGATCACGATGGCATTACACACCGTGCCCAATCCTGGCCGTTCGCGCACGATTGCCCAGCATGCCAGCACCGCCAGGCCCACAAAAAAAGTGGCCACGTCGACCGAGAGGTTCGTGCGTTTTCCGATGCCCTGGGAGAGAACCGTCCACGGCGTATTGCCAAGATGAGCTTCGATGAGGAGGGCTTCACCGCCACCGAAAATTGTTAAGCCAACGAGCAAACGAACCATCTGGGGTGGTGTCGGGCGCCATCGCACCTTCCAATCGACGTTGCTGAGTTTGGGGACTGATTGGACGGTCATATGGCCCTAGTCTGTCAGGCCATGGCAATCAGGGTGACTGAAATACCAGCCATCACGAGCGCTCCTACCTGAATTCGGCTCACTCGTTCATGCAAGACGAACCGAGCCAAGATGAGCGTTGATATGGGATACAGAGCCACAATGACGCCGATGACACTCAGTTGCGCCTTGTGGGTGACGATCAAATACAGGGCGTTGGCCGTCATGTCGACCATGCCAGCCAGCAATGTGAGGCCAAGGGCGGGGCGGACCAATTTCACTGGTTGACGTCGAGCCAGAGACAACGCAACCAGGATGCCGGCCGACCCGATCCGAGCGAAAAATAGAGGCCAAATCCCGGCATCTTTTGATGTGTGGTGGAGCAAAAGAAAGAAGCCCCCAAATCCACAACCTGCTCCGATTGCTCCTGCTAACGATTTCAGGGGCGAGTCCAATCCCTGGTGGCCAGATGCCAACGGTTGAGTGCCAAGCAGACCGACAGCCAGAATGCCGAGACCCACTCCAAAGAGCACTCGACCGCTCGGCGAATCGCCGGCCACCAAACCACCAACTACGGGGATAATGGCCGACATGGCCGCCGCCACCGGACTCACGATGCTCATGATTCCCCGAGACAGCCCTCGGTAGAACAACATCAATCCCGCAGACCCTGCAATGCCTGCGCCAAGCCCCCATAGCGCGTCGGCAACACGAGGATGGGCAGTGGGCATGATCGGAATGAGCCCTACGACTACAACCCAGCCTGCCAATTGGCTGTACACGACAACCGGCAACGTAATTTTGTTGCGCTTGGTGGCCATCCCACCAATGAAGTCGGCGGTTCCGTACACCAGCGCAGAAGCCAACGCCAGGAAAATTGTCACTGGGCATTCTGGCGTGCTGCGAATCTTCTAGCGAAATGCGCGAATATCGCGCTCG
Source organism: Acidimicrobiales bacterium (assembly GCA_038231795.1). Lineage (GTDB taxonomy): Bacteria > Actinomycetota > Acidimicrobiia > Acidimicrobiales > JBBRKR01 > JBBRKR01. The sequence continues at coordinate 31,599 of JBBRKR010000022.1, forward strand.
TGAATTCGTATGTAGGCCCGCACCGATTGCTGGTTGCGTTGCCAACTCTCAGTGATCCAAACTTCGAGCGAACTGTGGTGTTGTTGCTGCGATATACCCCAGAAGGTGCGCTCGGCGTCGTAATCAACCGCGCTGGCAAAACGCCGATTGGCGCCTTGCTACCGGGCTGGGCAGACCTCGTGTGCGAGCCGGGGCGAGTGATGTTGGGCGGGCCTGTTCAGCTTGACGGTCTTATGGGCTTTGCTATGTCCGACGACGGTGTCGTCAATGTGGATCTCGCCGAGCCACCGGCATCCGATGTGACTACGGTGAGAATTTTCGCCGGGTACAGCGGCTGGGGCGCCGGCCAACTCGATGATGAGATCGAGGAAGGTTCATGGTTGCTCGCCGAAACATATCCCGATGATCTGTGGTCGCCGACGCCGGAAACGTTGTGGGACGACGTGATCACCCGCCAAGGGGGCCGAACGAGGTGGTTGGCGTTTCACCCCGTCGACCCCAGCGCCAACTAGTTGACGGTCACTCGTCGCTGTCGGGCACGACCAAGATCGGTGCCGGGCCACGATGTACGAGCTCGTAGGTGGTGGAACCCAGAAGCGCTGCTCGGAGTGGTCCTGCTCCACCATGGCCGACCACGATCATTTCTGCGGAGCGCGCGTCGGCAACTTTGATGAGGCTTTCGGCGGGCCGATCGCGCACCAATTCCACATCGACTCGGACATCGGGATGTGCCTCGGCGATCGCCGAGCGCACAACGGCGGTGAGTTCATCACCGATCGACTCGATTTGATCCTCCAATGGGCCACGGCCGGGAGCGAGAACACTCGATTCGTAACCGAAAACAAGTACCAACCCCACCTTCATGCGACTCGCCAAAGTCGCTGCGTACAGGGCAGCGGCGGTGCCGCTTCCGTCGGTGCCGATACCGACAACAATTTCACCCGACATTTGTGAGCTCCTTCGTGTAGGTACCGAGCGGTTTGGCGAGCGCATTTTCTCCGTACGGGTCAGGCACGGAATCTTTGGGGTCAGCCTTGAAGTTGAAGAAGGCGGGGTACTTGGCTTTGCACCACAACATGAGCGGCACGCCCAACACGAGCAAAGCGGTGCCGATAAACAGTGTTGTATCAACGCCCAAGATCACCGAACCGTCCCCTGAATGGTCGGCGCTAATCTTGTCGTCAATCGTCCTGATGAACACGAAGATCAGCATCACTCCACCAAGTGCCGGAAGAAAGCCAATGAGCGCGAAGTTTTTGACGCTTGTAAAGATGTGGCGCCTGTAAAACCAGATACACGATAACCCTGACACGCCGTAGTACACCGAAATGGCAAGCCCGACGGCGGCAATCGAAGCGTCATAAATCTTGTACGACGTGTTGTGACTAACAACCACGAGCACGATGTACCACAGTACGGAAATGCCACCGAACAGCCAGGTGCTGAAATCGGGACTGAGGTGGCGACGATCGATTCTGGCTAATTTCTTCGGCGCCGCGCCGTGTGAGCCCATGGACAACATCGTGCGCGTGGCCGGCAGAATCGTGGTTTGGCATGACGCAGCGGCTGAGGTCAACACTGCAACAAGTAGGAATTTGTAGAACACATTCGGCAGGGCAACTTTACCGACGGCCGAAATAGCTTCGCCCGAATTGTCGGCCAGAAATTCCGGCCCCAGAAGCGCCACTGACCCAAACGACGTGACGAGATAAATCCCCAACAAAATAAAGGTCGACATGATGGCGGCCAGGCCCGGCGTGCGGCTCGAGTCTTCCGCTTCCTCGTTAACTGATACGCAGGTGTCCCAACCCCAATACACGAACACGGCTAACACGAGGCCGGCCGTGATCGCCGTGGTTGATACGCCAGAAGGCGATAGCCACGACAGGCTTGGCTTCACCGATTTGTATACCTTGTCGGCACCATCAACTGTGACGGTTTTGGTGACGCCGTGAAAGGCCTTGACTATTGCCGTGATGGCAAAAGCCGCAAGTACCACGACCTCAGTGCCGAGCAGAATCACCTGCGACCGAGCCGATAGCTCGATACCCGTAAAACAAATCCAACACATTGCGATAATGAACAAAATCCCGATGCCCGTCGTGAGATAAATGTTGTTGGCCCATTCTTCATGCACGAGCAGGACCAAATACTGACCAGAGATACCGGCCAGGTTGGGCATAATGACGAGGTCGGCAATGATGCAGCCCCATCCCGATAACCAACCGGCCTTGGGGCCGAACGCTCGCACTCCCCACGTGAAGTTGGTGCCACAGTCGGGGTCGGCTTTGTTGAGGTAATAGAAAGCGGCAGCGATACACCCCATGGGCACGAACGCGAACAGCATGATGAACGGTGCCTTTACGCCGACCTCGCCGCCAATGCCGCCAATGCCGGCAGCCAAGCTGTACCCGGGAGCGGTAGACGCCACACCAATCACGATCACGGCAACGAGCCCGAGCGATCCGCCCTTGAGCCCCTTGTCGACCATCGTCGAGGAACTTGATTCCGAACTCATGACCCCCCAGTCGTCGTTGCCGGGTATCCCCTGCAACGGTTGATGTCCCTACGAAATCCGGAACTTATCAAAGGAATGTCGATCGTGCGAGCCGAATCTCGATTCGACTCGACAAGTTCTATCGAGAGGCGGCGACAGCCAACTGGTCGGCCAGAATTTCGAACTCATCGGTCACTAATCCAACGGTCAGCCGCACATGATCCTGGCTCATCGGTGCCGCCAAAAACGGCGTGCCGGGGGCGAGTGCCACTCCGAAAGCGGCCATGGTGAGGAGACAGCTTTGTTCCTGGGCCACGGGCATCCACACGTTGATGCCATCAGTGCCAACCGTGGCGATTTCGCGGTCGTTGAGAAGCCTCACCAATCGCTGGCGGCGTTGTTGGTAGGTCTGGCTGGCGGTTGCTACCTGTCGTTGTACTGAGAGGTCCGTCAGCATGGCGGCCAAGACGCTTTGCAAAATTCTGCTTGACCAACCGGCGCCGAGAGTGCGGCGGGCGATCACCTTGTTGATCACTGCGCTTGATCCCCCGATGGCCGCCAAACGCAGATCGGGCCCGTGCGATTTTGAGAACCCCAAGATGTAAACCGATTGGCCGGGGAGATGACGGCCAATGCTGGCTAAAGGGGCGCTCGCCGCCGCGCCAGAGTGGTCGTCTTCCACCACGACGCACGAGGTAGGGGCAATGAGTTTTGCCAACGCTCGAGCGCGACCTGCGGTCATGGAAATTCCTGTCGGGTTGTGAGCACGCGGCTGCAGAAACAGCGCCACAGGTTCGCGGGTCAGCGCGGCGGCCAACGATGCTGGCACGATTCCCTGACTGTCGAGTTCGACGGGAATCACCTCGGCCCCCATGAGATCAAAAAGGTCGAGCAGCGGAGCAAAGCACGGATTCTCCACCACCACGCGATCGCCGTAATTCAGGAGCGCAGATGCCACTCTGTCGATTCCGTCGAGCACTCCGTCGACAACGGTGACCGCTTCAGGGACGAACGGCCACATGCCGTCGAGCACGTCGGCCAACTTGGGAAGCACGGGGTTGTCCATGTAGCTGTGAGTGAGGTTGCGCTGATCTACCTTGGCCAATAGCCGAGAGATGTCGGGGAGCAGCGCAGGGTCTGGTGTGCCCGTCGAGAGATCAAGGCGGTACGTGCCGGGGGCGTCAGTAATGCGACGGTACCGATGGGGCCTCGGGTCGCCGACAGGCCCAAGCACAAACGTGCCAAGTCGGCCTCGCGATTCGATCAAACCTGCCCGCCCAAGCGTCTGCCATGCCTCGCTTACGGTGGTAGGGCTCACGCCAAGCCCAGAGGCCACGGCACGAACCGTTGGCAGACGGTGACCAGCAATGAGTTGTCGAGACGTGATAAGACGACTTACAGCAGCCGCTATACCTCGTTCGGTTCGATCTTCGATGGAGTCGATCAAGGACAATGGCTGACGGTTTGGCACTTTTGTACGGTAACAAAGAATTCTTTGTACGTACAATCGTGTGCGATTTATAGTACGTTTCTCGTAGTTCGAAACCAGGGAGTTCACCATGAACCAGATCGATCATTGGATAAACGGAAGCCGGGTCGCTGGCACGTCCGGGCGCACGAGCGTGGTCTTTGACCCCGCCACCGGTCAACAGACGGGCGAGGTGGCGTTGGCTTCTGTGGCCGAGGTCGACGTTGCTGTCGCTGCGGCCGCCGCGGCGTTTCCCGCATGGCGGGCTACCAGCCTGTCGCGGCGTGCCGAAATCATGTTCAATGTCCGTCACCTCATCGACGTGAACCGAGCCGAAATTGCGCGACGACTCTCGGCTGAACACGGCAAGGTACATTCCGATGCTCTCGGCGAGGTGGCCCGTGGCTTGGAAAATATCGAGTTCGCATGTGGTGTGCCCAACCTTTTGAAGGGCGGCTTTTCTGAGCAGGCATCGGGCGGCGTCGATGTGTATTCGATCCGGCAACCCCTCGGCGTAGTGGCCGGAATTACTCCGTTCAACTTCCCGGCCATGGTGCCCATGTGGATGTTTGCCAACGCCATTGCGTGCGGCAACACGTTCATTCTCAAGCCCAGCGAGAAGGACCCGTCGGTCGCCATGTACTTGGCAGAACTCCTTGCCCAAGCCGGCGTACCCAACGGTGTTTTCAACGTGGTACATGGCGACAAAGTGGCCGTCGATGCGCTCATCGATCACCCAGGAGTTGCCGCTCTGAGCTTTGTTGGGTCCACGCCGATTGCTCGTTACATCTACGAAAACGGCACCAGCAAAGGCAAACGAGTGCAAGCGCTTGGCGGCGCCAAAAACCACATGGTGGTCCTTCCTGATGCCGATATCGATATGGCTGCTGACGCTGCCGTATCGGCCGCGTTTGGTTCGGCAGGCGAGCGTTGTATGGCGATCTCGGTGGTCGTGGCCGTGGGTGGCGTTGGCGACCTTCTTGTGGATGCCATCACCAGTCGTATGCCGGCCATCAAGATTGGTCCTGCTTCAGAGCCGTCCAACGAGATGGGCCCACTCATCACGCGTGAGCATCGCGACAAGGTGGCCGGCTACATCGATGCCGGCGAAGCAGCTGGCGCAAAAGTGGTAGCCGACGGTCGTGACTTGAAGGTGGCGGGCGATGGCTTCTTTCTTGGCCTCACCCTTCTTGATCATGTCACCAACGACATGACGTGTTACACGGACGAAATTTTCGGGCCGGTGTTGAGTGTCGTGCGTGTCGATACGTACGCCGAAGCGCTCGAGCTCATCAACACCAATCTTTACGGCAACGGCACTGCCATTTTCACTCGCGACGGTGGCGTCGCACGGCAATTCCAGTTCGATGTACAGGTAGGCATGGTCGGCATCAACGTGCCGATTCCCGTGCCGGTGAGCTATTACTCGTTCGGTGGCTGGAAAGCTTCGCTTTTCGGCGATCGTCACATGTACGGACCAGATGGCATCGACTTCTTCACCCGTACCAAGGTTGTTACCAGCCGGTGGCCAGATCCGTCGACGTCGAAGATCGACCTCGGATTCCCCCAAAACCGCTAACGACAATTCTGGCTTTTTCATGATCACGGCCCGCCGACCTCGTGCGTTGGAACGCGCTCTTGGAGGGCTCGTTGCCTTAGTCGCATTTGCCTCGTGTTCGAGTACAAAGACGGCTGTCAATACAAACTTGCCCGTGTGCACACCTGCGTCAGGCGCACCCCTGACGAGCGTGACATTGGCCGTCGACTACACCATGCCAGTGGAGATCGCGGGGATCATTGCCGCCCAAGCGCAACAGTGCTTCGCCGAGTTCGGTGTTGAGGTCAAGGTGTTGAAGTCCGAAGACCCATCGCTCGCACTCAAGGGCCGGCTAGCGGACTTCGCTGTGTCGTCAGTGATCCCGGCGTTGGCGCGCAGGGAAGCGGGCCAGCCCATAGTCGAAGTGGCGCAAATCTTCCAGAGATCACCAACCCGTTTGGTGTCGTTCGCATCCCTCGCCATCACAGGGCCCGATAAGTGGAAAGGGAAAAATGTCGGCGTCAATGAAGGCCTGTCGGGTATTGAGTCATTGGCGGCGATCATTCATGCTGGTTGGAATATCAAGCTCAAAGAAGTTCGGCCAACGGTTATAAATCCCGACGTTCGGGCGTTGATGGCTGGTGACGTGCAGGTGGCTCAGATATCGGTGTACAACCAACTCGGCACCTTGCTCACAACCAAGAATCCCAAGAAGCAAGCGTCGTTCGCGATGAGCGATTTCAACTTCGTGGACGTAAACAACGAAGCAAGTGCCGTGCTCGGCCAGAGCCTGTGGGCCGACAGCAATCGCCTAGACGACACGTCCTATGCAGAGCTCACCACCAACGTGATCGCCGGCATCGGGCGCGGATACGCGCTATGTCGCGATGATCTCGCTCGATGTGCCCAATCATTGGTTGCTCAGCCTGAGGGCCCATCGCTCAGCCATGCCCGGTGGCAGATCAATGAACTCAATCGGTTGCTATGGCCAGCGGCCCACGGCTTCGGCAATATCGATGACTTCGCGTGGCAACAGACTGTGAAATTGGCAACCACAATTTCACCCCAGGGCAAAGGCGCTCCGCTCAAAACTGCCCCGATTAGCGGGTACACCAACGTGTACGTCGCTAAAGCCGCTGCCGTATTAGTCGCTCACAAGGTCGACACAGTTGGCCTCAAATATCTCTACAGCACCACCGAAATTCCGTAACCAATCTTTCCCCATTTAGGAGTCCTCATGACCGAACGCAGCAAAACCTATGTCGATGATCGAGCCCATGTATTTCATTCGTGGTCGGCGCAAGGCGCATTGAATCCCGTCGTCATCGCCGGCGCAAAAGGATCATATTTTTGGGATGAAGACGGCAATCGGTTCCTCGACTTTTCGAGTCAATTGGTCAACGTCAATATTGGCCATCAGCACCCCAAACTGGTGCAGGCCATCAAAGATGCCGCCGACCGTATGTGCACGATTGCCCCGTTTCATGCCGTGGATTCACGTAGCGAGGCGGCCCGCCTCATTGCCGAAGTCGCTCCCGATGGTCTCAACAAAGTGTTTTTCACCAACGGTGGCGCAGAGGCCACCGAAAACGCGGTACGCATGGCTCGGTTGCATACTGGCCGGCAAAAGATCATGTCTGCGTACCGCAGCTATCACGGCGGCACGTCCACTGCTATTGCCCTGACCGGCGACCCTCGCCGGTGGCCCAATGAAGTTGGTGTGGCGGGCATTGTGCATTTCTGGGGGCCGTACCTGTACCGCAGTGCGTTCTACGCCACCAACGAAGCAGAAGAATGCCAACGGGCGTTGGCCCATCTCGAGCAGACCATCATCATGGAAGGCGCATCCACAATCGCTGGCATCATTTTGGAATCGGTAGTGGGCACTAACGGCATCTTGGTTCCGCCAGACGGCTACATGGCGGGTGTGCGTGAACTGTGTGACCGCTTCGGGATCGTGATGATCGCCGACGAAGTGATGGCGGGGTTTGGTCGCTGCGGGGAATGGTTTGCCATCAATCGATGGAACGTAATTCCCGATCTGATCACGTTCGCCAAGGGCGTGAACTCTGGGTACATCCCAATCGGCGGTGTAATCATTTCTGACGCCATTGCCGCCACATTCGCAGATCGCGTATTTCCTGGCGGCTTGACGTATTCCGGGCATCCGTTGGCGTGCGCTTCGGCGGCAGCCAGTATCAAAATCTTCCACGAAGAAAATATCGTGGAACGGGCCAGAGCTATGGGCACGGATGTGATTGGGCCAGAACTCGCCGCCCTCAAGGCCAAGCACCGCAGCATTGGCGAGGTACGCGGCCTTGGTGTGTTTTGGGCCCTCGAATTGGTGCGCAATACATCTACCCACGCAGCACTTGTACCCTTCAATGCAGCGGGCGCTGACGCCAAACCAATGGCTGATTTGGTTGCTGCTTGCAAGGCAAAAGGACTGTGGCCATTCGCCCATTTCAACCGCATCCATGTGGTGCCACCATGCACGGTGTCAGCAGACGAAGTACGGGCCGGTATCGCCATTCTGGACGAAGTGCTCGAAATCGCCGATGCCCTCGTTGAGGACTAAGGCTGGCAGGAACCACTAGCCAGCTTTTGGTGCCGGAAATAGGCGATCGAGGACGGGCTGAGGAAGCTCGCCGGCCTCGACTACTTCACTAGCCGGAGGCGAGTGCAGATCGATGGGGCCAACGTTGGTGAGAGTGATCACAGTTGGCCCCGCAAATCCGCCCAGATCGGCGTCTACCTTCACCAATTTGCCGGTAGCTTTGGCGACCCAAAATCGTACCTTGGCGCCTTGCACAAATACCTCGACGGCGATGCCGTCAACCACGTCGTCTCGCACGAATTTGGCAGCGGCGTTGGCCTGGTCGCCGAACTGCAGAAGTTGCGGGTTATCACGCTGAGCCGACGCCAATGCGTTGACGAATTTGAGCACGATATCTTGCGGCGTTTTGTCCGAGAGGGGTCGCGCCAGATACTTGACTCCAAGTTTTCCCAGGGCTGTCATTTCGGCGTCGAGGTTGGCGATTCCACCAAGTAAGACAACCTGCTGGGAGTCGGTCTGGATCCAAAACAACTGCGTCGGTTCCGGCGATGACCCAGCTGTGAGATGGGTAGTGACCGTGGCCATGCCCAGATGTTTTTTCCAATCGATGGAGCCCGCAATGGTGAAGGATGCCGCCGCGCCGTACGGGACTTCTGCAGAGAATTGGCCGCCTCCGGCGTCATAGTTTTTGAACAACATCGAGGCCATGTTGTTGGCCTGCGCTCGAGTGAGTGGTGTGCCGTTTCCGTTCGTGCCGGTGCTTGGAGAGCGGGACGCCGATGTGCACGAAACAGCCAACAAAGCAGCGCTAGCGAATCCCAAAACTCGTCGCATCGCCCTCGTCACGATGGCCGTTTCGGAGTGGCGATTGATGCCACATCGACGGTCGGCGCGACCTTGAGGGGAACGATTGGCGGACCGTTCACATTGGTCATATTGGGTTGTGGCGCAGGGGCCGCAATAGTGCGATAGTCAGGTCCTTTGGGGGCAGTGGCGAAGCGGGGAACGCCCGCTGGTTTGACGCCGGAACCTTCACATGGAAACAGCTTTTCGATCGTGTCGGGCACGGATCGAGTGAACGTATTGCCCACGAAACAATTGCCAATCGGTGCCGTCGTGGGGTCGCTGAAAAAGTAGGTCAAATCGACTTGATTTGAGTCGAGCGAGTTGGCCTCGACTCGATTGTTTTCGGGGGCGAACGAATCCAGATCAGTGACCCCAATGCCGTAAGCGGAATGCCCCGATACATAGTTGTGAGTGACCAAATTCTTGCCCCCGCCACCAATGGCGATACCGATGCCGAACGCTCCTTTGCCTTGCTCTGGCGCTCCGGCTGCCATGTTGTCGATCACCGTGTTTCCGGCAATGATTGATTCACGCTGGGGAGCAAGGCGTTCGTAGCGTTGCGAGTTAGGAGTAATGCCTACCCGGTTATTGCGAAACAGCGAATTGATCACAAAGAGATTGCCTCCCGCGTTGGTGCCTTCGTAGCCAATGGAATTGAATTCGGCCGTCGACTGACGCACCACGGCGTCGCATGGATTGCACTGCCCAACATAGATCCCAGAATCGGGGTGCCCACTCACGTACGAGTTTTCGATCACGCCATAGCGAGCCATAAACGCGTAGAGGCCGTACAGGCCGTTGTTGTACGCAGTCACATAACTCATTCGGTAACCCTCGACAACCTTTGGTTCGTCGTGGCCTTGTTGAGCTGCCTCGTAACCGCCGGAAATCAAGACGCCGTTGTTGGTATAGCTATGCACCGTGAGGTTCTCGATGGCCACTTCGTCGGCCGTGACGGCAATGCCATCAACCAATTTGTCTTGCCCGTCCAAGATGGTGCCGTTGCGATCTTGGCCTCGCACGACCACACCAGAATGTTTCACGATGACTGATTCGTGGTACGTGCCGCGGGCGATCAGCACCAAATCACCACGCCGCGCGCGATCGACGCCTTGTTGAATGGTGGCTGCATCTCCCGGCACATGAATCGTCATCGGTGCCCGGTCGTTGCCGGAGCATGCGGCCACAAAGATTCCCGAAATCAACACCACTGCCGCCACACACTTCACAAAAGCAATCTTGGCAGATCAGCTTGGGTCACTATCGCCAACCTGATTCGGCCTACAGTGAATATACGAATCGGCGGCTGAGGAAGCCGTGATTGGGGAGGGCTTATGCAAAAGAACATTCCACCAAGCAACTTGGCCAGGGACAGCCGCTTTAACCGCATCACCACTCGCATGCGTTTCGGGGATCCGCGCCAGATGGGCGAGGAACGTCGCGTCAGCACCGAAGTGGTCGACGCCGACTTTCGGGCCGTTCGTATGATGCATGGAATTTTCGTGGGTGAGATTCAAGCTCTGGAAGGCGCGGGGCGTACGTGCTTCGACTTCGAGGCGGGCACCGGGCCAGGCGACGTCCCATTCGAACTGAAGCTTGACATGGCACGCCAATGTTGGGACGAAGCTCGCCATTGCGAAATTTCCATCAAGTTGGCCAGTCACATGGGTGGCGACATTGGCGAATTTGCGGAAGCGACCACGTTGTTCGAAGCGGCTTGTCACCCCGATCCAGTGTTTCGGCTGGCAGGAGTGAATCGGGCACTAGAAGGTCTTGCTATCGACGTGTTCACGGGCATGCGTGAATTCGGCATTTTAATGAATGATCCCGTGCTCGAATTTTGCGAAGACTGGATGTTGGCCGACGAAGTGACACATGTACGCATGGGTAGTCGGTGGCTCAAAGACGTGACAGCAAAAGACCCGGAACGGCGCGCTCGGGCACTCGAGTTCCAACGTACAGTCGACGGGCTTTTCAACATGCGTGGGGCCCGTAGCGAAGATCCTGATGCTCCGATTCGGCTCGCCCGAAATTTCCGTGAAATGGCCGGATTTACGAGCAGCGAAGTCGACGAAATTGCCGCCGATTCGCATGCTCAACGCCGAGAAGTGCTCTCGGGCGCTTACTAGCGAGTCTCAGAAAGGCAGCGCGCTTCGGCGCGCACATGTGATGAACCAGCAACGCCAACCGGTATGGATTCTGTTCGTGGTTATGACCGCGGTAGGCGCTGGGAACGGCGTAATTTTCCCGTTGATCAAAAACCTGCAAGTCACGTATCACATCTCTGATGGAGGCATTGGCCTGATGTCGGGGAGCACGTTTGTGACAGGGCTCGTTGCTCAATTGGCGTTGAGCAAATATGCCGATCGGGGACACGCCCGGTTGCTGTTGGTCACCGGCGTGCTGTGCACCATTGTTGGCCTAACACTTTTGGCCACCGGTTCCGACGCTGTCCAGTTTGTAGCGGCGAGGGCCGTAGAAGGCCTCGGCTACGGCATGATTGGGCCTGCGGCGCGGTGCGTGATCGTGGCCGCTCGCCCCGAGGAACGGGGGCGATATTTAGGCCTGCTCAGTAGCTCGGATTTGGGCGGTTTCGTGATGGCACCTTTCGTGGGAACGGTGTTGGCTGAGCACGTGAATTTGCGAGCCCCGTTCATAGCGTTGGCGGTCATGGTCACCGCGGCGTTGATGGTGCTGCTCGTGCAAGGCTTACCCGTCACCCCAACGTTTGCCGATCCGCCGCCACCGTGGTCGCTGTTGCGCATGCGGCCAATCGTAGGGATGTTGCTTTTGGGGTTTGCTCTGGCTTTGCCGATTGGTTTGTACGACCCGTTGTGGTCGATCATTTTTCAGGACAGGGGAGCATCTACGAACTTCGTTGCCATCACCATTACTGGGTTCGGCTTGCCGTTCCTCGTATTGGCAGGGCCGGCAGGTAGATGGGCTGAGGAGCGAGGAGCGCTCAAGACAGTGTTGCAATGCCAATTCTTGATTGTGCCGTGCTTGGCGTTGTACGGCCTATTCACTTTGCCGCTCGCTATGGCGGCTGTGGCAATCGTGGAGGGCATTGTTCAGGCCGCCGCTATTCCTGCCGCATTTTCAGCAATGGTGGCGATCAGCCCATTGGATCGAGTCGGCGCTGCTCAAGGACTCTACGGTGCGGCCGGACTGTTGTCGTCTGGTGGAGTGGCCTTTGTGGCCCCCACCTTGTATCACTCATGGGGTGCGCCCATGCTGTTTACCAGTGCCGCACTCCTTGTTGCGGTCCTCGTACTCTGCTCGTTCAGAATCACTCGATTACCAGGCACGAGGTGATAGGTTCCGACACAATTTCAACTATGCCGAGGGGGCAAATTTATGAGTGCCGTGAATTTTGATGTGACCTACGTCGAGAAGCGGAACCGATTGACGGTCTTTTTTAGGACGCTGTTGGCGATTCCGCATTTAGTGTTGATGGGAGTGTGGGGCTACGCCAACAACTTGGCTGGCGTGATCCATTGGTTTATTCAAGTTGCCACTGGGAAGCGCAATGAAGGCATCAGTACTTTTTCGCAGAATTACTTGCATTACCAAGCGCGGGTTTCTGCCTATGCCGGATTGCTATACGACGTGTACCCAAATTTTGGTGCCGAACGTGGCCAGGAACCGACCATGTATCAGCTCGACATGGCTCCCGAAGTGAATCGCGTCACTGTTCTGTTCCGTCTTATCGTGGCAATTCCCGCCATGATTCTGGTTGTGCTGTTCGGCATCGGCTCGATGTTTTGCACAGTACTGTCCTGGTTTGCCATCGTGATCACGGGCAAAATGCCCAAAGGGCTTTTCGACTTCATCTTGAAGTCTCACCAGTTGACGGCGCGATTCAACGCCTATATATCGTTGCTCACCGACGAGTACCCAGCGGCATAGCGAACGGTTAGCGGTTCTGTACGTCGTCACTCGTGGGCGGCGTACCGAACCGTAATTCCACATACGGAAATGGTGCCGCCGAGTCGGTGTTGGCTGTGGTCGCCGGGCATCACATCTATTGCCGAAATCCCGTCACCGCGGTCGTCGGCGAGCGGCACAAATCGCAACTCGCCCTCGTCGAGCGCAATCACCCACGAGGGGCCACGTTGAACAGCTGGCTTGTCGAGTAGATCGGCCCAATGAGTCGCTAACGCCTCGGGATTGGCGGCCTGTATATCCACAGCGATGATGGAAATCAATTCTTCCATTCGCACGTTTGCAGCCCACCTAGGCCCGCCCCACCGCCAACTATCTGGCTCCACCGTCTCGTCGATTGACAACAGCGGTCCGCCGGTGAATTTGGGATGAAAATGGGTGCCCCGAATATCGGGCAAATCACACTTCCAAACAATGGGCACCCCGCGCTCGATAAACCGCAGTCGCATGGCGTCCACGTCAACGCATTGCAGCAGGATCATGTAGCCGCCGTCGCCATGACGTCGGACCAAATGGCGTCCAGCTGAGGTACCGGGTTCTGTGGGTGAGACTACTTCGAGGAACGTGCGACCAATCGGCCACACTGCGTTGGCAAGGCCGAACTCGGCCACTCCAGGATCGTGGAACGGCTCGCCTAATCGCAACGACTCGGTGAGGTCGCTCATGGCCTGGGCCAAGTCGTGGGCAACGACCGCAACCTGACGTAACCGGATCCACATATAGGCACGGTAACATGACCGAGAGCGGCCTACACGGGCCGCTAAGTGAGGGGATGCGACGATGATCACGACCATATTTGGGGCCACATCGAGTTCACCAAGTCTTGCACTCATCATCGCCATCGTCGTGGGCGTGATTTTGCTTTTGATTCTGGTGAAGTCAGTCAAAATTGTCCAAGAATACGAACGAGCAGTCATCTTTCGCCTGGGGCGATGTATTGGTGCCAAAGGACCCGGCATCTTTTTCATTATTCCCGTGGTCGACAAAATGCGTAAGGTCAATCTGCAAATGATTGCCGCCCCTGTTCCGCCTCAACAGGTGATTACGAAAGACAATGTGACCGTGCTCGTGGATGCCGTGGCGTACTTTCAGGTGGTCGATGCCGCTGCCTCGATCGTGAAGGTTCAGGATTGGTACACGGCGAGCCAACTCATTGCTCAAACAACGCTCCGATCCACGATTGGGCGTCACGAACTTGATCAGCTTTTGGCCGAACGGGATCGGCTTGATGCGGAATTACAAGTGGCACTTGACACCCAGACGGAGAGTTGGGGAATCAGCGTGCGGAGGGTCGAAATACGCGACGTTCAACTACCTGAACAGATGCAGCGTGCCATGGCTCGCCAGGCTGAAGCCGAGCGGGAACGTCGCGCAAAAGTGATCGCTGCAGAAGGCGAGTTCGAGGCAAGTTTGAAGCTTTCCCAAGCCGCGGCGGCAATGGCAGCTACGCCTGGAGCAATGCACCTTCGTACTCTGCAGACAATGGCCGAGATCGCCACAGAGAAGAACTCGACCATCATTTTCCCGATCCCTACCGAGATCATGTCGGCGCTCAACACGTTGACGGCACGTGCCATGCCGCAACCGATGTCGCCAGTCGTCGTGCCCCATGCAGCGCCGCCCCAGGCCGCCGCGCCTGAATGAAACAACGGTTCAATTCGTGGCGAGCTGAACAGTTCCAGAAGGTGTGGAATTGGGCAAGTTTGGCTGGCTGCGTCGCTAAATCCAGCAAGCGCGCCCAAACCTTCAAAGCGTTTGGCGACGGCTCGATGATGCTGTTTCCCATCGCTGCGTTGTACAACCAGGAATACATTGAGATCGGTTCCGGCACCATGATCGGCCCGTACTCCAGCCTGTCGGCCGGCATTGTGCAAGGCCAAAAAATGATGTCCAGCCCTGTTGTGAAAATCGGCGATCGATGCTCAATCGGCAGGAGTAGTTCGATCGTGGCCCACTGGTCTGTGGAGATCGGCGACGACGTATGGACCGGCCCCAATGTGTACATAACAGACCAGAACCACGACTACCGGGACATCACTCAACCCATCGGGGCCCAAGCCATGCCCGAACGGGCAGTGTCGATTGGCTCCAACTCCTGGTTGGGTACGAATGTTGTGATTTTGCCCGGCGCTCAAATCGGACGTCATTGCACCATCGGAGCGGGAGCGGTTGTCACTGGCGTGATCCCTGACTACTCGGTGGCCGTTGGTAACCCCGCTCGCGTCGTGCGCCGATACGACCACGAATTAAACGAGTGGGTTCGGGCCGGCGAGTAGCTGCTACATTTTGGCCAGTTCGGGCCAGCGTTGTCTCGATCGGTTGAGATCAATCGATTCGTAAAGGACAACCCATGAGCAACTACCCACAAAAGCAAGGTCTTTACGACCCCGCGTTTGAACACGACGCCTGTGGCGTGTCATTTGTGGTCGACATCAAAGGTCGCAAGAGCCACGACATTGTGCAACTCGGCATCGGCGCACTGTGCAATATGGAGCATCGGGGTGCCACAGGATCTGAAGCCAACACCGGAGACGGCGCCGGTGTACTTATCCAAATGCCTGACAAATTTATGCGAGCCATTGCTGGCGTGGAACTGCCAGGGGCTGGCGCGTACGGAGCAGGCATGTGTTTTCTGCCCCAAAATTCTGATGCCGCCGAAGCAGTAAAGGCAGTGTTTGCCAAGTTGGCGGACGAGGAACGTCTTGTCGTTTTGGGGTGGCGCGACGTACCCACAGATCCGTCGATGATTGGACCATCAGCTCGCTCCGTTATGCCCCGATTTGAGCAGGTGTTCTTGGCAGGAGTAGATGGGCAATCGGGCATTGAGTTGGAACGACTGCTGTTCATTTTGCGCAAGCGGTTCGAGCGGTCGGGGAGCGATTGCTATTTCCCAAGTTTGTCGACTCGCACCTTGATCTACAAAGGCATGCTCACCACGCCACAACTCGCCGAGTTTTTCCCGGATCTTGTAGACGAACGCATCGAATCTGCGCTGGCGTTAGTGCATTCTCGTTTCAGTACCAACACCTTCCCGTCCTGGCCGCTGGCGCACCCGTATCGGCTGATCGCTCACAACGGTGAAATCAATACCGTGCAAGGCAACCGCAATTGGATGCGAGCCCGCGAAGCGCTTCTTGCAAGCGCCAATTTGCCTGGCGATATTTCTCGAATTTTCCCTATTTGCACTCCGGGAATGAGCGATTCTGCCAGCTTCGATGAGGTGCTCGAACTCATCCATCTTTCGGGCACTCCACTTCCCCATGCTGTGCTCACCATGATCCCTGAAGCGTGGGAAAATCATGTGACAATGTCCAGCGCCAAACGGGCGTTTTACCAATTCCACTCCAGCCTCATGGAGCCTTGGGACGGTCCGGCATCGATCAGTTTTACCGACGGTACTGTGGTCGGCGCCGTGCTCGATCGCAACGGTCTGCGGCCGTGCCGCTATTGGCTCACCGACGATGACGTGTTGATTGTGGCTTCCGAAGTGGGGGTGGTGAATGTGGATGCCGCCAAGGTCGTCCGCAAAGGTCGGATCCAACCGGGTCGCATGTTGCTCATCGACACTGCTCAAGGGAGGATTATCGACGACGAGGAAATCAAGGACTCTTTGGCTGCCGAAAAGCCGTACGCCGACTGGTTGCATGCCGGCCTCATGCACCTCGACAACCTTCCCGACCGCGAGCACGTTGTGTACAGCCACGATTCTGTGATGCGCCGCATGCAGACGTTCGGGTATACCCATGAGGAAATCAAAGTAATTCTGGCTCCTATGGCTCGGGCCGGAATTGAACCTTTGGGATCCATGGGCAGCGACACGCCGCTGGCCGTATTGAGCGAGAAGCCTCGATTGCTTTTTGACTATTTTGCACAGCTTTTTGCTCAGGTCACGAACCCTCCGCTGGATGCTATCCGCGAGGAACTAGTAACTAGCCTTGGTTCCACCATCGGTCCAGAGGCCAACCTGCTTGACCCAGGCCCGGCGAGCTGCCGCCAAGTGGCATTGCCGTTCCCCATCTTGTCCAACGACGAGTTGGCCAAGATCACCCACATCAACGATGACGGCGACCTGCCTGGCTTTAGCCCGAAAGTAGTCAAGGGCGTCTATCGCGTGGCAGGTGGCGGCGAAGCGCTCGCCAGCGCTTTGGAAGAAATCCGTGGGGACGTCTCCCGGGCCATTAAGGATGGCGCCCGCATCATTGTGCTCAGCGACCGTGACTCCACACCCGAGTTAGCGCCGATCCCATCGCTCCTGCTTGTCGCAGCTGTGCATCATCACCTCATTCGGGAACGCAGCCGTACCAAAGTCGGTCTGGTCATCGAAACCGGGGATGCGCGAGAAGTGCACCATATGGCATTGCTCATCGGCTATGGGGCGGGAGCAATCAATCCCTATTTGGCCTTCGAGGCTATTGAAGACATGATTCGGGAGGGCCTACTGCCCGGCGTCGACCCGTACAAGGCGGTGCGTAACTACATCAAGGCCGCCGGCAAGGGTGTACTGAAGGTGATGTCGAAGATGGGCATCTCGACGGTGGCGTCATACACCGGCGCTCAGGTATTTGAGGCAATCGG
>JBBRKR010000023.1:0-46079 GCA_038231795.1 Acidimicrobiales bacterium
ATCCGGCCGCTTGGGCGGCGGCGATACCGTCGAGCACCCTGTGCAGTTCATCGCGTCGTGTGAGTTGCTGAAACCGGTCGGCGTGAAGAGAGTCAATCGAGATGTTGACTCGCCGTAACCCGGCTGCCTTCAACTCGTGCGCCATCAATCCAAAGGTGGCCCCGTTGGTGGTCATGGCCAGATCGATGGGTTGCCCGGTGTTGGGCACGGTGAGCTTGGCCAATCGTTCGACAAGCACAGGAAGATGAGCCCGCACTGTGGGTTCTCCGCCCGTAAGACGCACGCCGGTGAAACCAAAATGTTCGACACAAACTCGGCTGATACGCTCGATCTCTTCGAAGCTCAGCAGGTCGTTACGGGGAACCCATTGCATCCCTTCGGCGGGCATGCAATAGGTGCATCGGAAATTGCAGCGATCAGTAATTGAGATACGAAGATCTTTGACTATTCGACCAAAGGGATCGACGAGATCGGTCTGCATTCCGTCAGGCTATCGGAGAAGCATCACGGTGACGTCAGCTCCGGCCGCCACTGTGTCGCCGTCGGGCACGATCGCCAACGCGTTGGCATCTGCCATGGCCTTGAGATGGTGACTTCCCTGGCTGCCAAGCGGACGAATGACGAGGTGCCCGTCGTTGTCGGGGCCGGCCACGACGCGCATGAAATGGGTCTTGCCATCACGAGTGCGTGGCAGCGGCGAGGTGGTGCGAGCGCGCATAGTGAGTCGATGGAGATCGGATCTTCCCATCATCGACAGCAACGCCGGCCTGGCCAACAATTCGAAACTCACCAGACTCGAGACTGGGTTGCCTGGCAAACCGAAAACGGGAATTTCTGTGCCGTCGGTTCGGGCTAATAACCCGAAGGCAAAGGGCTTGGCGGGCTTGATGTCGATCTGCATCCACGTCATGCGCGCAATACGGCTGAGCACGGCCTTGACGACGTCGTAATCGCCCATCGATACGCCCCCGCTTGTCACTATGGCATCGCACGTTTCGGCTGCCGATCGCAAAGCCGCCTCCAGCACGGCTTCGTCGTCACGCAGGAGGCCCACATCGATTGGCGTCACACCAGTTTCGGCCAACAGGGCCACCAAACTGACACGATTGGAGTCACGAATTTGGCCAGGGCCGAGCGGTGCGCCATCGCCCACTAACTCATCACCAGTCGACAAGACAGCCACCCGCGGTCGTCGATACACCACAGGATGTGCGATGCCGAGCGAAGCCACAACACCGAGGTGCGCCGCGCTCAATGCCGTGCCGCTGGAAAACACCATCTCGCCGGTTCTGACATCACTTCCAGCCAGACGGATACCGTCTCCCGGTTGCATAGTGCGACCAATCGCTACGAATTCGGCTCCATCCATCATGACGGTCTCGGTGTCCTCCACCATCACCACAGCAGTTGGACCGGCAGGCATCGGAGCGCCGGTCATGATCTTGAGCGCGGTGCCGACCTCAATCGAATCGGGCCACACGGCACCGGCGGCCAGATGGCCAACCACGCGAAGTTGCGTAGGCGCCAATGCTGTGTCAGCGGCGTGAACGGCGTAGCCATCGACGGCAGAATTATCGAAGGGTGGGATGTGTTGCTCACAAATAAGGTCGACGGCGACCACAAGGCCCACCGCGTCAGCTAGAGCAGTAGCAACCGGCTCAAGACAGTGGCAAGCATCGAGTACAAATTTTTGGGCGTCGGCTAACGGCGTGAGTGGCACGCCACGGGTTTAGCACAAGCCTTCGCGGCGGCAGATCTCATTCAAGAATTGGCGAAACTCAACACCCAGATCGTCACGCATGAGCGCAAATTCCACAGTGGCCTTGAGGTAATCGATCTTCTTGCCAATGTCGAACCGGCCGTCTTTGAAGACGTAGCCATAAACGTGTTGCCGTTCCAACAAGATGGCGATGGCGTCAGTGAGTTGAATCTCGCCACCATGGCCGGGTTGAACGTGTTCCAGAGCTTCAAAAATTTCTGGAGTAAAGATGTAGCGACCCATGACTGCCTGATTGCTGGGAGCGTTCTCCGGCAATGGCTTCTCGACGATATCCAAAATGCGTACGAGGTTGTCGTCGCTCGGTGTCGTGCGGGCGCACCCGTAACTTTTGATCTCTTCCATTGGCACTTCTCGCAGCGCAATAACGGAACGGCCGAGTTGGTCGTGGGCGTCGATCATGCCCGGTAACACTCCTGAATCTGCGGTCATGATGTCGTCGCCGAGCATCACCACAAATGGTTCGTTGCCAACATGTTGACGGGCCACGCTGACCGCATGACCGAGACCCTTTGGCTCCCCTTGGCGCACATAGTGAATTTCAGCCAACTCCGAGATCGCCATGATCTCTTTGAGTTGATCGAAATTTCCCCGTTCGCTCAGATAATGCTCGAGTTCGAAAGTGCGATCGAAATGGTCTTCGAGCGACCTCTTGCCTCGCCCAGTAATAATGAGAATGTCAGTGATGCCAGCCGCCACTGCTTCTTCCACCACGTATTGGATGGCTGGCTTGTCGACGAGCGGAAGCATTTCTTTGGGCTGCGCTTTGGTGGCGGGAAGGAATCGGGTGCCCAGTCCAGCGGCGGGAATGACGGCTTTACGTACTCTCATAACTCCTCTTTCGGCATCTTTGCCAAATTTCTAAGCTCAAATTCGAGCGATATTTCGCTCCGTACGCGATACGAGACGTTTGATGTTCTCGGTATGTCGAGCAATGACTATCACCGATAAAGCCACAATTGCGGTCGTCTCCCACGCTCGATGATGCGTGATCGCCACGCCAACAGGGAGCAGAGTCACAATCGCCAACGACCCAATAGATGCTTTGTGGGTAATTTTCGTCAAAACTACCCACAAAATAATCAAGCCGACTGCCACAAATGGGTAGAGGCCGAACGCCAGCCCGCCAGCAGTAGCGACGCCCTTGCCACCTTTAAGGTGCCGTTGGACGGGCCAGGAATGCCCCACAAATGCAGCAATTCCGCACACCATTGCCAACGGTCGACCAGCGGCGATCAATCCGGCGATAGTCGGCAGCACCCCCTTGAGGATATCCACAACTAATACGACCGTTCCTGCTTTTCGGCCCGCAGTGCGAAAAGTATTCGAGGCTCCGGGGTTTCCCGAACCCGCCGTCATCACATCAATTCCGGCCCTTCGCGTCATGATTTGGGCGGTGGGAAACGTGCCGACGACATACGCGGGGACCAGCAATGCGAGCCATGGAGTCACATCTGTGACACTACGGCTTCGGAACGCGTCGTGCGAGTCACTACCCTTGGCCACGTTATGCCAACTTATTTGTACAAATTCGTCGAGACGGGCGTCACCATCGAAGTGCAGCAAGCCTTCAGTGACGACGCCCTCACTCAAGCAATCGATCCCGCTGACGGGGTGATGCGCGCCGTGAAGAAGGTATTCACGCCAGTTGGCGTCACGTTTAAGGGCGGCGGCTTTTATAAAAACGACGCCCGTGGCGCATCGTCGACCACGTCAACGAGTTCAAGTTCAGATTCATCGAGCTCGTCAACTTCCTCGACGTCGAGCGACTCGTCAAGCAGCAGCTCCGCTTCGGCCACACCAGCGAGCTCGGCGCCAGCGCCAGCTGCCCCGGTGGCCCCCGCCAAGGCTTCCTCCGACTAACGATCGAATCCGAGTAGGTCGATTTCCGACCACTCGTATCGCCCGCCCGGGCCGAATATTCCTGTGATGTATGCCGAGTGCATGCGCCGACTGGAGGCCCTATGGCGACCAATTTCCGACCCCCACCGCTTAACAACGCCATACCAATATTTTCGATGCTCAAACGCGTGGGGATGGCCGCCAAAGCTCGTCGTCGTTCAATCACATTTTCACTGGCCGCGATGGCGTGCGGTGGGTTGTGCGTCGTGACCGTTGCCTCGGCTGTCGGGCGGGCCAATGCTGCGCACCTTCGCCTTGGAACGACGAATGGGGTCGTAGTGATGACGCGGGACGTGGTGGCTGGAGCCGTGATCGCCGCCGACGATGTGGCTGTAGATCAACGCCCAGCAGGCCAAATTCCTTCTGGCGCGGTCGCCGAGATGACAGCAGTCATTGGGCACCGATCGCAAGCGTCGCTGATGGCCAAACAGATCGTGATGCCCGGGATGCTGCGGGGCAACTTGGGTTCGCCAATAGCTGCTCAACTGCCTGTTGGGACGGTGGGCGTGGCAGTGCCGCTGCCAGCAGGATCGCTCATGCCGAGCGTGGGCGACAGAGTCGATCTGTACTCCAATGCAGATGTTGGAACAGCTTCTGCGCAGCGAGTCGGCAGCGATGCCGAAGTGGTTAGCGTAATGGATGGAGTCGCGGTAGTTGCGGTAGATCAAGCGCAGGTTGCGACCGCTGCCGCGGCGCTATTGAGAGGGCAAATAGTGCTCGCTATGCACCCGACAAACTGATATCGCGAATCGAAATGGGCGCCGAAGCATCACCACCGGGAAGCCATTCCACCTCGGAGCTGACGGCATCGACGTCAAGCAGCATCCGTTGCAATGTGGACGCAATGGTGGCCTCCCGAACCGCTTCCGCGAGTTCGCCGCCCCGAATAATTACGCCCTCCACGCCGACCGAAAAATCGCCACTCACGGGGTTGACACCCGAATGCAAACCCGACACCGATTGCACCAAAATGCCGTCGCCCACATGGCGGTACAGCTCGGCGGTGGTCATCATTCCTGGGGCGATGGCCAACGCCATACAGCCAACACTCGGCGTTGAGCTGTAACCCCGGACAGCCGAACCGGTCGACACCGTTTTCATGCGGCGGGCGGTATAGCTGTTGTGCACAAACGATTGCAGACGCCCGTTGTCGATCAGAACGTTTCGACGGGTAGCAAGGCCCTCACCATCCACCGAATCAGCTCCGAACGATGCTGGATTGGTGGGGTCGTCAACAAGCGACACCAACGGTGATGCAATCAGATCGCCCATGCGATCGGCGAAAGGAGAACGGCCTTTAACGACCACATCGCCGCCCAACATGCCGCCAATGATCCCGAAGAAATCGGCGGCCACTTCGGCCGTGAGCACCACAGTGAGCTTGCGGGATGCCGGTTTCGTGGCGCCAATCATGCGTACCGTGCGTTCGACGGCCTCGCGGGCTGCCTTGTGTAGGTCGAGCAGATTCGGGTCACGGCTCACATCGAATCCGTATCCGATCTGTGTTTTTTCGCCATCGTCTGCGAGAGGTGACACGCTCACGTAGCAGAACGTTCCCCTGCCACTGGCCGCCAATCCTGTGGACGTTGCCACGGCCCCCTCGCCCACCGAATCAGAGAAACTGGCTACCCGTACACCCTTAACCCGGGGGTCGATAGCCAGAGTGAGTCGCTCCAATTCGAGAGCCAATTCAACCTTGCGTTGAGGGTCAAAATTGACGAGTGCGTCGTGATACAAATCGAGTTCGACGGGATGTACACCATCGGGTTCCGCCAGACCGTTGTACTCATCGAATTCGGCGAATTGCACGTTGTCGCGGGCATCGGCCAGCGTCTCGGCTACTACATCGGCATCCAACGAACCAGCGTAGGCGAAGCCCTGGCGGCCATCTCGAATAACCCGAATGCCCACCCCAGAGGAGCCAGCTGAGGTGAGTTCCTCGACCTCGCCCTGATATGCCCGCACTGTGGTGCGCCTACCGGTGGAAACCATGGCTTCGATTTGTTCACCGGGGCCAGCTTGGCTGGCGATGCGTTGCGCCAACGCCAAAATCTCACTCATGCTGCAGTGCCGCCAATGCTGAGACCGACAGGTACGCGCAACGTGGGTTGGCCATCGCCGACGGGCACGCCTTGGCCGTCTTTGCCGCACATGCCGGGTGATCCCATTGCGAAGTCGTTGCCCAAAACGTCGATGTTCATCAGTACCTGCGGGCCGTTGCCGATGAGGTTGCCGTCCCGCAATGGATGCGTGATTTCGCCGTTTTCGATGAGATATGCCTCGCTCATGCCGAACACGAAATCGCCAGTGGCCGTGTTGACTTGACCGCCCGACAGCTTGGCGATGTACACGCCGTGTGCGGTGTCGCGCACGATGGCATCGGGGTCGGTGGCGCCTGCCTTCACGAAGGTGTTGGTCATTCTCACCATGGGCAAGTGTTGGTAACTCTGGCGGCGACCATTCCCCGACTGGGCGTGGCCCAACTTTCGGCTACGCAGGTGGTCCCACATGTAATCGGTGAGGACGCCGTCTTGAATCAGGGTGTTGTTTCCTGCTGGATGCCCTTCGTCGTCGAAGGTAAAGCTTCCCCATTCGTCGGCCATGGTTGCCGTGTCGATGAGGGTCACGAGCGGAGACGCAACCTGTTGGCCAACACGGTCCTTAAATACGCTGGCGCCCTTGCTCACCAAGTCGGCCTCCAGACCATGTCCACAGGCCTCGTGGAACATCACGCCCCCTGAACCCTGCTTGATGACTACTGGCACCTCGCCGCTTGGCGCGGGGCGTGCCATGAGTTTGCGCAACGCTTGATTGGCGGCGTTGCGGCCCATTTCCTCCACGTCGATACGATCAAAAAATTCCCATCCGATCATGAAGCCGTTGGCTTCGTAGCCGGTCTGCATGCCGGTGTCGCCGTTGGCCACGGCCGATACTCGAAACAGCGACCGCACCTGATCGTCGGTGGCCCAAACGCCGTCGGTGTTGGCTACCAAAATTCGGCGACGACTATCGCCATATCCTGCTGACACCTGCACAATGGCGTTGCCTTGGCTCCGGGCGGCTTCATTGGCCCGTTGTAGCAAGGCCACTTTTTCTGCCTTGCCGATCGATTCTGGAAGAACGGCTACCGCATTTGGTGCCGGGGCGGTGCGGGGCGCAAAAGCCACTGTCTTGACGCCACCTCCACCTTGGCGGGCAACGGCACCAGCAGCCGCAGCCGCTTGAAGTAGCGATGCCTCCGAAAGGTCAGCTGTGTGGGCGAAGCCGGTGGTCTCACCGAACACGACGCGAATTCCGGCGCCTCGGCTTCGGCCTGACGTCATCTCTTCAACACGGCCATCGTCGAGCAAGGCGTTCGTATTGCGACGATCTTCGACAAATATTTCGGCCCATTCGCCACCTAATTTGGTGGCTTCGGCCAGGACCCGCTGCGCTAATGCTTCGTCAATCATCCACGCATGGTATTCGCAGAACCGATCGCTACCTCACCACTTCTCCAAGATCTGGAGCGAGACCTGCCGATCACCAGATCAGATGGTGGCGAGAAATTCGGTGAGGGCTGCCCACCACGCCTGGGACGCCTCAAATTGCGGGCAATGACCTCCACCAATAATCGTTCGATACATCACGGTCGGCATGACTGACGCCATGCGCGCGCTGGCGGCCAAGAACCCGTCGTCGTAGTCACCGATAAGCACCATGGCCGGGAGCTCGAGGGTGGCCAGGAATTCGAGACGATCGGGCCTCTGAAACATGTTTTCAAACATGGTGGCAAACATGACCGGCGACGAACTGAGCATCTTCCCCGCACAGAAAAACGAATAGCCATCAATCGTGTCGAGCGCCACGCGGTAGGAATAATTTGATCCAGATGGACGGCTTGTATCGGCGTCGAGCACAGCTTTGATACCGGCAATACCCGATTCAACTGCTACCTGTTTGGCGAGTGGGATAAATGCAGGATCGACGTGAGTGATAGCACCATGGTGGGTGTTCATCAGGATGAGCGACGCCAACCGCGAGCCGTGCACCACGGCGAATTCTTCGGAAATCATGCCGCCCATAGAGTGTCCGAGAAGCACGAAGGTGTCCCACCCGAGCGAGCCCACGACATCCAGAATCTGTTGCACATATGCCGCAAACGTGTACTCGGATTCATGATCGAAATGAGTGGATGCTCCATGGCCGTACAGGTCAGGCGACACCGCATGCCAGCCGAGGGCCGCCAACCTGTCGAGGTAGTCGAAACCGCCGCCGATCCACCCGAAATCTTCCTTCCCCCCGGTAAAACCATGCACCAGAAGAATGGGCCGGCCACCTACACCAGCCTCCAGAACTGCGACGGTGTTAGATCTAACCGCGATGTGACGTTCGTGCACTGAAACTCCTCATGTCGCGGGATACGACTGGCGCGACGATACACGTCGCTTACGGGACCTGGTGCGACCGTAAACGGTGCATCTGTGGCACAGTGGAGGCGTGCCAGACGCAGTCGTCGATAATCGTGATACACGTGGTACCCGACAGCGATTGATTTTTTGGGCACGGCTCCTCATCTCCGCAGCACTGATCGGGTTCTTGGTGTCCAGAATTCCCCGTGGTCAAGGTGACGAACTGTGGCCTGGTTGGAGTGGACATACTGCCGTGTGGCTGGGCGGCGCGCTAGGGCTCATCATCTTGTCGGTAGTACTTTCCGCAGTTCGATGGCACGAAACCGTTCTCGCACTTGGGTTACAGAGTCGCTTGACTTCACTCGTGTCAACGTATTTCGCCGGAAATTTTGTCGGCAACGTACTGCCCTCCACCATCGGCGGCGACGTGTTGCGCGTCCGTCGGCTAGGAAAGGCCACGGGCAATCAGGCCGGCAGCTTTGCTTCTGTGATGTTGGAACGCCTCACAGGCTGGGTGGCTCTTCCCGTCTTGAGTCTGATCGGGTTAAGCGTCAACCCCGGCCTGAGGTCCTTGGGGGCGCCGACTCGATTAGCTGCCGGGGTGGCGATAGGCACGCTGGGTTTGCTGGCCGTGATGCTGTTTTTGGCCGCCCATTCCAGGGTGGGCGGGCGTTTGACCGAGAGGGACGACTGGCGCCGATTTCTCGGGGCCATACACCTCGGGCTTGTCGAATTTCGTCGACGGCCGGTGGCTGCCACGCGGGTGATGGTGGCCGCGTTTGTGTACCAATTCGTGTTAGTGGTCGCCGCCCACATGATCGCCAATGCCATCGATTTCGATTTCGGATTTACCGCCATCTTGGCCTTCGTGCCCATTGTGACAATCGTGCAGGTGTTGCCGATCACGATCGCTGGATTTGGCGTGCGTGAAGGCATGTTCGTTTACTTTTTTCATACCGGATTGGGGCAACCAACCCAGCGGGCACTTTCGCTTGGCCTGCTCCTGTACGGCTTGACGTTGGTGTCAAGCCTGTTTGGGGCTCCCGCATTTTTGCTACAACGCAACGGTGGCCGCGACAACACTGGTACCAGCGAAACGGTAACCACCGATCTAGAGTGACGAAATGCGTTTTCGATGGCAGCGGCTACTTACGCGCCTGGCCACGAGTCAAGCATCGCCCCGCCGTCCGTCGTGGAAACGGGAAACCGGAATCATCGCCGCGTTCTATTTCATTTACCAGATCGTGCGCAGCAACCTGGCTGACCCCAAAGAGATTTCGGCGGCCGCAATCCGCCACGCCAAATGGGTTATCTCGTTCGAAAAGTCGTTGCACATCTACACCGAGCGAGCCATTCAGAGCGCGTTTCTGGACGCCCGCTGGTTCATAAAAATTCTGAATGTGTATTACGGAACCCTGCATTTCATCGTCACCATCGGCGTGTTGGTGTGGTTGTTCTTCAAGCACCAAGACAAGTACCGATTGTGGAGAAACACGCTCGGCGTAACGACGGCAATGGCGCTTATAGGTTTCGCCACCTATCCCCTGCAGCCGCCGCGCATGATCGCTGGTTTCCACGACACCCTGGAAGAAGTCGGCGGGCTGTGGAGCTTTCAGTCCCCTACTGCCAAGGCACTCGCCAACCAATACGCGGCAATGCCAAGCCTCCACTTTGGGTGGTCATTGTGGTGTGGATTGGCACTGTTTTTTGTGAGTCGAAACAAGTGGGTGCGGACCGTCGCCATTATTTATCCGTTGGTCACCGTGTTCGACATCATTGTGACGGCCAACCACTTTTGGCTCGACGCCATCGCTGGCGCGGCACTGGTGGGCATTGCCAGCGCAGTAGTGCGCGGCATGAATCACACATTGGCCAAGACGCTCCTCGCTCAACGTGCCGGAGCGGAAAACGCCATATCAACAGTCGTCGTTCCTTCCCACCCTGACTCGCAAAGTGACTTGACCAGCACCACCAATTCGTAGGTCAATCGAGCGGTCGCTTCGTCGGGAAATACAGGCGTCACCATTTGCGACGTGTAGCCAACGGCTGTCATTGATCCGCACAGTCACCTCGAAAACCCCGGCAGGAACGGTGAACGTGATCGAGTCGATGCCGACGGTCGCCTCGGTGCTAATGCCGCTCACGATGGGCACGGCATCGGCTACGGCGAACAATTTCCAGTCGGCGCCAGCTGGGATCTCTCGCAAATACGCCGGCGGGTCAGCCAGCAATGTGGCCTCGGCTCGACCCCCCTCGTCGAGCGCGGCTGCCGGAAGAGCCACATACGCCACCGCGTGATCGTGTAGCCACGTGTGGAAATCCTCGGCTGAGATCGAGCGTTTGTAGAGCAATGCGTTGTCGCGCAAATCAAGTTGCCGATCCCAACCTCTGGCGATAACGAATTGTCTCGCCACCAAATCAGCGTCGGCCTTTGAGCGCAACGGCACGACTTCGATTCGACCGCCGCCGCGTATCGGGCCGTTGTTGTCAATGGCATCGATGAGCGGCTGAAAATAGCCTGCGCTGTTCGACTTGTCGGCTGATGCTTTTGTGACGTCGGAGACGGGCCACGACCATTGCCAGCCCAGGGCTGCCACGACGGCAATCGTCATGAGCACGGCGCTTGGCCGTCGACGGTCGACCTGTTTGGCGACGGGCCATAACGCCGCAATTGCAGCCGGGGCGAGCAGCACGGCGGCACGACCTACGTTGGCCCCAATCGGCGAGGCCACAATGCGCAACACCGTGGCTGCCAGCAGTGTGACTCCGCAGGACACCACCGCAAGCCAGTTGCGGGCCCGCCACCCGAGGTACGCCGCGGCAGCGCACGCCAACACAATGCCTGCCCAAGCGGTTGTAGCGAATGGCAGTGAACCGCCTTCGGGAAACAGCACGCTCGTGAGGCCGACCACCATTGCGGGCGTCGCCAGGAAGCCGATCATGATGGGCGGAGTCGCTCTGTTGATTGATCGGTAAAAAATCACGTCGCGCACCACCACACTCGCGGCGTACATGGCCAAGAACATGCCCACCAGCGGGCTGGTCAATGTGGTCACGGCGCACAACACCACGGTGGCGATCACCCGCCCTCTTCTGCTCGAGCGCTTGCCAAACGCGCACATACACGCCAACGTCCCAAAGGCTACGCCGGTAACAAATGTCAGTCGCCCGCTCCACATGTTGGCCGTGATTCCGGCCGACAATAAGCTGGCCGTCAATCGAGGACGAGGGCCGATAGCACCGAAGCGGGCAACACACGACGCTGTTAGGAGCACAGCAGCGACGGCCACCGCTCGCACGCCAACGGGGCGAGCGAGGAGCGGCATCACGATGCCATAGCCGGGCAGATGGTGGCCAGACATCCACCGCATGTTCCAGATCGGCACTATCGAATCTGACGCCAACCATGCCCGGAACCGGGCCGCGTGCTCATCGCCTGTGATGGGGCCAACCGCCACCCACAGGGCACACGAAATCGCCGCCGGCGTTACCGCCCACAACGCGATCGAAGAGCGATTTTTATGCGGAAACGTCAACACGATGCCGACGCGCCAACGACCATAGATTCGATCCGCACATCGCCAGGACCGGTGGCCGTGAAGCGGATCGAATCGCCCTCGCCACGTTGGAACTTGCATGCCGGACCGGACGCCACGCCGAGCCATCGCGCCCACACGAAACGCACAGTCACCTCGCCAGGGCCAATGGTGTGCAACACAAGATGCCCGGCATCAACACTCGAAATGACGGCGGGGCCCGTGACCAAAGGCGTGGCGTCGTTGACTGAATAGAGTCGCCAATCACCGTTGCGCCACACCTCGGAAAGGTAATCCGGTGGGGCAGAAAGCAGTCGGGCTTCCGGCAAACCACCCTCGTCAATTTTTGCGGTGATGGGCAGGGCCACAAGGCCGACAGCGCTGTCCAAAAGCCACGTGTGGAATTGGTCAGCTGTCAGTTTTTTGCCGTATAGCACGCTGTTTTTGCCGCGATCAATTTGGCGTTCCCATCCACGAGCGATCGGCCGCCGACCACCCACCTGCCACGCTTCGCTGTGAGTCAACACGGGCACCACTTCGATGCGTTCAAGACCGTGAATAGCTTCCCGTTTGGCAAGGGCATCAAGAAGCGGAGCGAAATATTGGGGCGTGGCACTGCGATCGTGACGATTGTCGGTACTGAAATGCACCGGCCACCATGCCCACCACAGGCACAGCGGCACGAAAACCACCAGCCACTTTTTGGCAATACCAGTTTTGTTGTCCCCCAAATACAAGGCCACGACGGGGCCGATTGTCATGGTGCCGAGCCGGACCACGTTGGCGCCGGCCGCCGAATCGACAACGAATGCAACCGCGCACACAATCGCAAAAAGGGCCAGCCCAATGGTTACCGCATTTCGTTTTCGCACCAGGATTGTTCCCAGTACCACCGCGCCAAGAGCGGGGGCTAACGCAGTCGCGGGAAACGGGAACATACCGCCTTCCGGATAAATGACCATAAGGCCAGCGACCACTGTTGCACTGCCGGCGATTGCGGCCAATGCACCCGGTGGCGAATTGCGCCACGTCAGGGAACGCAACCATCCCGAACCCTGCGGCGAGCCGCTCGGCGGCCACCACGAATCGATCAGCCATGCAGTACACACAAGGGCCAAAAATAGAGCCGCCACGGGGCTGCACAATGCGGTGGCTACCCCGCCGAGGCCACCCATCACGAACCGCCATCGCCTCTTTCCCGACGTACCCACGAGGGTCCACAATCCTGCTGCGAATCCAACAGCAAACGGCACCCGTCCCGTGAAGGCGCTTACCGGCGCGGTGCACGCGAACCATGTGATTGCCAATGTGGCGTGACTCTGACGTCGAACCAAAATGGCAAACGCCGCAACTGACGCAATCACGGCCACGACCACAAGAACCCGCACACCAAACCACGCGCTGAGTGCAGGGCTCACCACACTGTATGAGGGGGTGTAGTGGCCACCGAACCAATTGAAATTCCACACCGACACACCGGCCTGGCGAAACCACTGGGCGCGAAATCTGTGGGCCGCCATGTCAGTCGAGACGGGGTCAAGCACTAACCACAATGCACACAGCACAACGGCTGGCGTGCCGGCCAGCAAAACTCGGCGAGCGGTAGGCGCCACTGCGGGGGCAGCCAAAGTCTCTACAACAACCACCGCACAAATTCGCCGTGGAAACCAGCCTCGGCCAGATTCACGACTGCGCCGTCGCCGGGCCACGAACGCAATGTGAGGTGAGGAAAGAGAGCCGCAGAACTCTGCGGCTCCAACGTCATCCACGCGATCGGCGAACCAGCGGTGGCCCGCTCCCCTGCCGATTCAATGCATTCCGCAATCGCTCGACGTTCTTCGAAATCGATGTACTGCCACACGATCGAATGCATGATCACCGTAACTACACCCGGCACCGCACTCGCCAGCTTATGTCGCACAACGTCGATCGCAGGCGCCGGGATCACGGTCGCCGAGTTATGCCGGGCGACTTCGATAGCTGCCGCCAGCCGAGAGAATCGCTCGGTCTGATCAGGCCACACGAACGACTTCAACAACCGACTGCCCGCCTCCGACAACGGATCGATCGGAAACGGATCACACCCAATCCGCTCGCCAATTTCGGTGAAACCGTCCAGCGGCACTGAGGTGTGAAATTGCTTGTCGAACTGGAGTGGCGAATCGCCGTCACCAGCCACTTGGCCATCGATGCCTCGGTACCCGAATTGATCCAGACGTAAGTTGAGGCCTCCCGACGTACCTAACTCGATAAGTCGGATCGGCAAGCCTGTTGTGCGGGCGACGTGCACGAGGCCAGGCATAAGGGCAGCGGCCCGTTGCACTTCGTTCGTTTGAACGCCCTGTTCGAGTTGGGCAATGAGCTCGCCGCGATGTTTGACCACGACGTCAAAGATGCGTGCCGGGTCGAGTGCACCCACCGGAGCAACACCGCCACACGACGGGTACATCGCCGCTAGCTCAGGGGCATCGCCTCGCAACGCCAATCGATGAATGGCACCAAAAAATCGTAGCGCTATAGCGTTCCCGAAACGATCGTTAGCCTTATGTTGCAAGACATCCCAACATGGCCCACTGTTGAGCACATCGGTGGCCGCCTCAGCCATCAATTGGCCATAAATCGACGAACCCATTGCCCCGCACGCTGCCGATTGGTGCTCTAACCAGCCAGCCACAATCTGCTGTGGATCTTCGGATCGGCGACCTTCAGGCATGGCGTCAAAACTAGTGCCCATGCTGATCAAAACGAGTGGTACCCACCATCAAAACGAGTGGTACCCACCATCGATCGTGATCACGTCGCCGGTGTGGTAAGCCGAAGCAGGTGATGCCAGATAGGCGGCGATCCCGCCGAAATCGTCGCCGACACCCCATCGGCGAGCGGGGACTCGAGGCATCGCTGCGGCCACGAACTTGTCCCAGCTAAACGGGGCCACCGTGAGTTCCGTTTCCGTCCATCCCGGCAACACCGCGTTGCACCTCACACCATGCCGAGCATGCTCCACAGCTATGGCCTTCATCAACGAAATCACGGCGCCCTTTGACGACGCGTAATTTTGTCCTCGCGCTTGGCCGTAATAAGCAGAGCCAGAAGTCGTCACCACGATCGAGCCTCCTGCCGTATCGCCACCATCGAATCGTTCTTTCATATGCCGTGCTGCTTGGCGGCATGTGTAAAAGACGCCATCCAGATTCACCCGCATCACGCGGTGCCATTCCTCTGTAGACATCTCTACAAAACTGCGAGCTCGTCCGTTGACCCCGGCGTTGGCGAACACCGAATCGATCCGCCCAAAGTGTTCGATGGTGGCGTCGAAGAGGGCAATCACCGCCGCCTCATCGCCCACATCGCACACAAACGAGGCCGCTCGACCGCCGAGCGCAGTGAGCTCCTCCACCGCTGCGGTGTTCTTTTCGGCGTTCGTTCCGCAGATAGCAACGGTGGCTCCGCATTGCACGAGCCCTTTGGCAAAGCCCAGGCCGATTCCCGAATTTCCGCCGGTGATGAGGGCGACATGGTCTGCCAGATCAAAGAATTTTGGAAGCGTTGTCATGGCGCCACATTACGAACGAAACTCAGCCTGCCCAGTACCCGACGTCGATGGGCGTTTTTTCGGCCGACGGGCGGCTAGCGTAATGGGCGAATGTCCCCTTCAGATCTTCCCAGCGGCAAGCTCGCCGCCATTCACTCACCTGCCGACCTGCGCCGTCTCAGTGGCCCCGAGGTCGTCGAATTGGCTGCTGAGATCCGCGATTTCATCGTGGCATCTGTGGCAAAGACGGGCGGCCATCTGGGAAGCAATTTGGGTGCCGTTGAACTCACGTTGGCCTTGCATCGAGTGTTCGAATCTCCCAAAGACGCCATTTTGTGGGACACCGGCCACCAAGCCTACGTACACAAATTAGTTACGGGGCGCGCCGACATGTTCAGCACATTGCGCCAAGAAAACGGACTCTCCGGGTATCCCAATCGGGCTGAGAGCGAACACGATTTTATTGAGAACAGCCATGCCTCCACGGTGCTTTCATATGCCTATGGCATGGCAGTGGCCCGTGAGCATTCTCATAAACCTGGCCACATCGTGGCGGTGCTTGGCGATGGGTCAATGACCGGTGGCATGGCGTACGAGGCCATCAACAACCTCGGAGCCAGCGGCCGTAAGGTGATTATTGTTCTTAACGACAATGGCCGCAGTTATGCGCCCACTGTCAGTCTGTTGTCCAAGGGTCTCACGAAAATTCGTCTCAACCCCGTCTACATGGAACGGCAACACCGCTTTGAAACGTGGATCAAACGGCTACCGATGTTCGGCGGCGCTGCCGAGCGCGCTGTGCGTTCGGCCAAAGCGGCGATTCGTGAAATGTGGGAGCCGCCAGCATTCTTCGAAGCCCTCGGTGTGCGCTACACCGGCCCGATTGACGGCCACGATATCGAGGCTCTAGAAGAGGCATTCACGAGCGCCATGCGTCATCGTGGCCCGATCGTGGTGCACGTGCACACCAACAAGGGCCAGGGCTATCAACCAGCGCTCGACGATGAAGAAAAAAACATGCACGACGCGTCGCCATTCGACGTAGAACAGGGCCCTCCTCCGTCGGCGATCACCGGGTACACGGAAGCGTTTTCTGACGCGCTCATCAAGGCCGCTGAGCACGACTCATCGATTAGGGCCATCACTGCGGCCATGCCAGGGCCAACGGGACTCATCCCATTTCAAGAACGATTCCCAGACCAGTTCATTGATGTGGGCATTGCCGAACAGCACGCCATCACGGCTGCTGCTGGTATGGCCATGGGCGGCCTGCGGCCTGTGGTGGCCATCTATTCCACGTTCATCAATCGGGCATGGGACAACGTGGTGTACGACGTGGCTTTGCACAAGTTGCCGGTCGTGATCTGCCTCGACCGCGCTGGCATTACGGGCGACAACGGGCCGAGTCATCACGGTGTGTACGACCTGGCGCTCATGATCAAGGTGCCGGGTATGACCGTGTTCGCTCCATCATCAGTTCAAGAGCTGGCGTTGATGCTCCATGATGCGCTTGAAATCACTACTGGCCCCGTATGTATTCGGTGGCCCAACGGCGCAGCCCGCCATGTCAAAGAACTCGACGTTGGCTCCGGTCTCAACGCTCGACTATGCCGGTCACATCCCACCGCATCAGTGGCAATTTTGGCGGTCGGCAAACTCGTTGGCCCCGCGCTCGAGGCAGCCACATTGCTGTCCAGCGAAGGCACCGAAGTAACGGTGTGGGACGTTCGCTGCCCGAGCCATATCGACCCCGCCATGGTGGCCGACGCAGCCCGCCACTCGTTTGTACTCACTGCCGAAGATGGCATCGCTGATGGCGCCGTTGGCGCCGCTTTGAGACAGCGTCTGGCCGAGGTAGGGGCCACATCTCAAGTGGAAGTTGCTGGCTTGCCCACCGAGTTCATTGGCCATGCCACACCCCGGGCGATTCATGCCCGTTATCGCCTCGATGCCCCCGGCCTAGTGGCTCGAGTGAAAGCAGCCTTGCGGCCCGAGTGAAAGCAAACGCCGTCAACTAGCTTTGGCGCAATGGCTCCCCCTCCACGCGTTTCCCTGTATCGCCAACTCGAATTGGCCCTGCAACTCGCTGATATCGCCGATGCCATCACCTACGGCCACTACGAAAGCCGGGCGTTCTCGGTCGAGAACAAAGCTGACAACACCGAAGTCACTGACGCCGACAAAGAATGCGAGTCGGTACTGCGCGAAATCCTCAACGTGCACAATCCCGATCATGCCGTGCTCGGCGAAGAAGCAGGCCTCATCGGCCCCGAGCATGCCGAGTACCGATGGATTTTAGACCCCATTGATGGCACGTCAAACTTTGTCAAGGGCGTCCCAATTTGGGCCACGCTGATTGCTTTACAACACGTACCCGTCGATGGTCCCCACCGTGTGGTGTTGGGGGTCGTGTCGGCTCCTGCTCTTCAACGCCGGTGGTGGGGCGCCTATCGCAGAGGGGCCTTTTGCAACGGACGAGCCATCAAGGTCTCCAAGGTCGACACCATTTCCGATGCCCATTTGGCGTCGCCAGGCGGAGCTATTTGGCAGAAGCAATCTGCAGCAAAAGGTAAGGCCTACAACGCTCTTGCCGCCTCTGTGTGGCGGGAACGCGGCCTAGGCGACTTTTGGCAACACATGCTGGTAGCTGAAGGCGCATTCGACATCGCCTGCGAACCCATTGTGAGCCTGTGGGATCTAGCGGCGATTCAGATAATCGTGGAGGAAGCCGGCGGAACCTTCACCGATTTGGCTGGTGTAGCGCAGCCCAGTGGCGGGTCGGCAGTTAGCACCAATGGCATATTGCACGCCGAGGTTTTGGCACGGCTCAACCGGTAGCTACATCGGTATCTACTTGACGGGTTGCGGGCACGACGCGGCAATCGCGATCACGCCGCAGAACGTTTCTTGGGCCACCACCCACGTGCTGTTGATGAGCCGTGCATATCCCAAATAGGGGCCGATCTGGGACGTTAGAGACTGAATTCCAAGTTCATACTTCACGACGAAAATCACGGCCGCGGTGTGATCGTCGAGGAACACCAAATCGGTGACTTCGGCTCTTGACGTTTTCACGGCATCTGGAAACGCCTTTCTGGCAGCCGCCATCACGTCTTTCAGGACATCGCCATTCTCGACCAATCTCTGGGTAGCTTGAATATCGCCGCCGCCGAACGCCCCGGCAAACGCGTCATTCACAGCTGCCTTAGCCGCGACGGGATCCGCCGGGCCTGCCGAAATAGGTTCTGGCAGAGTGGGTGGAGCTGGCGGTGGTGGCACACACGCAGGGTTGACATCCGGGTACCTGGGCACGCCGGAGCGGGTTTCGGTGCCAAATTCCGTCCCCCAAATGGTGATGTTCATTGAGGCCTGGATCGCCGTGTACATAGCAGGGACGTCTTGGTTGGCAATGGCGAAAACCACGGCAGCAACCCCATGCGTTGCATCGGCTTCACCCTTGCCCACGCCTGGAATTTCCACGGCGACGCGGTTCACCGATGGCGCTGTCGACAACAACACAACGACGGTCGGCAATCCCTCCGCGATACCCACCAAATCCACTCCTTCGGGGCGCACGCGAACCGTCGAGCCAGCCTCGATCCCCGGACGAGGGAAGTACGCCGCCTGAGCGATGGCAGCCGAACTCACCTCGATGGCGCTTTGCCGGAAACACATCGCCGCTGGACACCAATTCTGGCCAC
This sequence comes from Acidimicrobiales bacterium, assembly GCA_038231795.1. Lineage (GTDB taxonomy): Bacteria > Actinomycetota > Acidimicrobiia > Acidimicrobiales > JBBRKR01 > JBBRKR01. The sequence continues at coordinate 18,840 of JBBRKR010000023.1, forward strand.
ACGATCCGGGTGCTGTGGCTTGGTCGTAGAGCCGCACCATGTAATCGCCCTGTTGATGGGTGTCAATCAATGTCATATTGAGCGTTCCACCAATGGCCGTGGGCCCGTCCTTTACTCCGCTGGTGCGTGATTCGGCCGGAGCCACTGTTGTTCCGTCGTAAATGGTTGTGCCTGTCGAAGGTGCCGCAGTGGCGGATGCTGTAGAGGAAGTCGTGCTGTCAGCGGGTGGCGCAGATCGGGCGACCTGTGATGTGCCCGAGGTGCGGCCAATGGCAAACCCCACTAGCGGTCCAGCAATAAGCGCAATAACCAGGGCCGCCACCAAGGCACGAACTTGGTTCTGCATTGCGGGCGGGCGTTGTGGCCCATCTTGTGGGGTCAAGTCGACTTCGATCATGACAACCTCCTACGACTGCTCGCTTTTTGTTGAACCTTAGACGACAACTTCGAGGCTGTTGGTTCCCCGTGCCATGATCAGCGTATGCAAAAACTTTGGGGCTGCTTTGCAGGCATTGTGGTACTTACCGGATGTACAACGTCAAATACGACGACAACTTCCTCGACGGCGCCCTCGGTCACAACAACCGCTGTCCCCTCGACCACAGTCGCTTCGACGACGACAACCGCGCCAACTACAACCACCACCACTCGCCCCCGATTCGCGGCCAATATTGCCGACGCCGTGAGACTCAAGGCCTTTTCACTGGCCCATGCTGGCGGCGACGTGGACCATCCCCATTCCACCATGTTTGGATTCTCCGAATCGGTACGCCTCGGCGTCGACATGCTCGACACTGACGTGCAACTCACCAAAGACAATGTGCTCATCGTCCAACACGACGACACCGTTGATGGCACTACTCAAGCGTCGGGAAAGGTGGCCGAAATCACTTTTGATGCCCTCAAAAAACTCGACAACGCCTACCGGTTCGTGCCTGGCTGTTGGCCGTGCGCTGGACGGCCCGATAGCGACTACGCCTACCGTGGCATCCGCACTGGATCCAAGCCTGCCCCTGCCGGTTACACGGCAGAAGATTTCCGCATCATCAGCTTCGAGGAATTGCTCATCAAATTCCCTGACGCGCTTTTCGATATCGAAATAAAGGGCAGTGGTGCCTCGGCATTTCCGGCCGCAAAAGAACTGGCCAGACTGCTCGACAAATACAACAAGAACGCCCAAGCGGTAGTGGTGTCCTTCGATGACACAGTGGTCGCCGAGTTCCACCGGATTGCTCCATCAGTGGCAACAAGTCCCGGCCTGAAGGCACTCAGTGCATACGTGTTGTCCAAGACGCCACTGGATTCGTCGCAACGCATTATCCAAATTCCCCCGATGTACGGGACGATAAAAGTACTCACCAAGGAGCTCGTCGACAGGGCTCACGCCGATGGCCTCACTGTGTGGGTGTGGCCCGACGACAACAAGTTGGAGAATGCCATCTACTACCGGTCGCTCCTTGCTACTGGCATCGACGGGATCGACGCCAGTAAGCCGGAAACCATGGTGGGTGTAACCAAGGAAGTTCGCGGCAACTGAACCGTGGCCGCCCTTCGAACCAATACATTGAACATCGACCAAGCGCGTTTGATCGCGCTTGCCGCCCAGGGCTTCGGGCGTAAACGACCCGGCGGGGCCACCACCAAAAAGCATTTCGATGCCGTGCTGGACGATATTGGATTGATCCAAATCGACTCTGTGAACGTGCTCGTGCGGAGCCAAGAACTGCCGATGTTTGCCCGCCTTGGAAGCCATCGCCGTGACCTCATTCCCGAGGCCACCCAACGTCAACAACTATTCGAATATTGGGGGCATGAGGCAGCGCATATTCCCGTGGCCCACTACCCGTTATGGCGTTGGAAGATGGAGCGGTCATTCCAGGAAGGAGTATGGAAATCGCTCATCGACCTCAACACTCAGCGCCCGGATTTCGTGGCCTCGGTGTTGGACTACGTGAGAGTGAATGGCCCCACAGTTTCCGGCGATTTGAAAACTCGAACCGAGCGCAAAGGCACATGGTGGGATTGGGATCAGGGCAAAACTGCATTGGAATGGTTGTTCTGGACTGGGCAGCTCACAGCCACCCGTCGCCCCAATGATTTTGCCCGTTTATACGACGTACCCGAGCGGGTCATACCTACCGAAATTCTGAACCTGCCCACGCCTTCCGAAGTCGAGGCCAAGCTCGAGTTGCTCAGATTGGCGAGCCGCCATCATGGCGTCGGCACAGCTGCTGACCTATGTGATTACTACCGCCTCAAGCTCGTAACCGCCCGACCGCTGCTCCAACAGCTCGTCGATGAAGGCACTCTGATTCCCGTCACTGTCGAAGGATGGAAAGATCAGGCGTACCTCAATTGCGCGGCGAAAATGCCGCGATCAATAGACGCCTGCGCTCTGCTGAGCCCGTTTGATCCCGTGGTGTGGTTTCGCCCGCGCGCCGAAAGGCTCTTCGACTTTCACTACCGCATCGAGATCTACACGCCGGCGCACAAAAGGGTTTTTGGCTACTACGTTTTGCCGGTGCTGATTGGAGATCGACTCGTGGGCCGGGTCGATTTGAAGGCCGACCGGCAAGCAGGTGTGTTGCGCTGCCACGGCGTATTTACCGAGCCCGGCGTGAGACCAAACGACATCATTGAGCGGCTCGACGGGGAACTCGAACTGATGGCCGAGTGGCTCGGCCTTATCGAGGGGGTCGAGTACGGCACCAACGGCAACGTTGTAGTGAGTTAAGAGGGAGAAGCAGGCTCGATAATGTCGGCAACAGCGGGACCGAAAATGGCGAACGCCGTAGCATGCTGCCGAGGTTGCGAACTTCCTGCTGCGGAAAACATTGCTTCGATCTGAGAAGCGCTTCGTCGCCCCATGCGGGCTCGGTATTGCTCGAATCGATCGCCTGTCGGCATCAGTGGTTCAAGGCCCAATTCTGCACACGTAGCGAGCCACGAATCGAGCACGAGACGCTGAGCAAACGACATCGCCGCCGACTCCCGATTGCCCGGCAAGCCCAATGTGCCTCTCACGTCATGTTCGTGCGAGGTGAGGTCGATCACGATGCGGTCGGACCCCGATCCAACGGCAAGTACCTGGTCCACAAACGCTCCTAGATTCTCCCACTGATCGAGCAATTCGGAGGTGGACTTCAAATCACCTCTCACCACTTGAGCTTCGGTCCATGGCTCGGTGGTGGCACCCTCCATGTTGCCGGCCACCGCATCCTCCACGATGCCCGATAAATGGCCCAACAACTGCTTCACCGTCCACTCGGGCGTGGCAACAACCTGTATGGCGAATTGCGATTCACTTAGCGAACGAAACAACTCAATAAATGTTGCCCGTGAATCGCTGTACAGCTGGCCGAGTTCGTCCATGGAAGCCTCCGAGTCGCTGCCCAATCCGAGCAATTGAGCGATCCCGCAAACGTAGCAACTGCTAGAACAGCGGCATGAGATTTAGCTTTTGGGTCAACACAGTCAGCAAGCCTGCGCTCATCTTTGACGAAGCAAAATTCGCCGCCGACCTTGGATTCACCGGCTTGTGGGCTGCAGACCATTTCATGCCCAACGAACCAGAGCCTGCCGATGGTCCCATTCACGAATGCTTCACGCTGCTCGCCGCCCTCGCCGTGGCAGTGCCAAAACTGCGCATTGGATCAATCGTGGCTGGCAACACATACCGAAACCCTGCGGTGCTGGCCAAGATGGCGACCACAATCGATCAGATTTCCGGCGGCCGAATGGTGCTTGGAATCGGCGCCGGGTGGCAACAAAATGAGCACGACGCCTATGGCTTGCGATACGGAACTTTCGGCGAACGATTCGACCGGCTTGAAGAAGCGTGCCGCATCATCACGTCGATGTTTAGCCAACACCGCACCACCGAAGTGGGCACCCACTACCAGGTGACCAACGCGCCGTGCGATCCCAAACCAGTGCAATCGCCACTGCCACTTTTGATCGGTGGCGGTGGAGAAAAACGGACACTTGATTTGGTGGCCCGTTTTGCCCAAGAGTGGAACGTATGGGGAACGCCAGAACTGCTCGCCGCCAAAGGAAAGGTGCTCGACGCACACTGCGAGCGAGTGGGCCGAGACCCGCTTTCGATTCATCGCACGGTGGCCACCATGCTCATCATCAACGGCGATTCAGCCAAGTTGGAAAAGTTTCGGGGGATGGAACTTCCCCGTCCGACAATGGTCGGTACGCCCAACGAAATCGTCGAACAGGTGCGGGCGTTCGAGGGAGCGGGCGTCAACGAGATCATCATTCCCAGTTTCTCGTTTACGTCTCCCCAACTCCGTGAACGGTCTTTGACTATGTTCGCGGAGACAGTGATGCCTCTGTTTCGATAAGGTCCGCCTATGACCTCAACTGGCCCCGCCGTGTCGCCCACATCGCCCACCACACCACCCACAAACGACACGTGGAAGGGCGACGCGTGCAGCCTGGTGGAAGCGTTTCGACGCGGCGACCGCTCCCCCGTCGAAGAACTACAAGCCACCTACGCCGCTATCGAGGCAAGCGACCTCAACGCCTTTAGCTTCCTAGCACGCGAAGAGGCCTTTGCTGCCGCCCGTGCCGCCGATGTGTCGATGCCATTTGGCGGAGTGCCAGTCGGCGTCAAGGAACTCGATCAGGTCGAGGGATGGCCCAACACCCATGCGTGCGTGGTGTTCAAGGACGACATCGCCGACTACACGGCACTGAACGCCGGCCGCATCCGCGACAATGGCGGAGCGGTGCTTGTAGGGCTCACCACGGCAAGCGAATTCGGTGGCGTCAACGTGACCCGCACCGTGCTCAACGGCGTCACCCACAATCCGTGGCAACACGGCCGCACGCCGGGGGGCTCCAGCGGCGGCAGCGCCGCAGCAGTGGCGGGAGGCCTCGTCACGTTGGCCACAGCTGGCGATGGCGGCGGCTCGATTCGTATCCCGGCTGGATTCTGTGGATTGGTGGGACTCAAAGCCACGTTCGGCCGCATTCCCAGAGGGCCGCATCTCGAGATCGGCAACTACACCACCACCGTTGGTTGCGTGTCACGCAGTGTGCGCGACACCGCTCGGTGGTTCGACGTAGCCAACGGACACCATGCCAGCGATCCCATGAGCCTGCAACGCACGTCAGGTTGGGAAGCCGGCCTTGGCACCCACGGAGACGCCCTGAAGGGCATGCGTGTTGCGTTGGCGCCCGATTGGGGTGGAGCAGTGGTGAGCCCCGCAATGTGGACCTTGCTTGCCGAGGTGGCCCACGGGCTGATCGCCGACGCGCAACTCCACCTCGTTGACGGAATCGATTTGTCGACGCCGTCGATGGGCGCCGCGTGGAGTATTTCGGGAATGATCTCGATCCACGCTCAACTCGGCGACGCGTGGCCCGCATGTGCTGATGATTTGACGCCCGAAATGAGTGCCGGATTGGCAATGACCCGGGACCGTTACGGCATGGATGCTCGAGCGAAAATTGAGAGCCGTCGTACCGCCGTCAACGACAAGATGGCCCAAATTTTCGACGAGGTCGACTTTGTCATCACGGCCACCAACCCCGATGTGGCATTCGCCGCGGCCGGACCATTGCCAAATACTTTCGGAGGCATCAAAGCTGGTGCTCAAAACAACGGCCGGCTCACATTCCCCGCCAACCTGCACGGAAATCCTGCCATCTCAATACCGGCCGGATTGGTCGACGGATTGCCGGTGAGTTTGCAAGTGGTGAGTCGCCATTTCAGCGAACCCCTCTTGCTCGATCTGGCGCTGTCTGTGGAGCGCAACGCACCGTGGCAACTGGTGGCGCCCGGCTGTTAGCTGCTCGGGGCGGACCGACTGCGACATCAACCCAGGTTCGGGTGTCAGCCACGACATGTGCGATTCTGTGAGCTATGCAGGACGGATCGCGAAAGACAATATTGGCGGCGTTTGCCGCCAATATGGGGATCGCGATCGCCAAATTCGTCGGATTCGCTTTTACCGGCGCGGCATCGATGCTGAGTGAAGGCGTTCATTCCGTCGCCGATACCACAAACCAAGGACTGCTCCTTCTGGGTAGCAAAAAAGCTCGCCGCGCACCCACCGAACGGCACCCCTTTGGCTTTGGTCGGGAACGGTATTTCTGGGCGTTCATTGTGGCTCTCGTGATTTTTGCCCTCGGTTCTGCCTTTGCGATCGTGGAGGGAATCGACGCCGTTCGACACCCAGAACCTCTCGATTCGGCCGTGTGGGCTATCGGAATTTTGGGAGTGTCGGTCCTGCTCGAATCGTTCAGTTTCCGCACTGCGGCCAAAGAAGCCCGCAAGTCAAAAGGCGACCAAACCTGGTTCGGGTATATCAATTCGGCCAAAGCTCCCGAGATCCCCCTCGTGCTCCTCGAAGACTTCGGCGCCCTCATTGGCTTAGCGGTGGCGTTGAGCGCTGTGGCGTTGACATTGGCGACCGACGACGGTCGTTGGGACGGTGTGGGTGCGATCATCATTGGTATGGTGCTCGGAGCAATTTCGATACTCCTGGCTATAAAGATGAAGAGTCTCCTGATAGGCGAAAGTGCCGATGCCCACGACGTGGCCGCCATCCGTGCCGCAATCTTGAGTGCACCACACACCAACGATCTAATTCACCTTCGCACTCAACATTTCGGGCCCGATGAGCTGCTGGTGGCCGCCAAAATTGTCTTCGATGACAGCCTTCACGGTCAATCGTTGGCCGACGCCATTGATACCACCGAGCGACGAATACGAGACGCCGTGCCCACGTCGCTGTACCTATTTATCGAACCCGATGTGCGTCACGAAAGCGAAGTACCCCAGCCATGAGCGCCCACGAGTTCACTGAAGCACAAGCACGCAAAGCGTTGGCTGCAACTGGTCTCAACCTTGGCCGAGCCAACCTGGTTCGTATGGGATCGGTAGCGGGATTCGCGCTGCCCGACAAGGGGTGGCTGGCTCGAGTGTCACCTGCCGATCAAGGCCGACGGCTCGGCTTTCATGAGGTATCAATCGCGCAGGCCATGGAAACGGCAGCCGTTCCCGCCGCCCGGCTGGCCCCTGTTGAGAATCAACCGTTGATCACGCCAGAGGGCGTAGTGACGTTGTGGGAATTCATCGATCACACCCCAGTAGCGGACCCGAGTCCGTCAGAGATGGGCAAGCTGTGCCGGTCACTTCACGAGGCCACCAAGGGCGGCGCCCCTGCCGTGGGACCACTGGATCCGTTGGGCATTATCGAGGAACTCATCAAGAATGCCGACCAGCGGGCGCTAGTGACGGCACGTGACCTCACCATGCTGTGGAAGCGCCACGCTGAACTATTGGCAGCATGGCCAATCATGGCTGCCAATGACCCATTGGGGTTGGCGTTGTGCCACGGTGATTTGCATTCCAGCAACGCCCTCATTGGTCGCTTCGGCGTGGTACTTATCGATCTAGAGACTGCGGGCAACGGCATGCGGAGCTACGACCACACCGCTGTGCTCGTGCATCATTTGCTGTACGGCAAGCACCAGCGAACGTACAACTCATTTGCCGATGCCTACGGATTCGATATTCGAACATGGGACGCCCATCGGACGTTGTGCGACGTGTACGCCATGTGGACTACAGCGTGGGCTGTGGTGTACCGGGAGCGTTCGGCCGACGTGGACCGAGAGGCCGAAGTTCGTTTGAACTACTGGCGTGGCAAACGACCGCTTGAGACATGGACACTTCGGTAACCTGATCACATGAGAAAAATCATGGCGATGGCGGGCGTCACGTTTCTTGTACTGGCAGCCTGCTCAACTGACAAAGCGGCGGTACCAACCACAGTGGCTACCACCTCCACGACCACGTCAACTACAACGACGGCCCCTTCTACAACGACCACGGAAGCAACAACGACCACAGCACCTCCTGCAAAAGACGCCGACTATATCGAGATCGTCAAGCTCGCCACCAAGGACATCGAAGAGTTCTGGACCGTTTCCATGCCAGAGGTGTACGGAAAAAAGTTCGAAGGCCTGACCGCTGGCTATCACCCGTACTCCCCCGATTCGCCGCCGCCAGCGTGCGGAAATTCGCCGTCGACCTACAAGGAGATGGCGGGCAACGCGTTTTACTGCCCGGCCGGCGACTTCATCGCCTTTGACGACTACCAACTGTTTCCGGAATTGAACAAGGAATTCGGCAGTTTCACATTGGCACTTGTGCTTGCCCATGAGTGGGGGCACGGCATTCAAGAACGAGCGAATGTGACCGGGCCGACCGTGTACCTCGAGCAGCAAGCCGACTGTTTCGCCGGCGCGTGGGCCGGGTGGGTGGGCGCTGGCAAGTCGCCGAACCTGACGCTGCGCGACGGCAACCTCGATAAGGGCCTGGGCGGATTTCTCAAGTTTCGCGACGAACCAGGCACCGCAGCCACCGATCCCCAGGCTCATGGCAGCGGCTTTGATCGCATCACAGCATTTCAAGATGGATACGAAAATGGGGCGGCAAAGTGTGGTCGGTACGACACCGAAGCTCCGCCCATTTTGGAGATCCCATTCTCGACCCAAGCCGAAGCCGGCACCGGCGGCAACGTGTCGATCGAAGAATCTGTGCAACTATCCATCGACACCCTCAACGCCTATTGGACAACAGTGTTGGGCAAGGATTTCAAGCCGATCGCGGACGTAATCGCTTGGGATCCAGCGGGAAGCACCTTGCCGAAATGTGGCTCAACGGTGGCCACGAAAGAACAACTCGCAGGACTCATCGGCTATTGCCCGATCGACAACACCATCTTGTTCGACACCAGTGAAGTCACAAATATTTACAACGCCACCGGCGACTTTGGCGTGGCCGCCGTTTTGGCCGAAGAGTGGGCCAGAGCCGCACAAAGCCAGTCGGGCGATGCGGTTGAAGGTTCAGCGGCCGAACTGCAACGCGACTGTTTTGCCGGCACGTGGGCTGGTTGGTTACTGGCGGGGAACTACAAGGCCGTCAACCAACTTTCGCCCGGCGATCTCGACGAAGCAATCCAGGCCTTCATCCGATTCTCGGGTTCCAGTGGAGGCACCAACGCATCAGGCGTCAAGGCCGAATCGGCCTTTGCCAAAGTGACGGCATTCCGCAAGGGCGTGTTGGGTACCGAGACCGATTGTGTGGCGTTGTACCCCAACGCCGCCGCCGGTGCCTAACCACTCGCCGGCGCACCACGTCCTGGTGGTGGCAGGTGGCCCGCCGCCAGCCACCGCTCACCACGATTGGATACACGCTGCAATCGGCGAGCCAGACCGAATTGTGGCTGCCGATTCCGGCTACGACAACGCACTGGCCCTTGGGCTCGATGTCACCGTGTTGGTAGGCGACCTTGATTCGATTTCGGGAACCGGCCTCGAGCATGCCCGAGCGCACGACGTTGCTATTCACGAATTTCCACCTGACAAGGACTTCACCGACCTCGAACTCGCCATCGAAACTGCACTTAGTCTCGGCGCTACCCACATCACCGTGCTCGATAGTGGAGCTGGCCGTTTCGATCACGTCATGAGCAACGTGCTGCTCATGACCAGCGACCGATGGGCAGCCCTGGAATCGTTGCGGGCAATCGTTTCCGATTGCGTCATGACCATTTCTCGATCAGGCACGGTCTTCGTCTACGGAGCTCCGGGCGACACCGTCACCCTTCTCGCAGCAACCGAAAAAGTAAACGGGATTACGACCACCAACCTTGAATATCCGTTGACCAATGATCAGCTGACATATGGACAAACACGCGGGGTAAGCAACGTGATTGCCGCCTCACCGGCAACGGTGAGTCACAGCACCGGGGTCCTACTCATATTCCAACCAAGGGCCGATCTCATCGCCAAATAGCGCGCCATGTCGGCCTGGGTGAGGGCTGGCGAAAATAGGAAACCTTGACCAGTGGTGCAACCGAACTTTGTCAACAATTCGCGCTGTGCTTCAGTCTCGATTCCCTCCGCCACGATCTCTAGGTCGAGCAGGCGACCAAGAGAAACAATGGCCTCGACGAAGCGAGCGTCGCGGTCCGACCACGTCATCGTCTCCACGAACTGTTTGTCGATTTTGAGAATGTCGAGATCGAATTGATGTAGATAGCTGAGCGACGAGTACCCCGTACCGAAGTCGTCGATCGAAATGCGGACGCCGAGGGCTCGTAGATCGGCTAGCTGAGAAGCCGTTTCTGCTACGTCGTCAATGAGAACTGTTTCGGTGAGCTCAAGCACCAACTGTGAGGCAGGCAAACCCGAAGCGGCGAGGGCGGTGCGAACCTCAGTCATTACGTCTGAGCGTTGTAATTGCCGTGTCGAAAGATTTACGTTGACCGTTAAGGGCCTGCCGCTCGTGACCGTATTCTGCCATTCCATCGCCGCCGCGCACGCCTGGCGAAGTACTGCCGATCCGAGTTGTACGACCACACCCGATTCCTCGGCGAGCCGAATGAACAGCGAAGGTGGAATCCAGCCCCGATCCGGATGGTTCCAACGAGCTAGCGCCTCAACACCGACTACCTCGCCGGTGCCGATATCGACGACCGGTTGGTAGTTCACAGTAATTTCGCCGCGTTCCACGGCCCCATGAAGGTCAGACTTTATGGCCGTGCCTTCGAGCAACGACGCCCGCATGAAGTCGGCGAATACCGATACACACGATTTACCTGAACGTTTAGCGTCGTACAACGCCATGTCGGCATTGGCGAGCAGACTCTCTGGATTCGACATTTCGGCAGACGCCAGCGCCACACCCAAGCTGGCTCGGATACGAGTGTCCTTGCCAGCCAAAAACATGGGCTGCACAATCGAATTCAGAACTCGTTCTGCGGCTTCTCGGGCGTGCATGGGGGATTCGATCGATTCCATCACCACGCCAAATTCATCGCCACCCAATCGAGCTGCAGTGTCTTCGGGTCGCACTGCTTCACTAATTTTGCGGGCCACATGCTTGAGCAGATCGTCGCCCGCTCCATGCCCGAGCGTGTCGTTGATCACCTTGAAATCGTCTAGGTCGATGTAGATGACAGCCACCCACGAACGTTCACGACGACTAAGCGCTCGGTGCAATCGATCGTTAAACAGTGCACGATTGGCCATGCCTGTGAGGCCATCGTGGAGAGCTAGCCGTCGCATCTCACCGTGTTGCGCTTGCAGCTCGTCCATCTTGTGCTCTATGCGGGTGGTGAGCTTGAGATTTTCTCGAACCAACAACGGTTGGCGAATGATGATGAACAGGCCGGTGGCGAGTGACGACCACGCCAAAACTAAGTCAAGCGAACGACCCCGAATGACCGTGATCCCAAAAACTACGGCCATCGACAAGACGGGTATCGCGGGTGCCACCAAATGAATCGACGCTCTGGTCGAGGACTGGTGGCCGCCCTGTCTCGCCGGCGGCAAAATCGTCGACAACCCAATGAGTGCAAAGCCAAGGGACCACATCACGTCAGGCAGTTTGGTGATCATCACCGAATCGTGCAGTGTGAAAAACGCGAACAGGCTGTCAGCCATGGCGATTGCAGCCACCCCGCCCAATACCACCGTCAATGACGACTGAGCGCTTCCACGCCGCTTGCTCAACACAGCCAATGCGACCGACAAAATCACCACGTCGCCGATTGGATAGGTCAGAGAAATCACGAGGTTGAGTCTTGAACTTGCCCCTGCCCGATACGCCGGGCCAAGCACCAACGCCCAACTGATGAAGAGCAACGCGCTAGCGATCGTGAGGCCATCGATCACAGACCGCCACGTCGACATAACCGAGTTGTCACCGGTATCGGCGAGCATCACGGCGGCGAGGGTGAACGGAATGAACAACATAAACCCGAAGTCGGCGACACCCGGAAACGGTGGCTCGCCGCTACGCGCCAGTGCATAATAAACCCACACACATTGTCCGAATCCCCATACTGCGCTACCCGCCGAAAAGCACACCCAGCTCCAACGCACTCGTGATCGGCGAGGCGAAACTGACGACTTCCACGTACACATCACGGCCGCACCGAGGGCCGTCAGCGCTTGAACAATATTGGTGGCTGGGCCTCGAGCAGCTTCGGGCAACAGGTCCGAAAAATGAACATAGCCGTACACAAAGAGCAGCCCGAGCACTGCGAAGGCGCTCACTCGAAAACGTCGTGACGGAGTCATCTCCTTGAAACATCGGCATTTGATGTTCGAACTTGAACCTTGTTTGAACTGACTTGCCGACTTACCACTAGTTTCCCGACATGTCGTTTCCCAGTCAGTCAACAGCAGACGTGCGCATCGGCTTTTTGGGTGCTGGGCTCATCGCCACGTATCACTCAAAGTCACTTCGCCGAGCAGCGGCACCCGTTTCTCGTGGCTTGGTTTTCGATCCTGACGGGGACAGAATGAACGCCTTCGCCGCCGCCAGTGGACACACACCCGCCGCCGACGCGGCATCCGTCATCGCAAATTCCGATGCCGTGTACGTCTGCACATGGACGTCAGATCATTTGGCCCTCATCGAGCAAGCCGCCGCCGCTGGGAAGGCCATTTTCTGCGAGAAGCCGTTGGGCCTTAACTTGGCCGAGGCACAGCACGCCACACACCTCGTGGGACAAGCGGGAGTCACCAACCAATGTGGGTTGGTGTTGCGCCACTCCCCCACCTTCCTCGGCCTCAAACGCATCATTGAAGACCCCCGCAGCGGCCGACTATTGGCTGTGCAATTTCGCGACGACCAATTCATCCCCACCCAAGGCCACTACGCATCGGTGTGGAGATCAGATGTGGCGAAAGCCGGTGCCGGAACGCTCATGGAACATTCGATCCACGACATCGACATGATCGAATTCCTGGGCGGACCAATCGCATCGGTCACCGCCCGCACCCGCAACACCCACGGACTCGACGGCATCGAGGACCTGGCGGTGGCGTCGTACGAATTCATGCCTCATACCAATGGCTCGCAGGCGCTGGGCACGTTGACATCGGTGTGGCACGATGTGCTCGACCGGCCCAGCTTGCGTCGCGTGGAAATATTTTGCGAACGAGCGTGGGCAGCATTCGATGTCGATGACTGGTTCGGTCCCGTCGACTGGGTGATCGATGGCGCTGGCTCCGGGCGATGGGAACAAGCCGATCTCGTGGGTGCCGCCGATGCCGATCTTGCCGCTCAAGGTCGATCGTCGAATCCCGATCTGGATTTCATTCATGCTGTACAACGCGGCACCCTGACACATCCCGATTTCGCCATTGCATTGCGGGCCCATCATGTGTGTGACGCCATGTACCAATCGGCTGCTGCTGGTGGCGCACTAAGAAGCGTCAACCAATGACGTCGCGTTGGCAAGCCCGTTCAGATGTGCCCCGTGGCGACGACTACGACGCCCGCTGGAAGGCAATGGCGGCCCAAGGGGTTTCGGTTCATGGCGAAGTCGACTGCCTCATGCAATTCGAACCATCCACAGTGCTCGATGCCGGGTGCGGCACAGGTCGAGTGGCAATCGAACTGGCGGCTCGGGGCGTGCACGTGGTGGGCGTCGACCTCGACCCTGGCATGTTGAAATCGGCGCGGGAAAAGGCACCACAGATCGAATGGATACAAGCCGATCTTTTGGGGCTCGACCTCGAGCGTCAATTCGACATCGTGGTCGCGGCAGGCAACGTGATGATTTTCTTGGCCGCCGGCACCGAAGAATCAGTCGTTCGCGACCTCGCAAAACACGTCGCTCGTGGTGGGCTTCTGGTGGCCGGATTTCAACTCGGTCCCAACCGGTTGAGCTTGGCTGCATACGAATCAGCTTGCGTGGGCGCAGGCCTTACTCTCGAGCATCAATGGTCAACCTGGAATGGCGAACCCCTGGATGCCAATCCCACATATGTCGTAAACGCCCATCGACTTGTAACCTAACGTTATGACTTCCACGTCGACAGAATTTGCCATCACCATCACCGAATCTGCCCACGAAAAAATTCTGGGCTTACTCGCTGCCGAAGACCAGCCAGACGAGCTCGGTTTGCGTCTTGAAGTGGTCGGTTCCAACGGCGTCGAATACGCGTACGACCTGTCGTTTGAGGAAGTCACGGCCGTGGTAGAAGGCGACCTCGTCGAATACAACAGCGGCCTGTGTGTCATCGTTGAAGCGAGCAGTATCGACAAATTGCGGGGCGCCACACTTGACCTTCCCACCAACGGTGGCGGCGGCCTGGTTTTGCGCAACCCCAACCGTCCCGGCATGTCGAACCGCAATGGCGGCCACATGCCAGAGCTCACTGGCTCGATCGAAGAAAAAGTACGCACCCTGCTCGACTACCAAATCAACCCTTCGCTGGCTGGCCATGGCGGTTTCGCCGAGCTCATCAAGGTCGACGACACCGAGGTGTACTTGCGTATGGGCGGCGGCTGCCAAGGATGTTCAATGTCGGCGGCAACGATGCGTCAAGGCATCGAAACCACGATCGGGCAACTCATTCCGGAGGTCACCAAAGTGATCGACACCACTGACCACGATCACGGCGAGAACCCCTACTACCAGTAACGGCTACAGAGGCCCGACGACTGTTTACAGTGGTCCGACGACGACGCGCACTCTGTTGAAGTTGTAGTCAGCAATAAGCAGGTCACCATTCGTTGCAATAGCGAGATGCATGGGATTGCGGATCGATGAAGCGATTGCCGCACCATTGTCGCCGGTGATCGATGCAGCTCCGGTGCCCGTTACTTGGGAAACAACGCCAGTGGAGACTACAAGTTTGCGGACGCAGTGGTTGAGGTAGTCAGCGATCATCAGGTTTCCATTGGCATCCATAACAGCGTCAGTCGTGTTGACACTCAAAACCAACCCCGACACTTGCCCGGAATAATTACAGGCAGAACCAGTACCCGTGGCCGTGCCGGCTAGGGACTTAATCGCGCCAGCAGCTGTTACCGAACGCACACATTTGCCCGCATATTCGGCGATCAGCAAATTTCCAGCCGGATCGAAATTGAGGCCGAACGGTTTATTGAGAGTGGCAGTGGTGGCTACTCCGGCAAAGCCACAACCAGCGCTCGCACCGCCTCCTGCGAACTGCGAGACGGTGGTGCCCGACAATTTATGCACACAGTTGTTCGTATAGTCGGAGAAGAACACTGCCCCTGCGCTATCGACCGCAAGTCCGTACGGAGTTGTAGCTTTAAATGCCGTGCCCAAGCCGGAAAAGTTACATGCCGTACTCGCTCCGCCGCCGACAATCGTCGACATCACGCCGCCGGAAATTTTTCGGATGCAACCAGTGTTGTCGCCAAGATACAAGTTGCTTGAACTATCGACCGCTATCGAGTAAATCGCCCCCAACGGTGCCGCCGTCGGTGTCCCGGTGAACGTACAGCTGGGAGTCGGAGCACCATTTCCAGCAACGAGATTGATTACACCTGCCGCGTTGATCGACCGCACTCGTCCACCAAAGTCTCCAACGTAGGTTGTCGCTGTGGCCTTGTCGACAACGATCGACATCGGATGATTGATGGCCGCCGATGTGGCTGCTGCTCCATCTCCGGTATTGCTAGCGGTACCGTTCCCAGCCATCGTGTAGACGGCTGCCGTACACCGGTTAGTGGCCATTTCGTTGGAGTTCGGGCTCGTCCATGACGTACCTGTTTTCGCCTGGGCAACGTAATACCGAATGGCCGTAGTTGCAGGGTCATTGCCAGTCACTGAAGCGGCTCCGACCGTCGACTGGATAACTGCGTAGCCGCTTCCACTCGTTGATGACTTCCGAAGGTCGTAACCGCTCGTTATTGATGGCGTGTTCTTGGTCCATGTGAAATTGATGTTCGTGCTCGAGGACCAAATGCACGTCAACGGGCTTGGCGCCGCCAGCGAGCCGCTTGTAACCGCCCCGGCGGTGATCTTCGTACTGGAGTATGACGCAAAGGCGCGCGTCACCCCGAGAACGCTGACTACAAGCACGCCAGCCACTATTAGAGTCACGGGCACGCCTCTTGGTGTGCTCCGGCCAACGCCATCTGTCCAAATCCACACGAATCCGAGCATCAGTGCAATTAGACCAATCGTGACCACAACTATCAGTCGCACCAGCGGGTCTGCGAACCATCGCAGCGGAATACCCAATCGGGGAAATACTTTGGCCAGCGTCCACACCTTGGCGCCTTTGAGCTTGACGGCCCACGGGTCGCTCACATTGTTGGCGTCACCCTTCGTTTTGAAGACCTTTTCACCCTTATCGGTCTTGATTTCGATAATGCGGTGAACAATCATTTCGTAAGGCGCAGTGGGCGCTTTGAACAAAATGACATCGCCCGCCTGCACGTCTTCAATGTTGGTTTGTACCGCCACAATCACCGAATCCACAGGAATTCCAGGACGCATCGAACCGGTCTTCACAGGTGTGATCCGCCACCAGCCAGTGTAGGTACCTACCACCGATGCGCTGAGACAAACCGCTGAAATCCCCATCACCACTCCGGTCAGAACACGAGAAATCCGCACCCGAGGCATGCGGCGTTTCCGGGGAACTTCAGTTGTGGTGCCGTCTATTGCCATGTGACTCGTCTCGATCATCGTGGGGCCGGGACTTCGTATGCAGTTGATTTTTTGCGTGATTCGATCGGCCACGGTGACCGGGATGTAGCCAACCCAGTCACCATGGCGTACTCGACTCGGCTATCCGGCCTGGCCGGCTCGTTGGCTGGCCACGAAGGAATAGTTGATGGTTGAACTCAATCCTTGGAATGTATTGCCCGCAGTTGAGGGCAGGGTGAGCCGTACTTTCAAGTAGTTGTGGGTGCCCGCCGTGAGTGTGAGATTCGACAACGCGAAATTGGATCCGACGACTGGCGTACTCGCCAACACTGATGACGTGGTACCGCCGCACGTGTAAGTGAAGATCGGGCCACCCGATTCCGTCCACGCAACCGAACACTTGTCGATACGCATCTGAAGACCGTTCGTGCCATCGGTGTCGAGCAAGGAGCTCGTGGTAGCCGACGTGGTCAGGGCCACGGATGCGACATCAACGGTACCGCCGTCGATGATGTCAACAGCTCGGTCGATGGTGTCGGCAGGGGCGATGTTGCTGGCACCGATGCTCAAGCGATTGTTGGCCGCATTGGTGCCAACTCCATTGAGGAACAATGTGCCTGTGCTCACGGTCTGGGAGACCGACTGGGTGTCGGTGAAACTAGCGTAAGCGCCTGCGCCCACCACCGAGGCGGCTGCAGCAAGCAAGCCAACACTCATGCCGACTCGCCATACGATGCTCTTCGGGCGCTTCTCGAGGTAAACGACGTTTTGTGAAACTTCTGAACCTGATTTCATTGGTCATCCTTTCGCCACATTTGCGGGTTAATGCGGTTGCACTATTTATCGGACGGAAAATTTAAGTACTGAACAGGTAAAGCTTGAGATAAGCCAGACTTAACCAAATCTTTAGACAATCGGATGGTAAATCCTTCATATAGTGGTTTTTGCCGTTACTTAACTCGGTCATGACACGATCAGTGT
This sequence comes from Acidimicrobiales bacterium, assembly GCA_038231795.1. Classification (GTDB taxonomy): domain Bacteria; phylum Actinomycetota; class Acidimicrobiia; order Acidimicrobiales; family JBBRKR01; genus JBBRKR01. Next base: position 36,278 of record JBBRKR010000023.1, read on the forward strand.
GACAGATGAATTCCAAATTGGATCGTCGCCTAATCTGGTACCTGGCACTGCGAATTTCGCTAGTGACCCCCCGCCCGCGTAGCTCAGGGGATAGAGCGACGGTTTCCTAAACCGCAGGTCGCAGGTTCGATTCCTGCCGGGGGCGCCAAGAAATGTGGGTTCACCAGGGCATTCTAGCTGGTAGTTCGTTCGGGCGGTTGACCGTGATTACCCGCCAATGACCCCCATTTCTCGTTGTGATTGGGAAGAGTGTGGGAAGGGATTGGCCGGCTCGGGCTGGAGACGCAGATCGGGCGCGTCGTCCACGGTTAGCCTTTGCGGCCGGACCGGATCATCGCCGACTCACGGCTCGCCGCGATCTACGACGACATCGACGGGACCGTGATGACTTGGACCATTTCGAGGCCATCGTCGAAGAGCTCGGAGCGCGCAGCGTGCTGGACCTCGGATGCGGCACCGGCGTGCTCGCCTGCAGGCTTTAGCGTGTTTGAGCGAACAAACGAGCCAGGAGCGCGGCGGTGAGCGCATTTGCTCAGCGCTCCACTCGCAAGTCGTAGAGCCACCGAGCGAACCTCGACTACCTCAAGCCGCGTGATGTCGCTCCGGCGGCGTTGAGCCAGGCGGTCACGTCGATCGCAGTGACGGTGCCGAGACGTTGCAGCAGCGAGAACAACTTCAACGCGAAGAAGATCAGCGCGTCACCGCTGTCGTGAAGCTCGATGGAGCCGAGACCGGCGAGCGGGGGGATCACCCAGGCGCCGTGATCGAGAGCGCAGCCGATGTCGAGCCGACGGTCACCAGCGGCGCAGGACTCGAGCGCTTGGGCGAACGGGTCACCGAACGGCGGTGACCAACTGCTGGCCGTCGTCAGGAGTCCGCCGATGATTTCCTTGGGCGGGTTCCCAGGCTTCTCGCCTTGGTTGGACACGATGGGCGCGCTCGTTCGGTGGAGCTTTCGGACGGATTCGATCTTGACGGCTGCGTAGTTGATGTCGTCCTTGGTCAACGCCTGCTTGACTTCGAACGCGGCGTACACGCTTTCGGCCGGAACGATGACGCCATGGCCCTCCTTCCAGACGAGTGGGGTGTACTGCCGGTCGAACACCAGCAGGTCGATCTGCTGACTCAGGCCGCCACGGACGTCTGCAACGAACCCGTTCCCAACGCAGTACCGGTTTGGGAGGAAGTCGTCGAGCATCGCGTGCCAGTTCAGCTCGGTCTGGTCGCCGATGGTCGGGCCGTGGTTGACGGTCTTCCGGTTCAACTTGAGCGTGAGTTCCGCCTGGAGATCGGCGAAGCGCTGGTTCAGGTCGAAAGTCATGTCGGCTCCTTGATGACAGCAGGTTGGGTGCGGAAACGACCGGCGAGCGTGCCGGAGAGACGCCACGAGTCGGCAGTGAGCGAGGCCACGACGAGCGCGATCGGCCCGCCGAGATCCCGGGCGAGATGTCGTATCCACCGAAGGTCGGCGGTGCTCGCAGCGACCGGCGCCGAGTGCGAGTGCCACTCACCGACGTATCCAAGCACGCTGTCGGACGGCTGGTTGGCGATCGACGCGCGAAGCAGCTCCTGGGCCGCAGCGAAGTTGCGCTGGTACCCGTGCGTGGTGGCGTCTGGGTCCCGGACTTCGGCAGCTTGAGCCACGTGAAGTCCGCTGGCGATGCGCCACCCGAGGAGGATGCCGCCGGTCTCGTTCGGCAGGGCCGCACGAGCGGCGGTTCGCAGATCGGCGTTTGCCGTCACCGCGACCTCGATGAGGCGAACGCTGCGAAGCGTCATCCTGCGACGTCCTCTGCGGCTGGTTCGAGAACCTCAAGGCATGACGGTGGGACTGGGCGGTCCATCAACAGATCGATCGCCCGGCGTGTCGCCTCGCTTGCCGCTCTGAGGACCGCCCACGGCGGCGTGAGCGACACGGGGCTTCCACAGCCACCTTCGCGGGCGGTGACTTGGGTGACGATCGGAAGGGCGACGGCTGGCGCCCACTGTTCGCCGGTCAGTAGCGGGGCACGGTCGACGCGGATCACGCGACCTTCTTGGACGAGCGCGACGCACACCACAGGAGTGCCGGTCGCAGCGGCCGCGTCGAGGAGTGCGAGTGAGGTCGAGTTATGGCCGGTGGCGTCCAGAACGAGGTCGCATGCTTCGCACTCCTTGCACGCCTCACCGAACCCGACGACCATGTCGCGTCGGGTCGCGATTTTCCCAGGGCCCACGAACAGACCGTCCAGTGTTCGAGCGGTGGCATCGACTTTCGGGAGCCCGACCATCGCGCGCGAGGCGATGTGACGAACGCAGTTCCCCGGGCGGAGCAGCTCATAGTCGATCAGGGTCAGGGCGCCGACACCAGCGCGGGCGAGCTGTTCGGCGACGGCGGATCCAACTGCGCCGACCCCGATGATCGTGACGTGCTTGCCGAGAAGGGCCGTGTGGTCGCTACCGCTTCTGAGGACCAGGGTCGGTTTGCCGGCGCTGGCACTCTCGACGGCGACGACCTTGAGTTCGGGCTCGAACGTGATGATGCGCAGAGCGAGCAGTGCTGGGTGTCCGTGCCGTTCGTACGTGACGAGGACCCAGCCGATGTCTTTGTCGTCGATCAGCTTCTGGAGACGTTCGCCGTCGGGTGACGCGAGGATGATTTCTTGGATGCTGACCGGCGGAGCCGGAAGATCGCCTGGCAGGTCGACGTAGAACGCACGCCGAGTTCGTCCCTTGGCGCCGTTGCTGGCGGGTCGGACCTCGACCACCCCCTTACCGAGATCGCGCGTCCGGGCGAGCCCGTGGAGCCGGTCGTCGTCCGCGCCGTAGATGACGAGACCGAGTTCGGTCGGCCAGTAGCGCTGGAGGTCGAGGTCGGGTTCGTTGTCTGGCCAGCCGTTCGCGGCATGGTCGAACCATTCTTCGATGCGAGCGACGACGGAGTCGGCGGTTGCCCACGCCCCAGGCGCCGCTATGGCCGAGTCCCAGAGACACAAGTTGCCGTCGCGGTCGCGATGCCAGGACACGCCACCGGCACCGCCCAGCGGCACCACCCGGGGCGGCTGGTACGGAAACGCGTCAGTGATCTCGATGCGGACGTCGGTGGCGCCGCCAGCGACGTTGAGGCTTCCGTCGAGTTCGATCCGGTCGCCGTGATCGGTGGCTTCGAACCCGCGCTGGACGAAGCCAGAGATGACGTCGTCTCTGGTCTTGGCCGCCCAGGCGGGGACGTTCATCGACGTGCGAAGCGGGGCGAGTTGCCGGAGCCCGGGACGTTGCTCTCGCCGGCTGAGAGCCCGGCCTTGGTTGTGCCGTCGGCGTTGCAGTAGTCGGGCAGCTCAAACACGGGCAAGTCGTCGTCGCTGCGTGTGCCGAGCAGGTCCTGATACGTCTTGGCTGCCCGGCACGAGTTGTCGTCGTGGTAGGCGTCTCTGGCCGACTTGGCGACTTTGGCGAGCGCGGTCGCCGCCGTAGCGAACTCGGTCTCGCTAACACGCACGTTGATCGGCGCCTCGAGCGCAGGGTCGTCGATGGTTCCACCGTCGACAACCGCCTGCAGTTGCCCGGCGATGTGCTCGACCGCTTGGACGTACAGCGTCTGGATGTTCTGCCCGGAGAGACCAGAAGCGAACGCGTGGTATGTCAGAACTTCGAAGTACAGCCCGCCCGGGCGCTTGCCGAGCGCAGTACGACGGGCCTGGCGGATCAGCTTGACCACGGGCACGTACAGCTCGTTGAAGTCCTTGTTCATCTGCGTCGTCAGCTCGCCGAACTTGATCGGGTTCGTTTCCTGCCAGTCCGCTCCCTCGACGGTGCGCTGCGGGAGCTCCCAGTTCTCGCCGAAGGGCCGGGCCGGGACCACGTCGACATGCAGGTCGTAGTCCGGGAAGGCGACCTGGATCGACCGGTCACGCTTCTTGACGCGGTCGGCACCGAACATCGCGACGAGGACGTCAAGGAACGTCTTGAGCACCTCCTGGGAGGTCAGCGACGTATCGACCTCGGGGATCTTGCAAAACACGTCGACGTCAGTGATCCGCCGAATGGAGACGTGGCGGGCGTAGCTCCCGATCAAGAGCGTGTCGATCTTCCACGACTTCAGCAAGGGGTCGGCGCCAAGCACCCCACGGACCTCGAGGTGCGCCGCGGACGCGTTGGTCACGTCCTCGTCGGGCTCGACGTTGCTGCATGCCTTCTTGAACTGATCGAACAACACTGCCATCGGAGTTCCTCTCGTCCTACGCGAACGTCGCGATCGGTGACCAACGTGCAATGGTTCTCACGGAGGATCGCAGTTCGAACGGTACCAACGGGGTGTGACACAGAAGGCGGGCCCGCCAATCGGGGCAGGTACGATCGAAGTCAGATGAGTTGTTTGCCGCCCCCGGCAAGCGAGCGTGCCCTAAAGAACATCCAGCCTTGAATGCGTCGCCCGCTGTCAGATCGCCGGGCGAGTGCGACTCATTTCGACCACATAGCCCTCGACCTCTTGGACGCCATGCCACAGCGCCGTGAGCACGCGGCGTTGGCCGTCGATGATGAACAGCTCGCCATCGGCGCACATTTCGACGTGAATCGGAGGGGCCGCTCCAACCAACCCGGTCTTGATGTCATCCGAGCGGGGCCACGTTCCCTCGTCGATCCGATCACGCACGCTCTCCAGGTTGTCGGTCATCAGACGTTCCTTGCCGAGCGGCCAGACGACGCCTGGCTCGTGGAAGTCACCAGAGATGGTGCGCAGACGGGCGGTCTTGATGATCGCCTTCGACCACGCGTCGATCCGGAACTCCTCCTGCAACGGCCCGCGATCCTTGTTGCTCCGAAGGTCGTGCGCATCGACCACCTCGTGCATTGGAACGTTCTTCCGGCGTCTCATCGGCGCGAGTGAAGTCGGCTCGATGGGCGAGTACAAGAAGTGCCCGAGCACGTCGACGGCTTCCACCAGTCGGCCGATCACGTCCCGGAGCGCCGGCAGGCCGACGTACTCGGTCGGGACGGTGCCGCTCGGGCGGTTCCGCCAGCCGGCGTCCTCTCTCGGCCACAGGCTGTGGAGCAACTGATTGCGTTCGTCCATCGCCGAGCGTGCCGCCTTGACTGCCGGAGCGAGGCCGGGAGGTACATCCTGCCCCGCCTTGCGGCGGGCCTGGATGATCTCTCCCATCCTGTCCGTGAGGTGCTGCATAAACGCGCCGGTGTCGCTCGTCTCGCGGCCCCACTGCACGACGATGTCGCTCATGCGCAACTCGACGAGAGCGCCCAGCGCTGCGATCCGGCCAAGCGCTCCATAGAACTCGTCCGTGAGGCCGAGCGTTCTGTGCGGCACGCCGTATGCATCGACGTCGAAGTAGCCGGTCATGACAGCAACCGTACTGATGGCCAGGCTTACGCCGACCGTGCTTTGTCGGCGAGGACGACGGAATGGCATGTGGGCGAGGCGGACGGAAGGTCGACTGGTGATGTCGCGATCGGTACATACTCAAGCCGTGGAGGCGATCGACGATCTCGTGCAGCGAAGCCGCGACAGCGCGGAAGCTCAGCCGATCAAGTGGCGTCGCTCGAGCTGGGAAACGCTCTGGGACCAGGAGCCAGGGTTGCCCGGCCGTGACGTGCTCGACCTGATCAACGCCGAGGTGGCCGGCGACGGGGCCGGAACCATCCGGCGGTCATGGGTCCGGTCTCTCGCTGATGCCGATCCCGTGGTGTTCCTGGCTGCTTCGACGATCTGGGGTACGGCAACTACGTCCGTCGTGGGCGGCCAGCGCTTCGGGCGATGCTGCTCACTCCCGGAGTCGCTGCGATCACCGAGGACATCATCGGTGCCGCTCGTCGCGATGCGGCAGCAGGCTTCTCGACGCTGTTCGACAGAAGGGGAAGGACACGGGTGGCCCGGCTCAGCATTGCGTTTGGGTCCAAGGTCGTGCATTTCGCCGGGTACGACTACGCCAGGCCTCGCCCGCTGGTGCTCGACGCACGCGTCTACAGCGCAGCCCAGGAGGTCGCCCCGACTGCGCCGGTGCCGAATCCCGCCAAGCGCACCACTGGTGAGCAGTACCGGGCGTACTGCACATGGGCCGGCGCGGTCGCTGAATGCAATGAGTCGAGCCCGAGCTCGTCGAGTACGCACTGTTCATCCGCGGTGCCGGCTGAGTCGTACAGGCGGCGGCATCGCATGCTGAAGTCGACTTTGGCGGTGCCAGAGTCGGCGCGACGTCGTCGCAGGCAGAGCATCTGCGGTCTCCGAGAGGATGCCCTCGGGCGCCGGCCCGGAGCCTCCGTCTCCGATGAACGGCCACCGGCTCAGCCCACGGCGCTCACAGTCGCGTCGCCCACGGGTTTGGCCCGGGGTCGCGCTCCTCGCCGGTCCATTGCAGCACTGTGTACGGGTACGAGTCGAAATGACTCGGCTTTAGTTTAGGAGCCGGCGTGCGGCAAGTAGCGGGCCGCTGTCCTCACCGCGCCGAACGATCGCCGCAACTACGTCGGCGATTCGAACCACTGGCGGGGAGGCACTGTCGTAGAAGTCGATGCGTTCCTTGCGACTGATGTAGCTGGAACGTCGTGTCACCAAGGGACTTCTCCACGAACGCCGCGAGCACGGGATGGTCTGGTGCCCATTGATCCGAGAATGGGATCGGGCGCCGGCGGGTGCTGTCGTAGAACACGTTGCGGACGATGTCGCGCCAGATGACCATCTCGGACTGGCTCACGTAGCCACGGTCGATGTGGATCGAAAGGTCGACCAGTTCCTCGTCGTACCCACCCGCGATGCTGCGCGCGAATGACCATTCGACGCTCAACGGCAGGAGTATCGCCGTATCGCCAGCGTCGCCAGCTTGAGCATGTCGCGGTCGCTACGGGCACCGACCCAACCTGCCCAGTGGCGGAGCGAACCCTCGAAACGTCGCCGTTGCGGATCGTCGGAGCCGACCTGCATGTCAGCCCAGGCCGCGTAGCCATCCGCCAGGATGCGCCGCTGCACGGACATTCCAGCGCTGCTCGCCTCGTCGAAGTCGACGGCTTTCGCCGTCCAGAACGCCGAGGTTCCGTCACCGGCCTCCACTACGTCGTGCACGAAGGACTCCGCCGCCATGGGATCGATCTGCGCGCCCTTGAGCTCGTTCGAGAGCCCGAGCCACCGGCGCGTCTGGCGCTCCCACGTGTTAAGCGCGGCCTCGATCGTCGTGAGCGACGACGGGCGCACCAACACAGCGACCAGCCAGGCACGCGAACCCTCGCGAAAGTCGCCCGTCTCATCGATGCCAACGATCGCCAGCCAAAACTATCGAGGGGGCAGTAGCCAACTGCCGCGAACCGCCGGGCAGGACCACGCATCGCAACATGGCCGCTTCGCGAGCCCGCCGGCGAGGCGTGTGAGTGGCCACTAGAAATTGCCCACTGGTGGCCAGCAGATGCGGCCCTGAGATGAACGCTCTGCGCGATGAACCTTCGAGATCCAAGTGCGCGACTCCCGCTGCGAATCCGCTGATATGTGACGCCCGCACCTTGCCGAGTGAACGCGTCAATCGGTATACGCTGTCGCCGGTGGATCATCGACGCGAAGTGGACGCTCGGCTTCAACGGGCGCGGCTGGCCGGTCTCGCGATCGTTCTGACGGTCGTCTCCGCCGGCGTTGCCGTCGCTGCTGTCGCGGCGGATGGCACCGTGTGGCGCGAACTCGCGCTTGCACTCGTCAGCGGTGGCGTGGTCGGCGGCGCGTTCGTCTCGGTCGAGGTTCTGCTGGCCGGGGCGAGCGAAGCTCGGTCAGAACACGACGCTCTTGTCACTCAACTCTCATCGACGGGAGGCCTGGACGGAATCGACTTGTCGGAGCGGGAGCTCCGCGGCCTGTACCTCCCCGGCCGGTCCCTCGTAGCGGCCCGGCTGGTTGGTGCTCACCTTGAAGAGACGAAGCTGTACTTCGGCAACCTTCGTCATGCGGACCTTCATCACGCGTTCCTAAACGGAGCGGACTTGAGTGGATCGACCGCCGCATTCGCCGATCTCCGGCAGGCCGATCTTCGCGACGCCGTGCTCATGGATGTCGACCTCAGTCACTGCGCACTTGGCGGAGCGGACTTGCGAGGCGCCGTTCTGACGAACGGACGGCTGCAGCAAGCCTCACTGGCTGGGGCCAAGCTCGCCGGTTTCGTCGTTCGCAACTCGTTCTTGGAGGGAGCGGACTTCAGTGCGGCGGAGATCGGCGGAGCGGTGCTTGAGGGGAACCGTTACGACGCAACAACCTTGTGGCCGAACGGCTATGTTCCGGCGCCAAGTGTGGAGGTGACGCAAGAGGACTTCGCCTCCATGGATCTTCCGGCCTATCTGGCTTGGCGCGCCAAGGATGGCGGAGTGAGCAACTGACGGCCGAGATTGTCCCCGATGTGTGCCGGTATGCTCCGATCGCGACAAAGCCCCCATCACGCTCTGCGTTCGAGTGGCCATAGGCGGGCAGGTCCATTTGGCCACCAGTGGGTAGTTACTCCCGTCCGCCGACAGAGGCGCAGATCATCCGGGTGGAAGCCGCGCTTCCCTGAATGAGCGGATGTAATCACCGGAGTCCGGTGCTCGGGAGAGGTCAGGACGAACGGTCCAAGGGGTGACGCTCGGCGGGCGGCGAAGCGTTCACGAGTGCCGCGAGAGCGCCCTCGAACCACGCGTGCACCGCCAGCCAGATGACAGCCGCTGGCCGGCCCTCGGACTCGGCGACTTCCTCTGATCGATGCACGAGGTACTCCAGCATCGGGTTGTAGGCGTCGGGCCACGGGAACTCCGGCATGTCGGTGTCTCGCAGCGCCTCGACTGCACTCTGGTTCTCCAGGTAGACGGCGAGCCGGTCGCTGAACCGTTCGATTGTCACGCCGCCGGTGTCCTTGGTTGTGCTCGTCCTCATCGTGGCCTCCGAATTCGGTCCGACGATTGGACCCCACCTACCTACAGAGGTCGAAAGGCACAGGGCGCAGCAACTCCCCATTGACGTCGAGCGCGACAAAGTGCTGCGCCCTGTCGAGTTGAGCCTCTGTAGGTGGGTACAGAACACAAGCAGAGGAGGCACCCCGTGGCTCAGTCGACTTCAGCACCGGCTCGACCGGCGCTCATGAACATCGAGCAGGTGGCAGAGCGCCTTGGCGTGTCCGTGCGGCACATGCGACGCCTTGTCGCCGAGCGCCGGATTCCCTTCGTGAAGTGGGGTCACTTCCTTCGCTTCGAGCCTGGCGAAGTGGACCGCTGGATCGAGGAGTGCGCCGTTCCAGCGAACGATCCCAGGTTGCCGTCCTTCCGGTAGCCGGAAGATTTCTTGCCGGAAGCTGCTGCGCCCTGGCCTTTTCAGCCTCTGTAAGGTTGTGTGATCACCGTTGTGCCTTCTCCGGGCCTTCGATCGGAATTCGGGCGGCCGCTCGTCGGCGTTCAAGCTCTGGGTAGAGCTGTGCCTGGCGCAGCGCGAGAGACCTGGCGCGCTGCGATGCGCGGCCCGGGTGGTGCTGTCCGTGAACCTGGCGAAGCGTGTCGACAGGCGAGTCAGCGGCTTCGTGCTCGTGCAGGCTTCGGCGTTCGTCGGCCAAGTTCGCTCTGGATGGCCGAGCGGACGAGTGCCTGGACAGTCGACTCCTCGTCGAGAGCGATCTGCTGCAGCTCCCGCTTCATCGACTTCGGTATGCGGACGGCGAGGAAGACGACTTCTTCGCCGATGGTGTGCTTCTTGGCGGCTGGCACCGCGATGTCCTCCCTGTTTCTTGGACGGCGTCACGGTAGACCACGCGCCATCCAGCAGAACGCGATCGGTCTCGTTCTGCCCATTGACCTGAGTGTGATCCTTCGCGAGCAT
>JBBRKR010000024.1:0-30258 GCA_038231795.1 Acidimicrobiales bacterium
CCCAACCAGCTCCGCAATCGCACGCCGCTAGCGTCATCCCACGGGACACCACTCGCATGCACCTTGCGGCCAGGAGCCTGCCCAATGATCACAAGCGTCGCACCGAGTCCGAATTGCACGATCGGCCGCGGCCCACAGGGAAGGTCGTTTTCACAAACTCGACACGCCCTGATTTGCGCCAACACGGTCGCCAAACCATCGTCGTCTTTTGCTCCCAGGGTGACCGGTTCCGAGCGCACCCGTTCACACTACCGCCCTCGAAGAAGGCTGAAATCACAGAATTATTGATAGCTTTGCGGCCATGACTTTGAACACGACCGCGCCCCCGAACACGGGCTCGCCATCTCGGCCTTCCACCTCAGCTACTGCCATAGCCGTGGAAAATCTCGTGAAGCATTTCGGCGATGTTCACGCTCTCAACGGCATTTCGTTTGCCGTGCCACGAGGTACTGTCTTGGGATTGCTCGGCCCCAACGGCGCCGGAAAAACAACAGCCGTGCGCATCCTCACCACGATTCTGAAACCGACCTCCGGGCGGGCCGAACTCAACGGGTTCGACGTGATGTCGTACCCCAAAGACGTCCGACGCAGCATGGGCCTGGCAGGCCAATACGCCGCCGTAGATGAGAACCTCACGGGCCGCGAAAACATCATGCTCGTGGGTCGACTCAACCACCTCAGCAAGTCAGCTGCTGCCGGCCGCGCCGTCGAACTGCTCGACCAATTCCACCTCACCGATGCCGGCAATCGCGTGGCCCGTACATACTCCGGCGGCATGCGGCGTCGGCTTGACCTCGCAGCCGCGTTGGTCACCCATCCTCCGGTGCTTCTGCTCGACGAACCCACCAGCGGTCTCGATCCGGCCAGCCGCCAAGACCTATGGGACGTAATCTCCGGATTGGTCGCCGACGGCACCACCGTGTTGCTCACCACCCAGTACCTCGAAGAAGCCGACCGGCTCGCCGACCGCATCGTGGTCATCGACAAGGGCCTGATCGCTGCCGAAGGCACCGCTGCGGAACTCAAGTCACGGCTCGGGGAGACCACCGTGGTGCTCACGTTCGTCGATGCATCCGACACAGCTCGAGCGGTCACCGCGCTTGCAGCCTTCGATGCTGTCGCGTCAACGAATGAACCGCTCGCCCTAGCAATGCCATTGCGAGGCGGGGCCGCCACCGTGCGCGACGCTCTCAACGCCTTGGCCTCAAGCGGCATTGAGGCCAAACATATCGACCTTCATGAACCGACGCTCGACGACGTGTTCCTCAGCCTCACTGGAGCAACTGCACAATGACCGCTACCACTTCGACACCGCCACTAGTACAAGCCAACGATGGCGCCATGTGGGCCGTGCGCGACACCATGGCCATGACGTGGCGCAACCTCACCACCATCCGTCGCGTCCCGCAGCTCCTGGTGTTCGCCCTTGTTCAGCCGACGATTTTCGTGCTCCTCTTCCGCTACGTGTTTGGCGGATCAATCACCATCCCCGGCCGCTCGTACGTCGACTACTTGATGCCCGGCATCTTCGTGCAGACGTGCGCGTTCGGAGCGCTCAACACTGCGATCGGCCTTGCCGAAGACAAAGGCAAAGGGCTTCTCGAGCGATTGAGGTCGCTCCCAATGGCGCGCTCCGCCGTGCTCGGCGGCCGAGTACTGGCCGACACCACCCGCAACACCTTCGTGGTCCTGCTGATGCTGGCTATTGGGTATGCCGTTGGATTCCGGACCCACACCAACGTGGCCATGGTCGCCCTCGGCGTTTTCATGTTGGTGCTATTCGGCTTCGCACTCAGCTGGATCTTCGCTCTCATTGGCTTGTCAGTGGCAAACGGAGAAGCTGCGCAGGCTGCCGCGTTCCCGATGCTCGCTCCGCTGGTGTTCGCCTCCAACGCATTCGTGGATCCAGCCAGGATGCCAGGTTGGTTGCAAGCTTGGGCCCGCCATCAACCTGTCAGCGCGGCGGCCGACGCAGTGCGTGCCTGCATGCTCGGTGGCCCCACAGCACACAAAGTGCTGATCTCGATAGCGTGGTCGCTCGGCATCGCGATCGTGTTGGCACCAATCGCTGTCCGTCAATACCGCAAGATCTGATCGGATCTCGACCACAAGAATCGTCCGACTACGCAATATTTGGCATCAGAGTTGCCGTTTTGCATGAAAAAACGGCAACTTTCATGCCACGCCCGTAATAAAGCCCTACCGCTTTCCGGCACATACATTCCGAGCCAGTTCGCAAATACTCCGCTGGCAGACGGCTGTGGTCGGAAATAACGGGCGGGGTCAGAATCGATCAACGCATCAGCAACACCTAACGGCAGCGGACACCAAATTGCACTACGCCCGTCGGCGCTAAAATCTTCTTCGTGGAAGTAACACACGGGCCGCTTGTTTCCGACGAAGAAACACGGCGCGCCATGACTCAGCCGTTCATTCACTCCCGGAAATTCCAGAACAATTTAGCGCAAACGTTGGAGCTCGCCGTCGGCCATCTCGCAAGTGTTACTCAATCCAGCCGGATTTTTCGCCCATGAGAGAAACAGCCGATCGCCCACTGGCCGTCTACAGTTCGGCTTCATGCGAGAGTTACAGCGTGATCGTTCCGACGTTCGTACGGTCGCGGCATGGCGGAACTTCACAGGATGGTCCGCAGGTGCCGTGCTTCTACTTTCCGCCACGTACTTGATCAAAGGTATCCCGTCGCGAGGGCTCCCTAACTAGTTGAAGCCGCTCATGCTCGTGTGGCTCGGCCTTGCAATGATTGAGTTCATCTATCGAGTGATCACCGACGCCACAGAGGATGCCAATATCGGCGGAGGCATAACGCTCATTTCGGTACCCCGATGGCCATCATCATGATCGGCGTCGGAATAGCCGAAATTGTCAAAGCGCGTCGGCGATCGGTTAGCTGCTCGTTACCGCTGTGACGAAGCGGACGACCAGATCGGCGTAGTCAGCATTGCCCGGCATATACGGACGAGGTTCCGTTATCGTGACCGACGCCAGGACCCCCCGTCGGCACAAATCGTCGAGCAGAGCTGCCATGTCTTGCTCGTCGAACAAGTCGGTGCGATGGGAAAACACAAACACGCCACCGGGCACCACTACACGGGCAAATTCGAGGAGCAACGCCTCGGGCTCCATTGCGTAACTCATCACGCCGACACACAACAATGCATCGTACGCCGCATCCGCCGAGGGCAACGGCGCCTCGTTGAAATCGGCTTGTGTCAAGTTGCGATAGATACCGAGGTTTCGACTTCTATCGATCGATCGATCCGACAAATCGACACCATCGATCGGCCCAAACCCAAGGGCGTTCAAAGCGTTTCCAGTAAGCCCGGTGCCGCACCCGACATCAAGCACCGACCCGCCAGCGGTGGCATCTCGCAATAATCGCGCTCCGCCCGCTGGCGCTTCATATCCCCACGACACGAGATCCTGGTCGTACGTCTCAACCCAATCGTCGTAGCGGCTGGCGATCTCAACAGAATCTGTGGGCGGCGTGCGAAGCCAGCTTGAGTCATCTTGCGCGGAGCTCATCGCAGGCGACCATAGCCCAGCTCGGCCGAAGGCCGATAGCCGATCGATCGCCTGGCGAAAACCGCTACTGCCAAACGTCAGCCGAATCGTGAACTATTAATTCGGGCTTCGCTTTCCTGGCCGTGCAGACGTTCGTCGTAGCCGATCTGGCGGAACAGCTCGGCCAGTGACCCGTAGTGACCGTAGTCGTCGTTGAACGAGGTGGTATGGGGAGTGGTTTCCCATTCAGGGTGCTCTGCGACAAGTTGGGCATATTCGTGCTCGGCGTGATCTTCGAAGTCAGCGTTGAGCCGATAGCTCCACGACGGCCGAACTGCGTACAAGATCCACGAAAGTTGGTAGTACCCGAAGGCAATCACCTGCGGGACAACACGATGCCGAAGAAATCCGAGCCGCGTCGACTGCTGTTCGATGAGCTCCTCGATGATGAAGAGGTGCCACTGCTCGTTATCTTGCTCAAATCTGTTGATTCGTACCTGATCAAAGATACGCCTGGCGAAGTTGGGCTGACTTGCCGTATGTGTCAGGGCTACATAGGCCACGTTTTCCCACGCCTGATAGGGCACTCTGGCGATGAGTTCAAGCACGCGCATTTTTGGAAGGTTGCGCGGCTTGCCATACAAAATATCCATCGTCGCAAACAACAACTTGGCGCTTCGCGAAGCCTTTCGTCGGGGCCGCGCCAACGTGGCGAGTTGCTCGACGCGAAGCTGATCTGCTTCAAGCCGCTCAATGGCTCCGAAGGGTGGTCGCGTCCCTATGGCTAAGGCCACCGGCCCAATGGTTCTGGGCTCCGGCGTGTTCATGAAATGTCGCTTGTAGTGAAAAGGAATCCAAGCAAAACAGGGTTCACGAGTTCGTTGCCGCCCTCTTGACCGAAGGTGATAATGAACATTGTTGCTGGCTCCTATTTGGGCGGATTGAGAGCATTCGATTCATATGCAATAACTATGCCGCGGCCGATCGGCTCTCGAACCATTCCGACCAATTTTGTCGTTCGAACGTTCAACTAACTCCAGGCAATCGCGACCGCAGTTGACTTCGAATCGCGGCAATCGAGGGCCCGCCATTGGCTCGGCACTGTTGGCACCCTGGCTCATTTTCGACGACCGAACCACCCGATCAGTATGAGCCGAGGTGCCCGGATCTGCTGCGCCTGTTTTCGCGTTCTCGGGTAGAACTGTCAGGCGACATCGACGAGGGATGAATTCGCGCGGTCAAACGCTTGACTGTCGATCGCGGTCTGGATGGACGCTCTTGACAGCGGAGTTTGCGTCGATCGCTCGTTGCGCCAGGGCGTCGCGGAAACGTTCGAGGCGTTCGGTTAGCTCTGGACTATTCACGGCGAGGATTCGGGCGGCGAGAAGGCCAGCGTTGCGGCCGCTGTCGATGGCGACGGTCGCAACAGGAATACCGTCGGGCATTTGAACGATCGACAGGAGCGAGTCGAGTCCGTCGAGACGTGGTCGGCCGACCGGAACACCGATGACCGGAAGCGTGGTGAGTGATGCAATCATGCCGGGCAGATGTGCAGCACCCCCGGCGCCCGCGATCACGACTCGCACGCCTCGGTCGCGTGCTGTAAGCGCCCACTCGACCATCAACTCGGGAGTGCGATGGGCCGACACCACGCTGGCTTCGCAATCCACGCCGAGCTCTCGGAGAACCTCGATAGCTGGGGTCATCACGGGGAGATCGCTGTCGCTTCCCATCACGACGGCAACAAATCCGTCGAGGGGATTTTTCGGGGTGGTCATGGCGCTTCCTCCATCAGTGCACTTCGTGCTTGGCGAGCAGTGCCGAGTGCGACCTGAGGATCATCGCCGAGGACGGTGATGTGGCCCAGCTTGCGTCCCGGTCGGGATTTTTTGCCGTAGAGATTGACGTGCACGCCATCGAAGGCGAGCGCCCGTTCAATACGAGTTTGGGGGTCCACGCCGTCGGCTCCGCCAAACACATTCGCAGTCGCCACAGACGGCGCGACGAGCGCTGTGCTGCCGAGCGGAAGATCAAGCACCGCCCGAATGTGGTTCTCAAACTGCGACGTCACACATCCTTCAATCGTGTAATGACCCGTGTTGTGCGGGCGCGGCGCGATCTCGTTAATCATGATTCGCCCGTCTACAACGAAGAGTTCGACGGCGAGTAGGCCTACCGTGTCAAGGGCCTCAGCGAGCGCGACCGCAATCGCTACTGCCTCGCGGGCGAGAGCCTCGGGGAGTTGGGCGGGCACGACCAGTGAATCGCATGCGAAGTTGCGCGTGTGGACGTCGACTATCGGGTACACGACATGTTGGCCGCCGGGGCGACGGGCAACGATCACAGCCAATTCGCGTTCGATCGCCAGGGAAGGTTCGACGAGCAGGCCACGACCATCGGCTAGCGAACACACCTCGATCGCTTGTTCCTCGCCGTCGACGAACTGCACCCCTCGACCGTCATAGCCTCCCTGGGGCGCCTTCACGATTACCGGCCATCCGCCATGTGCGCTCGCGAACTGAGCCATTTCGTCGACGGTGGAGATCACTGCGAATGGGGGGACGGGGAGCCCGAGGGCCGTGAATTGCACACGTTGGACGGCCTTGTCGCAGGCACGCAAAGTAGCGGCACCAGGACGGATCACGCGACCGAGAATGGTCAACGAATCAATGAGAACCGGGTCGACGTTCTCGTGATCAAATGTGACAACCCGACATCGGCGTGTGAAGGCGTCGAGGACCTGGGGATCGTTGGGTTCCCCGAACATCACGTCAGGCAGAATCGAGCAAACTGGGTCGTCGGTCGAACTCGCCAGCACACAAACGTCGATGCCGAGCCGAGCCGCGGCGAGCACCATCATCCGAGCCAGTTGTCCCCCTCCGACAATGCCCACCGATACAAGCCCGGTGTTCATGCCGAGCACCAAAGCTGGCTCATCGAAACCGCGACTGGGTCGCTGCGTTTTGCAGGCGACGAAATTGTCGAAACGTTCTGTCGGCGAATTCCATCGGCACACAATACGTTCCGTAAGCGCAGACGTACTCAATAGCGACCTCAGCCGGGCCAGCGACAATCCTTAGGTCATCGACCAGGGGAACGAAGAAGCCCTGGCCCGCCATAGAGGCTGACCAGGGCTTACTTGGTGGCGGGGGCCGGATTTGAACCGACGACCTTTGGGTTATGAGCCCAACGAGCTACCAGACTGCTCCACCCCGCGGCGAAGTGCCCTTACCTTACCCCATCACGCGACCGTCACACGAAACGAATTATTTGGGCGCTGCTCCACACCACGCAGCGTTACGTAATACCCTGCATGCCGTGGCAATGTTCCGTCGTAAAAAAAATCAGCTGACAAACCCGGTCACCACGCCGTACGTAAAGATGCCCAGGCCCGTGTCGAGCATTTCGAATGTCACTGCTCAAGGCCCAATCGGCGACCCCACCATCGACGCTCTCGTCGCCAAACTTCCATACTCAAACGGTGTCGCTCATGGTGCCAGCGTGACCGCCACAATCGCCGAGGCAGCACCTGCCCCGGCCACCGAACCGGCGACCGGGACCACCGACGTCGAAACTATTGAAGTTCCGACCAACCCGGCCCATCTTCCAGACCTGTACCTCACGCCAAAATTGGAACGCGCCCTCATCGCGTTGGCGATCCACACGCAACAAATTTCCGAGCGCCTCGACCGCGTCGAAACACGGCTCGACAACGCCGCCAAGGTAGACCCCGACGTGGCCACCAAAGCTGAAGTGTTGGCCGTGCGTCGTCACAGCGCTCAGATCGCCGCCGAGTTGGCATTGCTAAGCGTGGAACTGCGGAGCGAAATTGAGCGGGCAGTTACGCCCGCTCAAGATCCCATCATTTCCCGCTAAGCGTCTTCGCCTTCTGCACAGCTACTCGAGCCTTTTCGATCTCCGACTGATATGTCTGCAAGTCACGCGCCGTTAGCGCGGCGTCGGCCTTTTGGAAATGCCCATCAGCTTCAGCCAACAGTGATGCCACCGTGTCGCCGGCACCTGGTGTGGCCGACGGCGTCGTGGTGCCAGTGGTCGGCGGAATTGTCGTGGTGGGCGTGGTGGGCGTCACTGCACCGGTGGAGCCAAACGCCTTGGCTAGCGCCTCAGTAAACGTGTTACCGATGTAGCTCGTACCGCCATAATTCACGATCACGCGTTTGAGTTCGGGTACCGAATTCTTGTCGTCGGACCGCACGTAAATGGGCCGCACGTAGAGCAACGTCTTGTCGATTGGGATGAGCAGTAGGTTGCCTTGAAGCACCTTGGAACCCTTGCCTTCAAGGAGGGTGAATTCCTTAGAAATCTCCGGCTGACTCTTGATATTGGCCGAAACAATCGACGGTCCATCAATCGAACGATCTCGAGGCATCGTAAATATTCGCAAACGTCCGTAGTGCTCAGGGTCGCTATCGGCCACCATGAACGCAGTCAGGTTTTTACGCGCGTCGTCGTCGCTGTATGGCACGAACGGGCGGAACAACACAAACTCGTCTTTGGTCGATCCTGGCAATTTCATCAACTGGTAATAGGGGTCGATTTTCGCTCCCGTGTCGCTAGCCGAAGCCGAGGCGCTGGTCGTTCCGCCTGTAGTCGACGACGTGCTCGAGCCGGCCGTCTCCGAGGCCGCCACTACTTCGGTGCCCGGATTCTGGGCCACGTTCCAACGGTCAGTTGCTTCGTAAAATCCCTTGGGATCGGTGAGGTGGTACCGGCCCCACATCGTTGTTTGCACCCGGAACAAATCTTCTGGGTACCGCAAGTGTTCGCGAAGCCCGGCCGGCATCTCTTCCGACGGCGCAAACAGGTCGGGAAATGCCATGCTCCACATCTGGGCGATGGGGTCGAACTTGTCGATCACATACAACTTCACAGATACGTCGTACGCGTCGACGACGGCCTTTACCGAGTTGCGGACGTAGTTGAAACTCCCCGTGAGGCCACTGGCCGACGAAACGCCAGACGTGTTGGCCTTTTGCGCATTTGGGTAACGGTCCGACGTGGTGTACCCGTCGACAACCCACAGCACTTTGCCATCCAGCACCACAGGATAGGGGTCAGCATCGGTCGCTAGGAACGGCGCCAACTTGGCTACTCGGGCTCGTACATCTTGCACATACAAGATGCGCGAACTATCGCCTACATAGTTAGAAATCAACGGATTGATATCGCCAAATTGAATGGCGTAGGCGGCACGCTTGATCACCGAATCAAGTGCCACTCCACCGGCACCGGCATAGGCCGTGGACTGCGTGGTGCCATCGTCTTTTACATAGTCAACTTCTGTTCGTCCCGAATTCACGATGGCGTAGCCGTCGAGTTTTTCACCGAAATAGATTGCTGGCTGCTTCACCACAATGTCGGGGTTTTCTTTGGGCGGGAGGTCCTTGAGAATGAACTCGGGTCGCCCATCTACCGTTACCTGATTGCTCGGTGCGGCAACAATTCCGTAGCCGTGGGTATACGCCAAATGCAGACCTTCCCACGACGTCTGGGGCACTTGTGCACTGTTGAGCTCACGGGCGGCCAGCACTACTTGCGTGGGCTTTCCGCCAATGTTGTAACGATCCACATCGAGGTCTGTGAACCGGTAGGCCGTGTTGACACCCTGGAGGTTTTGGTAGGCGTCGATCACGAGATTGGGATCCAAAATTCGCACATTGTTGAGCGTGCTCGTCACTGATTTCGATTCTCCATCAGTCAAGCGCGCCGCGTACTCAAACGGGGCGGTGGTGACTCCGTCAATGCCAAGCGCTTCTTGGGTGGCCGAGATATTTCGAGCGATGTACGGCAGTTCCTTTTTCGATTCCGAAGGTTGCACACCGAATCGTTGGATGGCCGCTGGATAGATGGTGCCGACCACCAGAGCAATGAATGCCCACAACGACACCGACACCACTGGCAGTACCCAGCCGCGGCGCCAAATGTTGACCACAAAGAAGATGGCGGCGAATATCGAAACAAACATCAACAACGTGAGCGCCGGAAGCTTGGCGTGCACATCGGTGTACGTGGCACCGTTGACGTATCCCCGATCAGACACTGTGAGCTGGTAGCGGTCAAGGATGTAGCCAATCAATTTCACGATGGCGACCAACGCCATCAAAACCGACAGGTGAGCTTTGACTGCAGGCGAGAACCGATCACCTTGAACTTGCAGCCGGATGCCACCGCTCAGGTAATGCGCTCCTGCCGTCAACACCACGATGATGATCAAACCTAGAAACGCCCACGACTTCAGAAAGTCGAGAAACGGCAATTTGAAAATATAGAAGCCCACGTCGGTTTGGAATTGAGCGTCAGTGCGCCCGAACGATACCGAGTTGCTCCACATCAGATAGTTGCGCCATTGGTCCGCAGCGGTCAACCCGGCGAAGAGCGAAAAAACTGCACACACACCAACGCGGAACAGACCAACTCGGTGACCAATAGCGGTGAGGAATTGCTGGACACCATCATGCTCTGGCCCGGCCACTTGGATTTCCGGTTTGAGGCGATCGGCAAGCAACAAGTTGGCAAATAGGGCCGCAAAAAACAGCACGAAAAACACCAGAACCAGTCCGACCTTCGTGAAAAGCATCGTGCGCCACGTGCCCGTACGGCCGAGCGACCTGAACCACAAATAGTCCGTGTAAAACCCGGCGATACCTTTGAGCGAGAACGCCAAAACGAGTATCACCGCCACTACGCCAGCAAATATCGCTCGACGTCGATTCGATGCCGGAGAGGCAGGCGGGCGACGGGGAATTCGGTACGGCCCTGGGGCTGGTGGTTCGTTTCCTATTGGCACGAAGCCAGGCTAGTCAGACGCCGCCACGACCATGCATCGGCATCCGGAATGAGCAGGCGCGTTGATATGACCGGTCGGAAAAGCTTCGCCCAAACGCGTCGACTGCGAGAGCGAATTGTCTTCCGCATCGCTACATGCGCCATACGTGATATCCACCAACCAGCACACCTTTGCGCCAGCCGCTATGGCGTAACTCGACCCTCTCGAATACGCCACCACGCCAAGATGCCTCGCCGCCGCATCGCATTTGCCGGTACGAAATTCCCGGTATGCGTTACGCACGCGATCGTTGAGATCTTCGCCATCATCTGCTGTATTCGCATCACGCAAGGCACGCGCTAATCGGCTGCGTAATGGCGTAAGAAATTCGGCCATCACTTGCTCCTCGATGACTTCCATATCGTTGTTGGGAGCCACAGGCGGGCCGCCCGCCGCCGTGAACGCCCGCCCCAATTCAGGCCCAAGAGCAGTCAGGTACGCATCGAGATGATCGGCCTCCGAAGGCATCAAAAGTGCGGCATCAAACTTTGCTTTTCCCTTACGTCGACGAACGCCATCGAGTACCTGATTCTGTTCGTCAGAGAGAATTCGCTTCAATGAACGCGCCATCGAAATTTCAAACGGCGCCAACAATTCATCACGAGTACGTAGCGGATTGGCGGGCACGGTCGTAGCGGGAGGCACCACAATTGGTTCATCCAAAATCACCGGCTCATGGACGGTCACTGGAGCCAGTAGGTGATCGCTGGCAACTGGTTCCGTCAGAACGTCATGCGCCTCTGCAACTGCTTGCTCCCGGTTGGCCCGCATACGGGCAAACAAGTCGTCAACAGTTGATAGTTCGGGGACTGGCACCAATTCGGGAACCGAATCCGGCTCATCTATCGGCAACTCAACCAACGCATCTGGCACAATTTCTATTGCCGACATTTCGTTCACAACCGGGTCGTCGACGGGCGACTCGGGCGCTGACATTGCTTCGATGAAAAACGCTGGCGGGCTCGGTTTGCGACGATAAACCGTTACTGGATTTTCGGCCGGAGCGGCCTCGCCATCCACGATACGTACAGCTGGAATTTCTGCGGTCGGCTCGAATTCGGCCTCTGCCCGGCGTCGCCGGAACTGCAACTCTTCGCCTTCACCATCTGCATCGCCGACAGAACCTTTGCCGACCTCATCAGCTGATGTCGCTGCCAACATGGCCGAGATATCGAGCTCCATATCGAGAACTCCTGTGGGCTCAGACGGAGCCTTGGCCGCTACTGCTTGGGCGGCCACACGGGCTGCGTCGATGCTTCCCGCCAGCTCACCAGTGGCTTGCTCCAACGTTTGGCGCACGATCCGATACGCATCGAGCAACCGGTCGCGACCCGCCTTGAGCACCTCGAGTTGCTGACGGCCAAGTCGATGGCGACGAGCCAAATCGGCGAGCACCTTCTCCCGATTCGCCTGCGCCTCCAAGATGAGATCCCTGCCCCGTTGCCGAGCAGTCTCCAACTCCGCCTCGCATGCCAAACGGTTTCGTTCCACTTCGGCATTGATGGCGTTCTGAGCACGCTCAGCTTGCGTATGGGCGTCGGCCAAAACTAAGGCATGCTGCACCTCGGCGTCCGATCGTATTTTCGACGCGCCATCTTGCGCGTCGCGCAGCATCCTGGCCATGCCGTCTTCGGCCTTGGCACGTATTTCCGCAGCGGAGTCTCGGGCCGCGGCAAGCACACGATGCGTTTCCTCACCGAGCGCGGCAAGCACGTTTTCGTCATCCAAATTGAGCACCTTGGCAGCCGCTTGTTCTGCAGTTGCAAGTTGGATTCGCAGGTGCTCGTTAGCCTCGTTCAGCTCGCGAAATCGGCGGGCTTGATCGGTGAGATGTAGACGCACTTCAGATTGGTCGAAGCCACGAAAACTGGTGCCGAACGGTTTGTTGATGAGTTCGTCGACCGCGTCAGCTCGTTCGTCGGCCCGTTTACGAGATTTGTCAGCCACACCCGAATCGTAGGGCGCTCATCGACGTCGTGTGCGCCATTGCCCAACAATCATCAGTTTTTTGAGTGGTCACACTCCGCTGGGGGTCACCTTCGGGAGATCGTTCACGTTGCCGCCAATCGTCCCCAAGGCGGCAAGCGCCTCTTCGAGGTTTTTGACGCCCACAATTTTGAGTTTGCTTCCCGCATACTTTTGCGCTTCAGCAGCCTCCGCGGCAGGCACGATAAACATCACCGCACCACTTTCCTTGACGGCAATCGTCTTCTGTTTAATGCCACCAATTTCGCCGACTGATCCGTCTTTTTCAATAGTGCCCGTTGTCGCCACGCTGTTGCCACCCGTGAGCTCCCCTGGTGTGAGCACGTCAATCACGCTCAGCGTGAAGGCTAGGCCAGCCGATGGCCCACCCACGTTTTGGAGCTTTACACCAACCTTCTCTTTGAACGTCCCCTGCGCTGAAATACCAATGATGAATCGCGTCGTTCCATTGCCATTGTCGACCTTGAACATCGGAATGGTTTGTGTCATAGACGTCCCTTTGCGATTGACCGTCACCTTGATATCGCCACCCGTGGTGTGCTTCGAAATCAGCGGAAACAGATCGGTGAAATACTGCACCGGCGCTCCGTCAATGGCGGTGATCACATCTGACACTTGTAGAAATTTGGCCGACGGGGCGTCCTTCACGAAATCCAGGATCTCGACGCCTTGTCCAATGAATCCAACACGTTGCATCGCCACAAGGGCCGCTGTGTTCTGCGACTCGACCATCGATTGCTGATCTTCTTTGTCGGTCTCGGCTTTGCTACGTGTGCCGAGCACATACTTCGATTCCACAAGATCAATGTCAGAATCGAGCTTGGCCTCCGCCCATTGGTACAAATTGACCCGATCGCTGGTCACCAAAACCGTCGTATATCGCACCTGACCCGTAGCCGGGTACGACTGCACCCCCGCGCCGACCACGACCAAATTTTGCGAAGGCGTTGCGCCACCAGGGCTGAAAGCGAAGTAGTCCAGATGTACGGTAAACACAGCAATTATCCCGCCAACCAACAGAACCAAACTGCTGTAGCCAATACGCCGCCGCCACCGCCGCTTGGCCTTGACTTCTGGTGGGCCGGCCGCCGGAATTTCTGGGGGATCCATCTGGGGAGTTTCCGGGGGTACGATTACGCCATCAACATCAGTCACCCCTATAGCCTGCCATGACCGGCATCGAATCTGACACCAGCTCGCCAAAAGGTCGTTGGCGGCTAGTCACTCTTCCCCACAACCCAACCCCAGCAATGCCTGCGAATGGCACGCCGTGGTGGGCTCGACTTCGAGCAATCGTGGGCATCCCCATCATCGTGGTGTTCTTCGCCATCGTCGCCGCCGGACTCGTGGCCGCTACCGCTTTCGGGATGTTCCTACTTGCCCAGCAAGTGTTCCTATCGTGACCACAGAAGGATCTGCCGAAGCCTCGTCGCGGCGTGCCGCAGCTGTCGCTGGCCATCTTGGAGACGCATCCACCGCCCGTTCCCTCGCCGCCCACGATGACGAATCGGTGCGGGCCACCGCCTTCGGAGCGTTGGCCCGATTGGGCTCACTCACCGACACCGATTTGGCATCCATATTGGCCGACACCAGCTCCGAGGTACGGCGTCGATCCGCCGAATGGGTAATCCAGCAAAAGATGCCGGCAACGGTGGCTCACAAACACTTGATGGTTCTCATGACCGATAGGGACGCCATGTGTGTAGAAACTGCGTGTTGGGCGATCGGTGAGCTCACTCCGCCAGAGGCCGAATCGACAGCTGCGGTCATCAGAGCCACAGAACACACCGATCCGCTCGTACGAGAGGCGGCTGTGGCTGCGCTCGGCGCTGTGGGCGACCAGGCGGGCCTAGAGGCCATCCTGAGATGCACTACTGACAAGCCAGCGATTAGGCGAAGGGCAATTTTGGCTCTCGCCCCGTTTGAGGGAGACGAGGTAGAAGCTGCCTTGCGCATTGCCACCCAAGACCGCGATTGGCAAGTACGTCAAGCAGCAGAAGACCTTTTGGCGTAAGCCCGGTCAGTCTTCTCGTTCTCGGTTACCCATGAACATCACCTTGAGACGGTCGTACTGCTCGATGCATCGCCCAGCGCCCCACACCACGCACTCGAGCGGCGCGTCGACCAAATGCACAGGAACCTGCGTGGCCTCCGAGAGACGTACGTCGAAACCGCGCAACATACCGCCTCCCCCAACGAGCGAAATACCGTTGAGGATGATGTCGTTAGCGAGTTCAGGCGGCACCTTGCCGAGGCACGTCACCACCGATTCGACCATGGCCGTCACGGGCTCATCGATAGCGTCACGCACCTCATCGGGCGTCAACACAACAGTTTTCGGCAGTCCACTGATCAGGTCGCGCCCACGCACCTCGGCGGCGAATTCGTTTTCGGTAGGCGCTGCCGAGCCGATCGTGACTTTGATTTCCTCGGCGGTGCGTTCACCGATAGCGATTGAATATTCGCGTCGGATGTAGTTCGACAACACCGCGTCGATGTCGAACGAGCCCACCCGTAGGGCCTGCAATGCCACGATGCCACCGAGCGAAATAACTGCCGTTTCAGTAGTACCGCCACCGATGTCGACGACCATATTTCCCGCCGGCTCGTGAATGGGCAACCCCGCACCAATGGCCGCCGCCATGGGTTGTTCAAGCAATTGACATTCAATGGCTCCCGCTCGACGGGCAGCCTCGATGACAGCTCGACGCTCCACATGAGTGATCGCCGAGGGCACGCAAATCACCACACGCGGCCGAGAGAATCGACTCACTCCCACCCGTTGCAAAAGCAAGCGAATCATGCGCTGCGTCACTTCGAAGTCGGTGATGGCGCCTTTGCGCAACGGTCGCACGGCCACGATGTATCCAGGCGTACGGCCAATCATTTGCCACGCCTCATGGCCCATGGCAAGTACTTCGTTATTTTGCGTATTAAGGGCAATTACCGAAGGCTCGTTGAGCACGATCCCTTCGTGACGCGCGTACACGAGGGTATTGGCGGTACCCAGGTCAATAGCGAGATCGCGAGCCACATCGGCCTTTCTAAAATCAGGTTGTCGTCAACCGTCCGAACAAATACAAAGAATGAGTACAAGTGATACCAGATAGCACGACGGTGTTAGGCGCGCCCGCCGCTATCGCCGTCAACCCAACCCTCAGGTTCCGACGTACGAGCAGTGGGATGCACTTGCCGAGAATCGTGGGGGGGAATATTGGCCGCCGACCGAGCGGTCACGCCCGAACGAGCGCCGAGCAGGTTGCTATTTTGGGGAGCCAGCGCATCCATTTCACGGCGAAATTCATCAACCCCTGCGTCGATGGTGTGAACGCCGCGACTGCGAATCCACAAAACCGTGGTGCCACCAATGGTGACCACTAGTGCAAAAATGAGAAAAGCGGCCGAGGTCATCGTGCACTCCCGCCGCCCGAAGAAATGGCAGCACCCTGGTCGGGGACTTCAGAGATCGGTTGCGAGCCAAGGGCGAAATCTTCTCCGCCCTCCCACCGTTCACGTTTCCAAATCGGCACTGTTGCCTTCAACGTGTCGATGCCAAAGCGAGCAGCTTCAAATGCATCTGGTCGATGACCAGATGATGCCACCACGATCACCGACGATTCGCCGATGGGAACAGGGCCCATGCGATGCAACAACACCATGCGTCCCACGCCGGGCCAATTAGCACGGGCAGAGGCGGCAATGGCCTGGAGCCGCGGCTCGATGTGTTCTTCATATGCCTCGTACTCAAGGAGTGAAACACCGGGACGGCCAGCGGCATGATCACGGGCAGTGCCCGAGAAAAGTACGACCGCTCCACAGTCGGGACGCACGGCCCATTCGTATGCCGCGGCAATGGGCAACGCCTCTGAGGTCAACCCAACCCACGTTTCGCCATGCGCAGGAACATTCACAGGCCTGATGATACGGCTTAGTGGCCTATTTATGGGAACTACTGAAAAGATACCCGGCTACCCGCGACCACCGGGCCACCACGGAGGGTTATCTTTCTGCCCATGGAGTGGGACGCTCAATCAGACGAGGACACGTCCGCAACGCGTCCGCTGTTGCCCCAGGACGACCGGATTTGGCGTCATCCATCCGAAGTAGCGGCTGCCAGTCAGAGCAAGCAATCTGCTTCGGCCACTTCTGTGTTTCCTACGACGAGCTCTGTGTCAGTCAACGTCACCAATCGGCGCGGAACATGGGCATCGATCTCCGCCGCTGCGCTTTTCGGTGCGTGCGTGGCGGTCGGCTTTTTGGCGGCCACGGGATGGGTGCAATTGCACAGCCCAAAGGTCCAAAGCGCCACTCAGGTGTTGTCGTCTACGAAGAGTTCGATTGCAGAATTTGCCGGTAGCTGGTTGGGCATCGAAACTGGTGAAGCCACACCGCGCGACGCCGCCACCATGGCCACCTTGGTGATGGTCAAGAAGTCTGGGTCGGCCGTGATTTATACGGTGATGCCCCATAGCCCCGCCGAATCAGCTGGATTGAAGCCCGGCGACGTGATCGTGGCTGTCGGAGGGTCAGCAGTGACCTCGGCCGAAAACTTAGCGGCGGTGCTACACAATTTTCAGGCGGGCCAATCGACAACGATTTCGGTGTACCGCATCGGAAAACAAGTCGACATCAACGTCCAGTTTGCCGAAAAGCCGCAAGACACTTAGATCGGTTGACTGCCCGTTCTATCGGCGAGCTGAACGGCGCCGGTTGACTACGGCCCGTAAAATTCCCAAAGCACTCACCAGCCCGATCACACCAGCAGCTGTCACGATTTGTTGCTTGCCATGCGCAGTGAGCGTGGCCCACCGTCGAGGATCTGTGCCGACCACGATCGCCTCTTCATTGGAGTACTGACACACCCAGCCAGCCTCCCGAAGACGGTCGTTGGCGACGACCCATGGGTGCGTTTCAAGCGGCTCCATTCCCGGCACAGCTGGGTTGCTATTCAACCGATCTTCGACGGCCGACACTCGGCTCGCCAACCAGCCGGGCAGCTTGGGCAATGGCGCATTTCCACCAAGCGACCGCGCCACTTCACCGGTAATCCACCCGTCGGGGGCGACGTTGTAAATTCCATCGAGGCGAGCCGAAACCGCAAGTTTTGTGGCAGTAACGAGGTCGTCGAGATGCAGATATTGACGGGAGGGAGACTCAATACCGGCCCGTAAAATCACACCCGGACGCATGGTGCGACTCAACCCGCCTGGATAGTTTTTGGCCGTCACCATTGTGGGTCGCAAGATCGTGGCGGTGCGGCCAGCACCTTCGGTGAGCCACCCATCTACGAGCAGTTCGATGTGAGCCTTTTGCACGGCAAATCGGAAGTCAGAATTTGGACGCATGAGGGCGTCTTCACTGAGGGGCACGGCGTTGTTGGCCCACGCTCCGTACACAGTGGCGCTCGAAAGTAGCACCAGATGTTGTATGCCACAGCGAGCGGCGGCCGCCAATAAATTCCGTGTGCCATCAATGTTGACACGCTGCGATTCGCCGTCGCTCAACAAGGCATCGGCATCGAACGCCATGTGCACCAACGTGTCGACCCCAATCAAATGGGAGTCCATTTTCGCCAGAGCCAGATCGGCCACTACCAATGTCACCTTCGCCGATCGTGCGGTGCTCGGCGCAGCCCGATCCACGGCGACCACGTGAGCTATTTGGGCATCGCTCACCAGTGAAGCAACGAGGCGCTCCCCGACCAGCCCCGACGCGCCGGTGATAGCGATCCGCCGCGTGAAGTCTTGGTTCTGTGGTGGGGATTGCGGGTTGGTCGACATACCATGCCTTCTAATGGATCAATTTCCGCCGTCTAGCGGCCAGCCGGGTGATGGACAGCCGAACCCGTTCGGCAACATTCCACTCTTTGGCGACCTGGCCAAAATGATGCAACAACAAGGTTCGCTGGATTGGAATGCTGCCCAGCAGTTTGCGCTGTCGGTGCTCGCTGATCCAAGTGCAGCGCCGGATAATCGCCAATTGATGAACAACGTCGACCCCCTCGATCGCATCAAATTGGAAGAGTACGGCAAGATCGCCGAGATGTTTGTGACGGCGACCACGGGGTTTCCCGTCGCCCCCAATGGGCAGTCGATCGCTGTCAACGCGCTCACTCCTGTGCAGTGGGTAACCGAAACTTTGGCCCGATGGAAACCAATCGTGGAGAAGCTTGGGGCGGCGCTGCGGCAATCAAGTTCGACAGGCAGCGGTGCTTCTTCGAGCGTCGTTGACCCCTCCAGCGATTTCGGGAGTGACGTCGAAGCGGGATTTGCATCCATGCTCAACGGCATTTTGGGAATGGTTGCGCCCACCATGTTGGGCATGTCGACGGGCAGTATGGCTGGACATCAGGCCAAGCGGGCGTTCAGTCTCTATGAGCTCCCGGTTCCCGCCAGCGAATTGCGTATCGGCGTCGTGCCCGCCACCATCGACGCCTTCGCAAATGAGTGGTCAATCGACGTGGACAGCCTGCGTTTGTGGGTCGTGCTCCACGACATGACCTATCAGACCTTAATGAATATCCCGCATGTTTACGCTCGGCTCAACAAATTGATACACGATCACGCCAGTGGTTTCCGCTCGAATCCCAACGGTTTGATGGACCGCCTCGATGGAATGGAAATGGACTCGGCGAACCCGCTCGACGGGCTACAAAAATTGCTCAGCGACCCAGAACTATTGATTGGCGCTACTGGCTCGCCCGAACAAGCAATCGTGGCGCCACAACTCGACGCCACGGTTGCCGTGCTGGTGGGCTATGTCGATTGGGTACTTGATGAGGCTGGCCCTCGACTCATCGGCGCCTACCAAATGACGTCAGAGGCGCTTCGCCGTCGGCGGGTCGAGTCCACGCAAGCAGACCGATTGACAGAACGACTTTTGGGCGTCAACCTGACACGAGCCCAGGTGTCGCGGGGGCAAGCATTCATCGCTGGAATCATCGAACGGTCGGGCGCTGAAGCGTTGAGTCGGATCTTTGAACGTGAGGAAGATTTCCCAACACCGAACGACGTCGAAGCTCCCGGCCTCTGGCTAGCCAGAATCGGCCTCGACTAGTCCTTACCGGAACCGATCGTTCTCGTTGGCCGGCGAGGGAGTCGCATGCGCGGGTTGGTCTTGTGGTCCGGCAAACGGCCAGTGAGCTCCAACGTGCGATGCCCTCCGAAATAGCTCACGGCGGCAAATCCTGATCCACCGGCGATCACAATAAATCCAATGGTCAACGGAATGGTGATGGCCACCGGCAAAAACGCCCCGATCACCCACGCCAACTGAAACCGAGTTTCGAATCGAGCAAAAGCACGAGCCCGGTTGGCCTCTGGTGCATCGCGTTGAACAATTGAATCGAACGCCATTTTACCCGTCGACGCGCCGACTCCAATCGCCAACGCCAACATGGCCGCCGCAATCCGACCGCTCACGATCGTGGCGAATATCCCGGCAAAACAGATGGCCGCAATTGAGCCAATGAGCACCCGTTCTTCGCGCACGGCTTTGCGCAGCGGAGGCGCTATTGCCGCGCCCGTCAAACCGCCGATGGTACTGGCCGCCAACATGATGCCGTACCAAAATGTCGGCGCTTTTTCGCTGCGCAAAGTAAACGCCAATAGGAAAGTCATAAACCCCACCAACCCTCGCACCATAGCCATCGCCGACACTGCCAAAAGCACGCCACCAGAGCGAAGTTCGTGACGTTCTTCGCTATCCATCTTTTTCGCAGCAATCGTGGTTCGCGGGAGCCTCGTGCCCAGTGCGCCAGCAATCGAGAATTCGATAGCTGCCAGAAATACAACCCATCCCGGGCCGAGCACCACCGAGAGCAAGATCGCAGGAATACTGGCCGCGAAACCCATAACTCCGCTCACCAATTGCAACTTTGAATTGGCCTCCACCAGCTCGGTATCGCCCTTTACTACCGTGGGCACGAGCGCGCTTTTCGCTACGTGGTAGCTCTTGCCAAGTGCCAACAACACAAACGCTTCCGGAAATAGCAACGGCGAATTGAGATCTCGGATCATGATGAGACACACAGCGGCACGAGCAAACGAGCCCGCAATCACCATCAACCGACGACCGCCTGCCATGCGGTCGATGGCGGGGCCAATGAATGGACCAACCACAGCAAAGGGAGCGATCGTGAGTATGAGATAGGCCGCCACTTTCCATCGAGCTTGTTTTGGATCGGTGGAGAAAAACAGCGAGCCGGCCAACGAAATGGCGATGCTGGTGTCGCCGGCCACAGCGGCGGCATGGGCCCGAGCCAGGCGGGCAAAAGGCGACAAGGTCAACGACGCCGACCTGTTGCGATTCGGCCGCACCGCCGGCCGTCGATTTGCCCCCGTGTCACTCATGTGCGCCCATGCTATTCCGACCGCTCATTGGCATCGGGAGTTCGTGCCCAACGCCGTCAAGAACCCTCCATCACGCGAACGCGTTGCGGACGAAATCAACCACGCGAGCCGAAAGGGCATCGGAAACACCGGTGAACATGTGCCCTTCGCCGGGCACAATCACTAGCTCTTTCGGATCACACGCTTGGGCATAGATGTACTCGCTGCATTGATGGTTCAAGATGTCGTCGGAATCGCCGTGTACGAAAAGCACCGGTGTGCCCGCCAGCTCGGCAATGCCCTCGGCTCCAGGCGCTTGTGTGGCCAGAGTCACCACACCAGCCGTAGCTGCACCGAGATGCACACCGGCAGCAATAGCAATTGCACCCCCAAAACTGTGGCCCACCAACACCACTTTCTCGACACCGCGCTCGGCGAGCAAGTGGTGCACGAGCAGCACATCAAAGACGCAATGGGTGCTGTCGTTGGGCTTGCGATAGTGAATTCGCACGCCGCCAAGCTGTTGGCAAATGTCGTGAAAAATACCCCGTCCAGGCCCCGACAGACCTCCCAAGGCCCCAGGTACGCACAACACGGCATGGCGCTCGCCATCATCCAGACCGTGCCGGATACACACGATCACGCCTTGGTCGGTGAACACCTCCATGCACGTGAGGCCGTCGGCTAACTGTGTGTTTTGCACCATCAACAAATTCGGTGGTTTTGCCATGGTGCTCTCTCTAACAGATTTTCTGGGGAAGGCCGAGCCTAGCGACCAGTTCCGGGCACGAATTTGTAGCCGACGCCGCGCACAGTTTGAATACGGGTGGGCGCTGCTGGATCGGGTTCCACTTTGGCGCGAAGACGTTTGACGTGGACGTCAAGCGTCTTTGTATCGCCCACGTAGTCGTAACCCCACACCCGCTCGATCAGTGTGTCGCGGCTCACAACTCTGTTGGCATTTTTCAACAGAATACGAAGTAAGTCGAATTCTTTGAGCGGCATCGCCACCACTTCTGAGCGCACGCGTACCTCGTGTCGATAGGTGTCGAGATACACATCGCCCACCTCCATCGACTCATCTGTCAGGGCGTTGGCGTCTGATTGGTCAAGCGGAGCTCGACGCAACGCGGCCCGAATTCTGGCCACCAATTCACGTAATCGATACGGCTTAGTGATGTAGTCGTCGGCACCCACTTCGAGCCCCACAACGGTGTCGATCTCGCTCGATTTTGCGGTGACCATTACTACTGGAATCTGCGATTTCGTGCGTATCTGTCGGCACACTTCGATGCCCGACATGCCGGGCAACATCACGTCGAGAAGCACCAGATCTGGGGCCACTACGTCAAATAGAGCAAGCGCCTCAGGACCAGTTTTGGCCACGCGCACCCGAAAGCCTTCCCGCTGCAAACCAACAGTAAGCGCCTCCACAAACGACTGTTCATCTTCCACAACAAGAATCATTGGACCGCTAGACATGATTATTTTCCTCATTTATCTCATCGAACAAGCCATATGAACCCACCGGTATCGCCATGGCCAAAGGCAGCTCAACAGTGAATGTCGAACCGCGGCCCTCAATAGACTTCAACGCCACACCGCCGCCATGCTGGTCCACTATGTGGCGCACAATAGAAAGCCCTAAACCGCTACCGCCCGTGTCCCTGCTTCGCGCCCTGTCGACCCTGTAGAACCTTTCAAATACACGGTGGAGGTCGCGTTCAGGAATTCCGCAGCCACTGTCGATAACCGACGCCCGCACCCGGTCATCGCCGACAGTTGCCGCCTGAACCACAACGGTTGACCCTGGTTCAGAGTACTTAATGGCGTTGTCAATCAAATTGCGTAAGGCCATCACCAACTGGCGCTCATCGGCAAGAACAGATAGCGCTACATTCGATATTTCTTCAACAATTGAGACATTGGCTCGATGAGCCGGAGCATGGCACCAAGACACCGCCATTTCGATGACGGTACGCAAATCCACGCGGGCTAGCACGGGCATCGTCGATTCAATCCGACTCAAATCGATCAACGCGGCAATCAAGCCAGCCGCTCGATCAGCTTCGATGTTCATCTGTTCCGTGAGTCGTGCCCGCACTGCTTTGTCGGGCTCGTCGATAAGCGTTTCGGCGAGCAATGAAAGAGCGCCGATGGGAGTCTTGAGTTCGTGGCTCACATTTGCCACAAAATCGGTACGGACTTTGTCGATCCGGCGCAGCTCAGTTATGTCGTTGACGGTGATCAGCCAACCGGCAAAATTGTCTCGATCGCCGGGCAATATTGGGGTGGCCTCAATTTCGACGACTCGGCTTGGCGGGCCGAGCAAATCGAGCACGCGACTGCGAGTGGCATTGCCATTGGGCCGACAGAACTCCTCAATGACTCCTTCGACGAGAGCGTCCGAACCTCGCCCATGAAGGAACGCCAATGCGGTGGCGTTTCTGAAAATGACGTCGCCCGATTCATCAACAACCACAATGCCCGCTTGCAAATTGTCCGTGGCAGAAGACATCAGGCGCACTCGGTGTTCAAGTTCGCGTACTCGGTCACGTTCGGCCATGAGTTCGACGGCGGCCTCTTCGACGCCCTTGCGACCAGCACGCATCTACATCACCGCTTGCAAGAGTCGGGAAGGCATAGATCTAGCGGTCGTCATCGGCACTGGGTGGAACGCCGCTGGCCTCTTGTTCCAACGCCCGTAAACGTGCCCGTTCAGCGCCCAGATGCTCGGCACGAAGCGCCGTCACCATAAACACCGTGTGCTCGCCGACGTTGACCGCATGGTCGCCGAGGCGTTCGTAGTATCGACCCACCAAGGCCAACTGCACTGCAGCAGGCAAGTCACCTCCGGCGCCATTTCCGTTCGTTGAGTACACGGCGAAAATAGTGCGAATGAATTCGGCATGAAGGTCATCAAGACGCGAATCCATATCGTCGATCGCGGCCCCCAAATCGGCATTGGCGTCGGCATAGGCATCAATGGCCGACATAAACAGCCGTTGCGCCTGATCCGACATTCGTGCAATCAATCCTCGAAGCTTCGGGTCGATCGTCAAACCATGCAATCGCCGAGTGGCCTTGGCAATATTCATCACGAGATCGGCGCTTCGTTCAAGCTCACCAGTGAGCCGAATTGCCGTCATAATCGAGCGCAAGTCGGATGCCATTGGCTGCTGGCGCGCCAGCAGTACATAACACCGATCTTCGATATCCAAACTCAAATCGTCGACTTCGTCATCGGAGGCCAAAATACGCGCCGTGGCCTCGATGTCAGCGTCGAGCAACGAGGCAGTACCCCGCGGAATGAGCTCGGTCACCATGGCGCCGAGACGGATCACGCTCGCTCGCACGCCATCGAGTTCCTCATGAAATGCCTTGCGAAGTTCGGTCATAGTGAGCTCCTGTATCCAGCGTTAAAGAAGGTGAACATCACCCAAACCGCCCGGTGATGTAGTTGTGTGTTCGTTCGTCAGTGGGAGTCGAAAACATTGTCTTTGTTTCTCCGAGTTCAATAAGAGTGCCCGTGCGGCCACCCTCATCACCGACTTCGACGGTGAAAAATGCAGTGGTATCACTGACGCGAGCGGCCTGCTGCATGTTGTGGGTCACGATCACGATTGTTACGTCTTGGCGGAGCTCAATCATTAGCTCCTCGATCCGGGCCGTAGCAATCGGATCGAGGGCCGAACACGGCTCGTCCATCAGAAGTACATCGGGATGAACGGCCAAGGCTCGAGCAATACACAGCCGTTGTTGTTGCCCGCCCGACAAGCTCAGCCCTGAACTCTTCAGCTTGTCTTTGACTTCTTCCCACAACGCAGCGCGGGTAAGCGCCTCTTCCACAACATCATCGAGACCCTTGCGCGATCCATGCAACTTTGGCCCGTACGCCACATTGTCATAGATCGATTTCGGAAACGGGTTCGGCTTCTGAAACACCATGCCAATTCGGTGGCGGACAGCGGCCGCGTCGACGTTTGGCCCATACATGTCTTCGCCGTAGTACAACACTTTGCCGCTCACGCTAGCCCCAGGAACAAGATCGTTCATCCGGTTGAGGCACCGCAGGAACGTGCTCTTACCGCAACCCGAAGGACCGATGATCGCTGTGATCCGTTGCGGCTCGATATCCAGATTCACATCGCGCACGGCAAGCCGAGTTCCATAGTGCACTGACAGGTCGGCAATCGAGAATGGTGAGGACGAGCTCACGAGGACCTCCGGGTCAGAAGCGCCGAAAGCAATCGGGCCAAAATGGTGAACAGAAAAACGATACAGATAAGCGTGAAGGCGGCACCCCACGCTCGGTCTTGAGCGCCGATGAACGGCGACGCCGCGTTGCGGAAAATTTGCGCCGACAATGTGGTGTTCGTACCGCTGAAAATGTCGGGATTGGCTTTGCTTACCACACCGATTGTGAACAGCAACGGAGCCGTCTCACCCGCTGCCCGGGCCACCGCCAACAGCACACCAGAAAGCATGCCCGGTGCCGCCGCAGGCAGTACCACCTTGAAAATGGTGGTGACTTTTCGCGCACCCAAGGCCAGGCTGGCTTCACGCTGATCGAGTGGGACAAGTTTCAGCATTTCTTCACTTGAACGGATAATCACGGGGAGCATGAGGCACGCCAGCGCCAACGCGCCGGCAAGTCCGTTCAATTCCTTTGTACGCAACACCAATGCTGTGTACACGAACAAGCCCATCACGATGGAGGGAACGCCGGTCATTACTTCGGAGAAGAATCGCACGATCCTGCTCAGTCGGCGATTGTTGCCGTACTCGTTGAGGTACACGGCACCCATCACTCCGAGTGGCACCGAAATGAGCGCCGCTGCCGCGGTGATAACGAGCGTTCCCACAATGGCCGGACCCATGCCGGGGCCGATGGTGCGATCGGTGATGGGAATGCTCTTTGTTAAGAAATTCAGGTCGACGACTTGTGCACCTCGCTGAATGACGTACCCAAGCACGGCGATAAGCGGGATGAGCGCCATGATCAGAGCCAAACCCATCAAGGCGGTCATGAGAGAACTGACCAATTGGCGACGACGTAAGTTCGTGCCAGACGGCTGGAAGATGGAAGTCACTATGCACTCAACTTTTTCGTTGATCGATTTACTACTGCCCTGGCACCGACCCCAACGATGATCGTAATGCCAAAGAGCACCACACCCATTCCAATGAGCGCGGCTCGAAAGGTGCCATCAGCTTCACCGAAGTTGTTGGCGATCACTGACGCCATGGCATCGCCGGTATTGAAGAGGCGAGACGTGATCTGGGGTGACGAGCCAATAACCAATGCAACGGCGATCGTCTCACCCATAGCTCGTCCAAGACCAATCATGACCGAGGAAATCAGGCCGCTTTTGCTGTGGCTCATCACAGCACCACGAATCATCTCCCAGCGAGTTGCCCCCAACCCGTAAGCCGCTTCTTTGAGCGCCAACGGCACCGTCGCAAAGATTTCCCGCACCAACGATGTGATCACCGGCGTGATCATCACGGCCAAAATGATGCCAGCCGTCATGATCGATCGACCTTGGGCACCTTGGGAAACGAATACCCGATTGACGCCCGGGATCCAATCCACCGCATCAGCGAAAGACTTATATACGGGCTTGATCTTTGGGGCGAGCACATTGATGCCCCACAGTCCGAACACCACCGACGGCACCACCGCCAACAAATCGACGAGATATACCAATGGTTTACGCAACCACTTCGGAGCCACTTCGGTAGTCAAGAGTGCAATTCCCACGCTGACCGGAACTGCAATCACCACCGCAATAAGCGAAATAACCAACGTGCCATAAACGAAAGCCAAGCCACCGAACTCACCCTTCGATGGGTTCCAGCGGTTGCTAAATATGAATCGAAAGCCTTCTTTGCTGAACACGGGCCACGCTTCAGAAGCAGTCGACCATGCAATCAACGCCAGGATCACCAAAACGAGGACAGCCGCCGCCAATACAGCCTTGGCAAAGATCCCATCGCGCCTAGCGCCCCTGGGGGCTACTAAGTGCGATCTATCTTCGTGCGCAAGGCTCGTATCGGCGGCGGCCATTGTGTTCCCCAGGGCTATTTGCCCAACTAGTTATGGCCAAACGGCCAGTTAAACCTGATTATTCGGCAGACTACTTGGCGAAAGCGTCAAGCTGGGCAAGCGCCTTTTCGACCAACGCCTTGGGCAGTGGAGCGAAATCTACCGAGGAAGCCATCTCTTGGCCCTTGGTCAGAATGAACTTGATGAATGCCTTGGTGGCCTTGGCCTGAGCGGCATCCTTGGGAGCCTCGTACACGAGGATCCACGTGGGTGCCGTGATGGCGTAGGAATCGGGACCTGCAGCGTTCAACGGGTTGTAACTCAAGTCATCCTTGATTTCTGCGCCAGCCAAAGCAGCCGAGGCGCCTTCAAGGCTGGCAGCCACGTACTTGCCGTCCTTGTTCTTAATCGAGGCGAACTTGAGGCCTGTTGCTTTGGCATCGGAGAAGTCGACATACCCAATGGCACCAGCGGTGTCCTTCACGAGCTTGGCGACGCCAGCATTGCCGGCACCCTTTTGCACGCCTTCTGGCCATTTGACTTCCTTGCCGGGCTCAAGCTTGAACTCCGGTGATGCGGCCTTGAGGTACTTGGTAAAGTTGCCAGTGGTTCCAGATGCGTCTTGACGCACAGCGACGACGATGTCGATCGACGGCAGCTTGGCGTCGGCGTTTTCCGCCTTGATTGCGGCATCGTCCCACTTGGTGATGGTCTTTTGGAAGATCTTGGCGAGCGTATCGGCCGAGAGGTTGAGCGCGTCCACGCCATCCACGTTGAAGCTCACCGTGATGGGGGCGGCAACGGTCGGGAAATAGAGCACTTTGCCGCCGGTGTACTTGGCCGCATCTTCTGGCTTGGGAAGACCATCGGAGCCAGCGAAAGCCACAAGGCCACCCTGAAGGTCAGTCTGGCCCTTGCCAGAGCCGCCACCGGCGTAGTTGATGGTCACATTGGGCTGCTCGGCGGCGAATGCCTTGATGGCTTCTTGGTAGAAAGCTTGAGGGAACGTGGCGCCCGAAGCGTTGAGGGTGGTGGCTGGAATTTGCTCCATTACCGCACCGGAAGTCGTGGTCGAGTCGCCTGTCTTTGCGGTCGTAGTGGCCTCTGCCGCTTTGGTGGTGGAGCTGGTGGCGCCATTTGACGCTGTCGAGCTGCTGCCACATGCGGAAACAGTGAGTGCCAAACCGACAACGCCGGCGGCCAAACGGACAGCGCGGCGACGCGCTGAAATTGCTGTAATCATGGAAGTCCCTTCTGAGGTGAATATCACGAGCGAACCGTAAACATCGATAGTGACCATCAGGCCTCTTTTAGGTAAACAACAGGTAAACGACAACCGAACAACTGGATTCGTGAATTTTGAAGGGGCCCCGCGGGCCCCAGTGACGGGATTCTGGGCGTATCTTAGAAAGCGTGGTCGATCAACACAGCGAGTTCCTCAACAGAGAACTGTCGTGGCTTGATTTCGACACGCGCGTCCTAGCACTTGCCGAGCGACCAGATCTTCCGATTTTGGATCGGGTGCGGTTTCTCGGCATTGCCGATCGCAACCTCGACGAGTTCTTTCAGGTCCGCATAGCTCTGTTGAAAAACGAGCTCTCCGGCGAAGACGTAAACAGCGGCGAATGGCGAGAGCGCCTCGACCAAATGGCAGCAGTTGCATCCACCGCTTCGCGGTTGACGAACAAAATGGATCGCCTCTACAACGACACCATCCTTCCCGAGTTGATCGACAACAGCATCGTGGTCTGCAACGCCGACGACCTGTCGGCAGAGGATCGCAAGTACCTTCTCCGGTTTTTCGAGACGCGTCTGTTCCCCGTTCTCACGCCACTATCCGTCGACCCTGGGCATCCGTTTCCTCACATTTCGGATAGGTCACTCAATCTGGCTGTAGTAGCAAAAGACCCAGCCACAAGTGAGGAGCGGTTTGCCCGTGTGAAGGTGCCCGCCACTCTTGCTCGGCTTGTGCCCCTCCCCGATCGAGTGCGATTCGTGCTCCTCGAAGACGTGATCTCTCTCAATCTCGACATGCTGTTCCCGGGAATGAAAATCGAAGGCAACTGGGTGTTCCGGGTGATACGCGGTGTCGAGGGCGTAGGCAGCGACGACGATGATGACACCGACGACCTTTTGGAAGCCATCGAGCACGAACTAGCGCGGAGGCGTTTCACAGCAGCCGTGCGCGTACAGGTGCAATCCACCATGCCTTCAAACGTCGTGGGCGTACTGGTGGAGGAACTCGAATTGAGCGCGTTGGATGTCAGCGTGCATACAGCACCACTCGCCATTGCTGACTTGATGCAGCTATGCGATTTGGATCGACCAGACCTGAAATCAGAGGTTATATCGTCGATGACCCCATCGGCGATGGTCACGCCAAATGGGCCAGCCAACTACTTCGAAGCCATTAGCAACGGCGATATTTTCGTGCACCATCCATACGAGTCATTCACGACAACGTTCGAAGAGTTTCTCCGGCAAGCCGCTTGCGATCCCAATGTGCTGGCCATCAAACAGACGCTGTACCGCACAGCTGGCGATTCAGGAATTGTGGAGTCGCTCATCGAAGCCGCCGATGCCGGCAAACAGGTGGCCGTGCTCGTGGAACTCAAAGCTCGCTTTGATGAGCGAGCCAACATCGATCAGGCCCGAGCCCTTGAACGGGCCGGAGTCCATGTGGTGTATGGCATCGTGGGTCTAAAGACACACGCCAAAGTGTGTCTCGTGGTGCGAGACGAGCCAGATGGCATCAAGCGCTACTGCCACATTGGAACGGGTAACTACAACCACCGCACCGCTCGTCAATACGATGACTTCGGCCTCTTTACCGCCGACGAAGATCTCACGAGCGACCTTTCACACCTGTTCAATCACCTCACGGGATTTAGCAAAGAGCCCCAGTACAAGAAAATTCTGGTGGCCCCTGGCTCGCTACGAAATCAGATGTTGGCGTTGATTGCCAACGAGCAAACGGTTCCCGAAGGTACTGGGCGAATCGTAATGAAAATGAATAGTCTTTCGGATTTGGCGATGATTGAAGCCCTATACGAAGCATCGCAATACGGGGTGTCAATCGACCTAATCGTACGGGGCGTGTGCTGCTTGCGACCAGGGGTACCTGGGCTAAGCGAAAACATTCGCGTACGAAGCATCGTGGGGAGATACCTCGAACATTCAAGAGTGGCTATTTTCTCAAACGGCAACGGCGTCGGCCAACCGCTCTACCTCATCGGCTCTGCCGACATGATGCGCCGGAATCTGGACCGCCGAGTCGAAGTGTTTGCGCCCATAAAGGATTTGAACATTCAACATCGAATAGATTCAATCATCGAACTACTCCTCATGGATACCAATTTGGCGTGGAAACTCGACAAAAGCGGCGTATGGAACAAACTGGAAACCGACCTAGATTCGAATATCCATCGAACCGACGCCCAGTTAGCCCTCCACGATCTGGTACGAATAGTGAATGGCTGACAAAATCGTACGCGCCGCAGGCGGCATTATTTGGCGACGCACTA
>JBBRKR010000025.1:0-27378 GCA_038231795.1 Acidimicrobiales bacterium
AGTTGAGCCTTGAAAGCCTCTGAGCCATCGCCTTGCCCGTAAATGGGCGTATCGATCAAACCGGGGGCAACGGTGTTGACCCGGATGCCGACGGCGGCGAGGTCGCGAGCGATCGGTAAGGTCATGCCAACCACGCCACCCTTCGATGCCGAATACGAGGCTTGGCCGATCTGGCCGTCGAACGCAGCGACGGATGCGATGTTGACAATGGCTCCCCGCTCGTTTGAGCTCAAGGGCTGTGTCTGGCTCATGGCCGTGGCGGCAATTCGAATGCAGTTGAACGTGCCGATGAGATTGATGCCGATCACCTTCGAGAAAATCTCGAGGCTGTGCGCCGAATCGTAGGAACCATCTTTGCCAATGGTTCGGGTGGCGAATCCAATGCCTGCCGAGTTGACCAAAATACGAAATGGGCCCATTTCCTTCGCTGTTTCGACGGCAGCAATCACCTCATCGGTGTTCGTCACGTCGGTGTGGCAAAACGCTCCGCCGATTTCAGTGGCCAGGGCCTGGCCCTTGGCATCCTGCATGTCGGCGACCACAACTTTGACGCCTCGGGCGGCCAACATGCGGGCCGCAGCCTCGCCGATTCCTGACGCGCCACCGGTTACTACTGCTGAAACTCCATTGATATCCATTCCCCGACTTTACGAGAAAATTCCCCTCAGGTCGCACCCGAGCGATGCCGTTGATTGAACAGGCAACCAGCAGGTCGTTCGCAACGACAAACACG
The DNA here is from genome assembly GCA_038231795.1 of Acidimicrobiales bacterium. Classification (GTDB taxonomy): domain Bacteria; phylum Actinomycetota; class Acidimicrobiia; order Acidimicrobiales; family JBBRKR01; genus JBBRKR01. Next base: position 734 of record JBBRKR010000025.1, read on the forward strand.
CAGTACAAAACGGGAGATCAAGTGCACATAGGAATCGTGGCGAGTCGATACCCTCCAGCAACGGGTCTACTCGAGGTTCAGGCCGCCAGACTCGCCGAAGGGCTTGCCGCACGGGGCCACTCCGTGGAAGTGTTATCGACCAAACACTACGAAGCCTTGGCCGATTCCGAAATTCGCAACGGTGTGCAGGTGCGGCGCTTTATGCCCATGCTTGGCACCGGAGATGAAGCAGTCCCTGCCGGCATGTGGGCCTTCCTGCGTCAAGCTGAAGGCCGGTACGACGTTGTCCATGCCATCGGCGCACACAGCGTTTCGACGGTGGCTGCTGCCCGGCTAGCGCCAGGGGCATTCGTGATGTCGCCGCTCGACAACGGTGCCCTGCCCGTGCGCTCAAACTCTCCACTTGTGCGCAACGATGCCGCTCTGGCCCGAAGCGTTTTCGCTCGAGCAAAAGTGGTGTTTTGCGCAAGTGATATTGAAGCCCAGGTTTCCCACACCGTGTACCAGGTGCCGTTGGAGTTCATTGTGATGACCAACGTGTTTGACGAAATTTCCGCCCACGAGGCGGCGTACAACGACATCGTGGCCCGACGTCGAAAAAAATCTGCGTCACCTACTCGGGCGTAAATCAGGCTCTGGTATTTCCGAGCCAGCTCTCGTACAACTTGGCATAGTGACCGCCAGCCGAAACTAATTCTTCGTGGTGCCCGACCTCCACGATACGACCTTTGTCGAACACCACAACGCTGTCGGCGCGCTCGGCCGTGGACAATCGATGCGCAATGGCCACCGTCGTTCTGCCTTCTCCCAATCGGGCCAACGCGATGGTGAGAGCCTGATCCGTTTCTGGGTCGACGGCACTGGTTGCCTCGTCCAAAATGAGCAAACCGGGCGCCGACAATTGTGCCCGCGCCAGGGCCACAAGTTGACGTTCACCCACGCTGAGTGCGTCGCCCCGCTCCCCAGCTTGTGTGTCGAGCCCATCGGGCAAGCGGTTGGCCCAATCGGCGAGGCCGAGTTGGGCAAAGGCATCGAGCACATCTTGATCCGTTGCGTCATCGCGCCCGTAGCGCACGTTTTCGCGGATGGTGGTGGCGAACAGAAAACCATCTTGGGGTACGAGCCGGATGGCATTTCGACGACTGCGGGGATCAACGGTGCGCAACTCGAAGCCGCCTACCAGAAGCTCGCCACTTGAGGGGTCAGCCAGACGGCACAACAACTTGGCGAACGTCGTTTTGCCGGAGCCGGTTTCGCCAACCACCGCAGTGTGCGACCCGGCTGGTAATTCGATGGTGATGCCATCCAACACTAAGCCACCGGTGCGGTACGAGAAATTCACGTTCCGAACTGAAACCGCCAACGCACCAGCGGCAAGCGACTGGCCGTCGATTGGCTCCACAACGTCGGCGGGGATATCAAGTACGCCAAGAATTTTGCGCCAGCTGGAAATGGCATTCTGGGTTTGATCGAACTGTTCTGACAGTTCGCCCAACGGCTCTAGAAACAGGTTGATGAAAAAGATGAAGCCGACCATGTTGCCGAACGACACATGCCATCCGAATCCCCATCGGGCACCAGCTGCCGTCACAGAGGCAACGGCGATGGCGCCGAACAGGTCGCCGGTGGGGAAGATGGTGGCCGAAAATCGATTGGCATACGCCTTGGCCTGGTACACCGACTCGATTTGAGCGTATACCCGCTTCACCGATTGGTCCTGTATGCCGTAAGCCCGAACCACGGCAGAGCCCATGAGGAAATCACTTGTCTCACTCATGAGAGATCCGACGCCTGTGCGTACGTTTCCGTACGCCACGACCATTCGTTTTTGGAGAAACCGCAGGATTGGCCACATCGGAATCAACACGGCAAAAGCCACCAGAGCTAGCCGCCCAGAGATCAACGACATAGCAATAAACGCGCCCAACATCTGCACGGTGTCCCGGATCCAGGCGACGCCTCCCCACTCCATGAAGAGGGCCAGTTGCTCAATATCGTTCGTAACTCTGCTCACAAGCGCGCCACGTCGTTCTTCAGATTGATCGGCGATCGACAGGGTGTGGATGTGTGTGAAGAGCTTGACGCGCAATCCATACAGAGAATTTTCGGCAGCGAGCACAACCCGTCGATAGGTGCTTTGGGAAAGCAGCCACGAGGCCACTACTAGAACCGCTACGACGGCCACCCGCGTGTAGACGTATCGGGATTGAAATCCGCCCGTGAAGCCATGATCCAGAACTTGCGAAATCAGGATGGGACTGGCCAACTTGCCAGCGGCTGTCGACAATGCCATCACGGCGGTGAGCACAAATCCGCGCAACAATTCCGGGCTCTCATGCACTCCCCGTTTGAGTACGGCGATGGCCCCCAAATTTCGGGTGGACTCTTCGTGATCGTGGGCGTCGTTGGCTACCTTGTCGGCAATGGGGGCAGTCATTCGTGATCAACCCCCGCGTCGGCCATGTCGGCGGCGGAAGTTTCGTAGGCGCGCACCATTGACTCGTACGGCTCGTAGGCGAGCAGTTCACGATGAGTGCCCGAAGCAGTGATGCGACCGTTTTCCAGGAACACCACTTGGTCGGCCAATGTGATTGTGCTGAGTCGGTACGCCACGACTACTAATGTGGTCGACAATTCAGAGCGCAAGCCAGCCAAAATGGCAGCTTCGATTGTGGGGTCCACTGCCGAGGTGGCGTCGTCCAAAATCAGTAAACGGGGTTTGCGAACCAGTGCTCGGGCCAGGGCGATTCGTTGTCGTTGCCCGCCAGACAAGGTCACGCCACGCTCACCCATTGCGGTATCGAAGCCATTGGGGAGCCGATCGATGAAGCGATCAGCTTGCGCCAGTCGGGCCGCGTTTCGAATCGCTTCATCACTCACGTCAAGCCCGAGAGTGATGTTGTATCGAATAGTGTCCACGAACAGATAGCTCTCTTGTAAAACCAACGACATGGCCGAAGCCCGGCTGGCCGGGTCGATGGTTCGTAGATCCGTACCGCCGACGGCGATATGCCCGCCGGCCGGATCATCAAGCCGAACGAGTAACTGGGCCAAGGTGCTTTTTCCAGACCCAGTCGCCCCAACGACCGCAACAGACGTTGCCGGTTGAACGGTGAAATTGACACCACCTAGAACGGGCGTCGAATCGTAGCGAAAATGCACATTGTGCACGTCGAGGCCGAGTGCGCCACTGGGAATGGGCAGCGGGTTCCTGGGCGACGGGAGTTCATTCGTTGTCTTGAGAACGGCATCGATTCGCTGGAAAGCAGCCAGGCTGCGCGGTAGGTCGGCCAAAAACCACCCGATCAAGCGCAAGGGAAATGCCAGCAAATTAAACAGGAAAATGAACTGAGCCAATTTTCCCACGGTGATGTCGCCGGTCGACACCCGCCACGAGCCCATGGCGATCAGGGCCAGCGCGCCAATTTCGGGGACCAAACTCAACGTGGGTTCGAAACCTGCTCGAAGGCGGCCCTGCGCCAAGCGGGCTTGGCGCAGCAGATCAGCATGGCCGCTAAGCCGCTCGGCCTCCTGCGCCTCTCGCCCCAAAGTCTTCACAACTAAAGCGCCATCGAAACTTTCGTGCGCCACTGCCGACACTTGGCCGATACGGTCCTGAGCAAGCAGGGACACCGGCTCATACTTCTTCGTGAATACATGATTCATCATCATGATCACCGGGAGTAGGGCGCAGCCGATGATGGCCATGTAGATATCGGTCGCGATGAGGGCAACGACTGAAAACGCCAGCAACAGCGCCACTGCCGTGGAGTAGGGCAACGGGTGCAGCACATCGATCGCCGATTGCACGTCGGCTTCCATGTGGGAGAGCAATTCACCAGTGGGTTCTGTGCGGAAATATTTCATTGGCAGTTCCGCGTACTTATTGGTGACTAACCGTTGCAGCGACCGAGCAGAACGAAGGGCAGTAAATCCGGCAAACGTCCGCCGGGTAACGATACCGAGGGACCGGATGACTGCTACCAGCACCATCACGGTCACCAACCCAGAGATACTGCTCGTGGCTGGCCTGCCGTTGAGCACCGGTTCGAGAACCCTGTCAATAACATTGGCCAGCACGAATGTGCTGGCCACAGTCATCAAGGCATAGGTCGCGGCGCCGGTCACCGCTATAGCGAACACTCGTGGGTGCCAACCTATATACATGCGGACTAGTCGCAGCCCGCGACGAATCACGTTGGCGTCGGTGCCGCCACTGATTCTTTCGTCGATGAGGTCGGGGCGTGCAGACATAACCTGACCACGCTACCCGCCCACAGCAACCCGTTGCGCTGTAATAACTCCGCAGCTAATTGACTTGACGTTCCAAGCCTTTCCAGTACGGCTCACGTAGCTTGAACTTCTGAAGTTTTCCGGTCGCCGTACGGGCCAATTCGTCCCGAAACTCGATTTTCTTTGGACACTTATACCCAGCCAACTTCGACTTGGCGTGGGCGATGAGCTGGTCTTCTGTGAGGTCGGAGCCTGGATGTTTGACCACCAAAGCGAACACGGCTTCACCCCACTTGGCATCGGGAATGCCAATCACGGCCACCTCGGACACATCAGGATGGCTGAATACGGCATCTTCCACTTCGATCGACGACACATTTTCTCCACCAGAAATAATCACGTCCTTCTTGCGATCGCTAATCACCACGTAATTGTCGTCGTCGATGATTCCGCCATCGCCCGTGTGAAAGTAGTCATCGGTCAGTCCAGCCGGGACCGTGATGGCGTCGCTGGTGGCCTGGGGCTGCGACCAATAGCCGCCCATCACCACGTTGCCTCGCGCCAAAATTTCACCGTGATCGCTCAGCCTCATGGTCACTCCCAACGCCGGTGCGCCTGCCCTGCCCAATTTCGACGCCCGATCACTGGGGCTGAGCTGGTCAAATTCAGCCCGGCCACGGTTGACAGTCAGCAACGGCGAGGTTTCTGTAAGCCCATAAATCTGGATGAATTCCCAGCCCAGCTCGGATTCCATACGCTCAATCGTCCTGGTAGGAGGCGGCGCACCGGCCACCACCATGCGCACCCGATCTCGCCCCGGAATTTCGCCCTCCCACGTCTCAGCGGCATCCAGAATCATGTTGACGACGGCCGGAGCGCCACAGATAAGGGTGACCCCATGATCGCGGACCCGGCGCAAGATTTCAGCACCATCCACTTTCCGCAGGATCACATGGCGTCCGCCCATACCCGAAACGGCGTACACCATCCCCCAGCTATTGCAATGAAATTGGGGCAATGTGTGCAGGTAGACATCACGATCGCTGATTCCGATGTGCCAGCCGAACGTGGCCGCGTTGAGCCAAATATTTCGGTGCGTGAGTTGCACGCCTTTGGGGCGAGCGGTCGTGCCACTGGTGTAATTGATGGTCGCTGTGGCGTCTTCATCGGGCGACGCCCACGGCTGAGGCGCGGTGTCAAAGTTGTACAACTCCTCATCAGATGCACTCCCGATCACGAACCGGTGCGGAGTGTCAATGGACTGCATTGCGTCATCGAGCTCGGGGTCCACAATAAACACCTTCGCCCCAGAGTGTTCGACGATATAGCGCACTTCTTCGGCCGCCAACCGAAAGTTGATCGGCACTAAGACCCGCCCCGAACCGCTCACGCCAAAGAATGAGGTCGCCAGCCGCGCCGAATTTTGGCTCATCACCGCAACCCGTTCACCAGCCCCCACACCGATGCGATCCAACGCTGCAGATTGTGCTCGGGCGCGGCGAGCCATTTCGCCGTACGTAAGCGATCCCCATGACTCTGCCGGCTGGTCAGGTTCGTCAATAAGTCCAATGCGATCGCCGTACACCAGCTCAGCTCGGTTGATGAAGTCGTTCACGGTCAAGGCAACTTTCATAGAACGCACCTTAATTCGACGGCCATGACACGAGCCTCGTTTGGTTCGTCACATGACTGAAATCTTCGGTTTGGTCAGCAAATGGCAAATCAACGTACAAATCCCGATTAATGAACGTAAAGAGTGGGTAAAACACCCATTCTTCTGTAACGGACGTCACATAAAGTGCCGATACTTACACCGTCGACACGGGGGGCACGTTGAGTGCCTGGAGGAGCAACCATGAAACGAAAATCCGTCATAGCTGCAGGCGCAATGGCCGCCGCCACAGCCGTCACCGGCACTACCGCCCTCGCCGCCGTGATGAATCCACAATTGCTCGGAATGGCCAGCAACGCCAGTAGCACCAAACCCGCTCCCGATACCCCCACTGATCAGGGACATCAGGCAGATTCGGTATCGATCATTGTGGCTCCTGTCGCGTTTGTGGAACTGGCACCCGCAGCGGCGCCCGTCGTGTCAAATACTCCCGGGGCGTCAAGTCACGCCGCAATTCACTTCGTAGGTGAATCGATTTCATCGCCTCAGTCGCACGGAATCCGGTTGGCAGCGGCATATGTACCGGTTGCCCCCATTCCCGTAGCACCACTCACCGTAGTTGTAGGTGCCCGATCGGTAGCCCTGCCGATTTCGAAGGAAGTCGCCAAAGTGCAGGCGGCCTCGATCCCCGATCTACTCAACGCTCCCGCTGAAGTTCCATTAGTCGCTGCCACGCCTCCGGCGCCCAAGCCAGAGGTCAAATCAGTCGTTGAAGTGAGAGCAGAACCAACGTCTGAAGTTGAGCCAGCAGCGACAACCACCACAACGCCGATGCGACTCGACGAGTACCGCTCGACACAAACCACTCAGCCCACCACAGATCACGCAGACGACTGAGGAGTCTCATGTCAAATTCATCCAAAAACCTTAAACCCGCCGCCAAGAAGCGCAAGAAGATCCATGTGGCCGAAGCAAGCCGCTTTATCGCCGCTGGAATGTCAACTGCCACACTGTTCGGTCTGGTCACCGTCATGGCTACCCATCAGCCTGTTTTCGCAGCAGGGGCCAAGAAAGTAGCGGCTACTACACCGTCCACAAGTGGAGCTGTCGCTGATACCACAGCCGCCGGGTCCACCGCTGTTGATTCCACCGCTGCAGCAACAGACCCCACCACAACTGGTGCCCCAGTGGTTGATCCCACCACCGGTGCCATTGTCACTAACGCCACCACAGCTCCCGGAGCCTTGGTGCTCGGGAATGGAGCCACAAAGCCGGGCGCTACGTCGCCAGCCACTGCTGCAAAGGGCACCACCGCCATTCCTGGCGTCACACAGCAGCCAACGGCACCGCCGTTGTCGGCAGCTGGTCTCCCCGCCGCCACGACCAAACCTCCTCTCGCTGGCACGCAACCTCCCGCAGCCGGGACCACGGCACCCCCAGCCGCCGTTACTACTCAGCCTGCTGCTGGCACCACCAAACCGGCTGCTGTCACAACGCAGCCGCCAGCACCGATCACAACGCAACCGACCGCAACCACGCAGCCACCAGTGGCCACCACAAAACCACCGGCACCAACCACAGTGGCACCCCCCACGACCAAGCCCCCGGCACCAACCACCGTCGCACCAACGTGCGGTGCTTCGCCGCTGCCCCCCTGCTAGTCCTTGCTTCGAGGCATAATTACTCGATGCACATTTCGATCGCCACGTCATGCTGATCTGGGCTGACCGCAAAATCAGAGCCATGGGCTCAGTTGCCGAGCTCATGGTCTGTATTGACGAGGCCGAAGCGGACGACTTGGCCGATTGGGGCGTCGAACAACTTCGACGCTTAGAACGGCTGTGGAGTCGGTTTGATCCCACGAGCGAATTGTGCCGAATCAATGCCAGCCCCGACGTCGACCACGTCGTGTCGCCAGAGACATTTGCGTTAGTCGATCGGGCCATAGCTCTATGGCGTTCCACTGACGGGCGCTTCGATCCCACAGTGCTTGCCGCACTTGAAGCAGTTGGCTATGACCGCTCATTCGAGCAGGTACTCCAGCGGGCTCGGCCCCGTCCCGCTGATTGCATGCCTACGCCGGGCTGCATTGGCATCAAGCTCAACCACGTGAATGGCACTGTCAACGTGCCCCGAGGAGTGCGACTCGATCTCGGCGGCGTTGGCAAAGGTTTCGCCGCCGATTGCGTGGCCGCGTGGCTCATTGAACGGGGCGCCACCAGCGCCTGCATTGGCATGGGCGGCGACATTCGGGTGAGTGGCGAATGCCCCATCGAAGGCGGCTGGCCAATCACTGTCGAAAACCCGATCAACCCCGGGGTGCCGATTTGTGTGGCACCCGTGACCTCAGGTGCCATCGTGATGTCGTCGGTCGTGGTGCGCAGTTGGCCCACGGCTTCTGGCCACATAGCCCACCACCTCATCGAGCCATCCACTGGACGGCCAAGCACCACTGGCCTTCTTGCCGTTGCCGTGCAGGCCGACGAAGCATGGTGGGCAGAAGGCTTGGCCAAGGCCGCTCTACTGGCGGGGCCCGTCGACGGCCAGAATCTGCTGCGCTTCTATGGCGTCGGCGCGTGGTTGGTGGCCGACGACGGCACCATCACCACCGTTGTTCGATCGTCCACGCTGCAGTCGTCGCGCTAGGCCGCTCGTTCGATCTGTACGCGTGTGTCGTTGAAGCAAGCGCCATCAGCCAGGTCGTTGAGCGTGTCGGGCACTAGTGCATTGACGGTCAAACCGCCCGCACTCTTCATCCAAATTCCTTTGGGGATAGTCACTGTGCCACACCGCTGATCGGCATCGACCGCCAGCGGCAACCTGATTTCCCCAAACGAGTTCCACACCCGGACGTATTCGGCGTCGGCGACGCCAACACGAGCGGCGTCATCGGGGTGCACGTGCACCACAAACGCCGCTGAATTGAACTCGCCAAACATGGAGTTAATCGTGCGGTGCGTCGCCGGTGAAATAACCGTGAATGGGAAATCGACATCGATGAGCTCGCGAAATTTCGGCGCGCAATCGTCTCCCATTTTCGGGTGACTCAGCACAGCGCGGTTGTCGCATTCCGGTTCAAAATGTCGCGGTTTGAAATTCACAAACTGGACGATCTCACCCGACTTGACGAATTCAATCGCTCCCCCCGCTCGGACAGTTTCGTCTTCAACTGTAAGCGAGGTTTGCTCGCTGATCGAGCGACGGTAGCTGGCGGCGTCGAGCCCAAATCGCTCGGCGAGCAACGCCGTCAAAGCCACGTTGGACAGCGATTCACCTACCGGCTCGATGACCTTGTTGACGGCCTGCAACACATACGACCCATAGGAATCGGTGTGGTCATCGGATTCGAAATGGGTGGTTGCCGGCAGCACGAGATCGGCATACCGACAGGTGTCGGTCATGACCTGATCGTGGACCACGGTGAAAAGATCGTCGCGACTCATTCCCTCGATAACGAGTCGCTGATTTGGATTCATGACGACCGGGTTGGCCCCTTGAATAAACAGCACGTCGACGTCGGTCGCTCCGTCGAGGCCGCACAGCTCGCGACCGAATGTATTCATGTTGACCTGACGGCGTTCGGGCCGATCCTTGAACCCCGAAATACGGCTCACGCCGCGAAGGTCAATTGGAGAAAGACTGCTCGTAGTGGCCAAAACGCCTGATCCAACCTGTCCGAAATGACCCATCAAAACCGGCAACGACAACACGGCACGACAGTTAGATCCGCCGTTTCGATTTCGTTCTGCGCCCCAGCCAAGCCGCAAAATACTTGGTCGCGAATGAGCCCATTGCCGAGTGACCTCGGCAATGAGATCGCCATCGATGCCGGTCACTTCTGCACATCGATCGAGCGGCCAACTTGCCGCCTCGGCAAGAAACTCATCGGCACCAAACGAGTGGTTGGAGATGAACTCTTGATCGAGCCAACCGTTGGCGTTCAACAGATTCGCCATGCCGTATGCCAGCGCCACATCGGTGCCGGGATTGACGGCCAGATGCCAATCGGCCCGTTTGGCCATGCCAGTACGACGGGGGTCTACTACGACCAATTTCGCACCTGCCTCCTGTGCCCGATGAATCAGCGGCGGCAGGTGGATATTGCTAACTGTGGGGTTGGCTCCCCACACCACGATGAACTTGCTGTGCACCACATCGCCCGGATGAATGCTCGGCATACCGCCAAATACCGTTTGCCATGACGCTGCCGTGGTGGCCGCGCAAATCGTATGCTCCACATTGGCGGCCCCCAACTCGGCCCACATTCGCACGCTCATTCCCCACGAGTTCAACGTGCCCGCCGACGAGTTATACAGATAGGGGACGACAGAATCTGGCCCCTTCGCGTCAATGGCGGCGCGCACTTTGGCCACCACGAGTTTGAGCGCGTCATCCCACGAAATTGGTTCGAATTGTCCAGATCCCTTTGGGCCAGTGCGGCGCAGAGGTGTCATGATTCGCTCTGGCGAGTACACCCGTTCGGCATGCTTGGACACCTTCTGACAGATGAAGTCTTGGGTGAACGGATTGCCGGGCGCCGCTGTCACTCCAATCAATTTTCCATCGACCACCTCGGCATGGAGCGAGCACGTGTCAGGGCAATCGAGTGGGCAAGCCGTAGTGAGAAGCATGACGCAAGTCTGACAGCTTCGTTACGCACCCGTCGGCCGAAAAGGGATAAGGTCCACACCATGAAAATTGGCGTCTTTGTAGGTGCAGGTACAACCGGTTTGATGGGTATTGTGGAAGCAGCCAAATTGGCTGAGGAACAAGGCTTCGCATCTTTTTGGACACCCCAAGTATTCGACGGCGATGCCCTCACTGCGCTCGCACTTGCCGGCCAAGCGACCAGCACGATTGAGCTCGGCACATCAGTTCTGCCCACCTACACCAAGCACCCCATGGCCATGGCTGAGCAAGCCATGACCACCAACGTGGCAGCAGGCGGGCGTCTGTGTTTGGGGCTCGGCCTGTCGCACCAGATGGTGATCGAAGGCATGTACGGCTACTCATTCGACAAACCGGCCATTCACATGCGTGAGTACCTCACCATTGTGCAATCCATCAACAACACCGGCTCTTCGGCATTTCATGGCGACGTATTCAAAGCGTATGGCGGCTTTGGCGTTGTCGGACACAAGCCATTCGGCGTAGCCATTGCCGCTCTGGCACCAATCATGCTCAAGCTGGCCGGCACCCTGGCCGACGGAACAATCACGTGGTGCACAGGCCCTGCCACACTGCGCGATCACATCGTGCCTACCATCAACGCCGCCGGCGAATCAGTAGGTAAGAAGCCACGAGTGATTGCTGCTCTGCCCGTGTGCGTCACCACCGATAAGGCTGGGGCTTACGAGCGGGCCGCCAAGTTGTTTGAGATCTACGGCCAGTTGCCGAGCTATCGGGCGATGCTGGACCGTGAGGGCGCCGGTATTGCAGCCGATATCGCAATCACCGGCACCATGAGCGAAGTACAAGACCAAGTGATGGCGCTCAAGGAAATCGGCGTGACCGATTTTGGCGCCGTCGAATTTGGGGGCACGCCGGAAGAGACCCACGACACCCGTGAGGCAATGCGCGGCCTGCTGGCCTAGCGGGTCAGCTGTATTGCCGAGGCTGGCCTAGCGGGTCAGCTGTATTGCCGAGGCTGGCCTAGCGGGCCAACTGTATTGCCGAGGCTGGCCTAGCGGGCCAGCCAGCCACCATCCACGATCACTGATTGCCCCGTCATATAGCTGCCAGCCCGGCTGGCCAAAAGCAACAGCGCGCCGTCGAGCTCCTCGGTATTTCCCATCCGGCTCATGGGGCAATTGGCGGCCACGAACTTGATCGAACCCTCGTCGGTGTCCATCCCGGCCGTCATCTCGCTGGGGAACCAGCCCGGGCACAGCGCGTTGACACGCACCCCTTTGCGGCCCCATTGCAACGCCAACTCTCGAGTGAGATTAACAACCGCACCTTTCGACGCGCAGTAGTTGGCCTGCTTGATGGGCGACGAACCTGTGTGGCCGAGCACCGAGGCAATGTTCACAATGCTCCCCGACTTCTGCGCCACCATATGCACGCCAGCCAATTTGCTCATGTGCCACAGGGCCGTGGTGTTGACGTTCATCACTTCTTCGAATCGCTCAAGCGTCTCATGTTCGATCGACACCAGGGAGCCAATTCCGGCGTTGTTGACGAGCACGTCGATGCGTCCAAATTGAGCGGCAACGTCGGCGATCAATCGTTCCCGGTCGGCCGGTACGCCAATATCGGCGGGCATAGCTACTGCTCCGGGCAGGTCGGCGACCAATGCCTCTAGACGGTCGGCACGCCGTGCTGTCACCACCACTTGGGCTCCAGCCGCGTGTAACACCCGAGCAAAACGGTCGCCGAGCCCTGACGAAGCGCCGGTCACCACGGCCACCTTATCGTCGAGACGAAATATTTCGTTGATATCGATCGCTGTCATACAGCGAGCATAAACGGCGTGTTTACGGCTGACGCAGAGTGGCGGTGCACCGAGCTCTGGCCAGCTCATCACCATTGACTCGGAGCACAAATGTGTAGTCGCCAGGATTGGCGAAATGCACGCCGTACACCATGGGCGCCAGCGGTATCAGCGTGGGGTCTCCCACTCGCGCAGCGTTGGCTGCATCAACCCGAAAATCGCCTTCGATATCGACGCCCAATGGGCGGCCATCGAAGTCTTCGAGCCAGATCGAAAAATGGTGCTCGACGTCAAACTGACTCCACGGAACTTCAAGCACCGTGACCACTGAGAACGCAGGATGAGTGGCTGGATATTCGGCAAATCCGAGATGAGTCCAGAACCCACCGTTGACGTACAGCTTGCCATTTTCGACGCTGGCATGATCGGCCAGAAAGAACGCTTTTGCCACGATGTCAAACACCTCGCGATGCTAGGCCACGACCATCGAGAGGCTCTGTCCATGTGCAAGTATTCGGCTATGAGCGCCAAAGTCACGGTAGTCCTTGTCCCCGGTGCATGGCATGGGGCGTGGTGTTTCGAGCGAGTGATCGCTGCGTTGAGTTCACGAGGTATCGCGGCGGTAGCCATTGATCGCCCGGGCCATGGCAATTCCACGAGCCCTCGCTCTGATTTGTTTGGCGATGCCGAGTGCGTGCGGTTCGCCATTGACGCCATCGACGGCGATGTCGTGCTAGTGGGCCATAGCTACGGTGGGTGCGTGATCTCTGTGGCGGGTCACGACCACCCAGCCGTCAGACATCTGGTGTACCTCACTGCTTTTGTGCCTATGGAGACTGAATCGGCAATGGATCTCGTGTTATCGACACCCGGCGAACTGTCGGGCGAGGATGTTCTCGTTGTCGACGACACGTTTACCGCGGTGGTCAATGAAAGATTTGTGGGTCCGGTTTTTTATGGCGACTGCAGCGCTGAAGATCAATCAGAAGCCGCCGCCCAGCTACAGCCCCAAAATATGATCTCGTTGACTCAAGCTCCTGGCGTGGCTGCATGGGCGTCGACGCCAAGCACATTTGTGGTGTGCACCCTCGACAAGGCAATTGTGCCCGAGCTACAACACCGCATGGCCGAGCGGACCACGCACACCGTCGAGATCGAGGCCAGCCACTCGCCGTTCTGGTCACAACCCGATGCTGTGGCCGACGTACTAGCCAACGTCGTCAACTCGTTGTGAAGGTGCGGATCGGCTTCGGCCTCGGAACCCGATCGATCACCAACGGCGAACGTTTTGGACCCTTTGTAGACGACCTCGAAAACTTGGGTTTCGACTCGCTGTGGCTATCGGAACGCGTCGGCGGCAGTGCCCCAGACCCCGTGGTGGCTATGGCGTACGCCGCAGGCCGCACCAGGAAATTGAAATTCGGCACCTCGGTGATGGTGTTGCCGGGCCGCAACCCTGTTCTGGTGGCCAAACAATTGGCGTCACTCGACCGCATGAGTAACGGTCGTCTCCTGCCTGCGTTTGGACTTGGCGCGGTGGATCGCCATGAACAGCAAGCCTTTGGCGTGGCTCGAGAAGATCGCGCTGCCTGGTTCAACGAAGCACTACCGCTCATTCGCCGATTGTGGGCAGAGGAGTCGATTACTCATCATGGCGAGCGGTTCACGCTCGACGACATCGGCGTAAGTCCCAAGCCAATACAGATCCCCATGGACGTGTGGCTCGGCGGCATTGCCCCATCCGAATTGCGGCGGGTAGGGCGTCTTGCCGACGGTTGGCTGCCATCGTTTGTAACGCCGGCCGATGTAGCGGCGGCTCAGCCGATCATCGAGCAAGCAGCGGCCGAAGCGGGACGCACCATGGATCCTGAGCATTGGGGCGTGCTGATTGGCTATGGAACAGATGGCTCCACCACGGTGTCGAAAGAACTCGCCGCGTTTATCGCCAAGCGCCGGCCCGATCTCGATCCAAGCGATGTGATACCGCCCACGCTCGACACATTGGCAGAGCAAATCGAAGCGTTCGTGGCCGTTGGATTTTCCAAAATAGTAGTGATTCCAATGGCTGAGCCAAACAACTGGAGCGAGCACCTGCACGAAATAGCAGCGCGACTTTTACCGTTGCAAAAATCGCTTTCTAGTTAGCCGGCGCCCCAACGGGGTGCAGAGCTAAATGCTGCCGCTGAACGTGTCACAAGAGTTCATGTCACCCGATGAGTAGCCAGTGGTGAACCACTTTTGGCGCTGAGCAGATGAGCCATGCGTCCACGATTCGGGCGTCACTTTGCCTTGGAACTCTTTCTGGATGCGATCGTCGCCAACGGCTGCGGCAGCATCCAGACCGTCTGCGATGTCGGCCTCAGTGATGTTTTTGATGAGCGGGCGGCCGGTGCCGGGATCATTGGTTGTTTCGGCGTGTTTCGCCCACACACCAGCGTAGCAATCGGCCTGCAATTCAAGACGGACCGAACCGCTGTTGGCGCCTTGCCGGTCGCCGCTGGCGTCAACTTTTGCCGAGGTCCCCATGAGGTCTTGAACGTGGTGACCGTACTCGTGTGCAATCACATACGACTCGGCAAAAATGCCGCCTTTGGCATTGAACTTGGTTTGCAACTCGTCAAAGAAACCGAGATCGATGTACACCAGCTTGTCACCTGGGCAATAGAACGGGCCGACGTCTTTCGTCGCCGGACCACACGCAGTGTCGGTGCTGCCAGTGAAATACGTGGTCTTGGAATCGGTGTATCGAATGCCGGTCACAGCGGGCAACGTGGCGGCCCAATACCCTTGAACGCTGTTGGCCACCACGGCCATTTGGCATGCCACTTTTTCTTTGGCACCCACTGAGCACTCCTGCTTCAAATCGCCGCCATTGGCGACCACCGTGGAATTCGAAGATGACAGATTCGAAGAACTCGAGTTCGAGCCACCCAGGCCGCCTTTGGCCAGGAAAGCCACGATCAAAATCACCACAATGCCGATGCCGCCCGACATTTTTCCCCGACCGCCCAGCATGCCGCCTAGCACTCCGCCGAGGCCGCCCATGCCTCCGGAACTGCCACCCGAGGACCCGCCACCGCCGCCCAACACGTTGCCCAACACGTCACCCATGTCGATACCGCCGCCTGAGGAACCGCCACCGCCCGATTGCCCGCGAACATCGTTAATGGAACTGGTATCGATACCTGCGCTGTCGTCAATTTCCATGAGAAACCTTTCATGCCAAAGCCATCTGGAAACCAGACGTAACCTAGGGACGTGATGAGTGACCCGATTGTTTCACCGAATTGGCTGCACGCCAACATTTTTTCAGTGATCGTGACCGACGTGCGGTCATATCTGGATGGTCGACTGGGCCTCGACGCCTATCGGACAGGGCACATTTTGGGGGCCATCTTCGTGGATCTCGAAACCGATCTGTCGACGCTCGATCATTCACGGCCCACGCTCGGGCGGCATCCATTCCCGACTCCAGAACGTTTTGCGTCGGCCATGGGTGCACTAGGAATTTCGGCGGCCGACACGATCGTGGCCTACGACGACACGGGTGGCGCCATGGCGGCTCGCTTGGTGTGGATGTGGAGAGCGTTGGGTCGCCAAGCATTCCTGCTCGATGGCGGAATTCAGGCGTGGGATGGCACTTTGACGGCGGAAGTCACCCACCTTCCACCTTGCGAATGCGAGGTCGCTTCATGGCCAGCAGATCACATCATCGATGCAGACGACGCCGCTCTGATAGCCGCCGCTGGACGTTTGCTCGACGCCAGGGCTGCATCTCGATTTCGCGGCGAGGTCAATCCCATCGACACACGACTCGGCCATATTCCCGGCGCCCGCACCGCCCCATGGCAGGACAATCTGGACTCTGCCACGAACCGCTTTCTGGATCCCGGCACATTGCGGGCACGTTATGAAATGCTGGGCGCCAACGACAGCGAACCATTTGCCGTTTCATGTGGTTCGGGAGTGACGGCGTGTCACGATTTGTTGGCCATGCAGCGTGCCGGGTTTGGGCACGGCATACTTTTCGCCGCCGGGTGGTCTGGGTGGACTGCCGACCTCGAAAGGCCCGTCGAGACCGGCGCCTAGGCCCGTTAGGCGAGCAAGTTTTGGGGTGCGAAGTCGGTTCCCAAAATCGAGCCACCATCGCCACCCAACCAGTTGATGCCATTAGCCAGGTACGCCCGCGAGTCGATCACGGGAGGTAAGTCACCGTCATCCAAATGGTTGAGGTCCCATGCTCCCGAGACGCCCGACGTGATGCCAGCGCCGGCCATGAAATGCACGCTGGCCTTGCCGTGATCGGTGCCACCGCTGCCGTTTTCGTACGCCCGACGACCGAACTCACTTGTTGTCATCAGCATCACGCGATCACCGTGGCCGGAGGCATCAATTTGATCAAAGAAATCGGCAATGCCTTGACCGACCTGGCCAAGAAGGTCGTTTTGGCGAAAATCCTGACCAGAATGCGTATCAAACCCGCCGATCGATACCGCGATCACTTGGGTACTCGCGCTCTGCTCGATGAGATCAGCGGCCACTGTCAAAAGATCGCCAGCTTTTCCGTGCGTTTTTTTGTTCACCTTCGAAAAGAGATCGGTAGCCGACAGCGCGTGTGCGTAGGAGGGTCCAAATGTACTGAGAGCGGCTCGCACTCCGGCGGAATCGGTGAGTTTGGGCGCCTGTAGCGAGAATGACGATGGGTCGAGAACCATGATGGGGGCCGAATTCGCGCCCGTCAGTCCTGGCATAGAGCCGCCGAGTGAAATGGCCTGCAATGGATCCGCCGCTGCCGATGTATCGAAGTAGCGGCCAAGCCATCCCGTCGAACCAGCACCGCCCAAGGTGGCGTTCCACCACCAACGCATGGCTTCGAAATGCGATCGATTGGGGTGCGGGAAACCCACCCCGGCCACGGCCCGCAAACGTCCGGCGTCCCACAATTTGGACATCGGGGCCAGCGCGGGGTGGAGCCCATAATCGGCTTGACCATTCAACGCTACGGGAGCATCGATGCCGATAGTTTTACGCAAATCGCGATACCGGCCGTGGGCGGCACCCATCGGAATCAGCGTGTTGAGACCATCGTTGCCGCCATTGAGTTGCAGAACGACGAGCACACGCCCAAGAGCAGGCGGAGCGGGTGCGAGCGGCGCAGCGGTCGATGTCACGGCAGTCTTTGAGGGTGCGGCAGTAGAACCCATGGTCGTTGTACTGGAGGCAGCACTTGACCCCGCAATTGCCGGGGCATGATGTGACCCAAGGGCCAGGACGCCTGTGGCTCCAGCGGCGGCAGTAGCAGCCGAAGCGGCGATGAATTGTCGACGAGTAATCATTTCTAGAGCTCCACCATTGTTGGGCTGGCAAACGCCAGCATGAGTCGTTCGGTAACATTTGCGCGGCTAGCCAAGACCGAAATTTCGGCCGCCGAAAATCCTTCTGGGCGTCCAAGACCATCTGCCAACCGTTGCCAATCGCTGCGGGCTGCAGCCACTGTCACCACACTCGAAGCGGGCGTGCTCGTGGCCAACAATCCAGCCAGGTTGGAACGCTCTATCACGGTGCCCGCTGCCAGCCACGAGTTGCCAGACGGCCAGCCGGACACGTTGGGAGGGTCCAACGGCAACTGGCCAGCGGCTGCCAAATGCACAGCCTGAGCGGCGGGGGCCACGGTCGCTCCGGTGGCCCGACGCAGGCTCACCAGCCATGGCACTGGAGCGCCTACGAAGCGAGGCGAAGGGGTCGTAACGGCGCCCCGCAATAGCACCGTGAGCATGGTCGAAATGTCGTACCCGCTTGATCGAAATTGGTCGGCAGCAGCCGTCACAAGCCCGACATCGACTGCAGAACCCAACAGTGCTTTCGCCACGCGCTGAGTGACGAACTGAGCGCAACCATTGTGGGCCAGAATGGCGTCGATCACAGTATCGACATCGTGAACTTGGCGTCCGAGATAGGCCTGGGGAGCGTTTTCATGACGCTTGGGTTCAAACGCCACTTTCGTGGAATATTTGCCAGCCGTCCAACCGCTCAGCGCCTTGGCACCAGCGGTTACATCGGCTTCAGTGAACGTCGGCTGGCCGGTGTAGTTCAAGCCTAAGGTGAACAACTCCAGCACTTCTCGCGAGTAGTTTTCGTTGGGTGCCTTGCCTCGATTTTTCTCGCCATCGAGATACACAAGCATGGCGGCATCGGTGGTGAGAGCCCGAAGTAAATTTCGGAAATTGCCAACGGCATGGGTTCGCAGAAGCGAAATATACGGGATCATCAATTGCGGATTTTTGACCTTGTCGTAACCGGCCACCAGGTGCCCGTGCCACAACCACGTCATGCGATCCCCGAGTGGATCATTTGAAGCGACCAACTGCTCAATCCAGCTATTCGCCGTAAGTTCTACGTTGACCTTCTTTTGAAAAGGATCCAATTTCGAAACGTTGACAGATGGGAACGAGTTCGTCGAAGACCCTCCCTGTGCCCCCGTAATGAGACGGTCGATTTCTCCGAACGCCGTTGCGCCTTGGGCGCTGATCGCATCGAGCTCGCCGGGTCGTAAACCTAAGCCCGCACGGCGATGGAGCAACGCCATCTGATTTCTGATTGTGATGTTTGCCATATACAGATGATCGGCATAAAATGTGATCAAAATGTGACGTGAAATCAAAGGTTTGTCGAAAGACCCTTACAATCACATCACAGATTGCTCACATTTGTCCTCGATCATGTTGACATCCCCACCAACCAGACATCCGGTCTGCGATTGACATGAAAGGCACCACCATGAATAAGTTCACAAAATTCACCGCCAGTATCGTCACCGTTGGTGCGCTTACGTTCGGAGTCGGCTCTGCCGCTTTCGCTTCAGACGCCACACCAACACCAACTGGTCCTAAAACTGAGCACGTACGTAAGCACACTAAAGAGGAGATTTGCGCCAACAAGGCAGCCCTGGAAACCAAGGCTGCAGAGCGTCGTCAAAAGGTCGTCGACCGCATTGCCAAGCTCAACCAGGTGAAGGTCGACAAGGCCACCGATTTGGCGGCACATCCTGAATTGGCGGCCCGTCTTGATGCTCGCATTGCAAAGCTCACCGAGCGTTTGAGCAAGATTGATGCTCGGGTCGCCAAGCTCAACGAAAAGTGCGCAGTAACTACGCCAACGGCGTAACCGTTACACCCCTCCGGGTACCTGTGGCTTGGCAACCGAGGCTCGCACGATAGGAATATCGGAGTCGGCCAACGGAGCCATCCACTGTTTACGAGCTAGCGCCGCTTCAACGAACGGCGCTAGCTCTTCACTTTTTCGGGCCACTCGATCGGATTCCCGTTCGTGAAATTCGGGCATCACATCGCTAGCAAAAAGTCTCAACGTGTCGCAGATGTCTCCGTGCTTGTTGTTGCCACCTTGCTGAAGGAACACCACCTGATCCACGCCCACGTCTTCGAAGGATTTGATGTGGCGTTGCACATCAGCAGGGGCGCCAATTCCTGAGGCATATGTGTCGCCTGCTTGGGCCGCTGCCGAAATGGCAACGTCGATTGAGCCAACGGTGCGTGCTTCGTAGTCGGCCCACAGTGTGGTGCGGCCGGGCACAATGTCGTTGGAGACCAAAGCACCCAATGCATACCGGAAAAAGTGAAAGCCGTCGTGGCCCCGGCGAATGGCTTCTGAACGATCGGGATGGACGCTCAAATTGGCCACGATGGCGATGTTGGCGTTGACCGTATGGCCGAGCGGCACACACTCGTCGCTACGAATGATGTCGTAATACGCATTGACCCAATGGACGGCCTCGTCGTGGTTCACGAACGCAAAAGCAAGCGCCCCAATTCCGTTGCGAGCCGCCACTTCGATGGTCGCCCGATTGGTGCATGCCATCCACATCGGAGGGTGCGGCTTTTGGACGGGCTTAGGAATGACGTTTCGACAAGGCATCGAGAAATGGGCGCCTTCATAGCCAGGGTACGGTTCCATTGCCATCATGTTGGCGATCTGTTCGCCGGCTTCAAGACTCATGGCTCGCTTGTATTTTGCGGCGATGCCGAAGCCTCCCAGTTCGAGTCGAGTGGCTCCTTCACCAATGCCAAGTTCGACGCGACCATGCGAGATCAAGTCGAGCGTGGCTGCGGCCTCGGCGACGCGTGCTGGGTGGTTGTAGTTGGGCGGCGTTTGACGGATGCCGTGGCCGATGCGAATGTTTTTGGTGCGAGCCGCGCACGCGGCCAGGAATACTTCGGGAGCCGACGAGTGGGAGTACTCCTCAAGGAAGTGATGCTCCACGGCCCACACGTTGTCGAACCCCAACTCGTCGGCCAACACCACCTGATCGAGCGCTTCATCGAAGAGTTGTTGCTCGCTGTGCTGTGTCCACGGCCGAGGCAATTGGTGTTCGTAGAAAATGCCGAATTTCATAAGACCCCCAGGCCGAGAATTGGTTCGGCCATTGTGTCACTGGTCTAGCGATTCGTATGCCTTGACAGCAGCGATTTCTTGGGCAATTGTGCGCCCATGATCGTTATCGCCGGAAGTGTCCAAATCAACCCCGACCTGCGCGACGTGGTTATTGCCGCCGCCACCAAGATGAGAGAGGCCACCGTGGCCGAACCCGGCAATTTGGCATATCGGTTCGCGTTCGCCATGGATGACCCCAACATCGTCGTGTTGCACGAAGAGTGGGTAGATCAAGCAGCGCTTGACGAGCATTTTGCTACGCCGCATATGGCCGAGTTCTCTGGCGCCTTCGGGTCATTGCTCACCAGCGCTCCCGATTTCTGGAAGTTCACCGTGACCGACAAGGTGTCACTCTTCTAGACCGCACCACAACAAAGGCCCTCGAAAGCACCGGCAGATCTCGCCTCTACCGGTGCTCACGTGGCACCCGCCGATCGGTAGTTGGTGCGACTATTTTGCCCCACCAACAATGCGAGGGTGCCAACAGAGTTGAGCAGTTTTGCCATGGTTTCCATTCGTTCCCCTCGTCGAATTTCGTTGAGTGCATCAAACAACATTCGGGGATTGGATAGCCAGAGACCGATGTCACAGCGACCAGTGTCGTTGGTCACATGGCATATCGGAGCCGCGCTAGCACTGCCGACCAGAGCGAATTCTTAGAGGGTCAGTCGCCGAATGCGTAGAGGAAGCCGTTGCGGCTGCCGATGTAAATTTTGCCTTCGAAAACGACAGGCGTTGTTTCGATGCAGTGGGCATCTGACGGCACATCGACACTCCACAATTCGGGAGGATCGATCAACGGATTCGACACATCGTAGGCGTGCATTTTTCCGGCGCAGTCGGCTTGAATCAGCACGTTGTCGACCACTACCGGCGATGCCCAAAATGATGCGTCGCCGGCGAGGGGAAACTTCTTTTCCCACAACACTTTGCCGGACGCACGATCGATGCCGTACAAAATTCCCCGCGTGCGGGCGGCGATAAGGGTGTCGCCGTGAATGGCAGGTGTAGCCCAAAAACCATCCTTGCTGCCATCAAAAGCGTCACCTTGGATACTCCACACAATGGGATTGTCGGGCTTGGATGGATCGAGTTTCAGGAGATGACCAACGGCTTTGGATCGAGTGTTGTGACGCTCCCCTTCTGTGTTCACGTACAACATGCCTTGAGCGTCGACAACCACCGAAGCGTCGGTATCTTCACCTGTCCAAAAGCGGAAGACACGTGTTGGAGCAATGCCCGATTCGATGCCCGTGGTATCCCAACCCTGCACCAGTCCGCCCGAGTTGGCGAAATAAATGATGTGCTTGTAGGCAGCCAATGAATTCTCGATCGACACTTCGGGGCCGTCGTTAAACCCGGCAGCTGCTATGTCGTCGAGTTGTTGTTGATCCCATCCTGGACCATTGAAAACCTTTTGCGGATTCACCGTCACCTTGCCGTTGGCATCGTATCCACGGTTGAGTTTGATGATGTACCAACGGCTGTTCTCGCCGCCTTCGATGAGGTAGTCGTTGAGGATGAGTGGCGAGCCGTCCCAGTCGTTATTCCACAAAATTGGTGGATCGTCTGCAGCATTCATTGACCACAACACTGTCAACTTGTTGTCTCGGTCAAGGGCGTAGATTCGGAAGTTACTGTCGCGACTTCCGTGGTACATCAATGGGTATCCATCGGGGTCGACGGTCGGAGTGCCTTTGGCGAGGTCATCGGTGGTGAAACCCTTGAGGAGGTCCGCGCCAGTGGCGGCATCCACCACATGATCGGCCCGATCGTAGGCGCCGAAACCCAGGGCCTGTTTGCCGTTGAGGTTGAACACGTTCACTTGACCGGTCCATCCCATGCCGCACCACGTGGAAGCGTTGCCTTTATCGACCGACTCCGAGCACATCGGTGCTGATGCCGGGTATTGCCACAGTTGATGTGGCTTGGCAGGCACAGGGCCTTTGCCATAGTAGGTACGTGATGGGTTGCCACGGAAGGCAACCATGGCATTGGTAGCGCCGGGATACACCTTGCTGGTCCACGCCGGGTCGGCATAAATGCCGGGTTCCTTCGTGGGTGCAGGCGCCGCTTCGGGGACTGTCGTTGCCGTGGTGATTGCCGTCGACCCGTTTGGCAATCCAAGCGTGATCGTTGTTGGTTTCGTGGTCGTCACAGCGGGCTTTTTCGTAGCCGTGTCGCTACCCGCATTTTTGGCCACAGCCACTCCGGTGCCGAGCACAAAGATCGCAGCGATCGCTACAAATACCAGCCGACGGCGGCGAAAATCTGACGGCGCTGAATGCTTGGCCGGCGATGGTACAGCAGGAGATTTCCCGGTGTTTCCTGTTCGAGGACGAGCGGCTCGCGCCGCGCCATCGATACGAGCCTGAGCGGCGTGGGCTTGAGCCGCGCACACTTTGGCGGCGTCAATCTGGCCAGCGTCCTCGCACACTTGACGGGCTTGATCGAATGCTTGAACGGCGTCGGCCAAAGCGCCTTGATCGAGATAGATATCGCCCGCCAGACGCAGCGACCTGGCCCGGCCGCCGAGTGACCCAGCTCGTTCATAGCTCGACACCGATTGACGAACGGCCAACTCAGCAGATGACAAATCGCCAGCTGCCCGAAATTCGATAGCCTTGGCAGTGAGCCGGCGCGCTCGCTCGATTAGTTCGTCGCGAGTTTCAGTGTCGTCGTCGCCCGTCACTCGAGCAGTCTCCCACGCAACCCATCACGCCGAGCGTCAACGGCAAGCGCCCTACGCGCGAGACACCCAATCCTTGAGGATTTGTTGCGACGCCAGCTTTCCTGGACCGCCCGTCACACAACCACCAGGATGGGTGCCGCTGCCACATTGGTAGTAGCCCTCGATGGGTGTGCGGTATTGGTTCCAACCGCCAGCGGGGCGGAAGAAAAACATCTGGGGGGCCAGAAACTCGCCACCAAAAATGTTGCCTTCGCTGAGACCCACGACCCGTTCGATGTCGAGCGGCGTGACGACTTCACGGTGCAACACCAGATCGCCGAAGCCGGGGAAGAATGATTCCAGCGTGGCCTGTACGTTGTCACCGAAGTTGTTGCGTTCGGTATCCCAATCGCTGCCCTTGAGGTGGTACGGGGCGTACTGAATGAAACAACTCATCACATGCTTGCCGGGGGGCGCCATGTCGGGATCGACGGTGGATTGAATGCACGCATCGATATACGGGCGCTTGGAATACCAGCCGTATTTGGCGTCGTCGAAGGCCCGCTCGAGGTACTCCATGGACGGGCCAATATTTGTGAAGCCTCGGTATTGATCGGTGCGACCGGCCAAAGCTGGGTATACCGGCAAGCCATCGAGAGCGAAGTTGACCTTGGCTGACGTGCCTTGAAATTTGAACCGGCCAATATCTTCCACGAGATCTGACGGGAGCTCCCGAGGGTCCACAAGTTGGGTGAATGTACGGCGGGGATCAAGTGCACTGACCACAACCGGGGCGTGGAATTCCGGACCGTCACGCATAGCAACACCGGTGGCCCGGCCTTTGACGGTGATCACATTGAGCACGTCGCCATTGAGCATGATTTCGGCACCGTGGGCTTGGGCGGCTCTGGCCAACACCTGGGTGAAGCCGCCGTTGCCACCCTTGTGAAATGCCCATGTGCCGTAGCTGCCATCCGTCTCGCCCATGGAGTGAAACAAAAGCACGAGCCCAGAGCCTTGGGACATGGGGCCGACCTTGGTGCCGATGATGCTCGAAGAACTCATCGAGCCTTTCACGATGTCGCTTTCGAAATAGTCGTCAAGGAAGTCAGCGGCGCTGCCCGTGAGCAAACGGATGATGTTGGTGAGTACCCGTTTTGGCAAATTCTTGAGGCGCTTAGCGAGATCGGCGAGGGCTAACAGGTTGTCGGCATCGTTACTAAACAGGTTCGGCGGCACCTGGTCCATGAGCGGCTTGAGTGCCTGCCATATCTGGGCCAGATCGTGATCGTATTGATCCATGGCGTCGGCGTCGTGCTTTGAATGGCGGGCGATTTCTTTCAGATTCAGATCACGATCGGTGCCTTGCAACAGGTAGTCGCCATTTTCCATGGGGGCGAAGTTGGTGGGCATTTGAATGGGCATGAACCCGTGTTTTGGGAGCTCGAGATCGTGCACGATATCGGGGCGAAACAGGCTGAGCGCGTAGGAAAATGTGGTGAATTGAAAGCCCGGCACGAGCTCTTCGGTAATTGCCGCGCCGCCCACCAAATGGCGCTTCTCGATGATCAACGTGCGTAGGCCAGCCTTGGCCAAATAGGCACCGTTGGTCAGCCCGTTGTGGCCACCACCCACGATGATGGCGTCGTAATTTCGGTTGACAGTCATAGCGATCACGAAGTCTTTCGAGCGGGGTTAAATAGTGGAGGGCGGGCCACGGTGGCGCCAACCGTTTGGTACTTGTGATTGATGGTCACTTCGAGATTCACTTTTGATCCCACGGCAGCCAAATGGGGCCGTACACGAGCCATGGCTATGTGGCGTTGCAGCATGGGCGAATACATGAAACTGGTGGTGTACCCAATGCGATTCATGTCGTCGTCGTACAACAGCATTTCGTACACGATTGGTTCTTCGCTCTTGGGCGGGATGAGGCCAGCGTCGTTGTACAAACGATCCCAATGGAGGTGATCAATGTGAAGGCCGACCATGCGGTAGCGGGAGGTTTTATTGGCCAATTCGCTGCGGATGGCGGCCTTGCCAATGAAGTGGCGATCGGTGGTTTCGATGTCTTTAAACATCCAGCCGAAACCGAGCTCGATGGGCGTAGAGATCTCTTCATCGGTGAAGGAAAATCGGCTGGAGTGGAAGTCGGCGCCGATGAGTACGAGGCCGGCTTCGATGCGAGTCATGAGCAACGCATCCATGCCAACCGGGATGACGTGATAGCCGGCGGCAGCTTCGTTGAGGGCATCGAATACGTCGCACGCGTCGGCTGATTCGACCCAAATTTCGTATCCCAAGTCGCCGGTGTAGCCGGTGCGGGAGATGATCACGGGGGAGTTGGCGATCTTGCCGTGAGTGTGATGAAAGAAGCCAAGCGTGGCCACTTCGGGAACCAGCTTGGCCAAGATCTCACGCGACTTGGGGCCTTGAAACGCCAAGGCTCCGTATTGTGCCGAGACATCCTCGATCGAGACGTGAAGGCGGCCGATCAGCTTGGTGAGATACGCCAAATTGGGTTCGGCGGCGGTGAGCATGAACTCGTCACTCGTGAACCGCAAGATCACGCCGTCTTCCACCACGAAGCCGCGATCGTCGCACCAGAGCGTGTATTGCGCTTGGCCGTCGCGGCATTGGCGGATGTCTCGAGCCATCACCCCGGAGAGATACCTTTCGGCGTCGGCACCGGTGATGCGGTACTTGTACAACGGAGAGGTATCAATGAATCCAGCGGTATTGCGGACTGCGAAATACTCGAACTTCTCCGACATTTGGTACTTGCGGGCGGCCAGATACCCGGACCAGTGACTCCACAAGTGGGTTTGATTCAGGGGCCCGAGCCGGTCGTAAAACGGAGTGGTTTGTACGACGCCGGAAGTGAAGGCGCTGTTCGACATAGTCCGACTGTAGTTCCTTATTGGACACTTGCGCAATAACTCTCATCCCGACGCCGTTCAAGCGCTAGGGTGCCCACCATGAGCAGACTTTCCCCCGACGCTCGACGCCAAGCAATCGTGGATGCCGCGCTGGCCGTGGCATCACGAAAGGGCATCGCCACCACCACCGTGCGCGATGTAGCCGTGGAGATGGGCACATCGAGCGGACTCGTGCATCATTACTTCGACTCGATGGACGATGTACTTGCCGCCGCGTTCGCTCAAGCCGCTGGGAGCGACTTGGAGGCGGCCCAAAGTCGACTCAAAAAAGCCGTTGGATCGCGGGCGAAATTGATGGCCTTTTTTGAT
>JBBRKR010000026.1:0-24708 GCA_038231795.1 Acidimicrobiales bacterium
ATCACGATCCCGGCCGGTACCCCTTCTGGCAAAGTGTTCAAGTTGCGCCACAAGGGCGTTCCCGATGTCAACGGGCGCGGTCGTGGCGATCTCATGGTGCGGGTATCGGTTTTTGTGCCCACAAAGCTGTCTGACGAAGAATCCAATCTGTTGTATGAGTATGCAGAACTACGTGGCGAGCATGTTGCAGAGCCGGATCACGGACTGTTTTCAAAAATTCGTTCGGCCTTCAAGTAGCCGGCGTGACAATCCGTCACCCTGCCGATGTCGATTCTCTGACTCACGTATTTGTAGACGACCTGATGGCGCCCTCGATGTCGCCTGATGATGCTCACCACGTGAACCGAGTGTTGCGTGGCCGGGCCGGCGAGGCGGTAACTGCAGGCGACGGGCGTGGTGCTTTTCGGGTATGCCGGCTCGACGCCGGCGGGCAATTGGTCGTCGAATCCGAGGTCATACGGGTTTCGGCGAGGACAACCCAGCTCATAGTGGCCTTTGCGGTACTCAAGGGCGACAAAAATGATGGTGTGGTGCAAAAGCTCACCGAATTGGGTATCGATTGCGTAATTCCCTTTGACGCAGCCAACTCGGTGGCTAAGTGGGATGCCGGAAAGTGGCTCAAGAACATGATTCGATTTCGCGAAATTGCCCGCCACGCAGCCATGCAATCCCGTCGATCGTTCTTGCCCATTGTCGGATTACCCGCTGTTTCCTCAGGAGCGGCCTCATTTAGTGATGTCGCCGAGTTTCCGGGTATCGCATTCGCACAGCGGGGTGGGCCATCGATCGGTGGCACGCATGGGGCAGTAGCAATCGGCCCAGAAGGCGGCTGGTCCGCCAACGAACTGGCCGTGATGGTGTCAAAGGTTGGCATCTTTGATGAAGTGCTTCGAGCCGAGACGGCGGCCGTCGTGGCCGCCGCCCTAATGGTGAATTTTCACAATTCACGCCAATAGACGAAGCAATGACCACATCGCGAACGCGGCTCGAGGTTTCGAAAATGTGAAACCATCCGCCTTTCTTGTGTCGCCAATATCTACGATGCATTGCTCAGAGACACAAACTTGCTTAGGATGCGTGGCTGTAGTCGCCGGGTTACTCACGGTGATGCAACAAATTTACTGGGTGGGGTCAGAAAGGGCATACGTTGACCGAGTTTGAGGTAGAAGACGAAGCAGCATTGCGGTCATACAGTCGACGGGTTGGTGAACGTCTTCGAGCGATTCGTCGGCAGCGTCGCTTGTCGCTGCAAGAAGTGGAACAGCAGTCCAACCAGGAATTTAAGGCTTCGGTTTTGGGTGCCTACGAACGTGGCGAACGAGCAATTTCCGTGCCTCGCCTGCAACGGCTCGCCGCCTACTACGGCGTCCCTGTCGACCAATTGTTGCCGAATCCAGATGGCTCAAATCGGGTGATCGACTTGCGCGATCGACCCAGCACGCCGTACGGCACCCCGGTCACAATCGACCTCACCAAGATCAACGGGCTGCTTGGCCCAGAGTCGATGATGCTGAGCCGCTATTTGTCCCTGATCCAGCTGCAACGCCAAGATTTTAACGGACGTATGTTGACAGTTCGACGCGACGATATGCGCATGTTGGCGTGCATTTTTGCGTGCGAAATTGAGCAGGTTACGCGCCGCCTTGATGAATTGGGCTTGCGCCTTATTCCTGCGTCGTAACAATGCCGTTGTTGCCGTCGGCTCCTGCGGCTGATGGTCGAAGTGATGATCACCCGCTACCACAGCCCTATGGCGTGTATGTGCATATTCCGTTTTGTGCGTCGCGTTGCGACTATTGCGCGTTTGCTACGTGGACCGATCGTCATCATCTGATCGACGATTACGTCGGCGCTTGTGTGACGCAGATCGAACGTGAGCGCGCCGATACGCCGGTGGCCACGAGTGTGTTCTTTGGCGGCGGGACTCCGTCTCTCATTCCGCCCGAGAGTCTGGCCAAAATTCTTCGTGCCATTTCCGTTGCGCCTGGCGCCGAAATCACCGTGGAATGCAACCCCGATACTGTCACCGAGCACCTCGCTCAAACGTATGCCGAGGCGGGCGTCAATCGAATTTCGCTGGGCGTTCAATCAATGGTTTCGTCGGTGCTGGTCACGCTGGGCCGCACCCATAATCGTGCGAATGTCGCTGCCTCGGTGGAGTTCTTTCGGGATGCCGGCATCACCGATATCAACCTGGATCTCATTTATGGCAGCGTTGGCGAAACCGTGGATCAATGGAGTGAAACGCTTGACGCGGCATTGGCATTGCGCCCCACTCACATAAGTGCCTACGGCCTGACGGTGGAGGCTGGCACGCCATTGGCGGCCGATGAAAATCGTCACCCTGATGATGACGACCAGGCCGATAAATATCTGATGGCCGAACGGAAACTCACCGACAACGGCATGGCCAACTACGAGGTTTCAAACTGGTCATTGCCAGGACATGAAAGCCAACACAATCAGTTGTATTGGCGTCAGCATGAGTACTCGGCGATTGGTTGTGCGGCTCATGGGCACCGTCACGGTGTGAGGTATTGGAACGTTCGCACTCCCGATCGCTATATCGCGCTGATTGCTGACGGCGAGAGTCCACATGGTGGCAGCGAGGAACTCGATGAGGAGACTCGCGAGCTGGAAGGTTTACAACTTGCGTTGCGCATGCGAGGAGGGGTTCCTCAAGACGCATTGCCCACTGTGTTTGACGCTCCGGAACTTGGCGGCTTGGTGTCGGTGGTGGATGGCAGGGCCTCACTGACCGTTCACGGCCGCTTACTGGCCAACGAAGTGGCGCTACGTTTACAGCCCCGCAAAATCCGGTAAAACCAACACCTGGCCGGGCATCAACAAATCAGGGTTTTTGGCGTCGACAAGGCGTGACTCGTTGGCTGCAATGACCTCGAGCCAGTACGGCGCCACCTCGGCTTCGGTCGCCGGGTGACCAACATGTTGATCCACGCTGTCTTGCGCGATCCGCCAAAAACTGTCGCCAGTTTTCACCGTCCATGTGACTGGTCTTGCCACCGGTGCCGGCTCGGCTTTTGTTTCGGGCTGGGCCTGAGGTGGGGGTGTCGCGGAAGGTTGGCGGTGCATCACGATCACGTCGCCAACGGTCATCGTGCCGTGATCGGGGGGAGGTGTTTCGGTGCTCACCCGGTGCATCACGACGAAGTCGTTTCCTGCCGGTGTGGGCACCTCACCGGATGTAGATGCCATAGCTGTCAAGGGAGTAGCGATCGTAAAAATCACTGCAAGCAGCCCGACCCGCAGCGGCTGGGGGAGTAGGCCGGCTACTCGCTGAGCCGTGGTGTGCATGCCCAGAATCGTGGCGAGCATGCTTATTGCGCACACCACAGTGAGATACAGCACGGCGATCAGCGCCAACGTCCACACCAACAATTGAACAGCCCGCGTCGGATCGGCATGAGCGACGAAGGTGGTGGTCGCCCCAAAACCGGGAAGGCGCAATACCTTGTGTGAAAACGCCAAAGCGGCGAAGCTCATGGCGACGAGTAGTGATGTGCGTTTCATGAAGATGTTCCAATCGTGTCAATTTCGCGAGGTGGCTCACCTTGTGACTCGACCATGAGATGTGGGCAATGCTGGCTGTCTCGGGCCACGAATGCCGAGGTGGCGTCGGCTACTTTCCCGATCGGCCGGGCCACGATGTCGTTCGTGGTGGCCCATCCGTCGAACATCAAGATTGCTCCCGTCGCTGGGCGGAATACGGCGGCGGTGACCTCGCCGCCGCAATGCCAATCGGCCAAAAGAATGGTGTCGGACGGATCGCCGAGTAGGAACGTGTCGCCCTTGTAGGTCACGAGACCGGGTGCCGTGATCTTGGGGCAATCCACTGCTATGCACACAAGTTCGCTTGTCGCCGACAGTGGGTTAGCACTGGTTGTCGATACCGATTGCGTGGTGGGGGCAAGTAACGTGGGCCCGGCCGTGGTTGGCACTACGGCGGTTGCAGCGCTCGAGGAGCGGGTTGGCGCGACCGTGGTCGCTGCTGCGGCCCTCGGAGCTGCAGTGGCGGCCGAAAGAGTTCCCTGTGAGCCACCTGTGTTTGGGTTAATCACGATCACGCCAGCCACGGCTATCAGGGCGGCAACGCCGACTCCCGCCAAGGCGATCTTGCGACGTTTGGCGTCGCTCATCGTGGCCGACTTTTCGGCGGTAGCGGGCTTGTCGCTTCGTGGCGCTGGGCGGCGTCCCAGGCCATACGGCGTTACGAGTTCGGGCTGGTGAACCATGGCGAATCGCTGCCAGGCGGCGTCTTGCGTCTCGGCCGCAATACCTTCGGCAGGAAGGCATGCGTCGGCGATATCGGTGATCAACCTTTGCGCCATCTCGTGTGCGGTCACGAAGCCGTGAGACTGCCCGTCGCAAGCAGAAGCGATGGCACGCAGGGATCGCACAGCACATTGGTGGGCAGCAAGCCCTCGTGCTTTAGAGCGACCCGCGCCGCTTGACTTGGGAACCATGAGCCTTTCGATCATTCGGTTAAGGCAGGTTCCTAAATCAGCTATGTCAGTAGCAACGGCGTGGCGAAATTTCTCGTCCGGGGCCGTGATGTCGTGACGGAATGCATTGCCGAAGCTGCACAGGACTGGGCGTCCGTCACGGGAGATAATGACATGGTCGATCGCGATGGAACCGTGGGTAATCCCGAGTCGATGTAAATCGTCGACAGTGGTGCTAAGCGCCGAAAACAACCCAGCGACCTGACCGGACGTGAACGGTTCTGCGCTGTCCAGGGTGTGACTTCCTGCGAAGCCGGTGGTCAGTTCAATGCCAGTGGCGCCATCGATGTTGCACTCGTGGTTCCCCAAAAATTCGACCACTCCAGGGTGACTGGCAAGTCGCAACATGGCGGCTTCGTGGGTAACCGTGGCAACCTTGGCTGCGAATGCTCGCTTGATGACACACGGTTTCCCTGATTCGGTGAGGCCGATTGAGGTATGAACACTTGACGGGCCGCCAAATTGATGAGCGTGTGAGTTGTCGACATACGTCATAGACGTAAATTACATGAAATAACATGAAACGTCAAGATTTAGCCCGAAATTTTAGCCGTGGCATGGACGAGCACGGTGATCGATTGGCTGTGAGAAATACCAGGAACCGCCTTGGCGAACACGTAGTTAACAGTGGCTGTCATTTCGACCGCTACTCGTGGTTCGGATGACCCCGGCTGGGTGTCGTCCCACACTCGAACGTTGGTAATCGACACTCCACCAAGTGATTGGCGTGACAAGGTGTCGTTGACGACGTCTGCTAGGCGGCTTGCTGACACGAATCTCAATTCGCCTGTCGTCTCGAGGAGGTTCACGTCAATCGACCGGGTGGCAGCATCGTTGGCGGCGGCGGAAGCAATTTCGGTGAGGTCCCGATGGGCGCGCAAGACCATCGAAAAGTCGGCGGCAATGCTGCCCAGCAATAACACGATGAGAAATGCGGCGGGCACGAGGAACAGCACTGTGCCCCGGTCGCCGTCTCGTGGGTCTTTGTGCGTGCGCCTAAACACAGGCACCACTTTGGTAGTCCACATTGCCGGGCACGCCATCGCGGAATGGGTCCACGATCTCGGAATGCGTACTGGTCACAGTGACCCCCGAGCCGAAGCCACCGATGAACGGAATTGAAATGAGTGGCACCGTGTAGGCAACCTGAAAGGTCACCCGTGCACAGCGTTGAAAGACCACAGGTCCCACGGGGGTGAGCTTCATGTGGGCCGAGTTGCGACCGTAAGCAACGATTGCTTCGGTCGCAGCTGACTGCGCTTGGGCCGCCGCCGCATCTGCGCTTGGGGCTTCAACGTAGGCACGCACCGATTCTTTGGCGGCGCTCGACACCGCCAACTTTGCATCAACCACTGCCCATACATTGATGATGATCAATACGCCCACGAGGAAGATCAACAGGCCGAAGGGCAGCGCTTCGATGCCTCCCACTTGGCCGCTATCGCCGCGACCCCGGCGACTTCGTCGGACTGCGAGGGCACTGTTCACGGTTGCACCCTTTCGATGCGAACATCGATGATTCGATCCACCGACGTGACGCCGTCGAGACCGCCAAAAGATCCAGCAAACAACATTGGTGGGCGAGTGCGAACGTGTAACCGAATGAATCCAGCCGGGGCTGCCTCGATCGTCACGGTGGCATGTGGGTCGACTTGTGCAAGGTGTTGCTGGGCCAGCGCTCGACGCGACTCCTGGAAGGCAGGGTCGAGGGCGAACGATGATGTGGCGATCGATCGTGCTGCCGAAAACGTGATGGCTGTGGCTTGGCTTTTGTTGTACAAGCCGAATGTGAGTTGAACAGCGAACAACATCATGAGCAAGAAAACAAACAGCCCGCTCGCTGTTGAAAACACTCCTGAGCCGCTATCTCCGCCTAGTCCTCTACTGGCCAACTGAATTGATGCCGTTGTTGATATTGGTTTCAGTCTTGGTCCAGATGGTTTTGAAAGCAACCCACATCAGAGCGGCCAAGAAGGCCACGATCATCACCACGATGGCAGTCGAGATGACGCCTTCGCCTGTGTCTGAGGCCAGACGGGCACGTGTTTTCGCCGATGTTGTTACCACGGCGCTGGTGGCGAATGCGGCTAGTTGGTTGATGTAATCGTGTTGCATTTTTGGTCCTTTGTGGTTGTGTTTTTTGGAAGAAATCACGATTGGCCGAAGAGGCTCAATGCATCGATGAAAGGGATGGCAAGAAAAATTACGCCCGGGATCAGAGTGGCAACAGTGACGGGAACCCACACCTGTTGTGATCGTTTTTCTATGGTTTCCATCAAACGGCGCTGGGCTTCTCGGCGGATGCTGCGGGCCTCGTCGTTGATGAGGCGACCCAAATCGCCAGTGTCGCGATTGAGGGCCAACACCCCCATCAAACGATGCAGAGCGTCTACATCGGCAATGGCCGCCCATTCCCGCAGAGCTTGAATTTCGGTAAGTCCATGACGGATCCGGGAGTTCACCATTTTGAGATCTTGGGCACACGCCCCGTTGCCCCGTTCCGCTACGCGGCTGATTGCTGAACCAAGCGAAAAGCCAGCGGCGAGCAGCATGCCGAGCTGCTCGGCCACCACGGGAAGTTCGTGAAAGATCCGTTCCTGACGGGCTTTGGACTGCTTCGTGAGCCGTTGCTCCACCATCAAGAACGCCAAAGCAGCTCCAGTGACGGTGAGCACGATGGTGGCCACACCCAAAATGCCCAAAGCCACGCTGAACAGCGCGCCGCCCACTCCGCCGGCCACAGCGAATCCCAACTGGCGGACCCGAAATGCAGTGACGTCGTATGGAGAGTGGACACGAATCAAACGGGCCGTCAGCTCATCGCCGGAGCCGGTGATACTCGACATCATTTCGCCGATTGACCGTGCCAGGGGGCCGACAACTTGAGCGAATGTGGCGACTGATAGCGAACCATTGCTGGCGTTAGAACTGTGTGTTCCGGCGCTATAGAAACGGAGGCGATCGGCAAGTGATTTTCGACTGAACCAGCGCAATTCGCTGAGCGCCAAGGTAGCTCCTGCGAAGAAGATGATGGAGGCCAATACGGCGATGCGAATCATTGGTCAAACACACGATCCTCGGGAGGCAAAACCATCAAACGCCCTGCCCACATCCAGCACAACGCGGTCATGGCCACGCCCACAACTACGCCGATTTGGCCGGTCGCCGATTGATACGCGGCGCGACCGTTGCCAATGCTCATCCCAGCGAACGCCATGCCGATGGGCACCACGATCACGAATCGGCGAGCGAAGCGGACGCCGGCCTGTTTGGCGCGAGCATCTTTGCGGCCCAGTACGTCGGCGAGACGGTCATCGGAGAGGGCTTCGAGGCGCTTGTCGAGACTTCCACCACCCAGCTCGTGGGCGATGAGCAACGTCTCGCATGTCATGTCGGCAGTGGGATCGGCCAGAAGGTCTTTGAGTACTTTGAGGGTTCGAGCAAAGTCGGTCGACACCAGCCATTCGCGGTGTGCGGCATCAAATGCAGGCTGCATTTCGACGGGGGAGCGACGACCCACATCGAACAAAGCTTGGGGCACGCTGCGACCCAACGCCGACGTTTGGATACGAATCTCTTCAATCATTCTTGGCCAGTTGTCCTGGGCGGCGAGACGGGCTTTCGACCGCCGTGATCGGGCCGACAATGCGGGAAGCGATCCACACAACAGGCCGATCAAAATTGCGGGAATGGCTGCTGAAAACATTCCGAAACCAAGCGCGCCTCCAACGACGAGCAGGGCCAATGACACCGCACTGATGTCTTTCACGTCGATGCCCGTTAATCCGGCTTGATTGATCCAATCCTGGCCGATTTTGCGGCGCGATTCGGCAGCGTTTCGCCGCTGTCCGATACCGATGCCGGTCCACCGCATTGCCACAGCCGTGTACACCAGGTACACGCCGTAGCCAGCGCTGACGGCCAAGATCAGTTGCATCATGACGGCCGTCGATGTGAGGCGTCATCGGAGGTCGGCTCGATCAATGCCCGCACGTCGTAGCCCGCTTCTTCCAACGCTCGTGTGGCCCTGATGGGCAGGTTGCCAGTCCACGACAGTGGGTTGTGACCGGGGGCACCGAATCCAGTGGATTGCTTTGGCGTGCGATGGAACACTTGGGACACAGTGAATTGCGTCGAATCGCTGGCGGTGGCGGAGTCTTCCACGGCAATGATTTCGGTGACTCGAACACCCTCTGCCGTCCGTGCTGAATGCACCACAATGTCGACTGCTTCGCACACCAATGTGTTGAGCGCGCTCATGGGAATTTCGCTTGCCGTTTCCGATAGTTGGCAAATGAAACGAAGGCGGGTGAGTGCTTGGCGTGCGGATCCAGCATGGATGGTGGTGAATCCCTTTACGCCTGAACTCAGTGCCAAAAGCAACGGCAGCGCTTCTTTGTCGCGCACTTCCCCCACGATTGCCACATCGGGACTCATTCGCAGAAATCCGCTCACCAGGCGGCGTAGATCCACGGCCGGCCGATCGGCACGAGCAGCGCGCGTTTGCATCGATGCCACGTTGGGCAAGGGGATATCGACCTCGAAAACTTCCTCGGCTGTCACCACGCGCCACGACGGGTCGAGTTCGGTGGCGCAGCACGACAGCATCGTGGTCTTGCCCGATCCCGGAGGCCCGGCAAACACGATCGACAACCGAGCGCGCACACACGCTTTGAGAAACGCGGCAGCAGCGGGAGTGAGCGTGCCGCGCTGCACAAGCTCGTCAAGCGAGCGAATCGGCACGCCGGTGAACTTGCGGATGTTGACCATGGTGTGGCCACCGCGTGACACGTCGGGATGCACAATGTGCAGACGGGCGCCGTTGTCGAGTTGGGCGTCTTGTAGCCCTTCTGCCGGATCAAGTTTGCGATGCCCCGTCGACGCGTCGTCCAAAATTTTGGTGAGGATACGAGTCACGTGAGCGTCGTCGTGGAATGACTCATCGTGATAACCCGAAGGGCCGTGATGTCGTTTGACGAAAATCGAATCGGGAGCGTTGATCATGATTTCCCACACGTCGGGATCGTTGATCAACGGGTCGAGCGGGCCGTAGCCAGCCAGGTTGCGGAGCACCCTGTCGGCCACGACATCATGCTCGGCCAAATCGTAGGGGCGTGCGCCGCGCTTGAAATCAGCCGACCACTGAGAGATCTCTTCTTCGACGAGACCGCGCAATCGGTCGACCACATCAGGTCGATCGAGTTCGAGCGCCATGTCCTTAGAGCGGTTCTGCACTCGCAGTTCGATCTCGGCAATGGGGTTGTGCATCAGGGTGCTCATGGGGTCAACTCCCATGCGCCTAAGGAGCCCGGTGCAATGGCAACAGGCTCGTCGCCACTGATCGAAATGTGCGTGTCAAGTGACGCCATCAGCGAGTACAACGGTGATGTAATCGAGCGGGCAAAGTCGCCTGGCAACGGACTCGAATAGCGCAGCGCGGCACCAACCTTGCGGTGACGGGCAATGAAAATCGGCGAGGCCACGCCGAAGGGCATGTCGGCATCACGCACTGATGGCGTCAACGCCGAGAGTTCGCACAGCGCGCCGGCGAGCTCCGCCTTGGCCTTGGCACTTTTCGGTGCGTTGTTGATGATCGGCACGATGGCATCGGGTGGTACGCCGAGCTCGTGGAGGTCACCAATGTGGCGCACCAGGCGGTGCATCCCGGCCAACGATGAGGTACCGACTACAACCACGATTTGGCCGGTAGTTGCGCAGTATCGGGCGAAGAGATTGCGATCTTCGATGTCGTGCGATCCCACTTGTGATTCACCTTCGACGTCGGCAGTGGTGTCGGCGACGATGTATCGAAAGCAGCGCATCAAACCAGCCAACGCGGCCTCTCCTGCGCGGGGTCGAATTGCCGCCCAATCGCGGTGGCGACGCAACCCGAGCAATACATGGTATTTCCGCTCTGGCAAATAGAACGTCAGATCGCGAATGTCGCTCGACGACGGTCGTGACGAGCGGTGCGCTTCGACAAGCTCTTGCACGCCGGGCACGATGTCGCCCACGTCGTGCATCATTGCTTGGTCGGAATGCAGAGCCAGGTCGGCAAGGCACACCGTCGATGCGTTGCGAGGGTCGGCCGCCAACCCTTGGGCCAACGCCATGGCGATCGTGGAGGTACCGGCTCCTGGTGTACCGGTGATTGTGATCATGGATCCTCGAAACCCGTCGTTAGTAGCGACGGCTGTGGCCAATGGAGTGCTGTCGGCCCGGCCAATGACTGCCGCGTGGCGACGCAACGCGTCGAGCACGTCTTCACGGGTGAGGTCGGGGGGCAGAGTTGTTGAAGCTCCCAATTCTTCCCAGTCGCGCGCTACTCGGCTGTCGGTCACAACCACGATCGGACAGTTGGCAGATACTGCTGAAGCGAAAAGATCGCGGTCAATACCATGCACACCGGCACCAACTATCAATGCGCTAAATGCGCGCCCGGAACCCAACCGAACCCGGAGTTCTTCTCGACTCATGCATTTGATGAACTCGATGGGCAGAGCAGCGCTCGTGGCCATGGCGGCAATTCGGGCGAACCACGGAGCCCGTGCCTCGGCCAAACCAAGTACTACAAATCTGTCGCTCATGGCTTGGCCGGTACGGGCATGTTGGCGGTAACGAGCGTGACCTTGCCAGCAGCGCCAGCATTGGCCAGTGAGGTTTCGGTGTCCTCATCGGCGGCCACCAGACGAATGGCCGTGGCACCGGTCGATAGGGCTCCTGCGTTGCTGACGCCCACGTCGGCGATCCTGACCCTTTTGGCCACCACAGCCGTCTTGGCCTCAGCGCCTTGGCCGATGGTGACGAGCACATCCACGCTGTCACCTTTTCGCAACGACGCCGGGTACCGACCAGGTTCGACGAGCATGGGCACTTCGAACGTCATAAACGTGGCCGGCTCGGACACGACGTTTGCTTGCTGGAGGAGTTCCCCCCGTTCGACGGGGCCGATCAATGTTTTGCCCACGAGGGCGGTGGGATCGACGAACGCACGACTGGCCACTGCTGCGGGCAGTTCACCGGTAACGGTGCCCAAGTCGGCCCGTTGGATCACGTGACCAGGCGCCAACTTTGTGTTGGCCACGATGTAGATCGTGCTCCTCTTTTGCGTGGCTTGCTGATAGGCCACGAAAGTGCCCAATGCGGCCAGAGCCATCAGCAGCCCGCCGACCACGGCGCGTGAATTGGGGAGCGGTGACCGCCTGTTGACCACTCGACCGGCATTGTTGATGCTTGGCTCGGTGGCGGACCCCATACCGGAATTCGGCATATTTGGGATGGTTCCCTTTGATTTCCTAAGTTTTAAAGATGTTTGAGTGCTCGTCATGCTCTTTCATTCCCTATCGGACCTCCGAAAGATACTGAAATTCATGCAGAAGCGCTAGGGGTAATTACACTATTTGTTCATGGCCCCACCCACTGACATCGTTTGGCTCTCTACTCCCGAAGCAGCGCGCCGCCTTGGCGTCACTCCGCGCACGTTATATCGCTTCATCGACGAGGGTCAGTTGCCCGCTTATCGCATGGGCCGCGTTATCCGTCTCAAGCAGGGCGAAGTCGATTCGTTCGTGGATGATTGCCGAATTGAACCTGGCACTCTCGAACACCTCTACCCAGATCCGGTTGCCACCGTCGAAAGTGCTGGTAGCGAGCTATAAAGCGGTGTGTTGCCGGCGTCAGTGTCGTGTACGACGATGACGTCAATTCCCGTGGCAACAAGGTTCCCCACGATGGGCGTGGGGGATCGTTCGAACGTCACCACAACACGGGGGCGATCAGCCGCCCAAATAGCTAAAACGTCGATGAGATACAAATTCGAGGCTCCTCTGCGGTCTGATTCGTGCAGGTTCTGCCGCACTGGAATATTGCGATCAGGTTGCAAAACGCAGATCGAAGCGAAGTTGGCCAATATTTTGTCGCCGTTGGATTGCTCCACAGCCACGAAATCGGCGCCAACCGTGGTCACCACGCCCCGCACCCACTTGTTGTGGGCCACCAATATCCCTACCGGAATACCAGCCTCTGCCATATCCACCAACAAGCCAACCATGGTTGAAGATTCGGTGGCTGACGCTCCCAACCAATGCATCCGCCGCCGTTCGGCAATTACCGCGTCTGCAGCAGCGTCTGCGAGCCAACGGTCCGGTTGTTCGGAAATCATTGCGCCAAGGTACGCAAATACTGCCAGTTCGTGGTGTCGGGCCGGTTACGGTAGGGGTACATGATTTCTCGCGCGGACACTTTTTCCGATCCCGACGCATTGGCGGTCGCGGTCCCGCCCGCGGTGGCCGTAGTTACGGTCTCAGTACCTGGGCAGCATTTGATGATGAGCGTCGTCGGAGTGCGCGACGAATACCTCAAAATGATTGAAGTGGCGTACCCGAGTGCATCGATTTTGGCGAGAGGTACCGAGCTCACAATCACCGGCGTGCATGCACCAGAAGTTGGGCGATTGTTTGAAGAGATGTTGCTCATGCTGGAACATGGCACGGGTATGGATCGACCCACTGTGGTGCGATTGATCGACATGGTGAAAGCCAACGAGCGGCCAAGCGATGTGCTGAATACTGAGGTGCTCAAGGGTGCCAAAGGGCGCAGCATCCGCCCCAAAACAGCTGGGCAAAAGCGATACCTCGAAGCAATCGGCAAGAACGTCATAACTTTTGGCGTGGGCCCTGCCGGCACCGGTAAATCGTGGTTGGCTGTTGCCATGGCCGTAAAAGCATTGCAGGCCAAACAGGTGAACCGGATCGTCTTGACCCGCCCTGCCGTGGAAGCTGGCGAGCGCCTCGGCTTTCTGCCTGGCGACTTGATGGCCAAGGTCGACCCGTACCTGCGGCCGTTGTACGACGCGCTGCACGATATGGTCGATGTGGAAGGCACGCAACGCATGATCGAGCGTCAACAAATCGAAATTGCGCCGCTGGCCTTTATGCGAGGCCGCACGCTTAACGGCAGCTTCATTATTCTGGATGAGGCGCAAAACACCACTCCTGAACAAATGAAGATGTTCCTTACCCGAATCGGGTTTGGGTCAAAGGTGGTTGTGACGGGCGATATGACCCAAGTCGATGTGCAAGGTGGAAAGAGCGGGTTGTTAGGTTTGGAAAACGTCCTGGAAGGAATTGACGGGTTGGAGTGGGTTCACCTCACGACACGCGATGTGGTGCGTCACCGAATTGTGGCCGACATCGTGGCCGCCTTTGAACGTCAGTCGCAGTTGGCGAATAGCCGGAATAAATCATGAGCGACAACTTCGATCCCCGAGGCGATACCGAGCGCCAAGCCACCGTTGGCGGCGAAGGCGAGCTCACGGTGTACGCCGCCGACGAACAGAACGATGAGCCCGTCGACCTCGAGTTGTACAGCGAATTATCTCGACGGGTTTTAGTGAGCTGCGGAGCACGTGGCAATGCTGAGATGTCGCTGTTATTTGTCGACGAAGCAACAATTGCGCAACTCAACGAACAGTTCATGGACCACACCGGCCCAACCGACGTTTTGAGTTTTCCCATCGACGGACAAGACGTCGTGGATCCTCATTTCTCGAGTGCCACCACGGGGCCTGATCGCCCCCTGCCCGATCAGGACGATCTTCCATTATTGCTGGGCGACGTCATTATTTGCCCGTCGGTGGCTCGCAAAAATGTTGATGACGGCGACCGCACCTGGCACGCCGGCACCTATGCTGACGAGCTCGCGCTATTGATTGTGCACGGTATTTTGCATCTCATGGGAATGGATCACGATAATCCTCAAGCCGAAACCACGATGCGAGCGCGCACAACCGAATTGTTGACACAACACTATGTACCGGCGCCAACGGATGAATCGGCACCCACGCACCCAGAGGCACCATGAAATTCTTTGCTTTGTCGAATACTCGATCGTTCTCAACACTTGACGGTTGGTATATCGCGATTTCGATTCTTTTAGTAATGGCATCTGGCGTTTTGGCATTGGCCGAAACGGCACTCACTCGAATGAGTCGGGTGAAGGCAATCGCGTTGCAGGAAGAAGGCCGCAAAGGCGCCCGGAAGCTTGTGAAATTGGTGAGCCATCCGGAGTCGTTTCTCAACTCGCTCTTGTTGCTCTTGATGTTGTGCCATTTTGTAGCCGCCACGTTGCTCGGTCTTGTTTTTGACGGTGTGATGGGATCGTGGGGAATCGTGGCCGCCGTCGCCGTTGACATCTTGATCATTTTCGTCTTTGCTGAAGCAGCGCCCAAGACGTGGGCAGTGATGTCACCCGAAAAATCGGCCCTTCTGGTGGCTCCTTTGATCAGTTCTATCACCAACTTTCCACCGGTGAAGTGGATGTCAAGAATGTTGATTGGCTTGGCTAATATCGTGATTCGGGGTAAGGGCTTACGGGAAGGTCCATACGTCACCGAAAGCGAAATCCTGGCTTTGGCCGATGCGGCTGCCGATGAAGATGTGATTGAACGCGAAGAACGCCAGTTGATTCACTCCATTATTGATTTCGGTGACACCGTGGTGCGCGAGGTAATGGTGCCTCGGCCCGACATGTTCACGATCAAGGGCTCGTCCACCATCGATTCGGCAATCGACGTGATTGTGGAGAGCGGCTTCAGTCGTGTGCCGGTCGTGGGCGACGGCATCGACGATGTACTGGGCATTGTGTACGCCAAGGATTTGATGCGCGCTCACCGGGCTGGACGCCACGCCGAGTTGGTGCATGAAATTGTGCGCCCGGCGCGTTTCTTGCCGGACTCCAAAGCTGTTGCGCATCTCATGCGCGAAATGCAACGCGATAAATATCACATGGCGTTGTTGGTCGACGAGTACGGCGGCACGGCGGGGTTGGTCACGCTTGAAGATCTCATTGAAGAACTTATTGGCGACATCGTGGATGAGTTCGACGTGGAAGAAGCCGAGTTTGAAAAATTGCCGGGCGGCGACGTGCGCGTGTCGGGCGGCTTCTCGATCGACGAACTCAACGATGTGTTGGATAGCGATTTGCCAAGCGAGGATTGGGACACCGTTGGAGGCCTGATACTCGGGCTCAGTGGACGAGTACCGGGCCAGGGTGAGGTACTTGAAACTCTGGGCTATCGGTTTGCCGTTGAGCGCGTCGTAGGCCGCCGCATATCCACAGTTCGCGTCTCGCGTCTGCCCGAAACCGGAAAAAACGATCGTGACTGACAGCGGCCTGACAGGTTTTTCTCACGACCAGTTTGATCCCATCACCCAATCTGGTGATGAGACGTATCGGTCCGGTTTTGTGACCATTGTGGGGCGGCCCAACGTGGGCAAATCGACTCTGCTGAACCGAATTTTGGGGCAGAAAGTGTCGATTGTGTCCAACAAGCCGCAAACGACCCGCAATCAAATTCGGGGCGTGCTCACCCAGCCCGAAAGTCAAATTGTTTTCATTGATACGCCGGGAATTCACAAGGCAAAAACAGCGCTCGGCGAACGTCTCAACGACGCCGCCAATGAAGCCATTGGTGACGTCGATGCCATTGTTTTTGTGATCGATGGCACGAAGCCTTTTGGGCGCGGTGATCAATACATTTCCGACCGTTTGCCGAAAGGCGCGGTACTTGTGGTGAATAAGGCCGACAAGATTTCCAAGGCCCAAATGTTTGAACAATTGCGCCTTGCTGGCCCCATGGATTTTGCGGCCTATTTCCCGATTTCGGCCACAAAAGGCACGGGTATCGATGTACTGGTCAATCATCTCGTAAAGCTCATGCCCTTTGGCCCGCAGTACTACCCAGACGACATGGTGACCGACGTCGAAGAGGCATTCTGGGTGGCGGAATTGGCCCGCGAGCAGTTGTTTGCTCTCATGGGCGAGGAGCTGCCATATTCGGTGGCGTGCGTCGTTACAGAGTGGGAATGGCCGCGCATACGCATCGAAGTGTTTGTTGAGCGCGAAAGCCAAAAGGGCATCGTGATTGGCAAGGGCGGCGACGTTTTGAAAAAGGTCGGCACGGCAGTGAGGGCGCAGCTCCCCGAGGGCGCGTTCGTGGAATTGTTTGTGCGGGTCGACCCCAATTGGCAACGGTCGCCTAAGGCGCTTGCTCGGTTGGGCTACTAGGTATGCAATCGAAATCCCGTTATTTCGGCGCGCCACGGACGTGGTGCTCGTTGGCGGGTTCGGCTTTTGCGTTGTTCGTTCTGACGGGTTGTACTGCTTCGACAACCACGTCGACGTCGTCAACAACAGTGCACGTCGTGACTACCACCATTAAGCCGGTTACGACCACCAAGCCCACTACGACCACGACAACGGCCGCTCCAACCACGACCACGACCACGCAGCCCTATGTGGCGCCCGCTTGGATTGTTGAGGAAAATGCGAAGCTAGGAACTTCGAACTGGCAGGTCACGAACCCTGGCCAGAATGGTGACTTTATCGA
Source organism: Acidimicrobiales bacterium (assembly GCA_038231795.1). Taxonomy (GTDB): domain Bacteria; phylum Actinomycetota; class Acidimicrobiia; order Acidimicrobiales; family JBBRKR01; genus JBBRKR01. Next base: position 16,912 of record JBBRKR010000026.1, read on the forward strand.
GGGCTATTTCGGCTCCAGTCAGTACGCGAGTGGCGAGACGTTTGCGTTGCACGTCGATACGCCCGCACCGACTTGGCACGTCGAGGCGTATCGCATGGGCAACTACGGCGGGAAGCGTGGTCGCCTTATCTGGCAAAGCGCCGATCAGCCCGGCGTCAAACACGGAAAGCCGGTGATTGATCCAGAAACAAATATGGCTGAAGCGCGGTGGCCAGTGTCGCTTACTGGTGCCATCGATGACTCGTGGCCACCCGGCGCATATCTTTTCAAACTGGTGTCAGTAAACGGCGCACAAGGCTATGTGCCAATCACCATTCACCAACCCGATCACAAGGCTGACATCGCCATCGTGCAGGCGGTGGTGACGTGGCAGACGTACAACGACTGGGGTAGTTGCAGCGGCTACAAGTGCATTGCGGGCCGAAGTAGAAACGAGAATTCGCGGGCTGATGTTGTGAGTTTCGATCGACCGATCTGGAGCTATTACAACCACGGTTCCGCCGATTTCCTCACCCACGAATTACCGCTCATCGCGTTTGTGGAAGAGCTTGGATTAAATGTGACCTACATCACCGACGTTGATCTTCATCAACACCCGGAATGGGTCACGAACTATAAATCGATCCTGACCACCGGCCACGATGAGTACTACACCACAGTGATGTATGACGCCTTGGTGGCGGCCCGGGACGGCGGGGTGAATTTGGCCTTCTTTGGTGCCGATGCTGTCTATCGTCGAGTACGCCTTGAGCCTGGAGAAGACGGAGCCAAAGATCGTCGCGTGGCGACATATAGGTTTGGTCACGATCCACGTGGCGGCGGGAAAAATTCCACAGTTGAGTGGCGCCTTATCGGGCGTCCGGAGAATGAGCTCATCGGTATTAGCTATGGCTGTGCACCGATGAGTGGCTCAATGGTGGTGACTCACACAGACCACTGGGTATGGGCCAGCACGGGATTGGCAGAGGGTGAGGTGCTGCCTCACATGATCGGTCCGGAGTATGACAAGATCGTCAACAACGGCTTGACGCCGAAATCGTTGGTCACCTTGAGCGAATCGCCTGTGTCGTGCGAGGGCCGGCGAGACACGGCGAACTCTTCGTACTATGCAGCCCAATCGGGTGCCGGTGTTTTTGCCACGGGCACAATTTGGTGGATACAAAATTTGGACGCCGAGGTAAGCGGATTGCGAGTATCGACGGTCGCTCGCATTGCCACGGAGAACGTGCTGCGGCGCTTCATTAAAGGCCCAGCAGGGCCGTAAATAGGCCGGCTACCGCGGCAACGCCCGCAAAAATGCTTCTACCTCGGAGCGGTCTTTGCTCCGTTTGAACGGCGGCAATGCGTTGACGAGTTCCCATCGATAGCGGGCGGTGCTCAGCCGCTTGTCGAACACGGCCACTACACCGCGATCAGTCGACGATCGGATTAGTCGTCCAGCGCCCTGTGCCAACATCGTGGCCGCCCGAGGCAGGTCGATTTGGCCGAAAGCATCGCGTCCGGCGCGGTCTCGGCGCGCGCCCAATACGGGGTCGTCGGGCCTTGGAAACGGAAGCCGATCGATGGTCACCAAACTGAGTGAAGCTCCTGGCACGTCGATGCCTTGCCAAAATCCAACGGTGGCGAAAAGGCAACTCGAATGGTCAGAGCTAAAGGCCTCCATGAGTGCGGGCTTAGGCAAATCGCCCTGGGCCAACATTCGGTACGGGAGCTTTCCCCGCAACGCTTCTGTGGCTTCATTCATGGCCCGGTAACTGGTAAATAGCGCCAGGGTGCGGCCCCCGGCGGCGTCGATGAGGTGCACCAATTCGTCGTGCAATTTCTCTCGATAGTTGGCTTCACGGGGGTCTGGCATGTGAGTGGCGCAGTACAAAATACCGTTCGACGCGTAGTCGAACGGGCTGCCCACATCGAGTTGATCAAGACGGGCTTCGTCCATCCCAAGGCGCGAATGCAGCCGAGCGGGAATGGTGGCCGAGGTGAGAATTACGGCCCGCTGTTCGTTGTCGAAAAGTTTCTTCTTTGCCAATTTGGCGACGTCAATTGGCGCCACCTCGATGTGTGGCGAAGCTGGCAATCCACCCACAAAGGCCACGTGCGTCGCCGGAACGCTCAGCACCATATCGAGATCGGTGGCGAGTGCATTGGTAGCAAGTTGGCCTCGAATTTTTTTGGCCTTCACATCCTCGCTGGCTTCGGAGGGCACGTGCATCAAAGCCGTGATGGCTTCGCCCACCCGCAAACGAGCCATCTGCAAAATCGTGCTGATCTCCACAGGCATGGCATTGGGAATCCGTTGGCCGTGAAGGGAGGAAATGGCGTCGGTGAGAAGAGCGCCTGATTGATTGAGATTCTCGGTCAGATTGTGATCGTCGATCACGGCACTGATCGTTCGGCTCAGGGCGGCGAATCGAGATGCTCCCACGGCAATCGACAACGTGTCGGAGAGGATGTCTTCGACCATATGGGCTTCGTCGAGCACCAACACGTCGTGTTCTGGCAACACGGCACCGTCGGAGGCCAAATGCAGCCCGTATAGGTGCATGTTGACCACGATGATGTCGGCGGCGACCGCGGTACGCCGGGCCTTTTCGGCGAAACACTCGTCACCTTTCGGGCATCGCGCAGTGCCGGGGCAAGCGTCACTCGTCATGCTTACCGCCGCCCATGCTTTGGGTGATGGTTCCCAACTCAATTCGGCTCGGTCGCCAATCTCGACGTCTTTTCCCCATTCGATGAGACGACGGATTTCCTGGCGCATCACCACGCTGACAGTGCCGCCAAGTTCATCTAGTTCCAGTTGGCCATTGGCCTTGGATACTTCATTTACTCGCTGTGGGCACAGGTAATTGCTGCGGCCTTTGAGCACAGCGAACGACACGGGGCGTCCGGTAATTGGGGCGAGATGCTCGCTCAAGTTAGGTATGTCCTTGTTGGCCAACTGGTCTTGGAGCGCTTTGGTCGCCGTGGCGATGACGACCTTTCGTCCACTCAGCACAGCCGGTATGAGATATGCCAACGACTTGCCAGTGCCGGTGCCTGCTTGCACGATCACATGGCGTTGATTCACGATCGCCGCTGCCACTGCTTCTGCCATTTGAACCTGGCCGGGGCGAGCTTCACCGCCCCCTGGTAGAGCGTTAACGACGGTCCGTAACGCGAGGTGCAAAGGCGAACCGGCCTGCCCGGTGGTGACCGGTTCCGTGGGCGAAATGGGCTGATCGTGTTCGGGAGCCAGAGACTTTTCTTCGTCGGGCGGCTCAACAGACATCGGAGACAGGCTAGAGCGAACTAAGTTGCCGTCCGTGGTTGTTGCCAAAATGCCTGAAGGAATAGACCCTACCCGGATCCCGAACCATATTGCCTGTGTGATGGACGGCAATGGGCGGTGGGCAAAACGGCGTGGATTAAAGCGCACGGAGGGCCACGCGGCCGGAGAAGCTGCCCTTTTTGACGTGGTCGACGCGGCACTCGAGCTCGGCGTCAAATGGCTCACCGTGTACGCATTTAGTACCGAAAATTGGCGTCGTCCCGTCGATGAAGTGAAGTTTTTGATGAACTTCAACAATCACATTCTCACTGCCCATCGCGACGACATGAACGCCAAAGGCGTGCAATTTCGATTTGCGGGGAGACGTGATTGGCGGGTACCGAAATTCGTCACGAAGAGCCAAGACGAGACGATCGAGCTCACGAAAAACAATCGCAAGATGGTGTTCACGATTGCCTTTAACTATGGCGGTCGCGCCGAGCTCGTGGACGCTGTGAAGCGCATCGTGGCCGATGGGGTCAAGCCAGGTGATGTCAACGAAAAGTTGATCGGCAAGTACCTGTATCACCCCGATATGCCTGATCCTGATTTGGTGATTCGCACCTCTGGAGAGTTTCGCACGTCGAACTTTTTGATGTGGGAAGGGGCATACTCGGAGTGGCTTTTTACGCCGACGTTGTGGCCCGACTTCGGAGCTGATGCACTGATCGATTGTGTGCGTGAATACCAGAGTCGTGATCGACGGTTTGGTGCCGTTGACGAGTAGAACACCGCAAGGAGGCGAGGAGGATGGCGCTGTATAGCGACAACGGGATTGTGATTCGCACCTACAAATATTCTGAAGCTGATCGCATCGCCGTATTCCTTACAGAGAACCACGGCAAGGTACGGGCCATCGCCAAAGGCGTCCGCAAGACCACCAGCAAACTGGGTGGCCGCGTCGAGCCTGGCAGTCATAGCGCTGTCCAGTTTTTCGAAGGAAAAAGCGACCTGCACAAAGTGATTCAGGTTGACGTGCTCGACACGTTTGCCAACATTCGAGGCGACTACGACAGGCTGGTTCGGGTGGCCTCAATACTGGAAGTCGCCGAGCAACTTTCTCAAGATCACGAGCCGAACCCGGCGTTGTACCGCATGGTTTTGGGCGCTGTGCGCTCGCTCAACGAACACGATTCTCCGTTACTGGTGACAGCATTCTTTTTCAAAGTACTTGCTTTGGAAGGTTTTCGCCCCGAGATCGACGTGTGCGTGGGATGTGGTGGAGATCCCAACAATTCCGACGTGGAATTGGTCTCGTTCGACGCGATGGAGGGCACCACGTGCCGCAACTGCCGGCGAGGCACATCTATGAGCTCCGAAGCTCTGAGAATCATTCGTTTGATCCTCGGAGGCCAGCTTGGTGCTGCGCTCAATGAGCCAGAGTCGGCCTTTACTCATGAGGTAGAGACCTTGGCCGTGCGCTCTGTAGAAGGTCATCTCGAACGCCGTCTGCGTTCACATCACTCTGCGTAGTCTTACGACTAAAGTCTTATTTACCAAAACTTTAATATTCACTACAAGTAGCGCATGCGTAAAACAACTCACTGGGCGTTGCTATTTCCACTCATTGTCGTGGCCTGTTCAAGCAATACAACTTCGGCGGCCAAGCCAATATCTGATGCTGCATTGGGGGTGACGACTTCCACCCAATCCACCGGCGCTGGACAGGTGGTGAACCTTTCCATGAGTGAATGGGCGATCGATGGACCGAAATCAATCAAAGCGGGTTCCACGACATTTAACGTGACTAATAAGGGCACCTTGAAACACGAACTTGTGTTGGCCCGCGGTGACAGTTACAAAGCTTTGCCGCAAGAAGCGAATGGGCACATTCTCGAAGATTCGATTGCTGAGAGTGACAAGCCAGGTGAGGCTGGCGAAGTGCTCGTTGGCGAAACTAAATCGGTTACTTTGGACCTCAAGCCGGGCAAATACGTACTTTTTTGCAACCTTGTTGTTGGGTCCCTCGGCCACGCAGCCAAAGGTCAAATCCTAGAAGTAACAGTCGGGTAACTCGTTCACACGATTTACCTCGCTCACCCACCTTCATCGCAGAAATCAGGATCAACGTGACATCAATTTTTGGCTTACCTGCTCACGTTCTAGTGGTACATGCCGCAGTTGTGCTTGGTCCGCTTACGGCCGTTGTGGCGTTGATTTCGATGATGAGGACGTCGTGGCGGAGTCGGCTTGACTTGTGGCTGTTGTTCGCTACGGCTGTCGTCACAGGTTCGCTGATTGTGGCGTCCAATTCCGGTGAGAACTTGGGGGAGATCGTGCAAAAGAACGTCGATTTTCACCTGCACCAGTCGCTTGCCGAGACGGCACGAAACCTTTCACTTCTGTGGTTCGTGGCAATGGTGACATTTGTGGTGGCGACTCGATTGAAGCCGTCGCGGCCGATGGTCGGTCGCGTGCTTGCGGTTGTTGTGAGCGTGTGCGCTGTGGCAACGACGGTGTGGATTGTTCGTGCCGGTCACGAAGGAGCCAGGTTGCAATGGACGGGCGTCATTCCTTCGTGATCTGCTGGCAAACCGCGGTGCTGGCTGTTACGGAGCTCGTTCGATGGTGATGGCGTCGGCGATCTGAGTTTCGGTTTCGGCCAACGGGGCAACGGCCGGGGCGCGTTCAATCATGACGGCGGAGCCAATGTCTATCTGAGTGTCGACCGTCTGCACCTCGGCCTGGGGCGGTGTGGCAGCAGGTGCAGGCGGCCCAGAAATCGATTCGATTGCAGCTGACGGAATGATTGGCGTCGATGAAACGACCGGCTCAACTGATCGTGGCGTCTGAATCATCTCGGCTGTGTGCGAGACGTGCACCGTGACGGCGGGAGCGGTCGTGGGCGTAGTGGCGTGAGTGGGTGTCGAATCGACGCTGATTTCGGGGGCGATCTGAACGGCGGGTGGCTGACCGCCACCCACAGTGGCGGCCGAAGCCGGGTTGGCCATCACAGCGGCGATGGCTGTACCACCCACAGTGATGGCGGCTGCGCCGGCGGCCATTCGAGCACCGCTGGCCACATTGGTACCTAGTTGATTGACACTCGGGCCGAGATTTTGCACGGCACCAACCAACGGAAACTCGGCCAGCCAACCCATGATCCCAATCATGGATCGAATGTGATTGGTAGGAATCGCCGCAAAAGCGGCTGCGATAGTGGGATCGAATTGGCTCCCCGAGCAGCGGGCTACTTCTGCTCTGGCGCTAGATACAGGCATCGGCCGTTTATATGCCCGCGCCGCGGTCATGGCTTCGACAGAATCGGCAACGGCAATGATCCGGCCCGCGATTGAAATGGCGGAGCCTGCGAGTCCGCGGGGGTAGCCCGTTCCGTCCCATCTTTCGTGATGGTGGTCCACTCCGTGGGTCCATTCGCCCAGCCACGCCTCAAACGCGGCTACATAGTTTTCGCCGCCGGAGGCGTGCTCACGGATGATGGCGAATTCCTTTTTGGACGGCTTACTTGGCTTGTTGAGAATCCGACGGGGGACGTCCAATTTTCCAATGTCGTGCACCGCTGCAGCCCACGTCAAACGATCAAGATCGTCACCAGTGATAGATAGTTCCGCAGCCATGGCAACGCTCAGGCGCACGACTCTCACGGCGTTGGCTCTGGCTCGCCGATCATGGGTGAAGAACCGTACCAACGTGGATACAAGTGGGTCGTCACTACGCCCAAAGCTGGCCCGCAACCGCCCAGGAGCTCGGCGGGCGAACGCCAAGGGAAGTCGCCACAACGTGGCCAAAATTTGTAGCGGATGCACAGCACGATCAAGAACGACGTAGGCAACTCCGGCTCCTACAACAGCGATTGCCCACTGGGCGACCGTGCGAAACGTCGACGTGTGGCCAATTGAGTTGTGCAAGGTGATGAATACGGCGATCGCCGCTGCCCATGGGGCTAATCGGGCGATAACAGCAAGCGCGAGGGCACCGCCTCGATGCAGCCGCCACCGTGAGGCGAGCGACGAATGATCGGTGTGATCAAGTACCGGGGCGCGGCGAGAGTTCGGATCAGTCATTGCATGGGTGATCGGCAGCTCAACAGCCCGACCTGAGCACAACTGTTCGTGCGCAGGTGGGTAATTGTGCAAGCCGATTGGAGGGTGGCGGGTATCGTTGGAGCCTTATGCCATCTGAAACCGCACCGACCGAATCCGAAGCGAAGCGGTCCCCAGAGCTTTTCGACAAGGTTGTGAACCTGGCGAAAAACCGGGGGTTCGTTTTTCAATCGGCAGAAATCTACGGCGGTTTCCGGTCCAGTTACGACTACGGCCCCCTCGGCGTGTTGTTGTTGCGCAATGTAAAGAACGCATGGTGGCGTTCGATGGTGCAGCTCCGCGACGACGTCGTGGGGCTTGATGCTTCCGTGTTGGGGCCACCAGCGGTGTGGGAAGCGTCGGGCCATCTTGCCAACTTCACAGATCCCATGGTCGACTGCCGTTCGTGCAAGGCGCGCCACCGCGCAGACCATCTCGACGATA
>JBBRKR010000027.1:0-19837 GCA_038231795.1 Acidimicrobiales bacterium
CGACTACAGCAGCCCGCGAGTTTTAGCGATCGTCGCAAACCGGTCGCCCATTGTCACGTAGCCGTTGGCATTGGGATGCAGATCGTCAGGCATGTCGCCAATGTCGGCTTTGTCGAAGAGTTCCAAGCCGTTGAGGTACGACAGATTTTCGTCGCCCAACGCTGTGCGAGCTTCGACTATTGAACTCAGAATTTCGCGAATACGACGGAGCGTCAACGCCATCGGGCGAAGCTCGGCCGGCGCTTCCGTAGTAATGCACTTACCGTTGAGATCGCGCCCGGTGGGACCAACATTATTTTCGGCAGGCGGGCAATAAATAGGCGAAATGACGAGAATAGGTGTGATTGGCAGACCCTCTCGAATGGTGTCCAAAAATCCGTGCACGGCGGGAATAAAGGCCCGTTCCGACATCGACAATGCGTTGATAATATTTATGCCCAGCTTGAGCGTGATCACATCGGGAGCCATGTCGCGAATCGTGCGCGCTACAAACTGATCAAGATGGCAACAGCCCGCCAACCCGAGGTTGGTGAGATTGGCGCCCGTCTTCCTGGCCGCTACCGCTGGCCACACATCGCTTGGTCGCTCGGCCTCCAGGCAGTGGCTGATTGAGCTTCCGTAATGCACCCATTTCGTGCCGCCGTGGGTGGCGATACTGGCAGTGGCATCGTCATGAATCGATACTGATTCGACGATCACGTTGGCTCGGGCCGGCAACCAGATTTCAACAAGTTTGTCTGTTGCCGGCAGTCCATCGAATGACAATTTCGAGGATGTTCCAGCTTCGATGGCAACATCATTGGGGCCAGGGCCAAGTACAAAAATCAACGCATGTTCGTCGCATGCGCCCGCCACGATTTCGCCATCGATCGCCAAATCAAAACCGATGGTGGGTTTGGTCTCGTTGTGCATTCGATGGGCGGAGCACGACACCGAAATATCGATCACTGGCGAATCAGTGCGGAACGCCAGCCGCACGCCGCTCGCCATGCCAACCATGCTGTTGGTGAACACATCGGGAATCTGGGCGGCCGTCCATGCCGGGAGCCGTCGTGGGGTGACTCCGGTGGGCTTCACAACGATATCGCTTGCTCCCCAAAATTGGAGCACAGAATCAGTCAGCGGGATGAGTTTCAAACTGTCGTTCCTAGAGGCTCAAAGTAATAGTCGTCGACATTGACGGCTCGCGTGCGTTGCCAAAATTCAAGCAAGCTAAACGGCCAATTCTGGGCCACCCGGCCGTGCTCATTTTGGTACCACGTATTCACGGTGGCCACGCCCCACGCCATGCGTTGGTTGGCAGCGTCCACAATCACATTGAACTCATCGTGCACGTCGCTAAGCACTTCGAGCGAACCGGAATTGGTGGTCAACAACGTCTTGATGGCATCCACCACATAGTGCACTTCACACTCCGAAAAATACACGATGCTGCCATTCACGACGATGTTGGTATTGGGTCCGTACAGGCAGAAAAAGTTGGGGAAATTGGGAAAAGTCATACCTAAATATGCTCTGGCATCTCCATCCCATTGTTGATGTAGATCGATGCCATTGCGCCCCGTCATAGTCATTGGTGTCAGAAACTTTGACGGAGTAAATCCAGTGGCATAAATAATCACGTCAACGGGATGTTCGACGCCGTTGCTAGTCACCACCGCGGTCTCGGTGATGTGGGAAATACCTTCCACGATCACATCCACGTTGTCACGCATAAGGGTGAGCGGCCAAGAGCCGTTGTCAAGCACAATGCGCTTGGATGCTGGCGGATATTGGGGCACACATTTCTCGATGAGATCAGGCCGATCGCCATACATCACCTCGAGATACGTGGCCAAGAGGTCTCGGAGATCTTTGTTGAGTTGACTCACCGATTGCGACAAATTAGGCCACTCAGGATCTACTGCACAGGCCGGAAGAATGCCCTCCGCTCCTCGCCAAAAGAGCCAGAATCGGTACCACTGGGCGTAGCTCGGCACATGCCCAAACAGCCATTGCAACCCAGCTGGCACTTGCTCGTGATAGTGCGGAACGGGAAACATCCAGTTGGGGGTGCGTTGGAAAAGGTCGAGATGAGCCACGTCGGCTGCGATCACAGGTACGAATTGCAACGCACTGGCTCCCGTGCCAATCACGGCCACTCGCTTGCCCGTGAGGTCTACATCGTGACGCCACCGAGCAGAGTGAAACGACGGGCCACTGAAACGTTCTTGACCCGAAATGGCGGGGATGTTCGGTCGATTCAATTGGCCAACTGCGCTCACCAAAGCATGGGCGGTCAGCTTTGCCGGGCCGTTGTGATCTTCAATGTCAATCGCCCACGTAGCAGTGGATTCCTCCCATGTGGCGTTCACGACGCTGGTGTTAAATCTGATGTAGTCGCGCAGGCCGAATTCGGTGGCGCATCGTTGGAAATAGTCGAGCAACACGTCTTGCGTTGAGAAGTGCAACGGCCAATCGGCACGCTGCGCAAATGAGTAGCTGTACACGTGATTTGGCACGTCGACTCGACAGCCGGGATACGTATTTTCAAGCCACGTTCCACCCACGTCGTGATTCTTTTCAAGGATCACAAACGGCACACCAGCTTGGTGCAACCGATGCGCGGCCACCAATCCCGACATGCCTGCCCCGATAATCGCCACCGTGAAGTCACGCTGTGGGGCTAGCTCATCTTTCGTCCACGTCGGCGCCCGAAGGTCGAGGCCCGTTACTGAAAGCTCTTCCTTCATGAGGCCAAGGTATTCGAGGGCAACTGGTTGCCCGACGGCGTGTTCCATGATGCGATGGATCACGTCCGGTGCCGGAGTTGGCGCCTGCACGTTGCCCCCATCACGAAACTTGACAAGAGAGTCAAGTGCCAGGGAACGGATATCCGCCTGTTGCTCGGCAGTGAGGCCCCCTTGTTCCTCGTTGGCCAGCAGCGGGTCAGCCTTGAGGTCGTCACGCAACAGTGTCAGGTCGCCGGTGAGGTACGCCAACGAAGCCAAAAGGCAGGGCAACTGCGCCTCCAGCAACTCGTGCTCAATCCCGGCGTTGTCATGCTCGATTGTTGTCGAAGCTTTGGTCTGCATTTTCTGATACTCCCACGCGTTTGAATCACCGTGCCCATTCGAGCGACGGTTGGGTAACGTGAGATTCATGGACCAACCCACTCCCTACGCTGATTCGTCGCGACCCAACGTGGTGTTCATCACCGTCGACCAGTTCCGTGGCGATTGTCTCTCTGGTGCTGGGCATCCCATCGTGTCGACGCCAAACATCGACTTCTTGGCTGCGAGCGGGGTGCGGCTGGCGCGTCACTATTCTCAGGCCGCACCGTGCGGACCGGGGCGGGCGTCGTTGTACACGGGCATGTACCAAATGAACCATCGCGTTGTGTCGAACGGATCCCCGCTTGACCGTCGCCACGACAATGTGGCGTTGATGGCCCAACGAGCCGGTTACTCCCCGACCATGTTTGGCTACACCGATCAATCGATCGACCCTCGCGATGCGACAAGCCCCGATGATCCTCGGCTATCGACCTACACCGGTGTACTGCCTGGGTTCGAGTGCGCTCTCGACCTCTCTGACGATTCGACGGTATTTCCCGCGTGGTTGGCGGCACTCGGTTACGGCACGGTCGGCGAGGGTTCGCTGACCAACTTCGGCACCGCGTTGACGACCGAAAACGAGCGTCCGGCGTCGCACAGCTCCACCGCCTTTTTGACTGACGAGGCAATATCGTGGATTGAGCGCCAAAGCAAGCCATGGTTCGCCCACCTCAGCTACTTGCGACCACATCCACCATATGTCGCAGCCGGCGAATTCGCCACGCTGTTCGATACTGCCGCCATGCCAACCCCGCTAGCTCCGATGGCTTCGCCACACCCGTTGCATCAGGAATATTTGGATCACAAGCACCGGGCCGCGCCCTCCGATGAGACTGCCATGCGGCACCTGCAAACACAGTATTTTGGCATGGTCGCCGAGGTCGATTTTCAACTCGGCCGTTTGTGGCAAAGCCTTATGGATCAGGGGCTCTGGCACAATACGGTGATCGTGCTCACCGCCGACCACGGCGAACAATTGGGCGATCATGGCGTGATGCAAAAGCTGGGTTGGTTTGAGGAGAGCTACTTCATTCCCGGGATTGTGCGCAGTCCATCTCACACGGCTGCACATGGCTCGGTTGTCACCTCATACACCGAGAACATCGACATCTTCCCGACGCTGTGTGACCTACTTAGCCAGCCGGTTCCAGTGCAGTGTGACGGCATGCCGCTGACGCCGTTTTTACTCGGCGAAGCGCCGCCATGGTGGCGCACCGCGGCACACTGGGAATTCGATTGGCGCTACCGACGCATCGGCATCGAAGATGCCAAATGGCCATGGGACCGTGACCTAGAAAGCCGGCACCTCACCGTATTACGACGAGACGATTTGAGCTACGTGCAATTCGGCGACGGATCATGGATGTGCTTCGACCTAGTGGTTGATCCCACGTGGCGCACGTTGGTCAGCGATCCCGCACAGGTACTACCAATGGCGCAGGAAATGCTGTTGTGGCGCAGCCGCCATACGGAACGGACCTTTACCGACATGCTCACCTTTCGTGGGGGAATCGGCCGAGTGCCTGACGTAATCCGCTAGCGGGCGCGATAGTACGAGCGATATGGTCATCATATGAATAGTTGGACGTTCGGCCCTGTCACCGTTCGCAGATGGGCGTATATCGATTCTGTGGGTATACCCAGTGCCAGTGTGTCGATGTCGACCGAAGAGGTTGCGGCGTGCCAACCATGGGGATCGTGGTGCACACAATCGTTGGATAGTGGAGACCAGAATGTGCTCGTCGGCGCGACAGTCACGATCATTGATTCTGGCGAGTTTCGCATCGTGGTCGACCCCGTCGGCGCGGCTGATTTGCTCTTGCGAACAGGGCCGGATGCAGTGACTCATCAGCAACGAATCGAGGCGCTTTTGGTGGCGCACGAGGTGCCAGTCGAGTCGGTCACCCATGTGGTGATGAGTCACCTCGATGGTATTGGAATGGTCGGCGCTGTACACGAGCTAACCGGGGCGTGGACTCCATTTTTCACGAATGCGCGAATCTTGATCCACCCGTCAGAATTGGAATTTCTGTGCACGCGCGACCCGCTCGACGATCGTTCGCCAAGTGGATTGGCCGCATTGAACGAACTCATTTCGGGAGGCTTTGTGGACGCGATCGGCAACCTCGACCTTGCCCCTGGTGTATCTCTAGAGTTCACGGGCGGACACGCTGAAGGTCATTGCATAGTGCGAATCAGCGATCCCACCAACACCAGCTCGGCGGCAATGGTCATGATCGGCCATCTCATCGTGCATCCATTGAATGTCGCTCTCGGCGCTCGTGAGGGCCTCGACAACAACCCGCCCGTGGCCCAAGCGTGGCGCGACCAACTTCTCGCCGAGTCCCGAGACAGCGACGCCCTGTTGTACGGCCCGCTATGGCCATTCCCAGGGGCGGCAAAGGCATCTGGATCGCCGTCGACTGGCTGGGCGCTCAGCGCCGCGAGCTGAGGAATCAGTCGTCGAGGCGAGCGAAATCAGGAGGCCTGCGGTCAGCGAATGCGGCGAGCGCTTCGATGTTGGCCGGCTTACCCATCAGCTGAACGAATCCGGCGTTTTCACGCTCTCGTGCCTCCTGTATCGGCGCGTGTCGAGAAGCAACGATTGTTGCTTTGGACGCTATCAATGAACTGATTGGCTTCGAGGCGAACGCCGACGCCAACGTCAACGCAGTCGGCATCACATCATCGGGCTCACATACCCGGAACGCCACCCCCATCCGAAGCGCTTCGGACGCCGAAATCCACTCCGAACTCATCAACATCCACGCTGCGTTCTGATGCCCGACCAGTCGAGGGAAAATGAAGCTGCTCGCCGCTTCTGGCACCACGCCAAGTGATGTGAAGGGGAACCGCAACCGTGCTTCGCTCGACATCACCACCAATTCGGCAAACCCCAACATCGTGGCCCCGATACCCACTGCCAACCCGTTGACGGCACAAATCAGGGGCTTGGGAAACGCGGCCAATACGTCGATAAATCCGGGAAATCCATGTCGGCCAGCCACGAAATTGCCTGAGATTCGCCCCGCCATTTCCAGGAGATCGGCGCCCGACGAAAACGCACGCCCGGTACCCGTCACGACCACCACCGCTGTGGTGCGGTTCGCTCCCAACTCGATGAGCGCATCGGTCGCTGCGTCGTACAAACCTTCGTTAAACGAGTTAAGCGCCTCTGGCCGATTCAACGTAATTGTCGCCACCCGCCCCATATGTTCGATGACGACAAGGTTGGCTGCAGTTTCACTCATCCCGACACTTAAACACAGCTCCAACCGCCACCCCCCGATCGAGCTGTGACATACTCGGCCATCGCTACAAATCGTTGGAACGAACTCGGTTTTTACACGTTGGCTGGGGCGCCAAAGAGCCCTCGCGACCTGATCGACGAGGTGCGCGACGCCGAGACTCTTGGCATTGGATCTGCGTTCATCTCCGAACGGTTCAATATCAAGGAAGCGTTGACACTTTCGGGTGCTGTCGGCGCAGTGAGTGAAACCATTGGCATCGCTACCGGCGTGACTAACCACAACACTAAGCACCCGCTCGTTACCGCCAGCCACGCCACCACGATGCACAGACTCACAGACGGCCGATTCGCCCTCGGGCTCGGTCGTGGCATCAAGCCAATGTTTGATGCATATGGCCTGCCCCCTATCACGTCGGCCCAGTTGGAAGATTTCGCCAATGTGGCTCGCCGTCTATGGAAGGGAGAGGTCATTTTTGGTCACGACGGACCGATTGGAAAATACCCAGTTCTCGCCTTAGATACCGCGTTCAACGAAGACATCCCGATCGTGATCAGTGCCTTCGGGCCGAACAGCTTGGAGCTCGCTGGCCGCGTCTTTGATGGTGTGATTCTGCACACATTTTTCGGTGACGAGACGTTGCAACGATGCGTGAAAAACGTCAAGGATTCTGCCGAACGAGCCGGGCGGGATCCAGCATCGGTTCGCGTGTGGTCATGTTTTGCCACCGTTGGTGACCATTTGCCAGAAGACGTCCGACTCAAGAAGACAGTAGGCCGCCTCGCCACATACCTTCAGGGTTACGGCGACCTCATGGTCACCACCAACCAGTGGGACCCTGCCGTGCTGGCCCGCTTTCGCGCCGATCCGTTGGTGGCGAAATTCCCAGGCGCATTGGACGCTAAGGCCACTACCGCCGACCTCGAACACGTGGCCACGTTGCTTCCCGATGAATGGCTCGCCGCAGCAGCAACTGGCACGCCCGAACAATGCACATCCAAAATTTTAGGGCAGTTCGATCTTGGTGCCGACAGCGTGATTTTGCATGGGGCTAGCCCGGCGGAATTGGCACCCGTCCTCAAGGCCTACGGAAAGTGTCGCCCTTCGGGCCGGTTCGACCACCTATCACCGAACCCGGGTCGCTAACCCGCCAAGCACCCGGCACATTTCTCAGTGTTTGTTGTAACGCCGCAGCCCTTCGCAGGACTGCAATGGCAACAACTATCTGCTGGAGGAAATAGTGAACGGGTTACACGGCAAGACAGCAATCGTGACGGGCGGCGGATCGGGAATAGGTCAGGCGATCGCCATCCGACTTGCTCAAGAAGGCGTCAGCGTCGCCATCAACTATGTGGGCCGGCCAGACGGTGCAACCCAAACCAAGGAAGCGATCGACTCGAGCGTCGACTCGTGCACCAACGCCATCCGTGACCATGGCCACGAACCGTTTCTCGTCAGCGCCGACGTGTCAAAGGCCGATCAAGTGGAGCGCATGTTTGCCGAAACAATCGATCACTTTGGCGGTATCGATTTCCTCATCAACAACGCTGGCATCCAGATTTCGGCCGACACTGACAAGCTCATGGTCGAAGACTTCGACAAAGTGCTTGATGTCAATTTGCGAGGCAGTTTTCTGTGCGCCAAAAGTGCCTTGCAACACTGGTTAGCCACCGACAAGGCAGGAGCCATCGTCAACGTTTCGAGCGTTCATCAAGAGATCCCCAAACCTCGATTCTTGGGCTATTCGGTGAGCAAGGGCGGCATGCAAAACCTCACACGATCATTGGCATTGGAGTACGCCGGCCGCAAAATTCGAGTGAACGCTATCGCTCCAGGAGCAACAATTACTCCCATCAACCGGGCATGGGTCGATGACCCAGAAAAGGCAGCGATGGTGGTGTCACACATCCCCATGGGGCGGGCTGGCACCGCAGAGGAAATGGCAGCCATCACATCGTTTCTGCTGAGCGACGATGCGGGGTACATCACCGGCCAAACAATCTTCGTCGACGGAGGCCTCACGCTGTTTGCCGATTTCCGTACCACTTGGTCCTCAGAATAAACGGTCGAGCAAGAAATGGTTATCAAATCCAAAGACTCAATGTATTGGTGGCCAAGTCGCTACGGAGTTCACGATTCGATTGGCGCCCTAAACGAGATTTCACCGTTCGCCATTGTGCAAGCCGCCAAACTTGTTACGGAGGGCGTCGTAGTCGACCTGGCTCACGTGCTCGACGAATACTCACCAGCGTTCCCTGGGCGCACCTTCAAGCAATGGATGCATGAATCAGCGCCAGAGGGCGGCATCGGTGACAACGCTGTGCATTGGGTGGCGGAGCGATTCGAAGCCACGACGCAAATGGGCACCCATGTGGATTGTCTCAATCACCTACAACAAGGCGACCGTTGCTACAACGGTCAACATTTGAGCCACATTCTGACTGACACCGGGACGAGCCGACTGGGAGCTGAAACACTACCCCAGGTGGTGACGCGAGGTGTTTTGTTAGATATTGCTGGCGCACGTGGAGTGACACATCTGGAGCCAGGCTATGTGATTTCCCCCGAGGACGCAGAAGACGCCCTGGCGGCGTCGGGCACGACCATACAGCCTGGCGATGCCGTGTTGTTTCATACCGGATGGGGTCAGATGTGGGACGACAATCCGACCTCGTACATTCAGGGCGAGCCGGGGCCAGGCACGGCCATGATCCATTGGCTCACCCGCCGACGGGTGGCAATAACGGGGTGCGACACGTGGAGTTTCGGGCCTGTTCCCGCCGAAAATCCCAATCTTCCGTTCATTGTTCCCCAGCAGCTCAACACACACTTCGGTGTAGTGATAATGGAAAACCTTCGCCTTCGCGACCTTGTGAAGCTACCGAAACGAGAATTCATGTTTGTGATGTCGCACCCCAAACTCCGAGGCGCTACCGGCGCATGGACCGCACCCCTGGCGATCTTCTAATGGCACCCACTCATGACCACTACGACGTCATCATCATTGGCTCGGGAGCTGGCGGGGCCACCCTCGCCCACTCATTGGCCGATACCGGAAAACGAATCCTGATACTCGAGCGAGGCGACTTTCTTCCCCGCGAAAAACAGAATTGGGACTCCGTCGAAATATGGGGCAAACAGCGCTACCGCAATAGCGGAAAATGGATGGACGGCACGAGCGGGAAATCGTTTACGCCAAAGCAGCACTACTACGTGGGAGGCAACACCAAGTTCTACGGCGCCGTGTTGTTCCGGATGCGTGAAAACGACTTCGGCGAAATTCATCACGTCGACGGCGTGTCGCCAGCATGGCCAATTTCCTATGGCCAACTCGAGCCGTATTACACCCAAGCCGAAATCCTCTACCACGTGCACGGCGAACGAGGCATCGACCCACTCGACCCACCAAGCGAGTCGGCCTATCCGTACCCCGCTGTTTCCGACGAGCCGCGTATCGAGCAACTCAGAGCCGACCTCACTACCGCCGGCCTCCACCCGTTTCCGCTCCCCATGGGCATCATGATTGACGAAGATCGCCCCCACGAGAGCCGATGCGTTCGTTGCGAAACGTGCGACGGTTTTCCATGCCTAGTGCAGGCAAAAGCTGACGCCCATGTGACGTGCATCATTCCCGCCCTGCAGTTCGAAAACGTCGAACTGTTGACCAATGCCCTTGTCCGAAAAATCAACACCGATAGCAGCGGCCGAATCGCCACCAGCGTCTCGGTGGAAGTCGGCGGCGACCTCGTGACAATTACGGCAACGACGATTGTGCTCAGCGCAGGAGCCGTCAATTCGGCAGTGCTTCTTCTGCAATCGGCGAGCGACCAACATCCACACGGATTGGCGAACTCATCTGATCAAGTGGGTCGAAATTTGATGCTTCACAACAATTCGTCTCTCATCGCATTTTCGAAAACTACCAACCCCACCAAGTTCCAAAAGACGCTCGGCATCAACGACTACTACTACGGCGATGGCGAATGGCCATATCCATTAGGAGCCATGCAACTGTTGGGGCGAAGCGATCCGTTCACCATCACGCTCGACGATCCCCATGCTGCTGATCCCGCCGCGCTCGCCGAACACTCGCTCGACTTTTGGCTCACGACGGAAGACCTTCCCCTTCCCAACAATCGCGTCACAGTGAGCGAAAGCGGCGAGATAACTCTCACCTACACGCCCACAAATCTGGAAGCGCACCAAAGGCTCATCGCAAAATTCAAAGGCTTGCTCGAATCCATGCAATGCCAAAAGGAAGTCGTCGAGAAGCCGCACTATCTGGGTGGGAAACTGGGCATCAACGGTGTCGCCCACCAAAACGGCACGCTCCGCTTTGGTGACGATCCAAACACTTCGGTGCTCGACGTGAATTGCAAGGCTCACGACCTCGACAACCTCTATGTGGTGGACGCCAGCTTCTTCGTTTCGAGTTCCGCCGTCAATCCCACTCTCACCATCATCGCCAACGCCTTACGAGTCGCAGACCACCTGCGCCACACGCTCACCGCTTGAACTGGAGCACACATGTCGTACCAACCGTCACGCATCACCCTTCCCCCGTCATACACCACCAGCCGCCAGGCCACCCACCACATGGCAGAGCATGTGCTGAGCGCGGCACGCCACCGCACGTCTGGTCGTATCGGCCTTCGACCAACACTGGATGGTATCGCTACCCCACCGTTTGGTTCCTCCGAACGCATCGTGGGTGTCCGGTTACGAGAATCGGCTATCGAGCTTTTCGACACAAATGGAGCAGGCGAATCACAGTCAACACCGGTGTCTACTGTGCGCAGCGCGGCATCATTTCTGATGATCAACGCGGGTGCTCCAACCCGAGTATTCCTGCCTACCACCACACTTGATCTGGATTCGCCAATCGATATTTCCGTCGACGGATTCCTGGCGTTGGTCAACTGGAACACCTTCGCCGAATTAGCGCTGCGTGAACTGAGCTCCGATCAATCCGACGGCTACTCGGCTATCCAACTTTGGCCAGAGCACTTCGACATGAGCACAGATCTCGACGAGGTCAACTTCGGTGCATCGCCCGGCGACGACTCCATACCAGTGCCCTACGCCTATGTTGGTCCGTGGCACGCAACTCCGCTCATTGGAACCGATCCGTTTTGGAACCAGCCGTTCGGAGCCAGCCTGACATTTGACGCCATCGAATCAATCGATCACCTGGTTGACTTCTATCGCACAGGACAACGACTCGCCGCTCAGCACAAAGGACCACGCAAATGAAGCCCACGCCGCCAACGAGAACCACGGCAGAACATCATCGGGTAAACCAGCCCGGCAGCGGCACCAGCAATCCGTGGAAAAAGTGGGGACCATATGTGGCAGAACGAGCCTGGGGAACCGTCCGTGAGGACTACAGCGAACACGGCGAAGCATGGGACTATTTCCCCCACGACCACGCCCGCAGCCGAGCATTCCGGTGGAGCGAAGATGGCCTCGGTGCGCTGTGCGACGACCAACAACTGCTTTGCTTTGCGTTCGCATTCTGGAATGGGCAGGACCCAATCCTTAAAGAGCGAATCTTCGGTTTGAATGGAAATGAAGGAAATCACGGCGAAGACGCCAAAGAGTATTGGTGGTACCTCGACTCAACGCCCACCCACTCGTGGATGCAATGGCGATATATGTATCCGCACCGAGCGTTTCCCTACGACGACCTCGTCAACACCAACAAGTACAGGTCAAAATCAGAGGGAGAATACGAACTTGTCGACACCGGCATTTTCGACGACGACCGGTACTTTGACATAACCGTCAACTATGCAAAAGCCGACGTCAACGACTACTGCATCGAGATGCATATCCGTAACGCAGGGCCCGAAGTGGCCACCATCGACGTGCTACCAACCGTATGGTTTCGCAACACGTGGTCGTGGGGTTATCCAAATCAAGACAAGCCATCAATCGTTGCCAACGGCAGCACTCTTGTGGCCACGCACGACGTGCTCGGCACCGTGACTCTGGCCAGTGCTGACGCCAACGCGATTCCGCTCGTGTGTGAAAACGAGTCAAACTACCAACGCCTTTGGGGTGCCGAACCGCGCACCAATGCACCCAAGGATGGGATCAACGACCACATCGTGCACGGCACCGACTCGGTTATTCGCGATGGATCGGGCACCAAAGGATCACTGCATCACCACATCACGATCGCCAGCGGCGCCACTCACGTTGTACAGCTGCGTCTGAGCCCCCAAGGCAACGTGGCGGATCCGTCACTTCAAACCACAATGGCCAAACGTCGCGCCGAGGCAGACGCCTACTACGGGGCCATCACGCCAGCTGGCACTTCACCAGAAGATGCCATGATCATGCGCCAAGCATTCGCCGGCATGTTGTGGTCGAAGCAGTGGTTTCATATTGACGTAGAGACATGGATCGACGGTGACCCGGCCGGGCCCACTCCTCCCGCCAGCCGACGCACGGGTCGAAATAGCTCGTGGCAACATCTCAACAACGCCGACATCATTTCCATGCCCGACGTGTGGGAGTACCCGTGGTACGCAGCGTGGGATTTGGCGTTTCACTGCGTGTCACTTGCACACGTCGACGCTAAATTCGCCAAGGACCAACTGCTGCTGTTGTGCCGCGAATGGTACATGCATCCCAACGGCCAACTGCCGGCCTATGAATGGGCTTTCGGCGACGTCAACCCGCCGGTTCACGCGTGGGCAGCACTGCAAGTGTTCACCGTCGATGGCAGCACAGACTTCGAATTTCTAGAACGAATCATGCACAAAATGCTGATCAACTTCACATGGTGGGTCAACAGAAAAGATGCAGATGGCAACAACGTGTTCGAAGGTGGCTTTTTGGGGCTCGACAACATTGGCCCCATTGACCGTTCGGCAAAACTTCCGGTGAATGGGCGCCTTGAGCAATCTGACGGCACAGCCTGGATGGCCATGTACTGCCTGGATTTGCTGGAGATCAGCTTGGTGTTAGCCCAACACGACGAGACCTACGAAGACATCGCCACGAAATTCTTCGAGCACTTCAACTATGTGGCCAACGCCATGCATTCACGTGGTCTGTGGAATGAAAACGACAACTTTTACTACGACGTGATCCAGCTTGATAGCGGGGACCGAATCCCTGTATCTGTGCGATCCATGGTTGGCATTTTGCCGATTGTAGCGATCACCACATTGGGCGCCGACACGCTGGCGAGCTTGCCGAAATTCGCATCTCACCTCAATTGGTTCTTGGAGTACAAGCCCCAATTAGCCCAACATGCCAGCCACACGCACGCCCGAGGAGATGGCACTGGTCAGTTGCTGTCGATCACTTCACCAGAACAACTCCGCAACGTTCTCAAGACTGTTCTCGACCCTAACGAGTTTCTCTCGGACTACGGGTTGCGATCACTGTCAGCAATTCATCGAGAGAACGCGTTTGAACTCAAGCTTGGCGATATGCGTTTCGCAGTCGGCTATGAGCCAGGCGAATCACAGAGCGGTCTGTTCGGCGGAAATTCCAATTGGCGAGGGCCAATTTGGTTCCCCCTCAACTACCTCATCATCGAAGCGCTGCGTCGCTATGCCCGATTTTTCGGTGACGATTTCACTGTGGAATGCCCAACCGGTTCTGGCAACTTTTTGACGCTCTCCGCCACCGCCGATTTTCTCGCCGACCGCCTCGTCGACCTTTTCCGCAACGACGCACAAAACAATCGT
The DNA here is from genome assembly GCA_038231795.1 of Acidimicrobiales bacterium. Lineage (GTDB taxonomy): Bacteria > Actinomycetota > Acidimicrobiia > Acidimicrobiales > JBBRKR01 > JBBRKR01. The sequence continues at coordinate 14,050 of JBBRKR010000027.1, forward strand.
CCGTGCTTCGGCAACAACCACCGAATGCAAACCCATCCCGATTGGCATGACAATGTGCTCTTCAACGAGTACTTCCATGGGGATACCGGCGCTGGGCTTGGGGCCAGCCATCAAACAGGTTGGACAGGCTTAGTAGCGGACATCATCATGCGCTGCTCTCGGGGATAACGAGTACTTAACTCTCCGAGTCGTCAGGCACGAGCGCTACTCGAAACATGGCGAGCAATTCGTCTAACGCTTCAGCTGGAATGTCGTGTTCCGAGAGCCGGCCGGTCAGTTCGATGGTCCGCCGCATTTGGTCCAGATAATTCGCGCAATCGATACAGACCTTGAGGTGCCGGTCACAGGACCGCGTTTGCCGCTTCGGCATACGCATCTCGATGTATTCAGAAATGAGTTCGGCAAATTGCTTGCAGTTCATTCGAGTGAGCACGGTTGCCTCCTTCTACGCCAGGACCGAAGTCAAGAAATGAGAATCTAATTTGGCACGAACTTGGGTCCTGGCTCGATGTAAGAGGACTCGCTGATTGGCTTCGGAAATTCCGAGCAGGTCGCAAACCTCTGCTGGCTCTAGTCCTTCAAGGCCGCGCATCGTGATCACGAGTCGTTGTGCCGCTGGGAGGTCCTCAATCGATTGCTCCACTTTGGTTCGTGTTTCTTGTTCATCGAAGAGCGCCTCAGGTAGTTCGCTCCACGCGTTTGGATGAATGCGCCAATGGAATCGAACATTTCTATTGCCCGAACTGTGGTGCGTCAGCTCTGTTGAATAGTCGTCGACGCCGAGCGAGAAATCCACCGGCACCGATCGTGCTTCACGAGCACCTCGCGTCTGCGCCTTGTTGATAAGGATTCGAAATAGCCACGATTTGAACGAGCTGCGTCCTTCAAATGAATCCAAACCCTTGATGACGGCCAGCCACGTGTCTTGTACAACTTCTTCGGCAACGGCCGTCGAAGGTACGTAGCCGCGCGCTACTCGCACAAGCCCAGAATGGTATTTATTCACGACAGTCCGAAAGGTTGCTTCGTCGCCTCTGCGAAGTGAATCGACAAGCTCCGCCTCGCTGGGCGTCGTTGAACGCTCCGATTCGGTGAACACCTCACAACGCTACTCATGAGCGGCTGGCACTTTCGGGTTGCCGGCAACTAGCGAGGCGCCAATGATTGGAAAGATCACCGCCGACAACAAGCCAGCACCCACCAATGCAGCAGCGACAGCTGATGTCAACGCGCCGAGTGAAACGCCAATTGCGGCGGCGGCCACGATGAATGGCAACGACGTGGCCAGAAAGAACCCTGCTGCGCACGCTCCCCGCCACCCAAATTGGGAGCGGTAGGCCAGCGCCGGCAACCCACGAACGATAAGCAGCGCTACCAAAAAGATGGGAACCTTCGCCAAATTGCTGGGTTGGGAAATCAACGACCTGATATCGAATTTGATCCCCGATGTGACAAAGAAGACCGGCACCAAAAATCCAAACGCCACCGCGTCGAGTTTGACCCTCAGCAACGGATGAGAAACTTCTGCCTCGCTATCAAGCGCACTGACCATGACGCCGGCGATGAACGATCCAAGAATTGTTTCGAGCCCGAACCGGTCGGCCAGTACTCCAAATCCGATCACGATAACCATCGTGCCTCGCACGCGAATTTGCGCGTTGGTGTCCTGCAATTTGCCAAGCACGCGTGCTATCGCCATCGACTGAGACCTCCGGGAACCCAGCCATGCAACGCCGCCCACGATGGCAACAAAACCAACGACCAAGGCCAATCGCGGCCCGGGCGCCGAGCTGTCCCGGGAGAACAGGAGACTCAACAGAATGATCGCCACCGCATCTCCTACCGCTGCTCCTGCAAGAACGAACTGGCCAATGGACGATTGCGTTCCCACGCTGTCACGCAACACGGGAACCACGATGCCCAAGGAGGTAGCCGTGAGAATGACGGCTAGCAGCAACGGATTGGGGACAATACCAAGACCACTGAGGCCGTAGCCACAACCGATGGCAAGCACCAACGAAGCACCGAACGCCGTCATAGCTTTTTTACCAAGTGGTCCGGCGAGTTGGCGAATGTCTACTTCGCTGCCAGCGAGGTACAACAACAGACTCAGTCCCAACATGGCCACAACGTCGACAGTCGAATCGGCTTTCACCCAATGCAACGCCTGGGGACCGATGGCCAGGCCCAGTAAAATTTCCACAATGATCTGTGGCACCTTGGTCCGGCGCACCAGATTGTGGGCGAGCGGAGCAGCGAAACTGACCGTCAAAACCACGAGGAGATTCGTCAATTCGTTGGAACGCATGTGGTGAAGTCTTTCAACCACCCAATTCGTTACACGGTCTGCAAAACTTTCCCGGAAAGGTGTAACGGAACGATTCATTGTCAGACTGCACCGTCATGGAAACCTACGAAGTTGATGTCATCGTTATTGGAATGGGCCCCGGCGGAGAAGATGCTGCTGGACTCCTCGCACAGGCTGGCCTGCAGGTGGTGGGCATAGAAAAACATCTCGTCGGCGGTGAGTGCCCGTACTACGGGTGCATTCCGTCGAAGATGATTATTCGCGCTGCAGATTTGCTGCAAGAAGCACGCCGAGTCAACGACATGGCCGGCACCGCTGTTGTGACGCCCAATTACAGCATCGTTGCCGACCGCATACGCGACGAAGCAACTGACAATTGGGACGACACGGTGGCCGTGAACCGCTTCGTGGGCAAGGGCGGAACCTTTGTCCGTGGATCTGGCGCAATCGATGGCCCCAATCGAGTCATCGCAAACGGCGATGTGTACATCGCCCGCAAAGGCATCATCATCGCCACTGGTACCAGCCCCGCTTTGCCCCCGGTACCGGGCCTTGCCGACGCCAAACCATGGACCAATCGCGAAGTGTTCAAGATCCGCGAAGTGCCAGAATCTTTAGCCGTCATGGGCGGGGGTGCAATAGGTCTCGAGCTTGCCCAAGCGTTTTCCCGTTTCGGCGCCAAGGTCACTGTCATCGAAGCGTTCGACCGTATTTTGGCCCCCGAAGAACCAGAGTCGAGCACGCTGATCACCGAGGTCCTCAGAGGCGAAGGCGTCACCATCATCACGGGGCAAGCTGCTTCCAATGTCGAGCGCATGGCCAACGGGTCCGTGAAAATTACGCTCGCTGATGGTCAGGTTGTAGAGGCTGCCGAAATGCTCGTGGCTGCCGGACGCACGCCCAATTTGCGCAATATCGGACTGGGCACTGTTGGCCTCGATGAAACCGCGCGACCGGTCTTTACCGTCGACGACCGAATGCGCGTGCTGGCGGCCGATGGCACACCAATCTCGGGTATCTGGGCTGTCGGTGACATCGCTGGCCTTGGTGCCTTCACCCATATGGCGGTGTACGAAGCAGCGATCGCCGTCGACAACATTATGGCCGTGCCCAATCCACGAGTTGCTCAAACACGAGGCATGTCGCGAGTCACATTCACTGATCCAGAAGTGGGCTCCGTGGGCCGCACAGAAGCCCAGGCACGCGCTGCAGGGATCAATGTAAAGGTCGGCCTTGCCAACAGCGCCTCGTCAAGCCGTGGTTGGCTGCACGGATCAGGCAACGAGGGCCTCATGAAGCTCATCATCGATGCCGACCGTGACGTGCTCATCGGCGCAAGTTCGGTGGGGCCTCGGGGCGGCGACGTATTGAGCATGCTCAACCTGGCCGTCCATGCCGAGACGCCTATGACACACCTGCGCACCATGATCTACGCCTACCCCACGTTTTACAGAGGCCTTCTCGACGCTCTGTAAAACACGTCGACGTGGCCGCGTTGTGTATCAGGCCACGTCGACGATTGGGTGTTCAGTGACAAAGAATCGTGTGCGGGTTCGCACATGGGCCAAAGAATCTGCCGCCACGCTTTGGCCGAGGGGTTCGGCGTACGCGGCATGAAAATCGGCTTCGCTGTCGAACCACAGTTCCGATATTCCGTCTACCTCGGATGGGTCAGTGACCTCGTTAAAAATGATACGCCGAACGCCAGCAAGTTGCGCCGCCAACGGAGCATGATCATTGAGCCACCATTGGCGGAATTCGTCCGCGCTCATGTCGTCTCTGCGCGACAGCATCACCATGGCCTTGAACATCAGATGACCTTTGTGATGCGGTGAAGTGGGCGGCCGCCCACGGCCAGAGCGAGTACCACGACGACCTCATCTGGCCGAGGTGCATCGTCGACACTTATGGCAATGGCATCCATCTCGGCGAAGCTCCAAATGTCGCTGCAGTTCGTGAGCGGGGCCACGATTCGGGTGCCGGGACCGCCGAGCAATTTGGTGGAAGGAATGATGGCAGGGCCCTTGCCAAGCACGGCCCGGATTGGTGCACCAAAGGTCGGGTGAATCAGTGCTGCGGCATGCTCGATCTCGCCGTTGATGCCCACGATCGCGGCCTTGCCGTATGCGCTCACCTCGTCGGCTGGCCGACCAATCGTCGCCAATGCTTCGTGCACGAGCACCTCGCCGAGCTGGGTGCCCAGGGTAAGCAACACACCGAGGTCGGCTTCGTACCGGCCGGCCAATGGGTTGGCTAATACGGCGGCGACAGCTGCCTTTCGGGTCGGCGGATCGACAGGCATTCCCATCTCCCAGTGCACTGTCTCGACCACGGCCACAATCTTTCGAATCTTCAGCTCTGACATGGCCCGATCGTACTCAGCCAGGCGATCGAAGCACTGGCTGGACCTATGCGGAGCTCGCCCAACAAATCTCGGGCGCAACCGCGTCGGCACTTCGTACAATTGCGGACGATGATTCCGAATGACGCGCAGATCGGCCAGCTTCTTGCCGATCGCTTTGGGCCGGTAACCGATGTTGCGGTGATGCAAGGCGGTGCTTGGTCGACCGCATACTCATTTGCGACTCGAGGGCGGGAGCTGGTGCTCCGGATTGGTCACCAACGCGAGGACTTCGATAAGGAGGCGTACGCCGCTAGGTGGCAGGTACCGGGAGTCCCCGTGCCGGAAGTCATCGAGGTGGGCACAGCATTCGATTGTCACTACATCGTCTCACAACGTCACCATGGAACCAAGCTCGCTGACCTTGATCCACTGCGGGTTCCACATGCCATCGAAGCGCTTTTCGGGGTGCTCGCCGCGATGCGATACGTGAACCTCCCGGGGAGCGGTTTTGGGATCTGGCAGGCGTCAGATACCTACGCTCCGGCCCCGACATGGCCCGACTACTTGAGCGGAGCAGCCAACCGTGACGAAAGCCGATTGGTGGCGTGGCGACACAAGCTCTCATTGCAGGCCCAAGCCAGCTCGGCGTTTCGTCGCGGCTGCGATGCGTTGCAAACGTGTGTTGCAGATCTGCCGACGACGCGAGGGTTAGTCCATGGCGACTTGTTGCTCAATCACCTCATCGGCCCACGCAATGAGATCACAGCCGTATTCGACTGGGGGAACGCCCTTGCCGGCGATCCGCTCTATGACATCGCCTGGATCGCGTATTGCATTCCCTGGTTCCCATCGATCGACCGTCGACACGTGCTCGACCTCGCCCGTCAATACTTTCCCGACGACGATGTCGACGGACTACTTCCGGTGTATGAGCTCCACATCGCCGTCGAAAGCCTCCCGTACCAGGCCTTCATCAACGACTTCGCCGAGATGGAACGAACCGCCGACCGGATAATCCAGATGCTCGCCACTGCCACCTTCTACCCGATCGTTACCGATCGGGATGTACTGCTACCCGATCGTTACCGATCGGGATGTACTGCTACCCGATCGTTACCGATCGGGATGTACTGCTA
>JBBRKR010000028.1:0-19336 GCA_038231795.1 Acidimicrobiales bacterium
ATCGTTACCGATCGGGATGTACTGCTACCCGATCGTTACCGATCGGGATGTACTGCTACCCGATCGTTACCGATCGGGATGTACTGCTACCCGATCGTTACCGATCGGGATGTACTGCTACCCGATCGTTACCGATCGGGCCAGGGCACCCGGCCCTCTTCTTTGATCACGTGGGCACACGACTCTTGGATGGCGTCGCGCACGAGGTTGAGGCCACTCAGGCCGGGCAGCGCATCGATGCGGTCTTCGACGCGGTTTATGAGTTCGATACCTTCGCCTTTGCCGAACAAATACGCGGTGGCAAATGACGTCTCGATCTTGGGCACATCACCATTTCCCACAGGTGCCCACTGGTGTCGCAAGAACCACGACGTCACTTTCTGCGCCCTGCGATCGCCTTCCAGCAAATCGCGTGCATAGCTGGCGTAGTAGCCGGCGTGGCGACCCTCTTGTCGCATAATGCGGGTGAGTAATTCGGTCAAGACTGGGTTGTCGCAAATCGTCTGTAAACGGTTGTATGCAGCGTTGGCCGTCCACTCATTGATGGCGCCCCACGTCATATGCACTGCAGGAAATTTCCGCACAAATTTTCCGAGGCTCCAAAACAACAGCGGGCTCCACGTGAGGTACCGCTTGTTGAATTTACGCATGTCGGTCAGCCGTGAATCGTGGGCTGGGTAGCCATGCATCTCCAACACACGACCGAGGGCTTGGCCGTGCCAATATTCCTCGTAGTTCCACAAGGTGATGAACGATGTGAATTGAGGGTCTTTCCAGCCGGGAAGCATCAGCATTTCGCGGGCGTATAACACCGTTTGGTACTCAATGTCGTGCATGTAACCGAGCACCCGGAGTACGTCGGGCGGCAGCGGATTGTCGCGAAAACTTTCGAAGTCGATGTCGTCAGTTTTCAGACGACCGCCTTGTTCCTGAAATTTCTCAATGGTTATTGCCATGGCATTTCTCCAGCATGGGGCTATTTCGGTATCACCGTAGCCTACGGTTTGAGTTCACGGTTCAGGCAAGTACCACGTAGCGAGGTCGCTGCGAACGCTCGGGAAAATGATGTCGAGTAATTCTCTTTGTTCACGCACAATTGCATCAGGGAATCGCAGCTCGATTGACGCCACAGAATCCACACCGAAGAGCAATCGCCCAAGCGCGTCGGGCGGGAAGTAACTTCCTCCGGCACCCACAAATCCTTGGAATGACGGCACGGTACGCACCTGGGCAAAGACGCCGTCCACAAAGTCCATTTCGACTGCCGATCGGTACCACGAAATCTTCGCGCAGCCCGATGTGCCTGCCAGAGACGAAGCGTTTAACCGCGCTGTCAGCGCCGGCCGCATCGCTTCAAGAAGTTGCGCAGCATCCGTGATGCGCGTATAGGTCCAGTCTTCAACCTGGCCTTCGTCACACCACAAATCGAGCTCTGCCGACTGCTCCGGATCACGCACGTCGTATACAACGACGTCGTCGCCGAGCGTGGCCGCAAAAGCCAACATCGGTTCCACGTCGCCACACAATTCGCCAACCTCCACTGTGCCGTCGTCCAGCCGAAGTCGTGCCGCGCCGACCACGAGTCCGTCACGAACGCTCACGTACACGCGTGCCGGAGAGGCCTCGTCGCACACCCACGTCCACGCGATTAGCTGCCGTTCCAATACCACCTCGGCCGTGGATTGCCGAATTTTTGTTAGCGCCACAACGGCAAGCACATCGTCGATCGTGGCAGGGCGCACGAGCGAGCCGCTGCCATACGGTGGCACTTGTGAAAGAACGCGAGGTGTGGGCAACTTGGTCGTGTACTCATAGCCAAATTGACGGTAGTAGTGAGGAATGCCAAGCATCACGTGCATGAGGTGGCCGCGGCGAAGCGACTCATCGTGAGCCCAGCCCACGAGTGCGCGCACGAGTCCCCGTTTCTCGTGCGATGTGTGGGTGGCTACCAGTTCAATCTGCCCGGCAGCGATATCAACCCGATGTTTGGCCGGACCCACCGACACCATCTCATCGAGAAGCGTCAGCGTCGAAACAACACGATCTCCATCAACCACCACAACCACGTTTTCAGGGTTCGTGGCCACGACCGAACGCAAGTCGGCAACGTCGCCAATAGTCATGCGATCGGCAATGAGCTCGCACGCCGATTCTAGATCGCTCGGCTTAATACGTCGGAGCACCATTCCGCCGGGAAGCAAGCTGTCATCTGGCGTGGAATTCATGTGCCAAGTATTGCCGACGGCCAAAGAACCCCGGCCGGGTTTTACACTTGCCCGATGCGACACGTAGTTCTTTTCGATCTTGACGGCACAATTAGCGACTCGGCTCCCGGTATTTTGGGTTCGCTGGAGCTCGCATTCGCCGACCACGATCTGCCATGGATCGATGCCGATGCCGCACGCCTGATTCTCGGTCCACCATTTCGCTCGTCACTCGTTCCCCATATGCCACCCGACTTGATCGAGCCCGTGATCGCCACATATCGCCGGTACTACAACGATCACGGCGGGATGTTCAACACCACCATGTACGAGGGCGTCGGTGAGGTGGTGGCCGAACTTCATGCCGCCGGATTCGTATTGGGCCTCGCTACGAGCAAGCCCGAAGAGCCAGCGAGAGCAATTCTCGATTTCTTGGGTGTCGACAAATATTTTGAGGTGATCACCGGCGATACCCACGATGGCGTGTACGGCACGAAGGCGCTCGTGGTGGGCGAAGCGCTGCGCCGTCTCGGCAACCCACATGCAGCAGCCGCTGTAATGATTGGCGACCGTCACCACGACGTGGATGGAGCTGGCGAAAATGGCCTGCCGTGCATTGGCGTTGAGTGGGGTTATGGCGGGTTCGAAGAACTCGACGCGGCCGGAGCGAGGCAGATCGTGGCCAAGCCCGCCGAGCTGTCAGCCGCTGTTCACCGCCACTTCGAATTGCACCATTAGGCCCTCGAGCCCGCCTCCATTTCACGAAGGTATTTGACAGTGGCTGTATATGCCCCGTCGATCAACTGGCCCGATTGGGAAAAGTCCAGGGGGCTCAATCCCGGCGGTGTCGGGTTGGGCGGGTACAGCAGGCGCACAGAGCTGAGGAGTTCGTCACTGCGTTGTTGACGGGCCACTACCTCGGTGAGATACGCAACTAACTCGTTCACACCTCGAGGTACCGCAAGTGACGCCAGGGGGTCAGTGCAGTCCAACGCCACCACCGACCTGGCGCCCATTGCCACCGCTTGCGCAATCGGCAAGCTGGCCACCATTCCTCCGTCGTAATACCAACGTCCATCGACCGACACAGGCGGAAACACCCCGGGAATCGCAGCACTGGCCAGCAATGCCTCACGGGCCGGACCAACTTGGAAACTAGCGGGTAGACCTCGCTCAATATCGAGCGCTACTGCAGCAAAAGGAAGGGCAAAAGACTCGATTCGGACGTCTGCCCCGAGGGTGCGGTCAATGATTTCAGCCAGCCCGGAATTCGAATGCACGCTGTTGTGAGTCCGTCGCCAATTTCGCACCAGTACCCATATGCGTCCGGGCATTACCTGGCGCCGAGTCAAACCCCGCCACATGTCGTCGAGCCGTTCGACGGCCCGTTCATAGTCACTAGCCAGGAGGGCCCCATTCAGCGAACCAACCGACGTACCAACCACAAGATCGGGAGCAATACCCGCCTCCTTGAGGGCCCGCAACATGCCAACTTGACTCGCCCCGAGACTCCCTCCGCCGCCCAAGACAAACGCCACCGGTCGAGGCAAATCGAAGAGGTTCGGCGGCGAACCTGCGCTCCCGTCATCGCTGAAAAAACTCATCCGTGCAGTCTTTCATCTGCTGCATCGGGAAAGTGACAAACTGCCTGCGTGTTAGAGGAAAACCTTCCCACCAGCTTGCATCATCGTAAAAAGGACCGCACACGCGCCACGCTCGAACAAGCCGCCATCGAGCTTGGATTTGAGAAGGGATTTGAAAATACGACAATCGACGAGATCGCCAGCACAGCAGGCGTTTCGTCACGCACGTTTTTCCGCTACTTCAATACTAAGGAAGATGCCCTTTTTCCGAACGTAGAAGACGACCTGGAAGCCACCAAAATGTTCCTGGCCGGCGACCACAAAAACGCAACATCGGTCGATATTTTACGACGCGTTGTAGACACTATCGCCGACACGTTCTCGAAAGATTTCCTCGGCGACGAATTCAAGCGCAACAAGGTGATCCTGGCTTCCGAGTCGCTAATGAGCCGCCAGATGCAAAACAGGCGAAAGCTTCAAACATGCTTGGCAGACGGATTGGCGCGTGCCAACGTAGATCCGCTATTCACTGATCTCGTCGCAGCGGCAAGTGTGGCTGCGTTAACCGTTGCCATCGAGACGTGGGTGGAAGGCGACGCCCAAGAAAATCTCGCAGACCTCGTTGTGAGAACGTTCGAATATCTACGTGCCGGCCTACTGGTGGAACCAGTCGCCGACCTCGATCAGCCGCTCTAGGCGTCGCGTCGTTTCAAAACAACGGCTCCAACACCAACGATGCCCACGGCATACACCGCGAACAACAGCAGGCCGCGCATCGGCGACAGGAACAACGGGTCTTTGCCCACGTTCATGATTGCTTGCCCTGCGTTGCTTGGCAGGTATTTGTTGATTCGCAGCGCCCACGTTTCGGGCAGCCCGGTGGCAATGGCAGGCAGCACAATGATAATGCCCACAAGCACCGCAATCGATCCTGCGATATTGCGCATGATCGTGGCCAAGCCAATCGAGAATGCCGCCAAAATCGTAAGATAGACCGCACACCCGAGAACGACCCGCGACACATATGGGGCGTCCCAGGTGGTTTGAATGTGTTTCGACGAAAGCACGTTTTGGCTTACGAAGAACGCAATAAGCACGGCGGGGATCATGGTCGCCAGCGCGACGGTCACGAACACAACGAGCTTCCCCCACAACATCGGCAGACGCTTTGGCACGGCGCTCAGCGATGCCCGAATCATGCCCGTTGAGTACTCGCCGCCGACAAGCAAAATACCCAAGACACCAATCACCAATTGGGCCAAAAGGAAGCCTGACAAACTGTCAATGAGCGGGTCGAAACGATGCCGGTGGCCGTTGCGAACTTGTCCATAATCATCGGCTGTAGACCAGCTGATGATGATGCCGATGCCGGCCATGGTGAGAAAGGCCACAGCCACAGCTACATAGGTGCTTCGCAGCGTGGTGGCCTTCTTCCATTCCGACTTCAATACTCGAAGTTGGGTGACTTTAGGAGCACTGTTCATTGCGAGGCTCCGGTCGAAGCGTGGTACTCAACAGAGTCACGAGTCATGTCCATAAATGCCTGTTCGAGAGAGGCTTGCTGGGCCGTCAACTCATGGAGGGTTATGCCATTGGCGGCAGCCAGATCGCCAATCAATTCACAGGAGGTACCGACAAAGGAAATCCGACCATCAGGTTGCTTGACGGCTGTCACCGATTCTGCGTGGGTCACGATTTCGATTAACCGGTCCGAGTCGGGCGAGCGCACAATTACTGCACCGCCAGATGCTTGGGTAATGAAGTCGGCCACCGAGGTATCGGCGATCAGCTTTCCTCTACCCACCACAATGAGGTGATCGGCGGTGAGGGCCATTTCCGACATCAGGTGCGACGACACAAATACTGTCCGACCTTCGCTCGCCAAGTTGCGGAGTAGACCACGTACCCACAGAATCCCTTCTGGGTCCAATCCGTTTACGGGCTCGTCCATGATCACCGTGGCGGGATCACCAAGGAGAGCCGAAGCGATGCCGAGTCGCTGTCCCATGCCAAGCGAAAATCCACCAGCACGCTTGCCAGCCACATCGGCCAATCCAACCTGCTCGATAACTTCATCGACTCGCTTGGTCGAGATACCTGTCGTAAGCGCCAGACATTTTAAATGGTTCCGTGCAGAACGCCCGGCGTGTACTGCTTTGGCTTCGAGCAAAGCACCTACTTCGCACATTGGCGCAGTGTGTTGGGCGTAACGTTTTCCGTTCACCAACGCACTGCCTTTTGTGGGAGCGTCAAGGCCCACAATGACGCGCATCGTGGTCGATTTACCCGCTCCGTTCGGCCCCAGAAATCCGGTCACAATGCCGGGCTTCACTGAAAACGACAAGTCGTCTACCGCTACTTTGTCGCCGTACTTTTTCGTAAGACCGTCGACCTGAATCACTTTGTCACCATGTGCATGGCTGGCACCTTAGAACCCAGCTCAGGCGGTAAATACAGACCAAGTAAGACTTTCGGATTCCTCTTACTGTCTATATACCTTCGACAAACGACACCGGTCGCGGGTACCAATGGCGAAGCAACGCCGGAGCCGCGAAAGGGCGCCAGTCTTCGACGGGTTGCGATAGACGATCAACGACGGCGAATACGGCAGCAGGGTTCCATCCCAAACCAGAATGACTCCCCCGCACTTCGATGTTTTCATGAGTACTGGTAACCGTGTCGATACATGTATGCCACCGCACCACACCGTCGGTGCGGGTATATATCGCTGTCGTGGGCATCGTCAACGGCGGCTTGAGTGCCTCGTCAATGCCGTGGAGCATCACATCGTTTGCGAACCGAGGCTGCAGACGGTCCACGAGCCGCGACACCGACGATCGGTCGGCGTCAGTCATCCGAAACGGGCTGCCCAAAGTAATCACGTCACGTACGACGTCGGGGAACTCTCGGGCCAGCCCTCTGGCATACAGGCCGCCAAGACTCCACCCCACCAGACTCACCGGCCGGCCGTGACGGCTATTGAGCGCAGCCAACCGTTCTCGGATGCCGTCAAGTATTCGGTCGGTGGGGCCGATGTTCACGCCCAGGCCCCATCCGTGCGTCCAATAACCTTGGGCGGCAAGCACGCTACGCAACAACACCGTTGACTGATCACCAGCGGTAAAGCCGGGAAGCACGAGCACCGGATGATGGTCGCCCCGGCGCACGAATCGCAGCCATGGCGCAGCAGCAGCAAATGCTCCCAATTCAAAGACAGCGCGACTCTCCAAAATCCGGTTCCGAACCGACGGCGCGGCAATGCCATCGTGATGTGGTTCACGCACAGTCGTCTCAGTCACGGACATACGGTACGCCAGATCCTTCGGTTACTTCAGCTACCGCTCGTGGCAATGCGTTTGAGCACCGCGACTTCATCGACGCAGTAGTCGACCAAATCCCATAAATCGGGCACCAGTTCGCGACATGACACCAACCCGAAATCGAGCGTGTCAAGATAGCTCTGCACCGTGATATTGAGGCCTTGGCCGTCTGTCACCGTCGACACCGGATAGAAGTGCTTCATCTTGGCGCCCGCCAAATACAACGGAGCTCTAGGCCCCGGCACATTGGAAATCACCACGTTGACGGGCGGGTTCATGCGGTCAGCTATTCGCATTCGGCTGGCCATTCGAATGGCACGAGTGGCCAGAGCGGGAGGGGCTAGCTGAGCGATGTCGGAGATCATTTCGGCGGGGATCAAATCGAATTGACCCTTAGCAGCCACCATTGACTCGTGCACTCGGTTCACCCGTTCTCTGGGGTCCGCCTCATTGGTTGGCAAGGCGCAAAACAACGCCGACACGCGGTTCGTCCATCGGTCGGCCTCATCGCCTGTGCGAATCGAGACGGGCACCATTCCCACGAGAGGATCATGGGGCAGAGCGTCGTGCCCATCCAGGTAACGCCTCAATGCTCCAGCACACACGGCCATCACGACGTCGTTCACCGTGCAACCCAGAGCCGACTTAATAATTTTGATGTCCTCCAGCGGTACAGACCGGAAGGCGAAACGCCGATGGGCAGTGATTGATTTGTTGAACGGTGTAGCCGGTGCGGCGCGGGTGGGTGCGGTGGGGGCAGCATCGCGTTCGGTGTTGCGTGAGCGGGCCGGCAGTACGGTGCCCAACAGACCTTGCATGGCACCCGCCACTTGGCGCAGACCGTTGATTCGAGTGGCATCGGCAAGGTCGCGAACCATGCGCGTTTGTACACGAAACAATCGGGCCGGCTGGCGAACGAAATTGTTTAACGTCTTAGAGATCATTTCAAAATCCGACGGCACCTTGTCGGCTACCCAGTCGTGGGTGGCTGGATGGTATGCCGGCGCATCGGGGGTGGCGTCAAGGAGCATTGTCAACAGCTCCACGCCGGAGGCGCCGTCGATGGTGGAGTGGTGCACCTTGGTCAACACCGCGAAATCACCGTTCTCCAGACCTTCAAACACGTAGGTCTCCCACAACGGATGGGCGCGGTCCATCGGGCGTCCAATAATCCGCGCTACTTGAACGCCAAGCTGATCGGCGTTGCCCGGCGGTGGAAGGGCGATGTGACGCACATGGAAGTCGAGATCGAAATCGGGATCATTAATCCAGTACGGGTGATCCAAATCAAAGGGCACTGTTTTGAGTCGGCGGCGAAACGGTTCGAGGTCGGCCAAACGCCCTTCGATCTGGCTCAAAAACGCCTCGTACGGTTCGTAATCGGCGTGGGGCCGTTCGTACACCGACAGGCTGCTCACGTGACCAAACGAGTTGGCGTTTTCCATATACAAAAACACGGCGTCGAGCCCGGTGAGTTGCTTGAGCATGAACCTCTCCTCTGTTTCTGTGTAGGCCCGTTCGTGCACTACACAGCTACCGGGCACTGCCTTGTGCGCTAACTGTGGCACAACTGTGGCAAGATCGCCACATGATCGATTCAACTCCTATGCCCTTTCGCCGCCTTGGTCGTTCGGGTCTGCAAGTCAGCGCAATTTCGTTTGGTTCATGGGTCACCTTCGGCACCCAGCTCGATACCGGCCTGGCCCGCGATTGTCTGGCCGCCGCTCGCGAGGCTGGCGTGAACTTCTTCGACAACGCAGAGGCATACGCCGGCGGAAAATCAGAAACCATCATGGGCCAAGCCATTGCCGAGCTGGGTTGGGATCGCCAAAGCTATGTGATCACCACCAAGGTGTTTTGGGGCATCGACGGGGAGCTCGTCAACATGCGCAACACGTTGAACCGCAAATACTTGATGCATTCAATCAACGGTTCTTTGCAACGCATGGGACTCGATTTCGTGGACGTGCTGTATTGCCACCGCAGCGATCCCAACACGCCGATCGAAGAGACGGTGTGGGCCATGAGCGACATTATTTCGTCGGGCAAGGCGTTGTATTGGGGTACGTCGGAATGGAACGCAGAAGAGATTCGAGCGGCGTGGGAAATCGCCGAGCGACATCACCTTCACAAGCCAATCGTGGAACAACCGCAGTACCACTTGTTCGAACGCACCAAGGTGGAGACTGACTACGCCCGTCTCTACGACGACATTGGCTTGGGGCTCACCACGTGGAGTCCGTTGGCCAGCGGCTTACTCACTGGCAAATATCTCAATGGCATTCCCGCCGATTCACGGGCCGCGCTTCCAGGCTACGAGTGGCTACGCGGTCGTTTGGCCGACCCCGCTCGCAATGCCGAAGTGACAAACCTCAATGCCATTGCCGAACGCCTGGAATGCTCGCTGTCGCAACTGGCGATTGCATGGTGTGCTGCCAACCCGCGTGTGTCAACGGTGATCACCGGAGCAAGCAAAGTGGAGCAAGTGATCGAAAACATGGGCGCCAAATCGGTGCTCGCCAAACTCACACCTGCGGTCATGGCCGAAATTGAAACCGCTTGCGGAAATGGTGTGCGTTTATAGGCCAAGATCCTTGGCAATAATGGTCTTCATGATTTCGGTTGTACCGCCGTAAATGGTGGTGATTCTGGCATCGGCGTACGCCCGGGCAATGGGGTATTCGGTCATATACCCGTAGCCGCCAAACAACTGCAAGCAACGATCGACGGACCGTTTTTGCAGCTCGGTGGCCCACCATTTTGCTCTTGCCGCATCGGCAGGAGTGAGGATGCCGGCGTTGAGCCGGGTCACGCAATCGTTGATGTAGGACTGTGTCACTTCGACCTCTGTTGACACTTCGGCCAACACGAATTTTGTGTTTTGAAAGGCACTCAACGATTGCCCAAATGCCGTGCGTTCCTTTGTGTATTCGAGCGTCCATGCCAATGCTTGCCGGGCGCTGGCCACGCCGGTGACGGCGATCGACAGGCGTTCTTGAGCCAAGTTGGCGGTGAGGTAGTTGAAGCCTTGGCCTTCCTCGCCGAACCGATTCTCGATCGGCACCCGCACGTCGTTGAAAAACAACTCGGCCGTGTCCTGGCTGTGGAGGCCGATTTTGTCGAGGTTTCGTCCTCGTTCGAAACCGTCCATCCCCCGCTCCAGCACGAGCAGTGACACACCACTATGTCGAGCGGCCGGGTCGGTCTTCACTGCCACCACCACGAGATCGGCATTAATGCCGTTGGTGATGAAGGTCTTGGAACCGTTCACGACGTAGGTGTCGCCGTCGCGAACAGCAGACGTGGTCATCGAGGCCAGGTCGCTACCCGTACCTGGCTCGGTCATCGCCACGGCGGTGATGAGTGCTCCACTTGCAATACCCGGCAACCACCTGGCCCGTTGCTCATCGTTGCAATAGGCCGTGAAATAGGGCACCAAAATGTCGTTATGCAACGTGACGCCTAGGCCAGCGCCACCGGCTCCAGCGCGGGCGAATTCTTCGGCGATCACCATGTTGTACCGAAAGTCGTGCACTCCTCCGCCGCCGTATTCGGTGGGGATCTCCATTCCGAGAAAACCGTTTTCGCCAGCCTTCGTAAAGAGCGACCGAGCCACAATGCAAGCGGCTTCCCACTCGCTCACGTAGGGGGTCACTTCGTCGGCGATGAACGCCCGCACGCTGGCTCGAAACATGTCGTGGCTGTCGTCAAAAAACATAGAGGCTCCTCGGGAGGGAAAATTTCAAACTAGTAAGCGGCGATGCGCCACACGGTTTTGTGCGAGGCGTCAGGAACCAAATGCACAAGATCCACGCCACTGTTCAACGCATCGGGAGGACATGTCATGGGCTCCACCGCCAGGCCCGCCCGATGGTGTCCCAGCCCCGGCCGATCGGCGGTGTGAAGTTGCACCCACACACAATCATCGCTCCACTCCATTTCGACGCCGGTGCCCATCGTTGAGCGGAGATGCAACATCCGATTGATTCCGTCGTTGCGGAACGCATTGTCGATTTCGGTACTCCCAATTGGGCGCGCAGCGCAAAAGTCGAAAAGCGTGCCCGATACATGACCGACTCTGGTGGGCAACAAACGCTCACCGTCGACATGCTGAACCTGATCACAGCCAAGCGACAACGTCCACTCATCGAGTGCGTCGGTGCCAGCCACCAGATACGGATGTATCGAGCAGCCGTACGGTGCAGTACGACTGCCTTGGTTGTGAGCCGTCAATTCGATCGTCAATCCGTTGATGGCCAGCGAGTAGTTGATCGACAGTTCCAGCTTCGAGGGGTACGAAACGCTGTCGTCAATCACGCACGTCAACTCACACGAATCGGCACTGTGCGAAACCACCGTCCATGGCACTTCGTACACCAAACCATGCAACGCAGTTTGCCGACTGGGTTCATTGATGTCGACCTGGTAGTCGACGCCGTCATAGCGGTAGCGACCATCCGCCAGCCGGTTGGGCCATGGCGCCAATACCGAGCCCCGATACGCCGAGTTGGGCTGATTCACGTCGCCCGGCACAACCACATGCCGACCGCGAAATTGCAACGAAATAAGTTCCGCACCCCGCACATTTACAATGGCAGAATATCCCTGCGAGGCAATTGACAACATGTGTGAAGCGTAACGAACTCGAAATACGGCAGGCGTGTCTCGGCGACCAGGTAGCGTGCCCGCATGACTCCCCGCCGGCTTGTGCTTTCTTTCGGCACGCTTACGGGCGTATTGGCCGGTGGGTATGGCGTGATGTTTTCCGTGCTCGACAACTACCACAAGAAATATTTCATCAGCAAAGGTTCACTCGGCATCGTGGTAGCCGTCGGGTTCCTGGCTGCTTTTGTATGTCAATTGTTCGTGGCGCCCAAGGCCGACCAAGGCCATGCTCGAACACTCATCATCCTGGGCACCCTCCTCAACGTCGCCGGGCTGGCAATCATGGCAGTAAGCACCGCACTGCCTGGCCTACTCATGGGCCGCGTGCTTATGGGCATGGGAGGCGGAACCGCTATACCAGCCGTGCGACGCATCGTGATCCTGGCCGATCCCGAAAATTTCGGGCACAACTTGGGGCTGCTCTTGAGTGCCGACGTGACCGGGTTTGCCATTGGGCCCGCCATCTCAGCTGTGCTCGTGGGGCCGTTCGGCCTCGGTTCTCCCTACGTGGTGCTCATCGCGATCACCATCATTGTTTTGCCGTTTGTGATGCGGGTCCACGTCGAGGAAAGCATCGAGCCTGTCAAGGAACGCTTCGCGTTCGACCTATTGAAGAATCGGGCATACGTGGGGGCGCTCACCATGGGTTCTGCAGCGTTCGTAATGATCGGCACATTCGATGCTTTGTGGGTGTTGGTGCTCGACGAACTTCACGCCAGCACCGTTATCAAAAAACTAGGAATCACCCTATTTGCGGTGCCGCTCATTGTGATGGGCCCAGCGTCGGGCCGCTGGGCACAACGCTTTGGCCCTTTTCGCCTCGGAACGGTCGGCCTATTGGGCGGCGCGCTTGCCATGTTTTCCTACGGCCAGATGCCAGCCGCCGTGGGCATGTTTGCCGTGGCCATGGTGCACGCACTCAACGATGGCGCCACGATCTCGTGCGGTGGAGTGGCAGCCACCATGACCACACCGCCAGAGCGTCAGGCGGGAGCCCAAGGGCTCATGGGTGGCGTGCAAACGTTGGTGGCTGGAATCATGGCAATCGTGGCCGGGCAATTACTCCAGCACTATGGCCGCACCACGGCTTACACCGTGTGCGCGATTCTGATGGTGGCCCTAGTCGCTGCTGGATGGATCCTGGCTGGCCCGCAACGCCACCTTCGGGGCAGCGCCACCGTTGACTTGATTGAGAAACTTCCCGAACCTGTCGGTTGACGTACCCGGCGCAAGGTCGGCTTGAGGCACGTAGTAACTGTTGCCAGCGCCCACCCAGTCGCCCACCATTTGGAAGAAATCCATACCCGCTGGATCTTTGCCGCGCATCAGCATCGAACCACGACGTATCGTGAAATCCTGAGGTGCCAATTCGTCGGCCATCACAAAATGGGGCTCTGCTTCTGCACCTCTGTCGTGGTTGGCGAGCCACCACGCGGTGGCGAAATGGGCGCGCGCCATTTGGTGCTCGACAGTGGCAACAGGTTGATCGGCAACGGCATCGCCGTCGTAGCCAGAACTCTCGCCATGCACCCACGCTCGCAACGCGGCAATCGGTGCCTCGGCGTGATATCCGTGAATGCCGGAAAAGGTTTCGTCGACGTAGTGCACATCGTTGGGACGCATAATTCGACCGTCTTCATCGATCCACAAAACAGTGGGCACGTTGACCATGTTGTACACGTCGGCCATGGTGTAGTTGACGTCGACCAAGCTCGGATGAGTGGGGTGCGCCGCTTCGATCCACGGGCGGGCATCGTCGAGAGTTTTGTCGAGCGCCACGGTGATCACGGTGAGGCCCAAGGGTGCCAGCTCGAGGTTGAGTGCTTGCCACACGGGCAAGTCAGTTCGGCAGCCTCACCAGCTGGCATAGGCGTACAGCACCACCTTGCGGCCGCGAAAGTCGCTCAGGGAATGCAGATTGCCATCGAGGTCGGGAAGGGTGAAATCGGGTGCGTATCCCGATTTCAATGATTGGGAACGCTCACTGGCACCGGCCCCCATGCACGCAACAGCTGCATCGCTGTCGATGACTAGTGGGCGTCCAATGGTGGCCGCCACGCCGTCGAGGGAAACGATTGGCGTGTCGCCCACAGCGCCATCGATCGTGGTGCGCACGGGGTAACAAACGTCGCCAATGCACAGGCCTTCTGGCTTGCGTTCAATGCCAAATGCGGCATAGAGATCGGCGACAGAGACAGCAAGTTGGCCATCGAGGTCGTACATCGAGACGGTTGACGACCGCCGATCGGCAGCACTCCCATCAATGGCGGTAAACGTTCGAGCAAGTGTTGTCGATGACATGGCCGGACTGTACACCGCTATCGAGTCAACTCCAGGGTTGATCTGCGATGAGAAGCAGTGCGAGCGGCTCCAGTGCTTCGATCAGCTCGGCGAGCTCGGGAGGCTCGAGTACCTCGTAGGGTTTCGCAGCCAAGTCGTCGGTGATCGACTCGATTCGTCGTTTGGCGTCGCGACCCTGCTGACTCAGCCAACCGTCTGATCCGATGAGACAGCGGCCGCGCATGGCGGCGATGACGGCGGCGAGTTGTGCAGCAGGAAGGTGATGGATACGTCCGAACTTTTCGGCCGGCATGTTCATGTCGAGGGCAAGCAGCACATGCGCCTCGATACCACCAATGCCCTCGACCATGAGGGCTGCTATGTGCCCGTCGCCCCTGTGCTCCCGCAGTAACGATGCCGCGTGAAAAAGTTGAGCGACCACTTCGTGAGGGATCGGGATAGTGCGGAGCGCGGCGTACATCGGTCGACCTTCGACTGGGGCACTGATCGCGGCCTTGGTCAGCAATTCGGCCGAGCGGGCGAAACTGGGTGAGGTGACGTGATCACCAAGGATGCGACGTAACGCCTTCACACAGCCCGCCTGGCGAGCGGCGATCGCCAAGTCTGGAGTGGTCGTCCGCCAGACCTTCGGGATGTGGCGGGCCACTTCGCCGGGTGCGAAGTTGTAGAACAAAGCGTCCACTACTTCAGCTGGCACGAAGCCCAACGGCGCTGCCCGTCCAGCAAAGTAGGTGTCCCAATAGTTCGAGAATCCGAGAGCGAACATCGCTTCATTTGGTTCATCGGCAGCGTACGGGATTACACCGATCGGCTCAATGAGCTCGAACATTCGGCGAGCCAAAGAGCTCATCGTCGTAACCCGGGTGCGATCGCGTTGCGTGCGACGCCAGCGAGCGCGATTCTCTGACAAGCCCACGACGCACTCATCGTCGACCCGACGCGACTGATTTCGTTGACAAGCTGCCACCAATCGGCTGTCACTGGGCATCGGTCATTCGAGACGGAGCGGACAAAATTTCGAGCAGCGCGTTTCACCGTATTCGGACTCCACAATTTCCCTAGAACCACAGGCTAAACAATGACACCATCGACAGACTGCCCGCGGCGCAACAGCGGGTACCGACAACGACAGGAACTCTCATGCCCAACATCGTCGCAACCGAAGACCAGCATCGCCAGATCGCCATCAGCATCAACAATTCGACGTGGAACTACATCACCAAACCCGACCGCACAGCCAACGACGATGAGGCCATGATCCGCAGCGCATACGCCGCCGCGTACCACTGGGCATTCGCCGCCCAACGCACCGACGCCAACGAGGCTCGCGCCGAATGGATGTTGTCGCGAGTACACGTCATTTCAGGTCACGGCGAGACCGCCCTGCGTCACGCCCAACGATCCATGGCCGTCGTCACCCACGTTGGCTTGACCGATTTCGATCTCGCCTATGCCCATGAAGCGTTGGCCCGTTCGTTGGCCTGCCTGTCTCGAGATGCCGAGGCCCGTTTGGAACTGGCGGCGGCAAAGTCGATCCCCATCAGCGACCCAGAAGACAAAACGATTTTTGGCGACGACCTCGCTTCGGAACCGTGGTTTGGGCTGAAGTAATCACCGACTCACAATCCATCGCTATAGTGCCACCACATCTCAATTTGTGGGGGAATTCACATGGCAAAAACTGCTGATCCAATGATCACATTGCTCAAGAAGGTCAAGCTCTTCGAAGGGCTCACCACCAAGGAACTCAATGTGATTCGGGCCATCGCTCGAGATCATGGTTTTGCGGCTGGCGTGGCCATTGTGACCCAAGGCGACAAGGACCGTCGCCTATACCTCGTCGCCGATGGGGAAGCCAAGGTGTCAGTAGATGGCAAGTCGGTCGGCAAGGTGGGCGCTGGCGATTACTTCGGCGAGATTTCTGTGCTCGATGGCGGCGAACGAGCCGCCACCGTCACCTCGACCACTGCCATGGTGTTGTTGTCGATTAGCTACTTCAATTTACGGCCGCTCCTCAAAGAGCAACCTGAGCTTGGCATCAAGCTGCTCGTTGGCATGTGCGCAATTGTGCGCGGCAATGCCAGTCGTAAAGCGGGCCAGACTTACTGACGTTCGCCGGTGATTTCAGTTCTGTTTTTGTGCACCGGGAACGCCACTCGTTCCGTGCTCGCCGGGGCCGCGTTGAGCGCTCGGCTCCCCCATCTTGAAATCACCACCGCTGGTACATTGACCGTGGACGGGTGTCCAATTTCGATTCGTACCCGAGCCGCGTTTGGAGCCGTTGCTCTCGACGTGCCGAGCCACAAAAGCAAGCAAGCCCACCAGGCTCACCTTGATGCCGCCGATCTGGTGGTGTCACTCGCCCCCGAGCATGTGAAATGGGTGCGACGCGAATACCCAATAGCAGCAAGCAAAACGGGCACGCTGCGTCGATTGGCCAGAGACATGCAACCCGGGTCGGTTGACGCCGAAATCGCACGGCTTCAGTTGGCCACCGTGACGCTGGAACCGTGGGAAGAAGTAGTCGATCCCGGTGGCCTCGAGACCGACGCCTACATATCCTGCGCCCACGAAGTCGTGGAGCTGATCGACATGTTGGCCAACACGCTTGCCAACATCACCCGTAGCGCGGCCTGATGCCTCGCGACTCCTCTGATACGCGCGACGATCTCGTTCGCGCCGCCGAACGACTCTTCGCCGACCACGGCGTATTTGAAGCCACCGTGCGCGACATCACGAAATTGGCCGGGCAACGCAATCCCTCTGTGATTCACTACCACTTCGGTTCGGTGGGTGGGCTGCGAGTGTTCATCCTGAAAAAGCACGGCGAACCGATGGATATTGAGCGAGGCAAACGGACCGCCAGGCTCGGCGATCACCCGACTACTCGCCAACTCGTGGACTGTCTCGTGGTGCCGTACGGCAATGCACTGCTCACCGAATCAGGCCGTGACTACGTGCGCATCGTTGCTCAATTCTCCGGTCAATTTCATCAGTGGCAGTCGGGCGGGGATGTGACCGCGCCGCACTTGCAAGCGGCGTTGACGGCCATCCGCGACGGGCAAACTCACCTCGCTCCAGCTGTCCGAGAAAACCGTATCTTTGGTGCCCTGGCCCTGATGACGGGCGTGGTTGCAGGGCGGGCGATCGTGTTGCACAAAGGCGGTAAACCAAAGATGAGTCACAAGGCATTCTTGGAGGATCTCACCACCATGATCACAGCCTGCGTCGAAGCGCCGCCCGGCACTGTGTGATGAGCGCCATCGCCGGCTATCAACGCACCATCGAGGCCGCGTTTGCCGCCATCAAGGTGGGCGACGTTCAGGACATGCTCACGCACTACACCTACGATGTGGTGTTCGACATGCCATACGCAAGTCCACCCAAATTGATCACCGGAAAAGACAACGTCCACACCTATTTGTCGGCCGCCTTCTCCGTGTTTCGCTTCGAGTTGACCATTACGGCGGCCTACGAAATGGCAACGCCCACAACGGCGATATTCGAATATACGGGCGCGGGTCACATCGTGGCGACCGGGCGTCCATACACAAATTCATACGTGGGGATCTACGAGTTTCGCGACGGGTTCATCTGCCGCGTCCGCGAATATTTCAATCCTGTTCAGGCACAGATAGCTCTGGGTACTTGACATTGTGATTAATGTCTTGTTCAATAACGATTCTCGACCATAGGGGTATTCATGGAATTTGGCATTTTCCTTAACGGTTATATTCCCGGCCCCGCGGCTCACGATTCGCAGAGCGAACACAACGCCTTGATGCAAGAGGGCGCCTACGCCGTACTGGCCGATAAGCACAACTGGAAATACGTGTGGATGGGCGAGCACCACTGCCTCACGGAATACAGCCACATGTCGGCGCCCGAAGTACTCATGGGATGGATTGCCGCCCAAACAACTCAAATTCACTTGGCATCTGGCATCAACAGTTTGTCGCCTCGCAAAGAGCATCCCGTGCGACTTGCGGAGCGGGCAGCGTTCCTCGATCACGTGACCAATCGTCGGTACGAATGGGGCACGGGGCGTGGCGCTGGTAGTCACGAGATGGCGGCGTTCAACATCATGGACGTCAATTCCACCAAGCCAGAATGGGATGAAGTAGTTCGCGAGATCCCGCGCATGTGGGCCCAAAAAGACTACGAATACCACGGCGAACATTTCACAGTGCCAACGCCCCACAACGTGCTCCCCAAGCCATACGGCAACAGCCATCCAGCCATCTGGGTGGCGTGTGGCAATCCCCCCACGTTCGCCAAGGCCGGCGAAATGGGCATCGGCGCCATTGCCTTCAACTTCGAGCCGATCTACGCGTTGCAAGGTCGCATCGACAGCTACAAAGAAGGTATCTCGCGCTGTACGGAACCCATTGGCGACTACATGAATGACAACCTCATGATGACCAACGGAGTGGTGTGTCTCACCGATCGCGATCGGGCCCGGGAAATCGCCCTCGATGGCAACTCCCACTACCTGGTCTCGATGGTGAACCTCTACCACGACACCATGCCCAAATCGAACGATGCCATCGTGTGGCCGCAACGAGCCATCAGCCTGCGTGAGATCGCAGGGCCTGATCCTGATGCGTTTCTCGACATGCTGATCGCCGGCGGATACATGGCTGTCGGCAATCCCGAAGAAGTCGCGGAACAAATCCAGGCTTACTCCAAGGTGGGTTGCGATCAGCTGGTGTTTGGTATTCCGGGCGCCATGTTCCCCGACGAGGTCAACGAAATGATCGAAATTTTCGGCGACAAAGTGATCCCTGAATTCGACAAAGACCCCGTGCACTCCACCACTCGCTACCGCGAAGGCGTCACCACTAAACGGCCCATGTTCACATTGCCGGTACCCGATATCGATGTCCAACTGCTCCCTCGCGGACGCTGGATCCCCGCCAACTAACCGTCACGATTTGAGAAACGACATGCGCGGCGAACGGGTTGTCATCACCGGAGTTACTGGGCAAATCGCATTCGGATTGGCGAAGCATTTAGCTGAACATAACGACGTTTTTGGTGTCGCCCGATTCAGCAGACCTGGCTCACGAGATGCCGTGATCGAAGCTGGCATTACGCCCATCGAGTGTGACATCGCCGATGGCGATTTCTCATCAGTGCCGAGCGACGTCACGTACCTGCTCCACCTTGCTGTGGCCCAAGGCCCAGGGTTCGATTACGACAAGGCAATCCGCACCAACGCCGAAGGCACTGGGCTCTTGCTGCAACACTGCCGGGCTGCCAA
>JBBRKR010000029.1:0-18054 GCA_038231795.1 Acidimicrobiales bacterium
CATCCGGCAGCGGGCGCCGGAATACGCACCACGTGGTGTTCAAACCGAGGGCCGTCAGGGATCTCGACATCGACAAGCCGCAAATTGACCCAGAAGCTTTCATACAGCGATCGCTCGCCGTGCACGGTCCATCTCATGGCATCAGGGTAGCTAACCTCTCGCCGTGGCCCGGTCAGCTCGAAAGGTTTCTAGCGAACGTGCCTTCCTGCGCGACGTGGCGGAAATTGACGCGCCACCGGCTGCGGTGTTGTGGGCCGTTGCCAAGGCCGTCGCCCACTCGGCCGGCGTGAGTTTGCCATTCGATATGCCATTGGCTGCGCTTGCGGCGTCTGTGCTTGCGGCAACGGCCGAGTTGCCCGACGTGGTAGTCGTGCCTGAAGTGCCCGCCGACGTGAACGGCTGCGACGTACTCGGGCGAACCTATGAATTTCTAGCGACGCCACAGGCACGACGGGAACGAGGCGTTCATTTCACGCCGACGTCTGTAGCCAACACGTTGGCTGATCTTGTTTTGCCGGCCGTACAACACAGCGCAGCACAGGTCGTAACAGTTTGTGATCCCGCTTGCGGCGGCGGCGCCCTCCTACTCGGCGCCGCTCGTCACATGCACCGTGGAGGAGCACTGCCATCGATCATCGTCGGGCACCTCTACGGCTGTGATCTCGACCCGATGGCGGCCGCGGTGGCTCATTGCGCGCTCACCATCTGGGGACGTGGAGGCCAACCGCACATCGTGAGGTCCGACGGTTTGGCCGCAGACCCCCCGTGGTCAACGACAGATCACCCGTTGCCCGCGGCAGGATTCGATGTTGTAATCGGTAACCCGCCGTTCCTGTCTCAGCTTGGTTCGGCAACGGCCCGTAGCGCCGCGCAACGAGTCGCGCTGACCGCCCAGTTCGGCAATGTGGCCAAGGGCTATAGCGACACTGCGGCGTTGTTCCTCATGCGTGGCATGCAACTCGCCAGAGCCGGCGGCAGGGTCGGGATGATCCTGCCCGAGTCGATTGCCACCACGGCAGCGGCCGACAACTTGCGTCGCTGGACGTCCGAACACGGCACGTTGGAATCGATGTGGCTGCCCGGCAAAAACCTGTTCGACGCCCAAGTCAGGGTGTGTGTTCCCGTGGTGTCGGTCGGCGGTACGAACTCTGGGGATCCCGTGATGGTGCGCTCCGGCGTCGACGCCGAAACACGCTCCACGGTAAAGCTGAGCCGGCCCGAAAATTGGTCAGAATTGGTTGCCTCTACGCAGGGCATTCCCATAGTCACATTCCCGTTTATCAGCACAAATGCACCAAGACTGAGCGATATAGCCGTGTGTACCGCCGATTTTCGAGACCAGTACTACGGCCTGATTCCCTACGTTGGCGAGTCGGTCGCCGAGAGCCCAGAGCCAGGATTCGCACCACTCATCAGCGTTGGATTGATCGATTTGGGCGTCCAAAAGTGGGGCGAAAAACCAGTCAAATTTGGTGGTGGAGTCTTCGCCAGGCCGGTCGTCGATATGGTGCGACTCACCCATGGCAATCCAAAACTGGGAGCATGGGCGAATAGTCGTTTGGTGCCCAAAATCTTGGTGGCGACCCAAACGAAAATTGTCGAAGCCGTTGCCGACGAGTGCGGCGAATGGTTGCCGAGCGTGCCAGTGCTTTCGGTGTTGCCCCACGACCCCGCCATGATTTGGCGAGTCATGGCCGTGCTTGTACACCCAATGATCAGTGCGTGGCTGGCGCAACAGTCGATGGGATCTGGACTGTCGGCAACCACGATGCGCATCCGGGCCAACCAACTCGCCGACATACCCTTGCCCGCCGACCCAACCGTGTGGGATGGAGCTGCCGACGCCGCCCGGCGCGGCGATTGGCAAGCGCTTGCGTCTATCGAATTGTTTGGCCCCATTAACAATGCGGTTACGACTTGGTGGACCACCCACGCCACGGGGTAGGTTGCCTTCATTATGGGGTGGAACTTCGCAGACATTTATGAATACATCGCGCAAGCGATTCCTGACGCAGCTTGCCAGATCCATGGCGAACGCACGATTTCGTGGGCACAGTTCGACGATCGTACAAACGCGCTGGGCCATGAGCTGTTGGCAGCGGGGCTGAGCCACCAATCCAAGGTAGTGTGCTACCTCTATAACGGCGTCGAATATCTCGAGACGTACACCGCGGCGTTCAAGGTGGGCATGGTGCCCGTCAATACAAACTACCGCTACGGCCCTGAAGAAGTGCTGTACCTCTTCGACAACGCCGATGCCGAAGCTGTCGTGTTCCATTTGTCGTTTGCGCCGCTGATCGAAAAAATTAAAGATCGCTTGCCACTCGTCAAACGGTGGATAGCGGTGGTCGATTGCGATGCCGCCATTCCTGACTGGGCGATCGAGTACGAGGCCATTGTGAGCCCCGCTGTCACTGCTGATGACGCACGGCCTGAGCGCGCCGTCGGGCCATGGGGACGCAGCGGCGACGACATTCTGATGCTGTACACGGGTGGCACCACGGGCATGCCAAAAGGCGTCATGTGGCGTCAAGACGACCTGTTTCAGGTGCTCGGCCGGGGTGGCAACCCATTGTTTGGTTTGACGCCACTCGAGTCGGCCGAGGTGGCCGGTACCCGTCTCACCCAGGCGGGCCCCCGTGTTATGCCGGGATGCCCGCTCATGCATGGCACTGGCCAATTCACGGCGCTCATGTCGCTCAGCTTCGGCGGGGCTGTGGTGTGCTTGCCGAGCCGCACGTTCTCGCCATCGGAAATGTTTGCCACGGTGGAACGCCACTCAGTGAACTCGTTGATCATCGTGGGTGACGCTTTCGCCAAACCCATGCTGGCCGAATTTCAAAAGTCCGACGGTCAATGGACGTTGCCGAGTTTGCAAATGATCATCTCGTCCGGCGTCATGTGGAGCCAGGAATCGAAGGTCGGGCTGTCGGAGTTCTTGCCAACCACAATGCTTGTCGACTCTTACGGATCAAGCGAAGCAGTTGGCATGGGCCAATCAGTTTCAGGCGCTGGCCGCGCCGAAACCACTGCCAAATTCACGCTCGGCGACCGGGTCAAGGTGTTCACCGACGATGGAGTGTCGGTAACGCCGGGCAGCGAGCTCACGGGCTTCGTGGCTATTGGCGGCTTCATTCCGCTTGGTTACTACAAAGACGAAGAGAAGTCGGCCAAAACGTTCCGCACTATTGATGGCGTGCGCTATTCGATCCCCGGCGATTTCGCCATGGTGAACGCCGACGGGTCATTGCACCTGTTGGGTCGAGGATCACAGTGCATCAACACCGGTGGCGAAAAGGTGTTCACCGAAGAGGTGGAAGAGGCGCTCAAGCTCCACTCTTCGGTGCGTGATGCTGTGTGCGTTGGCATTCCCGACGAACGATTCGGCGAAGTGATTTGCGCTGTCGTGGAGCCCGTGGAAGCTGGCACCCAAGCCGACTTGGCCGTGTTGAGTGCCCACGTGAAGGAAACGTTGGCGGCCTACAAGGCGCCTCGCCTGCTCGTCACGGTGAGCACGATCGGCCGAGCCCCCAATGGCAAGGTCGATTACAAGACGCTCAAGGCCGTGGCCCGCGAAGCACTCGGGCGTTAGGTCACCTGGCCGATGTCGATTGGCCCTGTAGGTACCCACCGATTTGATTCCCTAGATCCCGTTGCATTGCGGGCTCGTCACTCCAACAAATGGTCGTTGTGGAATGAGCCTGTGTTGCCGGCCTGGGTAGCCGACATGGATTTTCCGGTAGCAGATCCCATTCGAGACGCCGTCGCGAGCGCGGTGGCGATCAGCGACTGGTGCTATCCGCCTGAAGCGTTGCGTGTTGAATTTGCCACCGCCGGTTGCGACTGGATGCGTCGCCGTCACGGTTATGACGCCGATCCAGAATTGGCGTTGCTCCTGAACGATGTAGTGCAAGGACTGCAATTGATTTTGCATTCGATGTCGGCGCGAGCAGATCACGTGATCGTGCACACGCCAAGTTACCCTCCGTTTTTGGAGTCGATCGATGAGCTGAACCGCGTGGTGGCCGTGAGCCCGATGGTGCTCGGTGAACGTTTCGAAATCGATCTTGACGAGCTCGCCCGTCTGGCAGCGCAGGCCGAAATATTGATCTTGTGTAATCCCCAGAATCCTACGGGGCGGGTGTTCTCGCGAGACGAGCTGCTTGCCATAGGGGAGATCGCCATCGAGCACGATCTCGTGGTGATTTCCGACGAGATATGGGCCGACCTACTGGCGCCCGGCCATCGCCATGTGCCCTTGGCCTCATTGTCGTCAGAGATTGCTGCTCGCACGATCACCCTGATTTCGCCATCCAAGCCATTCAACACAGCTGGCCTACGGGCAGCGCTGATGATCTTCGGCACGGCAGCCCTCAAGGAGCGGGTGATGAAGCACACGCCAAGCCATCTGTTGGGCACCATCAACAACGCCGGGCTGTTGGGAGGCATTGCGGCCTACACCCAATGTGATTCTTGGCTGGCCGACACTAACGAATACTTAGATGTAAATCGCCGTTATGTGGCGGCACGAATGAGCTCCGACATGCCCATGATTCGCCACGTTCCCGGCGAAGCAACCTACGTGGCGTGGCTTGATTGCTCTGCGTTGCCCGTCGATGATGACGCCCGGTATTGGTTCGTTAAACACGCCCTGGTGGGCTTGAACGACGGCAAGAAATTTGGGCCGCAGTTCGGTGCTTGTACCCGGCTCAATTTCGCTACGTCGCGTCCGATCTTGACAGAAATCATGGATCGAATGGCTCGTGCTGTGGCTTTGGTTGTGTAGCATCTCGCCAACATCATGAGCGGCTCGGAAACGAGCACGGCAACCTGGGCGGACACCCAAGGTGCCATCTCATAGCCGTTGCGGCCATCTCATAGCCGTCGAGGCCGTGAGGATGTGGTGCGAGGAAACTCGCGCAACGAAGTGTCCGGGCGAACCTCCCATGATGGATTTCTGCGATGAAACGTTCATGCCGAGGAGGTACCCACGATGTCGAAAACTTTGATTCCCGCCACCGGAGCCTGGTACCCACGAATGGACCCGGGTCAACGACAATTTTTCACAATGTCGCCTGGCAGAGCATTCGCGCTTGAAGGCGGTGGCACGCTGAGCCCGATCACGCTGGCGTACGAAACGTGGGGCACACTCAACAGTGATGCGTCGAATGCCGTACTCGTTTGCCACGCGTGGACCGGCGATTCACACGTCGTAGGCCCGGCCGGTCGCGGCCATATATCTGGTGGATGGTGGGAAGGCATGGTGGGGCCCGGTCAGGCCATCGACACCGAGACCCAGTTCGTGGTCTGCGTCAACGTATTGGGTGGCTGCCAAGGGTCCACTGGCCCCGCCTCAGGGCACCCCGACGACGGCCGTCCGTATGGGAGTCGCTTCCCCGTCATCACGATTCGAGACATGGTGCGCACGCAAGCCACGTTGGCCAATTCGTTGGGTA
The DNA here is from genome assembly GCA_038231795.1 of Acidimicrobiales bacterium. Lineage (GTDB taxonomy): Bacteria > Actinomycetota > Acidimicrobiia > Acidimicrobiales > JBBRKR01 > JBBRKR01. The sequence goes on from JBBRKR010000029.1 coordinate 5,457, forward strand.
TTAGAAAGTGGGCAGCGGTGATCGGCGGGTCGATGGGCGGTATGCAAGTTCTCGAATGGGCAGTGATGTTTCCCGAGCGGGTCGGTGCAGCGATTGCTATTGCCACCTGCGCTCAAGCAAGTGCGCAACAGATTGCGTTAGGAGCTGTAGGTCGCCGGTCGATTCGGCTTGATCCGAAGTGGCGTGGCGGCGATTACTACGAAGCTGATGATGGCGATGGTCCCCACGATGGGCTTACGGTGGCTCGGGAATTGGCCCAAATTATGTTCCGATCCGACGACCTTTTTAACGATCGCTTCGGGCGTCAACTTGGTGATCGACAAGAAGGCTTTGGGCTATGGCAGCGCTTCGAAATCGAACGGTATTTGGACTACCACGGTGACAAGCTGAGTCGCCGGTTCGATGCCAACTCCTACTTGTTGATTGGCAAAGCTATGGATCTGCATGATGTGGCGCGTGGGCGCGGCACGTTGGCCCAAGCGTTGGAGCGAATCCAGGCGCCGTTACTTGCTATTGGCGTGAGCTCAGATGTGTTGTATCCCACGTATCAACAGCAACAAATAGTGAACCCACTTGTTGGTCGAATCCCGGCCCAATATGTCGAAATAAATTCTCCTCACGGGCATGATGGATTCTTGATTGAAATTGATCGCGTGGCCGGTGTGGTTGGCAATTTCTTGCGCGACCTTTCCGCCACGTCATTTACGAAAGGATTGGCGTCATGACTGATTGGTTTTCCGAAGTTGGCCCATCGACCTACCGGTCACCCACTGATGCGGTAGTAGCTGGACGCTCGCGTAGTAACGGCGCATTGGCTCCAGCCTTGTGGGCGTCGACGGCATTCGAAGCCACAGACCTCGCCCACTCGCGTGAGATGTCGTTGGCGATGCGTTCGGAGCGGTTTTATAGCCGATATCAAAACCCCACGGTGGCCGAATTCGAAGATGCGGTGGCGGCGCTCGAACAAGCTGAATCAGCATTGGCGTTCGCATCGGGAATGGGCGCGGTGAGCGCCGTGATTCTGGCTCTGTGTTCCAGTGGTGATCACATCGTGGCCACCAAGCAGATCTATTCGGGCACCAAGATTTTCCTCGATGCAGCATGCCCTCGCTTCGGCATCAACGTGACCTACGTGGATGGAACCCTGCCCGGCGCCATGGCGGCTGCGGTGCGACCGGGGCGAACCATGTTGGTGATCGCCGAGACTCCTGCCAACCCCCAAATGTCGTTGGTGGACCTCGACGAATTGGGCGCCATCAAAGGCCCCATCACGATGGTGGACTCCACCTTTGCTACGCCAATCGTGCAACAGCCGATTCGCCACGGTGTGGCCTTGAGTCTGCATTCCGCCACCAAAGGGATAGCTGGCCACAACGACGCCACCATCGGCGTGATTTCTGGCGAACGGGACTTGATCAACGAAATCTGGAAATACGCCACGCTGCACGGTGCCACGCCGTCTCCGTACGACGCCCTCAACGCGTTGCGCGGCATTCGCACATTGGCCGTGCGAATTGAACGTCAATCGGCGACAGCGCTTGCTCTGGCCACATGGCTCGAAACACGGCCGGAGGTCGAGTGCGTGAACTACCCGGGCTTGGCTTCACACCCTCAACACTTGTTGGCCCGCAAGCAAATGAGGGCCTTTGGCTCAATGCTCAGCTTCGATTTGCGTGGTGGCCTTGATGCTGGCCGCCAATTTTGCGGGGCCACGAAACTGGCCAGAATTGCGTCCACGTTGGGGGGGCCCGAAACGCTCATTGTGAACCCCGCCAACAGCACCAGCGTAGGGGTGCCGCGTGAAGAACGCATTGCCGCCGGCGTGACAGATGGCCTCATTCGGGTGTCGATCGGCCTCGAACATCCTGATGACGTAATCGCCGATTTCGCCAATGCCCTCGCCGCTATTCACCTAGACCGCTGAGCTCGTTGCGATGCCAGAGCTCATCGAAGTAGAGCGCTATCGACAGTTGGCCCACCAATGCGTTGGCCGTGAGATTGTGTTGGTGCGATGTCCAGACCCTTGGTACCTCAAAGGCGGATTGGCGGGCCCGGACGTGGCTGAGTGGCTGATCGGTCGGTCGATCAGCGACACCTATCGGCGAGGCAAATTGATGACGGTGAGTTTTTCTGACGATGGCCCCACCTTGGGATTGCGATTTGGGATGACGGGCCAACTGATCGTGGACGGTGTGTCGGGCGTCGGCGAATTGCTGTATTCGGCACGCAACGTTGACGATAAGTTCAATCGATTTGAACTTGGGTTTGCTGATGGTGGATCGATGGTCATGAGCGACCCCCGGCGACTGGGTGGCATTGAAGAAGGCCCTGATGTCGATGCTCTTGGGCCAGAAGCTTCCACGGTCTCGGTGGCACAATTGCGGACTGCGATCCGGTTGTCGAAATCGCCGATCAAAGCGGTGTTGATGGATCAATCGCGTATGGCGGGTCTCGGGAATTTGTTGTGCGACGAAATTTTGTGGCGAGCGAGAATCAACCCCGGCAGGGGAGCGTTCTCCTTGCTCGACGCCGATCTCGCCGTGTTGCAGAAATCGATTGTAAACACAGTGCGTACGCTCACCAAACGGGGCGGCTCGCACCTAGGCGACCTGCAGTCGAGCCGCTCACGCGCCGGCATATGTCCACGATGCTCGGCACCGTTGGCTCGTGGCACCATTGGGGGCAGAACCACGTACTGGTGCACCGTTGAACAGCCGTAGGGCCACTAGTGTCGAGGCATCGTGAGTACTCGTTTGCAGAAATCGTTACCCGTCCGACTCGGCTCAGGACTCGTTTTCGGAGCCATAGTGTGTTTGGTGCCGTTGAGTTTTACCGCCTCGGCGTTTGGTGCTGAGGAAACGACCACAACGGCAGCCGCGACTACAACTACCGCCGCCACGACCACCGTGGTGCCGGTCGTGGCATCGTCGACGGTGCCAGTGACATTGGAGCCAGTGGCCTTTGCCAGTACCACTGCCACATTGCCGGCCGCCACGCCGGCCAAGGAGGACAAGCCTGTGAAAACCACAACCGTAGTATTCGGTGTAATCGGTGGCCTCGGGGTGGTGGCCCTGGTGATGGCTATTTTGACGTGGCGCTATTGGCGGGCCACCAAGCCAGTGCGCCCTGCTTATCTGGATGGCGAATCGGCGTCGGCAGCTGCTTCCGGTACTGCTATTGCCACTGCCGGGGCGGCAGCTGCGGCTCGCCCGACGACGTCGCCCGCGCAAACGCCTGCTGCGTCAACTGCTTCACCGCCAGCGCCGGTTGCTGCCGATCTCGCTTCTTCGCCGGCGATGGAGCGGCCTTCAGCAGCTCCTGCGCCAGCTGCCTCACCCCCGGCTTCGCCGAGTCGGCCGCCAAGCCCCGAGCCCGCACCCGCTCCTGCTCCTGCTCCCCGCCAGGTGCTGCCACCGAACGCCACGCAGCCCAAGCCGGGCAGCTCGATTTTCGACGACTGATTTCGCCATGTCCGAATTTGACCCCCTGGCAATGGTGAAACGCTTTCAAACGAGAGCCGAGTCCGTGAAACGTCGCCCGATACCTCCTGTAGGCCCTGATCGCGGTCGGTTTATTGAGCAAGCGCAAGTCGATTTTCAGGACTACGCGATGTTGGGCGATGCAGAAGTTTCGATGGATGACGGCGTGATTATTTTGCGTATTGATCTGCGCGCAAAGCCCTAAGTTTTCGACCCGGCGAGCGACATGCGCTATGCTTGCGCCACCCGCGGATGTGGCTCAGTGGTAGAGCATCACCTTGCCAAGGTGAGGGTCGCGAGTTCGAATCTCGTCATCCGCTCAAAAGTTAAGGCCTGGTCAGTACCCATATTGGGGTCGCTGATCGGGCCTTTTTTGTTGGCCCATTCAACGGGAAGATTAAACCTCTACCAAACGGCGCTAACGGTTTTGCTGCCGAAACGACCGCAAAGCAGGGTTCCTCACGTCGCAATAGGGTTGGTCCCAGGGCTGTTTGTAAACGTGTTTGGCACTGTCGGTGGTGCACGGAAGGCGCTCGAATTACTCATGGTCGCGGAGGTATGAGGCGCCGCATCCGCCAGATCAAGTCTGGTCCGACGCATGAATCGTTCAGTCGCCCTTGGACTGGGTGCGCGCATGTTTTGGGGCGGTTCTGGGAGCTTCGACTCAAGTCGGAAGAACCGCTCAGCCAGCGAGCGCCGAGGTGATGGCGACTCCTGCGCTGGCGAACAGCAGCCAAATGACTAGTCGTTCGTAATGGTGTTGCTGAAGTCGATCGAATAGCCGATGGCCGGCTGCCGACGCGACCACGAGTAGGGGAACCGATGCGGCGACGGCAACGACGACGGCACGGTCGATCCGTCCGCTCGACAACAGAGCGAAGAAGACGATCAAGTTCGAGACTGCGAAACAGGTCGACAGGGTGGCACGCTGTTTGGCCGCAGCCAAGTTCCGTCCGGCGAGCGCCAAAACGAGTGGCGGGCCGTTCGTGCCAACGCTCGTCGCCAGAACACCGGACACCAGACCGCTCAGGAGATCGGCCAGCGACTGACCCGATTGGATCCGGATGTTCTTCGTCAATGCCACCGCAAGCGCTGCAACCACCACTCCGACGAGCAACTTGAGCCAGCGGCCACTCACGTGGTTCAAGAGAATCCATCCGAGCGGCATTCCGCAGACCGCCCCCGCGAGCATCCGGCCAGCTGTTGGTCGCAGGATGTCGGATCGTGAGCGGACTGCGGTGAGGCTATTCGAAACGATCCCGAGGGTTGTTTGGATGGCGAGTGCTTTCTCCACGCCGAGCAACGCCGCCAGTAGCGGCATGCTGGCGAGCGAGAACCCGAAACCGGAAACGCCTTGCACTACCGTCGCCGCGGCAATGATCGCCATGATCGTGACAACCCGAAGGGCGCTCACGTTGAACGGGCTGTCGTCCGCCGTCGCCCGACCGTTCGAGTCGTCTTCGCCTCATGTTGCGACCTGAGTTGAGACTCGAGTTGAGACTCGACGAGCGCAGCAAGCATCACACCGATGCTGCGGGCTACTGCCTCGACGTTGCGGCCGGCATCCTCGATCATTGATCGCGTACTGAACGACGAAATGGCGATGCCGACGCCATCGACGATCACTTTCGGACAGACCCCCTGTCCGCCACTGCGTGACCAAATCGTGGATGCCGTCGACGCGTTGCTGGCTCTGCGCTCGTTGCGGCGACGGACATTGACCTTTGCCAATTCTGGTGGAAGGTCGTCGTCGTTCGCGGCTGCGAGCTGCCAGTAGCCGCGGCCCGCACTGATCTGGGCTTTCATGATTCTTAGTGCCAGTCCGGCAATCCAATCAGTGAGGGGTAGGTCGGCCGTCGGAACGGGCGTTCGCTCTGTCTCCTCGGCGAACCAGTCCAGCGCCGAGGTAAGGGCGTCGGCAACCAAAGCGTCTCTGCTCTCGACGTGACGAAATAACGTCCGCTTGTTCACGTCCGCTGCTTGAGCAATCTCTTCCATCGAAATGGTGAGACCGCGTTCGGCGATGAGGCGGCGCGTGGCGCGCAGCACCTTGAGTCGGAACGCGGCCCTGGGGTCATCGAGTACAGCGTCGATGGCACGCTCCAGCTCAGCCCCAAAGCTCGTCGAGCCACTAATTTTCCGGGCACCTGTCATCTGATGGTTCACGCTTGGCATTATAGTGTGACTTGATTGTCATAGTACGATGACATAGTCTGCGAAGACTACCAACGTCCGGAAGGATCTCACATGTCGACACTGGAACACAGCCGCCTGCCGTACAGTCCCATCTCCCCCCGCTTTGGTGCCGAACTTGTTGACGTCGCGCTCATCGAACTCGATGAACAGGGCGTGAGGGACCTGCTGCAGCTTGGGGCCGAACGAGGTGTCGTGGTGGTCCGGGACCAAGTGATGACACCGCAGCAGCAAGTCGGGTTCGCACGTCGCCTCGGCCCACTGACTATGTACCCCGACAAGGGCAACGGCGTGCCAACCGAGTTGTTGGTGATCCACGCCGACGAGACGACGAAGCATGTAGCGGGCGAAAGCTGGCACACCGACATCTCGAGCGAGATCAACCCACCCTCGCTCTCGATGCTGCGCATGGAGATCACACCATCGTCGGGTGGCGACACGCTATTCGCCGATATGTACCAGGCGTACGAAGACCTGTCGGTCGAGATGCAAATGTTGTTGCAGCGCCTGACGGCGCGACATGACCCGACGGGGCACTACCTTTTCCTGTCCGGCGAGAAGACTCTGAAGGAACTCCCCTCGCGCGTGCATCCCGTGGTTCGCACCCACCCACTCACAGGTCGCAAGGCGCTCTACGTCAACTCCGCTTTCGTGGGTAAGATCATGGAGTTCAAGACCCGCGAAAGCGAAGCACTGCTCGCGTTGCTCTATCAACACATCGCGTTCGGTGTCGACTTCCAGATCCGTGTGCATTGGGAGCCGAATACCGTGGTGTTCTGGGACAACCGATGCGTGCAACACCACGCCGCTTTCGATTACTACCCCGAGGTTCGCCACGGCTACCGGGCGACCGTGATCGGTGAGATCCCCTTCCTTGCTAGCGCCCCGTCACCGTTGTGACGACCACTGTGACCATGCTCGCGCCCAGCTGCCCGCACATCGATGCCAACATCGCCGACGACGCCGACGTAACCGCGATCGCCCGAGATCACGAACATTTTAGTTCGCGTCAGGTGAGCGTTCTCGCCGAGGCGACCAACGACGGTTTCATTGCGGAAGGTGACGAACCAAGAATCCGACTCGCCATCGCCAGCTGCCCCGAGTTCGCCATCGACATCGAACCGTGACGATGCACGGCGAGACGTTGCGCGACGAGAAAGCCTCTGAGCCTGCCTTCAAGTTCGTCGGTGTGAGCATTCGTAGTGACAACATTGATCGCGACACAGTCGTCTATTCGGCCGCCGCCGGTGTTACCCCGGTCGGCAGTGGACCCACACGCTTGTTCACCCTTGCCGATGCCCACGTCATGATTACTCAAATCGCCGCAGACGAGAAAGGGTCGAAACGCGGCCTCGAACGCCTTTTCTTCGAGGTTGCCGATATCTCGGACATCGACCGGGCAGCACATCGCCTTGAACGGGTCGGCGCCGTGTTCGACCGCCTCCCAGGTCGCCTCGACACCGACTGCACGGCCATATCTGTTGCGGTGTCCATCAGAACACCAGCGCCACCAAATGCGACCTCTCCGCAAATGCCCGGCTACATCGCAGATTCAGATGCACCCTCATACCTCGATCATGTCGCCATTCTCGTAGCCGACGTCCCAGCAGCCGCCAGGCGATGGGAAGCCCTCCTCGGGTACCCGCCAGCGCACATCGGGCTCCATCCGCTCGGCACCGCAATCGCCGCACGGTTCCTAATCGGCACCCGGATGATTGAACTCCTCGGCCCGCTTACAGGAGAGAGCTCCCCATTACAGACGCGACTCGAACGGATCGGAGAGGGACCCTACGGCCTCGCCATCATCGCCCACGACCTCCATGCAACCCTCGAACGAGTCTCCGAATTCGGCGCAAGAATCATCGAACAACCGCCCCACCTCATCGTGCACCCTGGCGACGCGGCAGGCATCCCTATCCAACTCACACCGCGCATCAACCACTGAGTCGACCAACAGGTCCGACCCTTCACCCTGGTCGTCAGCAGCAGAGGAGTGATGCGAGGGCGAGATGTTCGTCGGTGTTGGCGGGGTAGCGTCGTCTCGTTGCCAAGGTGAGGGTCGAGAGTTCGAATCTCATCATCCGCTTAAAGAAAAAACCTGTTCAGTACCTATATTTTGGCAACTGCCCAGGCCCTTTTCGTTGGCCCATGATATGCCAGCTTTCAGTCACACGACCTTGTATCACTCGGAATCGTTCTCGATCAGATCGGACCTGCGACCGGCGCGGGCTGTCGAGCGTTGGCTCTCGTTGGTCCTGAACGAGCTGACTCTTGTGGTACTTTGCGCGGCTATGCGGGTATTTCGAAATTCGTGTGGCGTTTTGTTTTTAGTCGTGTGAGTGGCCGGGTGTGGTTCTGAAAATTCGACTGGGGAGTTTGGTGATGTATCCGCCGAGTTGGCAAAGAAGCTTGCGCCGTCGGATCCTGCATCGTTGTTCAAGCCCGCGAATTCGCCACAATCGTTGATGCGGCGGTCAAAAGTGGAGAAGGTCTGGACTCGGTGAGGTATCTCATCGCCGCTGGAACTAGCTGTAAACCACTCGGGTGGAGTGCGTATGTCACCGGTCCTCGAGGGCATATCGAAGGCGACGCTCATGGAAGCGTCCCTCCCGGCTGACACCGAGGCTCTCTGTAGTTTTGGTCGGTCGCTACCGGTAATACGAAGGCCGCAGAGCCTGTTGCTGGCGAGTGCCCGGCCGATTCAGTCAGCTGGATGCAGCGGTGAGCATCACTTTTAGTGCCCCAGTGTTCGCGGCGTCGGCGAACACGTCGTAGGCCGTCAACATCTCGTCGAGGCCGAAGTGGTGAGTCACGAGTCGCGCTGCGTCGAGTTGCCCGTTGCCGACAAGCCGCAACAGAGTTGGTGTCGACGACGCATCCACGAGGCCGGTGGTGATCGTGACGTTGCGGATCCACAGGTCCTCGAGATGCAACGTCGCAGGTGATCCGTGGACGCCGATGTTAGCGACGTGGCCACCAGGGCGAATGAGGGTGGCAGCTAGCTCGAACGTGGCAGGAGTGCCGACCGCTTCGATCGCTACGTCGGCGCCGAGACCTCCGGTCAATTCACGAATCGCCTCCAGCGCGTCCTCACGCGAATTGTTTATCGTCACGTCGGCGCCGAACAATTTGGCGGCTTCGAGTCTTCTGTCGGCGAGGTCGATGGCGACGATCGTTGTCGGGCTGTACAACCGCGACCCAATAATCGCGGCGAGGCCGACCGGGCCGGCGCCGACGACTGCGACAACGTCGCCGGGGCTGACCTTGCCGTTCAACACCCCTACCTCGTAGCCGGTGGGCAAGATGTCTGCGAGCATGAGGACTGCTTCGTCGCTGACGCCCGCGGGGATCGGATAGGTGGACATGTCGGCAAACGGCACCCGGACCAGCTCCGCTTGGGTTCCGTCGATCTTGTATCCGAGGATCCAACCGCCACCACCGAGGCACTGGCCGCCGTGGCCCTCGCGGCAGTATCTACATGTACCGCACGAGCTCACGCACGACACCAGGACCCGGTCGCCGACCTTCACTCTCCGTGTCCCTGCGCCGACGGAGACCACGGTTCCGACTGCCTCGTGGCCGAGAATTCGGCCGTCGGTCACTATTGGTACGTCGCCTTTGAGGATGTGTAGATCTGTGCCACAGATAGTTGTTGCCTCCACTCGCACAATCGCATCGGTGCTGTCAATGATCACCGGGTCGGCAACCTCTTCCCAAGCCTTTTTTCCAGGACCGTGATAAACGAGCGCCTTCATGAGCCACCTCACTGTTGAACGAGCGGAGAACTTCCCCGTGACTGCATCATGCGCTCCGAGCACGACCGGTTGCCAGAGTCCAAAGTCACCGCGTCACCCAATCGAGCCTGACGGTTGGGTGGGGTCCGATGATCGCTCCTGGTGCAGTAATGATGCGATCGTCCATATCGTCTGGCTGCAAACCTTCCTGTTGATATGCCTCTTGGCCCTAGTGAATCGACGACACAAGTGCGAGCATGAGTTTGTGGAACTCGATCGAAACGGTCTACGGATCCTGAATCCGCGTGAATGCGTTGCTCTTCTGGCCACAGCACGCGTGGGCCGGGTAGCGCTTTCCGACAGAGCGCTTCCCACAGTCAGGCCCGTCATATACGAACTCGATGAATCCACCATCACCTTCTACGCTTCGGGCGGTTTGTTGTTGGAAGCAGCGGCCCGAGGAGACGTGGTGTGCTTCGAAGTTGACTTCGCTGACGCAGGCGAGAATCGAGTGTGGAGCGTTGTCGTCGTCGGCAAACTCAGACTCGCAACGCTCGAGGCCAGTAGGAGCGCCACTACCGGCAAGAGGTTCGGGACACACAAGATCTCACTACCAATGACGATCGTGTCCGGTCGTGCTACGCGGTCTGCACTTCAGATTGTCTAACACGCTGCGGTCCTCTGCCATGCGCTTTGAGGTGCCATTCAGTTAGCAGTATCACGACGGCGGCACAGATTTCCAGGATATGGAGTCTTTGGTCTCTATCGGCGCAGGGAGCTTTCGGCGCACAATGGTGCTTGGAGGACGTCATTACCGTGACGGTCCTAATGTTGGGAGATTTTACATGTCGTACGTACACGCCATTGTCTGGCTCGACCATCGTGAGGCGAGGATCATCAAATTCTCGATAGGAGCGAGTTCCGAAATTGTGGTCCACGGCCATAGTCCGGAGCGGCAAATTCACCGCAAGGCCGGATCGATCGGCAGCGGACACGCCGCAGACGACCACCACTTTTTCGACGAGATCGCTGAGGCGCTCTCAGGTATTCAGGAGGTGCTGATTTCTGGCCCTGGAAACGCCAAGACGGCGTTCGAGACGTACGTCGGCGAACGGCATGTGGAGCTAGCTGGTCGGGTTGTTGGTGTCGAGACACTCGACCATCCAACTGACGGTGAATTGCTCGCTCACGCGCGGAAGTCGTTCACGGCGATCGATCAGCTCGGCCGCGGCCAATCATGATACGTCCTGGAGATGTCCCATCGGAGACGTTGGTGCGTGAGCAGACACCGAACTCTGTCGTCGCGATGTACACGAACGAAAACGACGTTACTGCCGCCGTGAAACACCTCGAACGGAAGGGATTCGATATGTCGAAGATCTCCGTTCTTGGCAAAGGACTCGTTGAGGAACGACACATCGTCGGCTTCGAAACCCCCAGCACTCATACCGCCCGCTGGGCCAAATGGGGCGCAATGTGGGGCTGGCTGTTCGGGGCGCTGTTCTTCGTGCCCGGCATCGGCAGCGTCGCCGTCGGCGGATACATCCTCTACGTGCTGACCACCACTGGTGTAGGGCTCGCCGGTGGAGCACTGACAGGGGCTCTTACCGCCAGCGGGATACCTGACGGGGGGATTCCGGTATACGTCGCCGACTTACGAGCAGACAAGTTCCTCATCATTGCCCACGGAAGCGCAGCAGACGTCGACGAGGCACGCGAGCTCCTTGGACATACGGCACACGATCGCCTCGATGTGCACGGCCCACCCGTTGAGCGATTGGCACGGAGTTCATCATGATGCGATTCCAATGGAACGAGCGCGAGGTCGCCGGGAAGGCGAACCAGCACGGTCTACTGCAACACGCCGCGACGTCGCTGGCGCTGACGTAACCGATGCATGATCCCGCGCCAGCGTGGTGCATGACCACACGCGACTTTACCGATAGGTCACCCTCGCGTCATGCCCATCGCAGCACTCGAATTGGCATGGTGAGCACGTGTCTGCCCAAGCAGTGCGGCATCGCCACCTACGCCGCCGCTCTGGCGAACGCCCTACGGCGTTCGGGCAGCGTCGTCGACTTCGTGGGGCTCGACGACGGCGATGGCACGAGCGACCCATTCGGTGACACGATCGCCGGTCTGGTGAACGGATCCTCTCGCTCCATGCGGGGGGCGATCGCGGCGTTGTCGGGCTGTGATGTCGTCATCATCCAGCACGAGTACGGCATCTTCGGCGGCGACGATGGGGACGAGGTCATCACCCTGATGACCGGCCTGCGTGCACCGTCGATCGTGACCCTGCACACGGTTCCCCTCGAGCCCACACCCCACCAGCGGTCGGTGTTGGAGTCCATTTCGGAGCTCGCCGCTCAATTGGTCGTGATGAGTGACGCCGCACACTCGCGACTCGCCCGGCTCTACCGGATCGATGCCAGCAAGGTCGTGACCATCCCTCACGGTGCGACAGCTCCGGATCGTTCCACCACGGACATCGGACCAACTTCGAATCGCCCGCAACTTCTGACGTGGGGCTTGCTCGGACCAGGCAAGGGAATCGAGCACGTCATCGACGCGCTGGCATTGCTCTCAGACATGAGCGTTCGGCCCCACTACACGGTCGCTGGGGTCACCCATCCGAAGGTGCTTGTCCAGTTCGGGGATCGCTACCGGCAATCCCTCATCCAACGTTGCGTCGACGTCGGGGTCAGCGACCTGGTCCACTTCGACGACAACTATCGAAGCGTCGATCAACTGATGCGTTTCGTCGAGTCGTCGGACGTGGTTGTGCTCCCGTACGACTCGCGAGATCAGGTCACATCCGGAGTGCTCGTCGACGCCATCGCCGCCGGCCGGCCGGTGATCGCAACGGCGTTTCCTCACGCCGTCGAGCTCCTCGCTAACGGCGCAGGAATCGTCGTTCCCCACGGCGAAATCGAGGCACTCGCGGACGCGATCCGCCGGGTTGCGTCAGACCGTCATTTGGTCACAGAGATGGCTGCGCGGGCCCGAGAGCTCGCCCCATCATTGAGTTGGTCAACGGTCGCGAAACAGTACCTTGATGTCTGCGCCGACATTTACGACGTCGTACAGGCCATCGCCGTATGAGCGACTTGATCCAAAATGCCTTTGGCCACCTCAATCGGATGAGTGATCAGCGCGGGTTGTTAGAGCACGCCAAAAGAGACGTGCGCC
>JBBRKR010000030.1:0-17032 GCA_038231795.1 Acidimicrobiales bacterium
GGTCGTCCTCTCAGACCAACTACCCGTCGAAGCCTTGGTGAGCCATTACCTCACCAACAAGCTGATAGGCCGCGAGACCCTCCCAAAGCGGGATCCATTTCCTCACCATGCCATGCGACTCGGTGGGGGTATCCGGTATTAGCACTCCTTTCGGAGAGTTATTCCGGTCTTTGGGGCAGGTTTCTCACGTGTTACTCACCCGTTCGCCACTAACACTTCGTTTGTATTGCTACGCACTGATGTCCGTTCGACTTGCATGTGTTAAGCACGCCGCCAGCGTTCGTCCTGAGCCAGGATCAAACTCTCCATTGAAGATCTTACGTCGGCCGAAGCCTCTGTATTGATCGGAGAGCCGAGGCAAACCTGTTTGCACTCGACTGGCATCAGACACTGGCATTCACATAAATGTGTATGTCCGTATTTTGATGCATTAATTACTTTGAATTGACGACATCTCCAACACCTAAATGCTGTGATGCGCCCGCAATTGTTTCTTGCGTCCTCTATTCCGTTGTCAAAGAGCACCCGCACTAGAGGCGCACGAAGCTAGGCTTCGAAAGTCTCTTGCGAGGCCCGAGTGGTACGACAGAGTCGCCAGCTTCGGGATCTCCACACCGTTGCCGGTGGATTGGAGTGTCGCTAGGTTGCGAGGTGCTTCCTTGCGACCTGCAAACAATAGCACACAGATTTATTTCTGCAAGTCTAAGTGAAAAGTAAGTGAACTAGCTGGGGTTTTCGAGCATGAGGTAGTTGGACTTGCCTTTTCGGACAAGGGCGAAACGTCCAAAAAGGAAGTCGGCAGCGTCGATTCCGTCGGTTTCGAGGCGCTTTTGACCGTTAATTGTGACGCCTCCACCAGCAAGCGTGCGTCTGGCGTCGCCATTTGAGGTACAGACGGTGCGAGCCAGGACGGAAACGAGATCGTCGTCGGGCAGAAAATCAGCGGTGGGCACCTCGTGAGCGATCGTCGTTAGCACTTCCATCGAGGCGGATTTGGGATCCGATCCGAACAGGACTTCTGCGGCGTGGGAGGCAGTTTGGGAAGCCTGGGCTCCGTGCACGAGCGTGGTGACCTCACGGCCAATCGTGCGTTGCCCGATGCGCAGCTGCGGTGCAGCGTCATGGGCGGCGACTACGTCGGCTATCTCGCTCATACCGAGCAACGTAAGGCGGGCCAAGAACACGGGCACATCGGCGTCGGGAAGTTGCATGAACCATTGCTGGAACTTGTACGGGCTCGTTTTAGCGGGATCAAGCCACAGGGCACCATTGGCGGTCTTACCCATCTTCACGCCATCGCTGCGGGTAATAAGTGGATGTACGAGTGCGTGGGCATGGCCGCCCGACGTGCGCCGGATGAGGTCGACACCACTCACGATATTGCCCCACTGCTCGGTGCCGCCCATCTGTAACTCACAGCCGACCGTGTCGTACAAGTGCTTGTAGTCAAAGGCCTGGAGCAGCATGTACGAGAACTCGGTGTACGAGATGCCGCGCTCGCCCTCCATCCGGTTCTTCACAGAATCACGGGCCACCATTTGGTTGACCGTGAAATGCTTTCCAACGTCTCGGAGAAATTCGAGCATGGTGACCGGGGCCGTCCAGTCGAAGTTATTGACCAGACGGGCTTGGTATGGGCCGGGCTCGAAGTCGATGAACTTGCTGAGCTGTTCGGTGATGCAGGCGACGTTGTGGGCCAGCGTGTCGTTGTCGAGGAGGTTGCGTTCGTCGCTACGGCCACCTGGGTCACCGATCATTCCCGTGGCCCCGCCAGCCAGAGCAATGGGCCGATGGCCAGCCAACTGAAATCGGCGTAACATCAATTGGCCAACCAAATGGCCAACGTGGAGCGAATCGGCTGTGGGATCAAGCCCGACGTATGCCGTGATGGGGCCTTGCGCCAAACGGGCAGCAAGCGCGTCACGGTTGGTGGTTTCCTGAATGAGGCCACGGGCGTCCAGATCGGCGAGAAGATCCATATCAGGCGTCGTATTTGTCGGGGTTCAAAATCTCTTGGCGAATGGTCGCCGCGTACAACACAGACGACACAGCTGGCATGCAGATCAGTAGGGCCACCCACGCGACCTTGGATCGGTTGACCCGACTCCACATTGGTGACGGTTTAGCAATGGCGTCGACAATGCCCCACAGGGCAACAAGGCTGAACACAACGCTGATCGCGATGTCGGTGCGGGAGAAAGCAAGCATGCCCATACGGTAGGCGAATTCGCTAACTGCTTTCGAGTGCTTTACGGAAACGGAGAAGTTGATCGGCCACCGGGGCCGGGCCCGCTCCGCCGCGCGTTGACCGACGTCGAACAGCTGCTCCGGGCAGGAAGAGCTCGCTGCACGCGGGGCCGAGGTCTGGATGGTCACGCGCTAGCTCCGGCAAGGTACCGTGGCCTTGCGTGCTGCGTCGCACAAGCTCGCCAACAACAGCATGTGCTTGGCGAAACGGCATGCCGTTGCTGACGAGATACTCAGCCAGGTCGGTCGCCACCAGATCGGGTGCGTCGGCGGCGTTGGCCATGCGTTCAAAATCGAAGGTTGCCGTGGCGATCATGCCGTTGATGGCGCTGAGGGCCAACATGATTTGGTCGACGGAATCAAAGAGTGGTTCCTTGTCTTCTTGGAGGTCCCGGTTGTACGACAGGGGAAGGCCTTTGAGGGTGGCCAAAAAACCTGTCAGGTTGCCTATAAGACGGCCAGATTTCCCTCGGGAGAGTTCGGCAATGTCGGGGTTCTTTTTGTTGGGCAGCATGGAGCTGCCGGTGGCGTAGCCATCAGCAAGTTTGGCGAAGCCGAATTCGGCGGACGTCCACAGCACGAACTCTTCACCAATGCGTGACAAATGAACGCCGATGAGACTCAAGGTGAAGAGCAATTCGGCCACGTAATCACGGTCGCTCACCACGTCGAGAGAGTTGTCGAAGGCTTTGGCAAAGCCAAGTTCATGGGCCGTGAATTCCGGATCTAGCGGCAAGCTGCTGCCAGCTAGTGCACCGGCACCAAGCGGCGAAACATCTAGACGCCGCAGCGCGTCGGTTAGACGTTGCCGGTCGCGATCCAGTGACCAACCGTGGGCCAGCAGGTGATGGGCAAAGAGCACAGGTTGCGCCCGTTGAAGATGGGTGTACCCAGGCAGGTAGGCATCGCCGGCGGTGACCGCCGTTGTAAGCAGTGTGTGTTGCAGGGTCGCCAAGCGCTCGTCGAGATCGGCCACGGCGACCTTGCACCACAACCGAAGGTCGGTGGCGCATTGATCGTTGCGGCTACGGCCGGTGTGCATTTTGGCGCCAGCGGACCCGGCGATTTCCGTGACTCGACGCTCTACTGCCGTGTGAATGTCTTCATCGCTGGGAGCGAAAATAAACGAGCCGCTCGCCAACTCGGCCCGAGTAACTTCGAGGGCGTCGAGCACGAGATTCACTTCGTGATCGGTGAGAATTCCGGCTCGACCCAAGCCCCGCACATGAACGATCGAGCCCACAATATCGACATCCGCCAATCGCCTATCGAATGGCAAACTCGCGGTGTATGCCAACAGTTCCGCGCTGGGGCCACCTTCAAATCGACCATGCCACAGCGTGCTCACTCTGCATCTCCAAGGTTCGCCAGTATGGCAAGTTGCCTCGCTAGTTCTTTGCCGCCAACGGATTGGGAGGCAACGACCAAAATGGTGTCGTCGCCCGCCACCGTACCTAACACGCCGGCGAACGAATTGCGATCTAATGCGCTGGCCACCACGTGAGCGCAGCCCGGCGGCGTGCGCATGACAACCAGGTTCAGCGAGAAGCTCACGTCGGCAACCCACTCCGACATCACCCGCCGCAGGTGATCATCCGGAGCCTTGCGATCGGGTTCGAATTCAGGGATGGCGTAGATGGAGTCACCCTTGGGGCCACGTACTTTGATGGCGCCCATATCTTCAAGATCGCGGCTCACGGTGGCCTGTGTAGCGTGCACACCGTCGGCCGACAGCAGCTCCACGAGTTGGGTTTGGCTGGCAATCTGGTGCTCACCAATCAAGCGAGCGAGACGAAGTTGGCGGGCATTTTTGACGCTCATACGACAGCTCCTGTGCCTGAGGCGCCGACAACGAATCCGAACAACGCTCGCGCCGCGTGCATTCGGTTTTCTGCCTGACGCCAAATTCTGGACTGCGGTCCATCGAGTACGTCGTTGGTCACTTCCTGGCCGCGATGGGCCGGCAAACAATGAAGAAATACCGCTCGTTCCGGCGCAGAACTCATAATTTTTTCGTTGACGGTGTAACCCTCAAAGGCCTTTGCGCGGGCTTCGGCTTGGGCCTCTTGGCCCATTGAATACCACGCGTCGGTGGTGACACAATCGGTATTGATGACTGCTTGTTCAGGACGTTCGACGATTGCAAGTTCGCCACCTAAGGCCGCCACCTTGTCTCTGTCGAGAGGTGTGGGGCCATACCCGGGTGGACAACAGGCCACCATTTTCGAACCCACCATCGCGAGGCCGACGGCCAACGAGCGAGCCACGTTGGCGAAGTCGCCAAGGTACGCAATCGTTAGGCCGCTGAGGCTTCCGAATTCTTGACGCAATGTAAGGAGATCGGCGAGGGCTTGAAGCGGGTGGGTGTCGTCGCTCAGCATGTTCACGATCGGAACCACATTGACAGCTGCCATCTGCGTGAGCACCGCATGGTCGAAGACCCTGGCCCCAATTGCAGAGTGATAGCAGCCCAACGTACGGGCCACGTCGGCTGACGTCTCACGCTTTCCGATCGAGATCTCATCGGCTCGAATGCTCACTGGATGCCCGCCCAATTGCACGACGGCCATCTCGGCCGAGTTCCGTGTGCGGGCGCTGGGCTTGAGCCAGATGAGCGCCATACCTTTGCCTTTGAGCACTTGAGGCGATGTGAGGTGAGTCGCTTGATCGAGGACAGTGTGCAACTCGTCGGTGGTGAGATCATCGATTTCGAGGAAGTGGCGGATCATGATTTCGCTCGCTCAATTGCGACGGCGATCAGCGAAACGGCTTCCTCAATTTCGGCGTCGGTCACCGTGATCGGTGGCGCTAAACGAAGCGCAGTGGCAGTGACCGCGTTCACGATAAGACCGTGCTCGAGCAGGTCGGTGGCGACTGACTTGGCGTCCAGTGGAGTCAGCTCCACGGCGATAAGAAGGCCCAAGCCACGCACATCAGAGACATCGGGCAATTTTCGCAAGGCTCCTGTCAGCTTCTCGGCCTGGACTGCTGCAGTGCGGGGTGCATCGATGCGTTCCATGACTGCGAGGACCGCTCGAGCCGCGGCAGTTGCCAATGGGGTACCTCCGAACGTGGTGGCATGATCGCCGGGCGTGAAGGCGGCAGCCACCTCACGCTTGGCCCAACAGGCACCAATGGGAAAGCCGTTGCCAAGCGCCTTGGCCATGGTGACCACGTCGGGTTGCACGCCGAAATTTTGGTAGCCGAACCACTCTCCGGTGCGACCGAAACCAGTTTGGACCTCGTCGACCATGAAGAGAATGCCACGCTCACGACACAATTTTTCGACGCCCTGGAAGTACTCGAGAGTCGCTGGATTCACTCCCCCTTCGCCCTGCACGGGTTCAAGCAGGACAGCCGCCACATCGGTGCTGAGCGAAGCCTCAAGCGCCTCGAGGTCATTCCACGGTACGTGTTTGAAACCTTCCGGCAACGGTTGAAACATCTCGTGTTTCGCCGGTTGACCAGTGGCATGCAAAGTGGCCAAGGTACGGCCGTGAAAACTGCCGTAAGCACTTACCACGACGTGTCGACCACGGCCCCCAAAACGACGTGCCAATTTCAGAGCGCATTCGTTGGCTTCTGCACCCGAGTTTGCGAAAAACACTTGTCCTCCGCCGCCGTTGAGACGGTCGATGGTCTTGGCCACACCCCACGCAATATCGTTGGCGAACAGATTGCTGAGGTGCAACAGGGTGTTGGCCTGGTCGCTGATTGCTTTGGCAACTTCGGGGTGGGAATGGCCCAAGCTGGTGACGGCCAGTCCACTGAGGAAATCAAGATGGCGCTTGCCATCGGCGTCCCATAAATACGAGCCTTCGCCCCGCACAAACAGCGCAGCTGGTTGACCGTAGGTGGGCATGAATGGGCAGTAGTCGCCCTCGGTGGCAAATGAATGCATGGCTATTTCGGTCCTTGGTACGGCTGGTCAGTAATCATGGTGCCGATTCCGGAATCGGTAAACAGTTCAACGAGGACAACGTGAGGCACGGTGCCATCGAGCATGTGAGCCTCGGGCACTCCGCCCCGCACGGCAAAAATGCACGACTCGACCTTCGGAATCATGCCACCGTCGAGAGAAGGCAACATGGCGTCGAGCTGATCTACGGTGATACGGCTGATCTTGGTAGACGCATCTTTGGCGTGGCGGCGCAGACCGCTGACGTTGGTGAGCATCACCAGTTTGCGGGCACCAACTGCAGCAGCAATTGCTCCGGCTGCCGTATCGGCATTGATGTTGTACGCCTGGCCGGTGGCGTCAGTACCAATAGTGGCGATGACGGGGATGAGATCTTCGGCCAACAGCTTGTGGAGGAGCGCTGGATTGACCGACGCCACATCGCCCACGAATCCCAACGCGGCGTCGGTGGGCGCGGCCAGAAGCAATCCAGCATCTTCGCCGCTGACGCCCACGGCAAGCGGGCCGTGCACGTTGATGGAATTCACAATTTCTCGATTGACTTTCCCCGCTAACACCATGCGAGCAACCTCGAGTGTGGCGGCATCAGTGACCCGAAGGCCGCGTTCGAAACGGGCTTCAATACCGAGCCGACTTAGCATTTCGCTTATCTGAGGACCGCCTCCATGCACCACAATTGGCTTGAGGCCCACGGCGCGCATGAGCACGATGTCGCCAGCGAAACTTGCCAACGCGGCGGCCACGTCACCCCCGTCGGCTAGGGCATTGCCACCAAATTTGACCACCACAATGGCATTGCGAAACCGCTGAATATACGGCAATGCCTCGATGAGGACACCGGCCACGTCGCTCATGACGTGCCCATGTTTTCGTCTACATACGCGTGGGTAAGATCGTTGGTGAATATGGTTGCCGAACCGGTGCCGATGCCGAGATCGGCCACAATCTCAAGGTGCCGCAACTGCATGTGGCTGGCCACTGCAATACGATCATGATCGATTTCGCAACCGCCGGCGGCCACCGTCACTCCGCCATAGCTGACCGACACTTTGAACTGTTCGAAGTCGATGCCGCTGGCTCCAAGGTCGCTACAAATCCGGCCCCAATACGGGTCGCATCCGTACCACGAACACTTCGTGAGTTGGCTCTTGGCTATGGCTCTGGCTCCAATGCGGGCATCTTCATCGGACGCGGCGCCGGTAACAGTGAGGGTCACAACCTTTGTGGCTCCTTCGGCGTCGCCCGTCATTTGTTTGCACAGATTCATGCAGGCTTGGGCAACGGCTTCTTCAAGAGCTGCCTCATCGACCGGGCCTGCCTCTGCAGAAGCCAGCAAAATCACGGTGTCGTTTGTGGATTGACACCCGTCGACCACCATTGAGTTGAACGATTTCGCCACCCCTTTGAGGAGCGCGTTTTTGAGTTGTCGAGGCGTGGCTGCGGCATCGGTCGTCAGCACACACAACATGGTGGCCATGTTGGGTGCCAACATGGCAGCTCCTTTGGCCATGCCGCCGACCATGAAACCGGGGCCTTCAACCACTACCTGTTTGTCGTGGGTGTCGGTGGTCATGATGGCGACGGCTGCATCATGGCTGTTTTCGGGGCCTCGAGCCCGCACGAGGCCAGCGATTCCCGCTTCGACAATTTCGATGGGGAACGGAATACCGATCAGGCCAGTGGAGCACACCAAGATGTAATCCTCGTGGGTTTCCATTTCACGGGCCGTGCGGCGACACATGCGTTCGGCGGCATCAACGCCAGCAGCACCGTTGGCCGCGTTGGCGTTGCCAGAGTTGAGAATGACAGCTGCCGCTTGCCCTCCGCTACTGGTGAGATGAGCGTGCGAGACCAACACCGGAGCGGCAGTCATTTTGTTGCTCGTGAAAACAGCGGCGGCGTTCACTGGCAAGGAACTGGCGGTGGCGACGAGAGCCAGATCGGGATTGCCAGAGGGCTTGATGCCGCAATGTAGACCGGCGGCTACGAAACCCTTTGGTGCAGTAACGCTCATGGAAATACCCCCACGGTTGGTAGGCCGAGCGTTTGCTCGAGCCCGAGAAGAATGTTGGCGCATTGCAGCGCCTGGCCGCTTGCCCCTTTACCCAAATTGTCGAGAGCGCAAATGGTGATGATGGTGTCAGTGCGCTCGTCGTAACGGGCAGTGAGGTGGGCCACATTGGTGCCATATGTGGCTTTGGTGCTTGGCGGAGCGGGCCGCACGACAACAAACGGTTGCTTTCGAAAGGCACGAGCCAGCACCGCCAGAAGGCTCTCGGTGGTGGGCTTTGGTTGGCCTTGAATTGGCTTGGCGTAACATGTTGCCAGCATGCCTCTGTTCAATGGCGCAAGGTGTGGCGTGAAGATGATCTGGGCGCCAATGACCTGTTCCATTTCTGGCGTGTGTCGATGGTTCAGCAGCCCGTAGGCGTTGACGTCTTCATCAACGGTGCAGAAGTGGGTGTTCGGTTTGGCAGCACGGCCGGCACCAGAAACGCCGGTGATGGTGTTGACAACGACGCCGGTGGTTTGGATTATCCCGGCCGACACCAAAGGAGCAAGCCCTAGAGCAGCAGCTGTGACGTGACAACCGGCGGCGGCCACATGGTTCTTCGAGGCAATTTCGGCGGCCGTCAATTCGGGTATGCCGAAGGCGAATTGGTCGATGAGTGCCGGGTCTGGATGCGTTTCGCCGTACCACGTTGGGTATTGGCTGGGGTCCTTGAGACGAAAGTCAGCGGCCAGATCGACCACGTGGGGGACGCGTTCTACGATCGATCGCATCAGGTGGCCACTCGTCCCGTGGGGCAGAGCGCAAAACACCAAATCCAGTCCATCGAGGGCGTCGATCGAGTGCTCGGCGTAAATCAGGTTGGGATAGCGAGCGGCAAGACTGGGATAGACGGTGGCCGCAAGTTGACCGGCCATGGAATCGCCGGTGGCATACGCCACGTCAATTTCTGGATGACCTGCCAAAAGCCTCAAGAGCTCAGTGCCCGTATACCCGGATGCACCCAGGATGCCAATTCGTTTCACATGGTGAGGTTATCACAGTGATGCATAGTTATGCATCACTGTGATAACTGTCAGATCAATCGAAAACGATGACGCCTCGGATGTTTTTGCCATCCCGCATGTCTTGGTATCCCTCGTTGATTTGATCAAGGGTATACGTGCGGGTGATGAGCTCATCCAGCTTCAATGTGCCAGCCCTGTACATCGAGAGCAGGTTGGGAATGTCTTTGCGGGGATTCAACGAACCGAAGATGGTTCCTTTGATTTCCTTGTTCCACATGGCCAATTCAAATAGGTTCACCGACGACGTCGTTTGTGACATCGGTGCAATTGCTGTAACAACAATTGTGCCACCCTTTCCACACAACGACATGCCGAGTTGCATCATCTCGCCGTAAAGCACACCGGGCGTCATGATGACTTTGTCGGCCATTTGGCCCCAGGTCATTTCGGTGACCGAGGCCATGGCGTCTTCCATCGAAGCGAAGGTGTGGGTGGCCCCAAATTCCATGGCCTTTTCCCGCTTGAATTCAATGGGGTCGATGGCGATCACTCGCTTGGCGCCCGACATTTTGGCGCCTTGGACGGCGTTCATCCCGATGCCACCAATGCCAACCACCACCACGGTGTCGCCGGCCTGGACCTGCGCCCGATTGGCAGCACTGCCCCACCCGGTGGCCACACCACAGCTCACAAGCGCAACGGCCTGCATGTTGTAATCGTCGTCGACCTTGATGCAGCTTGATTCGGCCAACAACATGTATTCGGAGAAGGTGCCCAACTTGGCCATACAACCAATGTCTTCACCTTTGCAATGATGGCGCACGGTACCGTCAGTAATCATGCCCTGTTGGAAGGCCAGACCACCAAGATCGCACAGATTTTGCTTACCTGTCGAGCAGTAACGGCATCGACCGCAGCTAGGTACGAAACTCACGGAGATGTGATCGCCAGGCTTTAATGACGTGACCCCTGGCCCCACTTCGACGACAACGCCGGAGCCTTCGTGGCCACCGATGAGCGGGAACATGTGTGGCATGCCGACCATGTCGGCGGTGGCGTTGTCGATCGACATATCGCCGGTGATCATGTGCTCATCGGAGTGACACATGCCAGCGGCTGACGTCTTTACCAAGACCTCTCCGGCCTTTGGCGGATCAAGCTCGATGTCTTCGATGACCCACTCTTGATTTTGGCCCCACAAAACTGCTGCACGAGTTTTCATTTGTTAGATCCCTTTGACTTAGACGTAGCTCAGTACGCCGCGGATGTTTTTGCCGTTACGCATGTCGTCGTAACCGTCGTTGATTTGGTCGAGGGTGTACGTCTTGGTCACGAGCCCGTCGAGATCGAGTTGGCCTTCGCGATACAAGCCAATCAGCTTGGGAATGTCGGCGCGCGGGTTACCGGAACCGAACAACGAACCAACCACTTGCTTCTCCATCAGTGTGAGATCCAGCAGGCTGACGTTGGCAGTCATTTCCATGGCCGGGTGGATGTTGGTGACGACGACTCGACCGCGCTTGGCGGTGAGCGCTAGTGCTTCGATGAGCACCGCGCCCGATCCGACACCCATGGTCATGATGACCTTGTTCGCCATGGTGCCCCACGACAATTCTTGGAGAGCAGGCATCGCCTCGGCCATAGACGCGTACGTGTGCGTGGCGCCAAATTCCATGGCCTTTTCACGCTTGAACTCCACCGGATCAATAGCCACGATATGCTTGGCTCCAGCCAGGCGGGCACCTTGGATGGCATTGGCCCCAATGCCGCCTACGCCGACGACGCACACTGTCTCGCCGGGGCGAACTTCAGCGGCGTACACGGAGGAACCCCAACCGGTGACGACACCGCAACCCAGCAAGCATGCTCGATCCAGCGGGATGTCATTGTCGATCTTGATGCAGCTGGCCTCGTTGACCACAGTGTGCTTGGCGAAGGTGCCCAGCAAGCACATCAGGCCGACGTCTTGGCCCTTGGCATGATGACGAGAGGTGCCATCGGTGATTTGCAAACCAATGCCCATCAGGGCACCGAGATCGCACAGGTTTTGATGGCCGCTCGAGCAGCTCGCGCAACGACCGCAGCTGGGGATGAACCCAAACACCACATGATCGCCGGGGCTCAGCCAGCTAACGCCGGGGCCGACCTGCTTGACAATTCCGGCGCCTTCATGGCCACCAATGATCGGCAACGCGAAAGGCAAGTCGCCAGTGGTGAGGTGCTCATCGGAATGGCACATCCCGCTCGCCACCATTTCGACGAGCACTTCACCCGTTTTTGGCTCGTCGAGCTCGATCTCTTCCACGCTCCACGGCGTGTTGGTTTCCCACAAAATTGCGGCTTGAGTTTTCATTCATACCCCCAAATGATTCGGCTCGGCGTACCGTAGCCGAGCCTGACCGCTAAACGCCTACACGTCCCCTAAGACTCTGGAAATTGCGGGTGCAAGTGCGGTAATAGTTGTGGCCACTTCATATCGGCCACCGTTCCTCCGGGCAATCTCAGCGGCGGCAGCAATCGACTCTGGTTTGTCGGCCGTGCACACCACGTGCAGGCGACCCAACGACATTGCGGTGCGCCCCGGATTGGGACCCTCGGTGTAGATGCAGTCGCTCAGCAAAACGCCCACCCGATCAGTGCTCGTGGAGCGGGCCAGTTGTTTGCTTGCCGCTTGCAACGCCATTGAAATGTCGGTGGTACCCCACCCGCGCAGACTCAACAAATCGTTGACAATTTTGCCAGGCGCTCGACGTTCGCCTTGAGGCTGAATGATCATCGAATTTTTGGCGAAAGCGATCACACTGGTGTCGGCACGCTCACCGGCGTTGAGCACCACGGAGGCAGCAGCCACCGCTGCCATCGCCACCTGAGCACCGGTCATGGAGCCCGACCGATCGATAAGCAATGACACTGCTCGCTCTGGTGACTGCCAACGACGGATGACGAAATCGTCGACACTGTTGGGGCGACCGCAGTGGTTGTCAAGCGCTCGCTCGATAGTGCGGTCGAGGTCCAGATCTCCATCGAGCCTTCGTTGTTGGGGCTTGAGATGGCGAAGGCCCCTGGCCTTGTGGCCAGTGCGCACGCCAAGCCGAATGAACACGCGGGCCGCCAGACGCCGGGCGTGTTCCCTCAATAGTGGGTCGGTGGTGGTGGCCAAATCGGCAAGCATCGAAACTGCTTGATCGGGATCGGTTTCGAGTAGCTCATCGAACATGTTTTCATCGAGTATGCCGACCTCTGGGGAGACTTCGTCGAAACCTTCGTGACGGCGTTGCATTTCGCTACGACTCGTGGTGCGGCGGCTGGCATCGGCAACTGCCTTGTCGACATCGGCACCTTCCATAATGCGGCTCTGCCCCGGCGCTTGTGGTGTGCGCCGATCAGAGCCGTCAGCTTTTCCCGAGTCGGGTTCCGGATCCCATTTCTCAAGAAGTTGGGCGAGTATCTCCGCCACGATGTCTTCTGGTATGCGATTAACTCCATCATCGACTCGAATACGGCCGCTCAGCGCAGCATTGGCGGCATCCAGCAATGTTTGGTGGTGCGCTTTGCGGATGGCCAACTTCTCGCTTCGAATGGCAGCCAAACCATTGGCGACGCTCACGAAATCGATCGCTCCTCGCACCGAGCTGCCCGTGCGGATATCGCGATGCTCTCGCGTAGCCCGCACAAGCTGGGTGGCAAATCTCGAAATGTCACCGTCGACGCCAGTGACCTTGACGGTGATGGCGATCTCTTGAGGCTCGTCTTGATAGCCAATCGACACCCTGCACATGCGGTCGTAAATAGCTTGAGCAACCCGCTGGGTACCTATGGCGTCAAAGGGGTTCATTGCGGCCACGAAACGGAAGTTCTCGTGTGCCTGTACGTGCCCGAATCGAGGCACATGAATTTCACCTTCTGCCAACGCGGTGATGAGAACATTGAGCGTTTCCTCGGGGATGCGGTTGAGCTCCTCGAGGTACAGCACTTTGCCATCGGTCAGGGCTTCGACAAGCGGGCCGGGCACGAAGGCATCTGCTACATACCCACGATCGAGTACGACGGCTGGATCGTGATGACCCACGAGACGGCCGGGGGTGAGCTCAGCGTTGCCTTCCACGAATTCGAAACCAACGCCCGCCGCATGAGCGACAGATCGCAACAGTGTCGATTTCCCGGTGCCTGGTGGGCCTTCGAGCACGATGTGACGTTTGGTGGCGAGGGCTACAGCCAACACTTCGGCCTCGCGGCGTAGTCCGACGATGTCGCGCTTGGTGTGCTCCAATAATTGGAGCGGATCGTATGCGGTCATGATGACCTACTTTGTAGCCGGTAGCGGCGTGGTCGAGCGAGGTGGCCAGCTCGAAAGTTTTGGCAAAATTGCTCGCCACGATCGCTCACGCCAGCATCCCTTGTGAACGCCAACGCAATATGCGGCATCGCTTGCAACAGTAAGTGGACCCGCCGACAGCACGCTGAATGCCAGCCATCGCCGAGCGTTTCGACTGGGAATGGCGGCCGCGACAGCCAACGGCAGCCATGCTCTGCGGGTGGCGCTTGTAAACATTTTCCACGCTTTGAGGTGGCCGGTGACAGCAATTTTCCATGCCGCTTTTTGTGGTACGTCCTTGAGTTTTTTCGGCAACATGGCAGCCGAGCCGATCATGGTAACCATACCTACTATTGGGTGGCCAGCAGCTACAGCAAGCCACGCCCCGGCCGTGTATGGGCTGCAATTCGACGGTGCTACAAGTGTCGGGTGCTTGCGGTTCAGAGTCGCGGCGCTTGATCCATAGCCAATGCGTCGTTTGATCATGGCACCAAAAGTGGTGGGGTGGTCATGATAGGCGACGACCGCAGCGTCGTAGCGGATGATCCCTATTTCGGATAGCCGCCACACGAGATCAACGTCCTCACCGAACCTCAGTTGCTCGTCGAAACCGCCAACTGATGCCAACGCGTCGCGTCGAACCATGAGACAGGTGGAAGGCACATAAGCCACTCGAGTCAATGGCTTCACCGAGGCTGATTGTGCGCCGAGATCTAGTGGGCTGTGCGCTGCTTCGTAGCGCGAAATTCGGCTCGCGTCGGACGCTGCCGCCGAACTCGCGATACGAGGGGCAACGGCGACCACATCCTGATCGGCGAAGTGATCGACTAGGCGCCGAATTATGAGCGGCTCGCAGTGGGCGTCGGAGTCGAGAAATAGCACGAGGTCACTGCCGGCGTGACGCCAGCCCACGTTCCGGGCGGCTCCCGGGCCGCAATTTTTTGCGCACCTCACGAGCTCGACATTGTGGCGAGCGCATACGTCGGAAATGGCTGCGGCATGATCGGTGATGGACCCGTCGTCGACCACGATCACGGGCTGGCTGATGCCGTGCAGACTCGCTTCCAGGCCAGCTGGATTGTTGTACACGGGAATGACAACGGTCACAGACGCTGAGTGACCATGGGGGGCAAGGGGCTCGAAAATGCCAGCGTCGGTGAGGCGGCGGGCCAACGTGCCGCGAGCGCCAACCACATCGCCATCACGCCACCGGGCCACGACAGCAGCTCCCGTTGGGGCCAGACGCATCATGCGCAGCGGCGATCCGCCGATCAGGATTGTGCCCTCACGGTACGAGGACGTCGACGGGTTCCATTGCAAAGTGAAGTTCGGCGGCAACGGCGACGCCATCATGAAGCAGCGGCGTGGGCCATCACGATTGCCAGACAGTGCGTAACGATCGAGTCGAAAAGTCGCTCACCCTGATCGTTTGAGGCATCGCGAGCATCACCGAGCACACCATTTTCAGCCACGCTTCGCACTCCTCGTTGCCTCATTGCGGGGAGCAGATCGGCAAAGGGCTCGACGGCACCAACTGGCCGAAGTGGACCTACTAATTCGGGGTGCAGATACAGCATGAGTGACGTTTCGCTGACCCCGGCATGAGCATCTGCGAAACCGGTCATGTGAACAGCCAGTACATGGTCGTGACCGTCGGCGGTCGAGGTGGAGGTCGCTCGATGGACGGCCTCGCCATTTCCGCCATGGCCGTTAACGAAAACGATCGTGGCGAACTCGGGCCCGGCTGAACGGACAATTTCGATCAACACGTTGGCCAACACATCGGTGCCAATCGACAATGTGCCCGCGAACCCTGTGTGTTCTCCCGACGCTCCAATTGCCACCGCGGGCGCGACCAGAGCTGGCTTGTATTCGGTATGAAGACGATCGGCCAAAACGTTGGCCACCGCCACCGCGATGCGCGTATCGGTATCGAGAGGAAGGTGGGGGCCGTGTTGCTCACACGATCCGACTGGCACCAGCAACAGGGTGCCCGATGCCATGGTTGGCGAATGGCGTCGACCAAGCTGCCACTGAGCGCCTTCAGGCTCGCTCACGACGGCAGGTAGCCCCAGGCTCGAAGCTGGTCAACGATTTCCGATGCCGCAACGGCGGGATCAACCCGGAGTTCGCGGCGGCTCGAATTGCTCCCCGCCGGTGATCCAGTAACCGCCAGGACTCTGGTTCTGGTGGAGCCCACGGGCGATGCCACCCGACGGCTTGGCGGTCGGTATGGGCCGATGGACAAAGGCGTCGAAACAGCCACCACTTGGTGCCCCGAATCACCGGAAATGGACGACGAAGCTACCTCGATTTGGCGACCATGCGAAGCAATGACCGATGCTGTCGTTGCCCGTCGTAACTGCGCGACGCTTCCTTCCACGCTCAGCACGGCGGGGCCTGTTATTTCTAAACGCTCGCGGGCACCGCGATCCAAACGTCGGGTCACTATGAGCGGCATCAGTGACTCTGTTTGAACCAATCCCAATGCCTGGGGCAGCCCCAAAAGTGCCGCCAGGTATGCCGGCACAGATCCGCTTGCCAGATCCAGGCTGTAGTCACCACACACAACGAGTTGGGCGTCGACGCAATGGGGTGCGAGTGCTCTGGCCGTGTGAATTCCCGATCCGGAACTATCGATGCGGATGCTACGTTCAACCCCTGCGGCAAATGCTTCCCGCAAAGCGCCATCCGCCGCTGGCGGGCCAATGGTGAGCGCGGTAACTGAGACTCCACGATGGTTAGCTATTTGTAAAGCGAGCTCGAGCGCCGCCTGGTCTGCCAACGACAACCCGAAGTCTCGAGGCTCGCTCGAAGCAACGCCCGACAACGGGTCGACGTCGATGCGCAGCGGCACCCATTTCAACGTCACAACAATCATGATTTGCCAAACACCACGCCGTGCCCACCTTGGGGATACGACCACGAAATTGCCCCTGCCTTATTGCACACCATGTAGCAGGTGCCACATTCGAAGCACTGCTCGTAGTTGAAAAGCACTCCCCCGTTGGTCATGGGCACGAACAGTTTCGCTGGACAGGCTGAGACACATTCCATAGTGGTACAGCTCACGCAAATGTCGTTGTTGACAGTGATGTGGGCTTCGGTGGCGACGCGAAATTCGACGGTCGCCATGCGGTCTTCAAAGCTTTGTATGGGCCAGGTTTTCACGATGTCCTAACCGAAACTCTTGTTGGCATTAAACACGTCGCGCACTAGATCTCGACGGCGAAGACCAGCCGCCTTAAGTTCGCGTCGCATGATTCTTCTGGCACCCTTTTTGGGGATGGGATTCGTGACGGTGAACATGGCCTCGGCAATGTTGCAGATCAATTGGGGATAACGATTTTGCATGCGATCACTCAATATCAAGGCTGGGGCGCCGCGTAACTTTTTGTGATCAGCCAGAGTGAAATCGGCCTCCATGCGTCTGCGATAGCTGGCGAGCGCACCGGCAGCTGTGGTGTCGTTGCGGTCGATCGCCTCCACAGCAGTGGCGCCCGCCGCCATGCCGGAACCGATAGCGAAATTCA
>JBBRKR010000031.1:0-15998 GCA_038231795.1 Acidimicrobiales bacterium
GAGATGGTGATGCCGGGGGATAATGTTCAGATGCGGGTTGAGTTGGGTAAGCCGATTGCTATGGATGAGGGTTTGCGGTTTGCTATTCGTGAGGGTGGGCGTACTGTTGGCGCCGGCCGCGTCGTCAAAATCATCAAATAAGCCCAGTTAACGAGATTCGGAGCCAAAAATGGCAGGCAAGTCAAATGAAAAGCGGATCCTGGTCACTCTCGAGTGCACCGAGTGCAAGCGTCGTAACTACATAACCAAGAAGAACAAGGTCAACGACCGCGAACGGCTAGAACTCAAGAAGTACTGCCGCTTTGATCGTCGTCACACCAGTCACAAAGAAACGCGTTAATTTCCCTTTGTGATCGTCTAGGGCACTAGCTCAATTGGCAGAGCGACGGTCTCCAAAACCGTAGGTTGGGGGTTCGATTCCCTCGTGCCCTGCAAATCCGAAGCCTCAAGTGAGGCCTCGGCTACTACATGTCGACATCGTTGATGTCGCAAACGATAGGCATCAGCAATGTCGATGAACCGTGAAACGAAACGCCTGCTCAAAAAGCAGGGTCAGATGGACGACGAGGGAAACCCCGTCGCCACTCGCCGCGTCGCGCCCGTCCAACATGCGAAAGCCGAACGAGTAGCACCTGCGCAATTCGCCAGAGAAGTCCGTGGTGAGCTGCGCAAAGTAGCGTGGCCGACTCGCAACGAAGTGGTCAACTACGCCATCATCGTGTTGGCCACGATCATCATTCTCACCACCATTATCGGCATATTTGACTATGGCTTTGGTAAAGCCGTCATCGCCCTGTTTGATCGGTAGATCATGAGTACAAATGTTTGGTCACACGACCACGAAGCCGAAGTCGAACCCGGCGCAGAAGCAAGCGATGTCGAGGTCCTTACCGAAGACGAGCTCCTCGAAGAGGTGTACGTAGTCGAGAGCCCGGCTGATCGGCCAGGTGATTGGTACGTCGTGCACACGCAGTCCGGGTACGAGAAGAAGGTTAAGCAAAACCTCGAGGCCCGCATTACGTCAATGAACATGGAAGAGCGCATCTTTGAAGCGGTCATTCCCATGGAAGACGTCGAAGAGTTCAAGAATGGCAAGAAGATCGTCGTTCAGAAAAAGGTTTTCCCCGGCTACTTGCTCGTTCGCTGTTATCTCGAAGACGAGCCCTGGTATGTCATCCGCAACACCCCTGGTGTTACTGGCTTTGTGGGCCAAGGCCCAAAGCCCACACCGCTGCGCCGTACTGAAGTCGAATCATTCCTCCAAGTCAAACACGAAGGTATGGCTGAACAGCCTGCCCGTCGGCGGGCTAAGCACGAATACGAACTTGGTGAAATGGTCCGCGTTAAAGACGGACCGTTTGCCGATTTCAGCGGCTCGATCGCCGAAATCAACGAAGACAATCTCAAGATCAAGGTGCTTGTCAACATCTTCGGTCGTGAAACACCTGTCGAGTTGGAGTTTGGTCAAGTCGCCAAGCTGTAGCCCACGTTCTACAACCCTGGTGCTCGCCGATTTGGTGAACACCGCCCCCTAGCTGTCATTATGTCCGGTCGCTGCGTTTCGATTACGCACGCCCACGTCGTTCGAAAGGTTCAGCCGTCATGGCGAAAAAAAGAGTTACCGCAGTAGTGCGCATCCAGATCAAAGCCGGCAAGGCCACTCCTGCACCGCCAGTCGGTACCGCACTCGGGCCGCATGGCATCCAGATCATGGAATTCTGCAAGCAATACAACGCGGCCACCGAGTCACAAGCGGGCACGGTTATTCCTGTCGAGATCACTGTCTTCGAAGACCGTTCGTTCACATTCGTTCTCAAGACCCCGCCGGCTCCTGTGCTCATCCTGCAAAAGGCTGGCCTTGAGCGTGGTTCGGCTACTGCTGGTAAAGCCGTTGCAGGCGTCATCACCGACGCCCATGTCACGGAAATTGCTGAGCTGAAAATGAAGGATCTCAATGCTTACGACCTCGCAGCAGCGAAGTTGCAGGTTGTCGGCACCGCCCGCTCTATGGGCATCAAAGTAGTCAACTAGTCGATCTGCGCAGCCGGGAACACCTCACCCGGCTCGCCTAACCCAGAGGGAGCCATAATGGCGCAATCAAAGAAATATGCAGCAGCACTCGAGAAATTCGATCGCTCAGAGTTGTATCCACCCGTCGAGGCGATCGGCATCGTGAAGTCGATGGCCAACGCTAAGTTCGACCAGACGATCGAGCTTGTCGTGCGCCTTGGCGTCGACCCTCGTAAGGTCGACCAGGCTGTTCGTGGCACCGTGGCACTGCCCAGCGGTACCGGCAAAAACGTTCGCGTGGCCGTCTTCGCTCAAGGTGACGCAGCACAAGCTGCTCGTGACGCTGGTGCCGACATCGTGGGCGCCGAGGATCTCGCCGCCCAGGTCGAAAAGGGCATGCTCGATTTCGACATCGCTATCGCCACCCCCGATCTCATGCCTATGGTCGGCAAGCTGGGTCGTACATTAGGCCCGCGTGGCTTGATGCCAAACCCCAAAACCGGCACTGTGACCCAAGATGTTGGTCGGGCAGTCACCGAATTCAAGGGCGGCAAGGTTGAATACCGCACAGACCGTTACGGCAACGTACACGTGCCTCTTGGCAAGGTGAGCTTCGAAGATAGCGCTGTCACACTCAACTTCAAGGCCGTCATGGATGAGCTCCAACGAGCAAAGCCGGCTGCTGCCAAGGGCAAGTACATTCGCAAAGTTGTGATGTCGGGCACAATGACGCCTGGCGTCAATATCGATACCAACCGCTTGCGGATTGTCGAAGAAGAATAGAAATTTCGGCGAGCAACTGTTCGTCGTTTAGCATTACAACCCACTGCTCACCGCAGACACCCGGTTCCGCAAGGATTAATGACCAACTTGTTGGTTGCCAGGCTAGGTGGCGCCTCGATCGAGTGCTCCGTCTTGTGTTTGCGTTGAGCCCGTAATCGAAAGGAGGCGCAATGCCAGATAATCTCGAAAACAGCCGCGCCGGAGAGCCACGGGCAGCAAAAGTTGCCGCCATTGCCGAAGTTCGCGAAAAGATGGAGCATTCCTCAGCCGTCCTCGTCACTGAGTACCGCGGTTTGCGCACAGCCCCGCTTGCCAACCTGCGCCGGTCACTGATTCCTCAGGGCGGCGAGTTCAAGGTGTACAAGAACACCCTCGCCCGTCGTGCCGCGAACGAGCTTGGCCTTGATGGTGCAGCACTTTTCACCGGCCCGACTGCCATTGCTTTCGTCGACGGCGATGCCGCCGCCGTAGCCAAGACGCTGAAAGACTTCGCCAAGACCAACCCACTGTTGGTCATCAAGGGCGGCGTTCTGGGCACCAAGATTCTGTCGGCGAAAGATGTCGAGGCCTTGGCTGATTTGCCGAGCCGCGACGTGTTGCTGGCCCAAATCGCCGGCGCCTTCCAGGCACCGATGGTCAAGTTCGCCGGGTTGCTTCAAGCACTTCCCCGCAATTTCGCTTATGGGCTTAAAGCCCTTATCGATCAGAAGGGTGGCGCGCCTGAGGCCGCCCCCGCTGAATTATCAACCAGCGAGTCATCAGACGATGCCGCTATGACCGCTTCTGACGAAGCCTAAGCAAGAAAGAGAAACCAAATGGCAACCAAGGATGAAATCCTCGAAGCAATAGCCAACATGACGGTGCTTGAGCTCAGCGAACTCCTCAAGGATTTCGAAGAGAAGTTCGGCGTAACTGCCGCAGCCCCGATGGCCGTCGCGATGGCCGCCCCAGCCGCCGCTGAAGCAGTGGAAGAGAAGGACGAATTCGACGTCATTATCACCGGTGCCGGCGCGCAAAAGATTCAGGTCATCAAGGTCGTCCGTGAGATCACCAAGTTGGGTCTCAAGGAAGCCAAGGACCTGGTCGATGGCGCACCCAAGGCCGTTTTGGAAAAGGCCAACAAGGCCGACGCCGAGAAGGCAAAGGCCGACCTCGAAGGCGCTGGCGCCACTGTCGAGATCAAGTAACACCATCGTACTTTCGCTTTCGGGCGGAGTTGTCGTAGCTGGTGGGGTAGTCGTATGACTGCCACACCAGGGCGGCTCGTACCGATAGAAGGCACACTTAATTTTCGTGACATCGGCGGCTATGTAGCCGCCGATGGTCGCGTTGTCGCGTCTGGGCTTGTGTATAGGTCCGACGACTTTTCGAAACTCACGTCGGCTGCGTTGGATCATGTAACGGAGCTTGGCATCGTCGCGGTTTACGACTTTCGGTCAGACCGCGAATTGTCTATCAACCCGAACGTGCTCCCTGAGCACGTCACGCAGCACAGAACGCCGATCCTGTCGGATGGAGCTCAACAAGCCAGCTTGATAGAGCTCATCACTTCTGGCGTGATCAAAAAAATGGGCGTCGAAGAAATGGCCGAGATGTACAGCGAGATGCTCGACACCGCTTCTCAGCAATTTGGCACAGTCATCCGGGGGATCGCCAACAGCATCGAGCCTGTGGTCTTTCATTGCACTGCTGGTAAAGACCGCACCGGTGTGACAGCAGCATTATTGCTCGGCGTTCTCGGCGTGGACCGCGACCAGATCGTGGCCGACTACCGGCTCACCGACTTGCATCGGACGCCGCACCGCATTCCGGTGATCTCCGAGCAGTTTCGGGCCGCCGGGGTAGATCCCGAACCGTTTATGGCGCTATTCAGCGCTCCCGCAAAGGCAATCGAAGCCGCCCTCGACCATCTCGATGAGGTGTACGGAGGAGCCGAGGCATATCTCACCGATCATGCTGGAGTTTCGACCGAGGCCGTTCAGCTGTTACGCCAACGATTGCTCATTCCGTCGTAGTTGCAACCATCGCCGTCAATACGTCCGGCGGTGAGGTTGCCGAGTGACAGGTGGTGCTATTGCGGCATTCAGATGTCATTACCGTTGCAATTCTCTTAAATATCCCTATTTGGTTCTTGACCAAACCGCTTTTGAGGCGTACCGTACGCGAACTTTCGAAACGCCAGACGTCTTCGAGAGAATTTGCTTGTATTTCGCGCGGCAAAAGCGGTAGCATCCCTTGTTGCCGTGCGCGTTCTGTTTTCTCCTCGCCATTTTTGCTTGGTATTTCAACGCGTCACGACAAATTCCGCCCTTTCCCCTCGTTGAGGAGTCGTCGCTTGGCTGCCACCCATACCGCTCGCACCCGGTATTCATTCGCAAATCTTGATGAAGTACTTACGTTGCCCGATCTCATCGGTGTTCAACGTGATTCGTTTCAATGGTTCCTAACCCAAGGCCTTACGGAGGCCTTTCGTGACATCAGTCCGATCAAGGATTTCGCTGAGACCCTTCAGCTTGAACTTGAGTTTGATCCCAATGATGAAGATCTCAAGCCGTATCCAAAGTTCACGGTAGATGAGTGCAAGAAGAAGGACCTGACATACAGCGCTCCGATCTTCGTGCGTGCTCGTTTCATGAACGCCCAAACCGGCGAAATCAAAGAGCAGACCGTCTTCATGGGCGACTTCCCGATGATGACCGATAAGGGCACATTCATCATTAACGGCACCGAGCGTGTCGTGGTGTCGCAGCTTGTGCGTTCGCCAGGCGTGATTTTCCAACCTGGTGAGCGGTTCCGTCTGCGTAACTTGTCCAAGCACCAGTTGGTCACGGGCACCATTCACCCCAGCCGCGGCGAGTGGATTGAATTCGACGTCGAGCAGAAGCCTGGCAAGGATGTCACCTGTGGCACCCGCGTTGCCCGCAAGCGTCGCTTGTCGGTGTTCGTGTTGCTGCGTGCGCTTGGTTACGACGAAGAGAATGCACCCGGTTTCCTTGACCGCTTCGTGCGCCATTTCGACTTCCTCGAAGGCCAATGGGAAAAGGACCGCGATCTGGCCCCCACCCAAGACGAAGCCCTCGTAGAAATTTACAAGCGCGCCCGTCCCGGCGAGCCCCCCACCCTGGAGTCGGCCAAGGCCTATTTCCGCAACGCATTCTTCGACAACCGTCGCTACGACCTGAGCCGCGTGGGTCGCTACAAGCTCAATCGCAAGCTCGGGCCCGAAGTCAACCGTTTGGCTGAAACGTTCGGTCTCACCGATCTCGATTACCCCACCGAATTCCAACCGGTGTTGAGCCGTTGCGAATTGCTCGCTTCGATCACCTACCTGTTGAATTTGGCCAAGAACGAGCCCGGCTACCGTCTCGACGATCAGGACCACTTCGCCAACCGTCGCATCCGCTCCGTCGGTGAACTGATTCAAAACCAGGTTCGCATCGGCCTGTCACGCCTTGAGCGTGTTGTGCGTGAGCGCATGACCACCCAAGATGTGGAAGCGATCACACCGCAGACGTTGATCAATATTCGTCCCGTCGTGGCCGCCATCAAAGAGTTCTTTGGCACCAGCCAGCTCAGCCAGTTCATGGACCAAGTCAACCCGTTGTCGGGTCTGACTCACCGTCGCCGTTTGTCGGCGCTCGGGCCAGGCGGTTTGAGTCGTGAACGAGCTGGTTTCGAAGTTCGAGACGTCCACTTTTCTCACTACGGTCGCATGTGCCCAATTGAAACTCCAGAAGGCCCCAACATCGGCCTCATTGGAGCATTGGCTACCTACGCTCGGGTAAACGAGTTTGGCTTCATCGAATCCCCGTACCGCAAGGTCGTCGACGGCAAGGTCACGAAAGAAATCGTGTACCTCGCAGCCGACGAAGAAGAGGATTACGTGGTGGCCCAAGCCAACACCCCGCTCAACGCTGATGGCAGCTTTGCCGAAGCTCGAGTGTTGGTGCGCCGTAGCCCCCAAGCCGCTTCGCTCGCCGACTTGCGTTTGCAACTCGAGCGCGACGTGTACTTTGCCGCCACCACCGACATCTCGTCGGTGCCGGCCCAAGAAGTACAGATGATGGACATTTCGCCGAAGCAGATCGTTTCGGTGGCTACCGCCCTCATTCCGTTCCTCGAACACGACGACGCCAACCGTGCCCTCATGGGCGCCAACATGCAACGCCAGGCTGTACCGCTTCTGCGCGCCGAGGCTCCCTACATTGGTACCGGTATCGAAAAGCGTGCTGCGCACGACGCCGCCGACATGGTTTTGGCTCTGGAAGATGGTGTTGTTGCTGAAGTGAGTGGCAACTCCATCGTGATGGATTACAAGACCAAGGGCCGTCGCGTCTACGAATTGGCTAAGTTCCAGCGTTCAAACCAAGACACCTGTATCAATCAACGCCCCAAGGTCAATGAAGGCCAAAAGGTGCACAAGGGTGATGTGCTCGCCGACGGTCCTTCGACCGATATGGGCGAGTTGGCACTCGGGAAGAACCTTCTCGTGGCTTTGATGCCATGGGAGGGCTACAACTTCGAAGACGCCATCATCTTGTCGGAACGTGTAGTGAAGGACGACGTGTTGACGTCGATCCATATTCACGAACACGAAGTCGACGCCCGTGACACCAAGTTGGGCGCAGAAGAAATCACGCGTGACATTCCCAACCTGAGCGACGACATTCTGCGCGACCTCGATGAGCGCGGCATTATCCGTGTCGGTGCCGAAGTCAACCCTGGCGATGTGCTCGTGGGCAAGGTCACCCCCAAGGGCGAAACCGAACTCACACCAGAAGAGCGCTTGCTGCGTGCCATCTTCGGCGAGAAGGCTCGCGAAGTTCGCGACACCTCGTTGAAAGTTCCCCACGGTGAGTCGGGCAAGGTCATTGGTGTGTCAGTGCTTCGTCGTGAAGACGGCCAGGAACTGCCTCCCGGTGTCAACGAACTGGTCCGTGTCTATGTTGGCCAAAAGCGCAAGATCAGCGTTGGCGACAAGATGGCCGGCCGCCACGGCAACAAGGGCGTTGTGTCAAAGATCTTGCCGATCGAAGACATGCCTCACCTTGCCGACGGCACTCCTGTCGACATTGTGTTGAACCCACTTGGTGTGCCGAGTCGTATGAACGTCGGTCAGGTGCTTGAAGCTCACCTCGGTTATGCCGCCCGTTGGGGTTGGGAAACTGAGCACGGGCGTGTTGGAGAGGACCCGATTCGGGGAACCGAAAAGAAGACTCGTCCCACCACCAAGCCTGCAGTTCATGTGGCCACGCCCGTGTTCGACGGTGCTCACTGGGATGAGAAGGAAATTGCTGGAAAGCACGCCACCATTCAAGAGGCGCTTGCCAACATTCATCCCGAGTCAATTGACGGTGAACGACTGATCAAGTCGACCGGCAAGGCGTTGTTGTACAACGGCCGCACCGGCGATGTGTACGACCAGCCAATCACAGTTGGCTATATGTACATGTTGAAACTGGCTCACCTTGTCGACGACAAGATTCACGCCCGTTCCACTGGCCCCTACTCCATGATTACGCAGCAGCCGCTCGGCGGCAAGGCCCAGTTTGGTGGCCAGCGCTTCGGTGAA
Organism: Acidimicrobiales bacterium; assembly: GCA_038231795.1. GTDB lineage: Bacteria > Actinomycetota > Acidimicrobiia > Acidimicrobiales > JBBRKR01 > JBBRKR01. Next base: position 8,366 of record JBBRKR010000031.1, read on the forward strand.
ATGGAAGTGTGGGCACTCGAGGCCTATGGCGCTGCGTACTGCTTGCAGGAGCTGCTCACCATCAAGTCCGACGACGTGCTCGGCCGTGTGAAGGTGTACGAAGCAATTGTCAAGGGCGAAAACATTCCTCAACCTGGCATCCCTGAAAGCTTCAAGGTGCTGATTAAGGAAATGCAAGCTCTGTCACTCAACGTTGAGGTGTTGGCGTCAAGCGGCGCCGAGATTTCGATGCGTGACTTCGATGAAGACGTGTATCGCACTGCCGAAGAACTTGGCATCGATATCAGCCGCCCAGAGCGCGGCAGTGATGAAGAAGATGAACGGCGACGAGCCGAACGTACGGAGCGGAGGGGTTACTAACACATGCTTGATGTAAACAACTTTGAACAAATCCGAATTGGTCTGGCCACGTCAGACTCGATTCGCAATTGGTCCCAAGGCGAAGTCAAGAAGCCCGAGACCATCAACTACCGCACCTTGAAGCCTGAAAAGGACGGCCTGTTCTGCGAGAAGATTTTCGGCCCCACCCGGGACTGGGAGTGCTACTGCGGCAAGTACAAGCGTGTTCGTTTCAAAGGCATCATCTGCGAACGTTGTGGCGTTGAGGTAACTCGCTCCAAGGTTCGTCGTGACCGCATGGGTCACATCGAACTCGCCGCACCCGTCGTACACATTTGGTACCTCCGCGGCACCCGTTCATGGCTGGCATATCTGTTGGCTGGCCTGGAAACTCGCGAAGAGCTCAAGGCCAAACAACTCGAGAAGGTCATCTATTTCGCCGCCAACCTGGTTACCTGGGTCGACGACGAGAAGCGTCATGAAGAGCTCCCCTCGATCGAAGCCGAAGTGTCGTTGGAACTCGAAGAGATCCGTAAGCAACTCGACCTTGATGTTGAGAAGCGATTCAAGGAACTCGAAGTCGACATCGCCAAGCTCGAAGCAGAAGGCGCAAAAGATTCTGATCTCCGTGCCCGTCAGCGCGCCGCCGAAAAAGACATTGCTTGGGTACGCGAGCGTGCCGAATCGGAACTCGATTTGGTTGGGCGCAGCCTTGCCGAATTCAAGTCGCTTCACGGCCGCAAGATCATCGAAGACGAAGCGCTGTGGCGTGAACTCACCGATCGATTCGGCGACTATTTCGAAGGCGGTATGGGCGCCGAAGCCATCTCACGGCTAATCGCCCGCATCAACTTCGACGACGAAGAGCGCAAGCTGCGTGAAGCACTCGATGAGAAGAGTGGCCGCAAGCCACTGTCGACTCAACGCAAGCAGAAGGCCATCAAACGGCTCAAGATTGTCACGGCGTTCAACCGTCGTGACGAGACTGGCAAGCGGGTCAATGATCCCGGCGCCATGATCCTTGATGTTCTGCCTGTTATCCCTCCCGATCTGCGTCCAATGGTGCAGCTCGATGGTGGCCGTTTCGCAACCAGCGATCTCAACGACCTCTATCGTCGAGTGATCAACCGCAACAACCGCCTCAAGCGTTTGCTCGATCTCGGCGCCCCTGAGATCATCGTGAACAACGAAAAGCGCATGCTGCAAGAAGCGGTTGACGCCCTGTTCGACAACGGTCGTCGTGGCCGCCCCGTTACTGGTCCTGGCAACCGTCCATTGAAGTCCTTGAGCGACATGCTTAAGGGCAAGCAAGGCCGATTCCGTCAAAACCTGTTGGGCAAGCGCGTCGACTATTCGGGCCGTTCCGTCATCGTGGTTGGCCCCACGCTCAAGCTGCATCAGTGCGGCCTGCCCAAGCTGATGGCCCTCGAGCTGTTCAAGCCGTTCGTGATGAAGCGCCTTGTCGACTCCGACATTGCGCAAAACATCAAGTCGGCGAAGCGCATGGTTGAGCGTCGACGCCTCCCAGTTTGGGATGTGCTCGAAGAAGTCATCAAGGAACATCCCGTGATGCTCAACCGTGCCCCAACGCTTCACCGCTTGGGCATTCAGGCGTTCGAGCCTGTGCTGGTTGAAGGCAAAGCCATCCAGATCCATCCGCTCGTGTGTACGGCTTTCAACGCCGACTTCGACGGAGACCAGATGGCAGTCCACTTGCCGCTGTCGGCCGAGGCGCAAGCCGAAGCACGCGTGCTCATGCTGTCGGCGAACAACATCTTGTCGCCGGCATCTGGCAAGCCAATCGTCACCCCGACGCAGGACCTCATCATTGGAGCGTTCTACTTGACCGCTCAGGTGTCAGGTGCCAAGGGTGAAGGACGCGTCTACCGCCACTTGCATCAACTCGAGCGCGACTACGAAGCGGGCGAGTTGGCTTTACATGCGCAGATTCAATTCCGTGATGACCGTCTCAAGAACGCCGACGGCACATACCAGCCGACCAGCTGGGGCCGGTTGTTGTTCAACGAGTCATTGCCGGTTTCGTTCCCCTTCGTGAACCACGAAGTCAAGAAGCGTGACATGGGCGATGTGGTTGAAGACCTCTCGGATTCGTACGACAAAGCCGTTGTGGCCGAGAGCCTCGACAACATGAAGGCGTTGTGTTACCGCTACGCCTCACAGTCTGGTTTGACTATCTCCATCGACGACGTTCGCACCCCGCCTGAGAAGCGCGAGATTCTGGACCGTCACGAGAAGGAAGCCGAAAAGGTGGAGGGCCAATTCCATCGTGGCATCATCACCGATGGCGAGCGTCGTCAAAAGGAAGTCGAAATTTGGACGACCGCTACCGACGAAGTGCAGCAAGCCATGGTCAAGGTGCTTAAGGCCAACCAGTTCAACCCCATCGAAGTGATGGTCGGATCTGGCGCCCGCGGCAACATGATGCAGGTTCGTCAGATCGCCGGCATGCGTGGCCTTGTAGCCAACCCTCGAGGCGACATGATTCCTCGTCCGATCAAGTCAAACTTCCGTGAAGGCTTGACGATGTTGGAGTACTTCATTCAGACTCCTGGTGCTCGTAAGGGCCTCGTCGACACCGCTCTGCGTACTGCCGATTCTGGCTACTTGACTCGCCGTTTGCATGACGTTGCTCAAGAGCTCATCATCCGCCAGATTGATTGCAACACCAATCGCGGTTTGTGGCTCGAAGACATCAATGCCGACACTGCCGAGAAGCGGTCATGGCTCGAGACGCGCCTATTTGGTCGGGCGTTGCTCAACGATGTGAAACTGACCGGCGGCGCAATCATGCCGGCCAATACCATTGTTGGCGATGACGAAATGGCCATCTTGCGCGACGATGCTTCAGTGGTCCGTTTGCGGGTTCGTTCTGTGCTCACGTGTGACGCCCCTATGGGCATCTGCGCCTTGTGCTACGGCCGCTCAATGGCCACTGGCAAGGAAATCGAGCTCGGCGAAGCTGTCGGCACTATTGCCGCCCAGTCAATTGGAGAGCCTGGCACCCAGCTCACCATGCGTACCTTCCATACCGGCGGTATTGCCGGTAAGGACCTCGCTGGTGGTTTGCCCCGGGTAGTTGAGCTCTTTGAAGCTCGTAGTCCTCGTGGCAAGGCAACACTTGCTCGTACCTCAGGCATCATTCGCCTGGGCGACGACGAGGGCAAGGGACGCGTCGTCACCATCGTGAGCTCCGACGGCACCGAAGACCTGTACCAACTGCCTCTTGGCAGCCAGGTGCATGTGCTCGACGGCCAGGAGATCAACGCGGGAGACGCCATCGTGGAAGGCCCCCGTGACCCCAAGGAAGTTATGGAAATTCGCGGCATCCGCGAAACCCAGAACTACCTAGTTGAGGAAGTGCAGTCTGTGTACCGCGATCAAGGCGTGCCCATTCACGACAAACACGTCGAGCTGATCGTTCGCCAAATGACCCGTCGCGTTTCGGTCCAAGAAACCGGTGATTCCAACTTGCTTCCTGGTGAACAAGTTGATTCGCGGGTGTATTCCGAGATCATCAAGGGCCTCGTCGCTGAGGGCAAGATGCCCCCGGAAGGACGTCCCGTGTTGATGGGTATCACGAAGGCATCGTTGGCTACCGATTCGTGGCTGTCAGCAGCTTCGTTCCAGGAAACTACCCGGGTACTCACCGAAGCAGCCATCGAAGGCAAGAGCGACAACCTCGTCGGGCTCAAGGAAAACATCATCATTGGCAAGCTTGTTCCTGCTGGTACAGGCATGATGAAGTACCGAGAGTTCGACACAGTTGCACCGGACTACCAGCCAATGGAATACTGGACATCCGACGAGTACTCGAACCCGGCTGATTTCCTAGCGTCGCTTGATGGCGGCTCAAATCTTTCAACGGGAGAGTCAGCGTAGATCGTCGTTCTACGACGCATTACGAAACATTCATAATGAATTTGACGTGGAGGCCAATTTGGTCTTTACCCGGGAGGTCTCCACGTCCTAACATTGCCAGGTTCTTTTCGCAACCATTGCGAACCTTTCAGTAAGCGAGCTTCAGTGCCCACCATTCAGCAACTCGTCCGCTATGGCCGAGATTCGAAGACCACCAAATCGAAGACACCAGCGCTCAAAGGCGCACCTCAGCGTCGTGGGGTATGCACACGTGTGTATACAACAACCCCCAAGAAGCCCAACTCGGCTCTACGTAAAGTGGCCCGTGTTCGCCTGTCAAGCGGTGTTGAAGTGACTGCCTACATTCCTGGCGAAGGTCACAACCTCCAAGAGCACTCCATCGTGCTCGTCCGCGGCGGTCGCGTTAAGGACCTTCCCGGTGTTCGTTACAAGATCATCCGCGGCACACTTGATGCCGCTGGTGTTAAGAAGCGCAAGCAAGCCCGTAGCCGTTACGGCGCCAAAAAAGACAAGTAAGGATCAGCTATGCCTCGCAAGGGTGCTCCCCCCCGTCGGGAACTCACGCCAGACCCCGTTTACCGTTCAGTGCTCGTCACGCAACTCATCAACAAGGTGTTGCAACGTGGCAAGCGAACGCTGGCCGAACGCATTGTGTACGAAGCGCTCGAGAAACTGGCCGAAAAGACAAGCACCGAAGCACTGCCCGCACTGAAGAAGGCGCTCGACAACGTCAAGCCGCCCCTCGAAGTGCGTTCACGCCGCGTTGGCGGTGCCACGTACCAGGTGCCAGTCGAGGTGCGTCCTCGTCGTGCCAATACGTTATCGATCCGTTGGATTGTCAGCTATTCGCAAAAGCGCCGTGAAAAGACCATGGCCGAGCGTCTTGCCAACGAACTCATCGACGCCTTCAACGGTGTGGGTGCTTCGATCAAGAAGCGCGACGATCTGCAAAAAATGGCCGAATCCAACAAGGCCTTCGCTCACTACCGCTGGTAACGGCGGCATCGGCCGCTGCAAGGTGGTCACAAGTACGCCGAGTGGCGCAGGGCATCCCTGCGCCCTTTGCGCGTAGGTAACGCATCCCTCCCGATATACACGTTCCGAAAAGAAAATCATGGCAGAAATAAAACGAGAGTTCCCACTTGCCCGTACCCGCAACATCGGGATTATGGCGCACATCGACGCTGGTAAGACAACGACGACTGAGCGCATCCTGTATTACACAGGTAAGAGCTACAAGATCGGTGAAGTTCACGATGGCGCCGCCACGATGGACCATATGATCCAAGAACAAGAGCGAGGCATCACCATCACGTCGGCTGCCACCACGTGTATTTGGGACGACCACCGAATCAACATCATCGATACGCCTGGCCACGTTGACTTCACCATTGAAGTAGAACGCTCGTTACGGGTGCTCGACGGTGCTGTCACCGTGTTCGACTCTGTAGCCGGCGTTGAGCCGCAAACTGAGACGGTTTGGCGCCAAGCCAACAAGTACAACGTGCCCCGCATGTGTTTCGTCAACAAGATGGACCGCATCGGCGCCGATTTCTACCGCACAGTGCAAATGGTCAAGGATCGCCTCGGCGCAGTGCCAGCAGTGCTGCATCTCCCTGTTGGCTCAGGCGGCCCTGAAAGCCCCAAGCCCTTCATTGGCCTGATTGACCTGGTCAAGATGAAGGCACTCATCTGGCACGACGAAGAACTCGGCGCCAAATGGGACGAAGTCGACATTCCTGCCGATATGGCCGACGAAGCCGCTGAGTACCGCGAGCTGTTGCTCGACACCATCGCCACCAGCGATGACGACCTGATGGAAAAGTACCTCGCAGGCGAAGACCTCACTGAAGCCGAAGTCAAGCGCGCCATTCGAAGCGGCACCCTGGCTTTCGATTTCGTGCCGATTCTTTGTGGATCGGCGTTCAAGAACAAGGGCGTTCAGCCCATGCTTGACGCCGTCGTCGATTACTTGCCGAGCCCTCTCGACATTCGCCCGGCCCAAGGTATCGACCCCAAGACCGAAGCCGTGATCGAGCGTGCCGCCGATGAGAAGGGCCCATTTGCTGCCCTAGCGTTCAAGATCGTGGCCGACCGTTTCGGCAAGTTGACGTACTTCCGGGTGTATTCCGGTTCGATCGAAAAAGGTGCCGAGGTATATAACTCGACCAAAGAAAAGCGTGAGCGCCTTGGCCGAATTCTGTTGATGCACGCCAACCAGCGTGAAGATCTCGAGATTGCAATGGCCGGCGACATTGTGGCTGGCCTCGGTTTCCAAGGAACCACCACTGGCGACACGTTGTGCGATCGTTCGAATCCCATCATCCTCGAGCGCATGGAATTCCCGGATCCCGTTATCCACGTTGCCATCGAACCAAAGACGAAGAACGACCAGGACAAGCTCGGCAAGGCGCTATACGCGTTGTCCGAAGAAGACCCCACGTTCCGTGTTCGCACCGACGATGAGACCGGCCAGACCGTCATCTCCGGCATGGGCGAGTTGCACCTTGAGGTGCTCGTCGACCGCATGCTGCGTGAATACAGCGTGGACGCCACCGTTGGCAAGCCACAAGTTGCCTACCGCGAGACCATCACCAAGACGGTCACCAACGTGGAATACCGCCACGTCAAACAGAGCGGTGGCTCCGGCCAGTTCGCCGTCGTGCGTATCGATCTCGAGCCGCTGGGCCCCGGTGGTGGTTACGAATTCGTCGACAAGATCACCGGTGGTCGTATTCCTCGCGAATACATCCCTGCAGTCGATCAGGGCATCCGTGCCGCCCTCGATAGTGGTGTTCTCGCCGGGTTCCCGACGGTCGACGTGCGGGCCACCCTGCAAGACGGTCAGTACCACGACGTTGACTCCTCCGAAATGGCCTTCAAGATGGCCGGCTCAATGGTGTTCAAGAAGGCTGCCGACATCGCCCGCCCCGTGTTGCTTGAACCAATCATGGCCGTCGAAGTTGTAACGCCCGACGATTACATGGGAGACGTCATGGGTGACGTATCGAGCCGTCGTGGCAAGATCGAAGGTATGGAGCAACGCGGTAATGCGCAGGTCATCAAGGCGCAAGTGCCGTTGAGCGACATGTTCGGCTACTCTACGGACCTTCGTTCGCGCACCCAGGGCCGCGCAACGTACACAATGCAGTTTCATTCATATCAGCAAGTCCCAGACGCGGTGGCCAAGGAAATTGTCGCCCGCGTTCGCGGCGAGTAATTCCCCACCAATCAACGAAAGGCAATAAGGAAACAATTATGGCTAAGGCGAAGTTTGAGCGTAATAAGCCGCATGTGAATATTGGGACTATGGGTCATATTGATCATGGTAAGACGACGTTGACTGCGGCTATTTCTAAGACGTTGGCTGGTAAGGGGTTGGCGGAGTATACGC
>JBBRKR010000032.1:0-12070 GCA_038231795.1 Acidimicrobiales bacterium
GCTTGCGCCACAGTCGACAACTTCAGAACCGAGTCCAGCTGCCTTGGCGGCCACAATGCCCGCCGATACCCCTTGTTGGGCAGCAGCCAATACATCGAAGCCGACGCTTCGTTTGAAGGCAGTGACGCCCAGATCGGCAACGGGATGATCGCCAAATGCCAATACCAACGTACCGGTGGTCATAGCCGAGTGGCCAAGAGCCGCCACCTTGTTGACACATCTGTCAAGTTCGCCCAAAGAACCAAGCGGCGTGAGCAAAGCATCGGCCGAATCGCGCGCCGCCACTACGGCCTGTTGATCGGGAGCACGCATCCGGGAAATCGGTGAAGCGGCATCGCGTTGCGGCCATCGTTCCGCCATCACCACATCGGCTAACTCAAGCCGCTTTGACCAGCCCGCTCGCTCCAATCCAGGTGTCGGCGGGCGCTCGTCGGGCCACCCAATGCACAGCCAACCCAACGTTGATACGCCATCAGGCAAACCCATCAAAGCCGCCAATTCGATGGGATCAAACAGCGTCACCCAACCGATGCCAAGACCCTCTGCACGGGCCGCCAACCACAGATTTTCGATGGCACAGGCGCACGACCACATGTCAGATTCATTGAATGTGGCCCGACCGAGCACACCCTGCGCGTCAACACGTCGATCGCAGCACACCACAATGCCAGTGGGCGCGTCCCGAATGCCTTCGAGCTTTAGATCTAAGAGTTGACGCCCAGATTCGGCGTCCATCACTGCAGCTTGGGCGAGTCGAGAACGATCAGCCATCCACGCCGCTTTGTCGCGTGTTTGCGCTTCGGTAACAACAATGAATCGCCACGGTTGCGAGTGACCTACCGACGGACCGTTGTGCGCCGCTGCCAACACTCGCTGCAACACATCACCTGGAATGGCCTCTGGCCGAAACTTCCGGACGTCCCGACGAGCTTCGATGATGGCGTAGAACGACTCTCGGGCATGTTCGTCGAAGGCCCAGGCGTCAGGTTCGCGAGCTCGCTGTTGCGCGGAAGAGGCGTCGCCTATTTGTGGAATCGGACGGGGCCACTTCATCGGGTGGCGCTCGTCGAGTTGTTCACCCGGTCATCTTTTCACGCTGGCCACGCTCGACATCAAACACTCTCTAACCGTTTCGCAAACGACTCGTGGCTCAAACATTCATTCCGGACGCTACACCGCTTCGTTTTCGTTCCACGCCCGTTCTTCGAAGGCGATTGTGCCATCGCCGCCGTGAGTGAGCGCTACGCCGACGTTACCGCAACGAAGAAATGCTCGCTTTCCATCCTTGACGACCACATCATGCACCCTCGAGATCCGCGGAGCATCTTCGCCCGCGTACCAACCAGTTGGATGATCCCAAACCATGCCGCTAGATGCGAACTTTGGCGTACCAGCGACCCATAACTCCACCATACGATTAATACCTTCGATATCCTCGACTACTGGTTCCGCTACCAAACTGACATGAGTGATCGTGGGGTCTGGAGTCATAGATGGTTTCCCGCCCGCCATATACCACCTCGTTACAGTTTCCGATGAGCCTTTCGGCGAATAAAAGTCTTCTTCCCAGCTCCACTTACCATGGCCGGCATAAATCATCAATGACATGTTGCAAAACGAATACATGGCACCACCGCCGGCCGGGTCTGGCATGTGATTCCAAATGTTGAACGCCACATACGGCGGATCAACAATTTGCCAATCAAGCGAAAATGTCATCGGCGCCACGGGTTCCATTTGCTTCACTAGCCAGTCGCGAATGCCGTCGGCACCGTGGAACTGCCCGAGACAATGCTCGGTGTACAGCGCATCATCGGTGAATGTCGCTGCCCACGCCGGCCAATCACGCGACTGAGCCCCAAGGCGTTGGAACTCCGCGAAGGCTGCAGTTACCTCATCGATTGAATACGTCATTCATTGCTCCTCAGATTCGTTGGGCGGTCGATAGTCAACGTTCCCAGTCGGCGACGTTGTCGATGAGGCCTGTCTCGACGTTGTACACAAAACCGGCAATACCGGTAATTGGCCCGAGGTAGGGCGTGTTCACCAACGTTTGAATGTCTTCATTGAGCGCTCCTGTGTGGTCGTCGATGGGCAGGAAGCCCAGATCGGCACCGGTCTGTTCACGCAGTGTTTCATCGGTGACTCCAGCCAGACCACAATTCGTGTGCTGCATAACGACGACCGAGGTCACTCCCAAAACATGGCACGACAACGCCAAGCTGCGCAGCACGTCATCGGTCACTCGCCCACCAGCATTGCGAATCACGTGAGCATCACCGAGGTGCAAACCCAGTGCGGCAAACACGTCGATGCGGGCGTCCATACACGTGATCACGGCCAAGGCTCGACGGGGGCGAGCGTCATCGACATTCGCTCGGGCGGCTGCGTACACCTCGTTGGCAGTAAGAAGACTGGCGACCTGTTTCATTGAGCGGGCAGTCTTGCCGTCACACGGGAGTTTCACAAACTTGCACCGGCCTCGTCTCAATCGAGGGCGGCTACAGTTGCCACTGACCGAGAGGCGCAATGGCATGGAAATCCCGCTACTCGACACGTTGCGATCTGTGTTGCAATTCCGTCGATTTGAACTTAATGCAACGACAAGACGGCTGGCCTCGGCAGCCAATGTTGCCGACTTGCGACTTCTGGCCAAAAAACGATTGCCAGCCGGTGTATTCGACTACATCGATGGCGCCGCTGAAGACGAGATCACCCGCGATGCCAACAGTGAAGCTTTCCGGCGCACCGAATTCAAGCCTCGCATTTTGCGAGATGTCAGCGTGCTCGACACCACCACCACCATCTTGGGCAAACCCCTCGCGCTCCCCCTCATTCTTGCGCCCACTGGTTTCACCCGGATCGCCGATCCCCAAGGCGAACTGGCAGTAGCCAGAGCCGCCGATCGGGCCAATATTCCGTACACGCTCAGCACGATGTCGACTCGAACTATCGAGGAGGTGCGAGCGGTGAGCAACGGCCGCTTGTGGTTCCAGGTGTACGTATGGAAAGACCGAGCCATGGTGCACGACATGGTCAAGCGAGCCAAGGCTGCCAATTACGAGGCCCTCATGTTGACGGTCGATACCGCAGTACTGGGTCGACGGGAACGTGACGTACGCCGCGGGTTTTCGTTGCCGCCAAAAATCGGTCTCGAGACGGTCATCGACGGCATCATGCATCCGAGTTGGACGTGGCGATTTGCCCGCAGTGAACCCATCAAATTCGCCACCATCGCGGGATCTACCAGCGCGTCGGACTCTGGCGCCGTTGACGGCTCATCGGCTGTGTCATTGGCCGAATTCACTGCCAAACAATTCGACCAAAAACTATCGTGGGCTGACGTCGAATGGTTCCGGTCAATCTGGGAGGGACCAATCATCATCAAGGGAATTCAGACAGTGGCCGACGCCCAAATTGCCGCTGACATAGGGATGAGTTGCATTGCACTATCAAACCACGGCGGACGACAGCTGGATACCGCTCCCGCCATTTTCGACCTCATCGCCCCGGTCGCCGACGCCCTTCAAGGCCGAGTGGAACTCATCTGTGATGGCGGTATACGTCGCGGCAGCGACATCGTGAAAGCCGTAGCTGCTGGAGCTCAAGCGGCCATGAGTGGGCGGGCCTACTTGTACGGTTTGGGAGCTGCCGGCGAACGGGGCGTCGACCATGTGATCACCTTGATGAGCAACGACGTACACCGAGTAATGAGCTTGTTGGGCGCCACCAACATTTCGGAACTGAACCGGGATCTCCTTCAGTTCGCCCCCGCCGGGTACCGAACAACGCATTAAATCGTTCTACAGTTCTGTTTACGCAACGAAAGGGCCACTATGACCACATCGAACCGTTACACCATCATCACCGCCGACAGCCATGCCGGGGGCAGTCACGCCCAATACCGGGAATACCTCGACCCCAAATTTGTGGATGACTTCGATGCCTGGCGAGGTAAGTACAAGAACCCTTTCAAGGACCTCAAGGACGACCGCCGGGCTCGCAACTGGGACAGCGATCAACGGTGGAGCGAGATGCAAGCCGATGGCGTGGTGGCCGAGGTCATCTTCCCCAACACAGTGCCGCCGTTTTTCCCCAGCTTCGTGCTTTTTGCTCAACCCCCCAGGCCCGAGGACTACCAACACCGTCTGGCGGGGATTCGCGCCCACAACCGATGGCTGGTTGATTTTGTAGCCGAGGCCCCCCATCGTCGGGCCGGCATCGGGCAGATTTTCACAAACAACATCGACGACGCCATTGAAGATGTCAAATGGATCAAAGAACACGGCCTGCGCGGCGGAGTGTTGTTGCCCAACGTGGCGCCCGATGTGCATTGGGTAAAGCCGCTGTACGACCCCGAATATGACCGCCTGTGGGCCGTGCTCCAAGACCTCGAAATTCCCGTCAACGTGCACGGCGGCACGGGGCTTCCCAACTACGGTTCATACCCCGTCTCACAGCTTCTCTACATCAACGAGGTGAGTTTTTACTCACAACGTCCCCTCGTGCAGATGTTGCTTTCCGGCGTGTTTGAACGCTTCCCGCGGTTGAAGCTCGTGATCACTGAGGCCGGGGCGGCCTGGCTTCCTGGATTGCTGAATCAGCTCGATGGCGTGATGGCCAAGATTCGCGACACTGGGGCGACAGGCGAAATCCGTTACGACCGAGGCGTGGTGCTACCTCTGTTGCCGAGCGAATATTTCCGGCGCCAGGTGTACATGGGAATCAGCCAGCCCAAGCCCATCGACGCTGCCGTACTCGACCTCTACGGACACGAGCATTTCATGTGGGGCAGCGACTATCCCCACGACGAAGGAACGTATCCCTTTACTCGTGAACATTTGCGCCAGGTGTTCCACGACCGCACCCACGATGTGATGTGTGACCTGTTGGCCAATACCGCAGCCAAGCTGTACGACTTTGACTTGAACACCCTCAAAGCCCTTGGTGAAGCCCATGGCCCGACGGTCGCCGAAATCAGTTCGCCGTTGTTGTCGTTACCCGATAATCCCAACGACGCGCTCCTGATGGGCGCGGGCCGATAAACCCTCACCTAATCGTGAGGTAGTGCCCAAAAATGCAACAAGGCCGCTGCCCGAAAGCAGCGGCCTTGAAAGCATTAATCAGATACGGCGGACCTTCTGGGCTTCTTCGCCCTTCTTGCCCGGAGCTACTTCGAACTCAACGGCATCGCCCTCGTTAAGGGTCTTGTATCCATTGCCTTCAATATTAGAGAAGTGCACGAATACGTCCGCAGCACCCTCCCGTGAGATGAAGCCGAAACCCTTTTCAGCGTTAAAGAACTTCACAGTGCCTGTGGCCATTACATTTCCTATCTACAATATGAGCTGCACTTTCGCAACACATGTCGGCCAAGATAACCGATAGCCCACCAAAACTCGCGTCGAAATCACAGATTTAAACAAAAAGTCAAATTGGGGCATCTGGAAATTACGCCGACGGACGCCACCCAGGTCGTCCGACAACGTGACGCAGCTTGTTACCAAAACCCTTGGCCCTGGTCACGTCTCGCACAATATCGGCGTACTCGTGATAGGCAATTCGGACCGGATTGTACGTGGAAATGTTCTTCGTCAGCCCGTACTTGACTCGACGCAACTCAGGCTCAAACGTCCCGAAAATACGGTCCCATACAATGAGAATGCCGCCATAGTTTTTGTCGAGATACTGCTTGTTGGCGCCGTGATGGACACGATGGTGTGACGGGGTGTTGAACACCTTTTCGATCGCAGGGGGCAAACGGTCAATGACCTCGGTATGCACCCAATACTGATACAGCAAATTGAGCTGCCCGGCCCGAAACGTGGCCTTGGCGGGAAATCCCAGCAGTGGCATCGGTAGAAAAACCCAAGCCAACGTGAGCCCAGACCACGGTTGGCGCAACGCTGTCGACAGGTTGTATCGCCGACTCGAATGGTGCGTCACATGGTTCGCCCAAAAGAACCGCACCTCATGTTGAAGGCGATGGTCCCAGTAGTACAAGAAGTCCCACGCCACCAACGCCTTGATCAACGAACGCTTGGCGCCGAAGTCGGAGATCCGGCGTTTGAACACTGCTTAGTCGAGCCGGGCCAAGATCGACGCCGTGCCAAACATCAAGGCAACGTTGCCCGCCAGCATCAGCAGGCTGGCCGTAGTATCACGGCGCTCGTAACCAACAGGCACCAGCGCATCGCCTGGCAAGCCTGCGCCGCTCAAGGTTGCTTGGGCGGCATTGTCGAGATCCGTGATGTCGCGCTTGACGACCACTCGCCTGAGCAGGGCGGCCTCACCGACCATGGTCGCAACAAAGAGCGGCGCCGAGATCAGGTCAATGGGGTCAATTTTGATTGCCTGTTTCACCCGCCTCCGATCAAACTTTCACTGCCCGTCATCATGCCACGGGCTTATCGGATTCATCGACTGTTACGGTGTCGCCAACGGAGGAACAATGGACGGTTGGGAAATTGAGGCTCGGGAAGGTGCCCGAGATCTCATTGGCGCATATACCCATGCTGGTGATCGTCGAAGACTTCACGAACTTGCGGCGCTATTCGGCAACGACGGCGTGCTCGAAACACATGGCATGTGGAGCGTGACGGGGGCGTACGCAATTGCTTCCAAATTGGCAGAATCAGCTGGTCGTCGTAGACCTCAACTTGTGCGCCATAACGTGTCGTCGATCTGGTTCGAGTCTGTGCAGCCTGGCGAAATTCGTGTGGCGAGCTACTTCACGGTGTACACCGACTTGGGCCCAGACCACTGGGGGCGATACCGCGACCGAATCGTGGGCTCCGGCACAACATGGCACTTCGCCCACCGACTGGTCCGTATCGATAGCGCTGCCGAAAATTCGTACATCACATGGCCATTACCGGAATCCGACGGCAAGTAAATCGAGGCCTCCATGACAACCACATTCACCACCAATCCGGTGCACGAAGCGCGCCAATTTCTCCAAGCCCATTGGCATCCCGACGTCGACCACGCAACGTGGCGCGCACTGGTAGTCGACAACCACTGGGCCGCCCTGCGATGGCCACACGACTCGTTCGGTCGAGGCCTTGATGACGGACAAGCCAAATTGGTGGAAGCCGAATTTGCTGCTGTCGGAGCCCAAGGCCCTGGGCAAGACAAGTTCAATTTGTGGGCGGGCACGTTGGTGGCCTATGGATCTAGCGACCTCAGAACCGAGATGTTGCGAGCCCTACTACTCGACTCCGTGGCTATGTGTTTGCTGTACTCCGAGCCCAACGCCGGAAGCGATCTGGCGGGCATTCGCACGACTGCAGAACGCGACGGCGACGAGTGGGTCGTCAACGGTCAAAAAGTGTGGACGTCGGGAGCAAAAGGAGCCGACTACGGCATGCTGATTGCCCGCACCGATTGGGATGTGCCAAAGCACGCGGGCATCACATTTTTCTTCCTCCCCATGCGTCAAGAGGGCGTCGAGGTACGGCCGTTGCGCCAAATCACAGGCGACTCGCGATTCAACGAAGTGTTCATGACCAACGCCCGCGTGCCCGACACCCATCGCCTCGGTGAAATGGGAGCGGGCTGGCGTGTATTGCAAACGGCGTTGGCTTACGAACGAGCAGTGATGGGTGTCGCCGGCCGACCCCGGAAGACCGACCCCTCGCAACCAGCCGCCAAGCACGAGCCATCAGGGGCCACGGCCTCTGCCCATGGGGCCATTCCCACGCCCGACCTTTCGCTGATTGTTGCCGCTCAACGAGAAGGGGTGGCCAACGACGCCGTCGTTCGACAACACCTAGCTCGGCTTCATTCGCTACGAGCCGTTAACCAATGGAACGCCGAACGCGGACAAGCAGAAACAAAGGCTGGAGGGTCATCGCCCGTGGCCTCGCTGGGGAAGTTGGCGATGTCGATCATGTTGCATTACGCAGGCCACGTGCAGGCAATGATCCTGGGCATGAGCGCCACCCTCGACGGCGACAATTTTCCAGCGGCTCGCGACCACAACTACTCGCAAATGAATGCCTACTTCACGTCGATCGGTGGCGGCACCGATCAGATTCAACGCAACATCATTGGCGAGCGTCTACTGGGACTACCTCGGGAACCCGAGCCCGATCGAGGCCTTGCTTTCAAGGACGTCCCGGCCCAGTAACAGCGCCCATTCCCGCCGGCCTGAAGCACCGTGCGACATCGTGGCCCTGGAGGTTGATTTGTTAGCTTGACCAAATGGACTCAACCTCTCCCCCGGCAGTACTTACCGAACGACGCGGTCGCGTTTTACTTATCACTCTTAACAGACCAGACGCCATGAACGCCATCAACGGCGACCTGTCCCACGGTTTGTGGAACGCCGTCAATGAGCTCAACGACGACCCCGGCTTGACCGCTGGTGTGCTCACCGGAGCCGGCCGCGGATTTTGCGCCGGAATGGACCTCAAAGCATTCGCTCGCGGCGAAGACATTGGGCCTATGCACAAATTCATCCAAAACGGCGCCGCCAAGCCCCTCATTGGCGCCATCGAAGGATTCGCATTGGCCGGCGGATTAGAACTGGCTTTGGCCTGCGATCTCCTGGTGGCAGCAAAAGGCGTCAAGTTGGGCATCCCCGAAGTGGGCGTTGGGCTGTTCGCGGCCGGAGGCGGATTGCTGCGCCTCCCCAGCCGTGTCGGATACGGCAAGGCCATGGAAATGGCCATCACAGGTGATCCCATCTCTGCCGAAGTGGGTGAGCAATACGGGTTGATCGCCCGTGTTTCGGAGAAGGGCGAAGCAGTCAACGTGGCTATGGAATTGGCAGAGCGCGTAGCCAAGAATGCACCCCTGGCAGTTGCTGCTTCGAAGCAACTCATCAAAGCTGCGGTAGCAATTTCCGATGCCGAATTTTGGACACTGCAATCGTCCATGGTCGGATCCGTGTTTGGCTCAAATGACGCCAAAGAAGGCCCCAAAGCGTTCGCTGAAAAGCGCGCCCCACAATGGACAGGAAACTGAAGCAATGACCGAAGCTTGGATCATCGACGCCTGCCGCACACCACGCGGCATCGGCAAAATCGGTAAAGGCGCGCTCGCCGACATTCACCCCCAACAATTGGCGGCAACTGTCCTCAAAGCCATTGCCGAGCGCAACAATCTCAACACCGCCGACGTCGACGACGTGGTGTGGGGAACTAGTTCACAGGTGGGTTCCCAAGGCGGCGACATGGGGCGTATGGCCGCTCTCGACGCTGGCTACTCGGTCACTGCCAGCGGCGTGACGCTGGACCGGTTCTGCGGATCAGGGATCACCACCACCAACATGGCAGCCGCCAGCGTTATGGCAGGCATGGAAGACGTCGTGATCGCCGGAGGGTGCGAGATGATGTCGGCGTACGCCACCAACAAGAGCACCGGTGGCGGAAATGGCATGTTGGGGAGCGGCAATACCCGCCTGCAAGAGCGCTACCCCCAACCGCACCAAGGTGTCGCCGCCGACACCATTGCCACCATTGAAGGCATCAGCCGACGAGCACTCGACGAACTCGCAGAATCATCACAGGCCAGGGCCGAAATCGCCATCAAAGAAGGACGGTTCAGTCGCAGCCTTGTGCCCGTGTATCGGCAAGACGGCACCATCGCCCTGGATCGCGAAGAGTTCCCCCGCCCGGGCACCACAGCCGACGGATTGGCATCGCTCAAGCCATCGTTTGCCGGAATTGCCGACTTCCCACTTGACGAATCAGGCATCACATTTCGGCAACTCGTGGCCAAGGTGTACCCCGATGTGACCATCGAGCACGTACATCACGCTGGTAACTCGTCGGGCGTCGTGGATGGCGCTGCGGCATTGCTTATCACGAGTCCGAACTACGCCAATGCCCACGGGCTCAAGCCCCGGGCCAGAATTGTGGCCACCGCCAATGTGGGCGACGACCCAACACTGATGCTCAATGCTCCTGTGCCAGCGGCCCGCAAAGTGCTGGCCAAGGCAGGCCTGTCGATCAACGACATCGACCTGTTTGAAATCAACGAAGCATTCGCCGTCGTAGCAGAGAAGTTCATTCGCGATCTCAACCTAGACCGCGACAAGGTCAACGTGAACGGTGGCGCAATGGCCCTTGGGCACCCGATTGGCGCCACTGGTGCCATGCTCATTGGCACCGTGCTCGACGAACTGGAGCGCCGTGACCAACGGTTTGGTTTGATCACCATGTGCGCCGCTGGCGGCATGGCACCGGCCATCATCATCGAGCGCATCTAGGCGCTCCGGCTCATAGAGCGCATCTAAGCGCTCCGGCTCTCAAGCCGAAAACTGAAGGGAGGGCCAGCCGTTGCGGCTGGCCCTCCCTTCGTATTTGTATCAAGTATTTAGGGTTTACTAACCGATCATGCTCCGCCGGCAGTTACTTCGACGATGGCCTTCTTGAAGTTGGCACCCTTGGTATCCACACCGGCTTTGTCGAGATCGGCAAGAGCCATCTTGACAAGGTCGTTGGTGTAGGCAGTGGCATCAGGAGCCTTGGTCAGCACAGTTTTGCCTTCCAGGTTTTTGGTGCCCGAAGCTATGCCGACAGTTCGATCCCAAGCAGCTGAATCGATCATGCCTGCGCCATTGGCGGAGGGCCAAATCAAGCCGTTGACTTCGTTCATCTGCCACAATTGGTGACCAGCACCGAGCTTGGAGCCCTTGCTCACCACGATGTCGCGGCACTTGGCGGCATTGTCGCGGCAATACGCCCAGCCCTTGATGGCACCCTTGAGCAGAGCCACAGCCTTGCCGCAATACGCGGGGTCTGTGAGCTTGGTCTCGTTGGCCCAGATGGCATCTTGCAACATGCCCACGCCCGCTTGCTCGTAGCTAATCACGTTCAGATCATCGGCGGTGTAGAGCTTGCCGGTCTTTTCGTTTTTGGCTTCGAGCACCTGTGCGTATTCGTTGTAAATCATGGCTTCGGCAGCATCGATCTCGCCCGAGAGCAAGCCGTTCATGTCGAAGTTTTGACCAACGAGAGTGACATCTTTGGCAGGATCAAGCTTGTCTTTGGCCAGAGCGGCGAAGATTTCGTATTCGTTGCCGAAGCCCCAGTTACCAATCTTCTTGCCCTTGAAATCGGCAGGCTTGGTGATGTTCTTGTCCTTGAGTGACACTTGCAATGTGCCAGACCGCTGGAAGATTTGGCCGATGTCTACAATCTTGGCGCCAGCCTCGCGAGACGCCAATGCCTTTGGCACCCACGAAATTGCGAAGTCAGCAGAACCATTGGTGATCTGATCGGCGGGCACGATCGATACCGAACCTTCAGCGATCGTCACATCAATCCCAGCATCTTTGAAGAAGCCTTGGTCGACAGCCGCGTAATAGCCACCGAATTGAGACTGGGCAAACCACTGCAACTGCAATGTCACCTTGTCACCCTTTGGCGCGGTTGCGTTGGCGCACATTCCCGTACCGGTGCTTGCTGCCGTCGTTGCAGCCTTTTTGGCGTCGCTACTGCATGCAGTAGCAATCAGTCCGGCAAGGCCAAACGCGGCTACCACCTTCATAGTTCGTCGTGTTGTCATGCTCTCCCTTTCATAACTGTTGTTGGTTGTTTGTCACCTGGAAGTGCGTTGCCGTTGCCATGGCACTGCAACGTATTCCAGAAGATTTGATACAGCAAAAAACATAAGCCCGACCACCGATGCGCCGACAACATACGCCAACCCGAGGTCCTTCTTCGAGCTACTGAATGCACTGGCGATCCGGCTGCCTAGACCGTCCTGAGTACCACCAAAATATTCAGATACAAGGGCAATAATGATGGCCACCGGAGCTGCGGTACGGATCCCTGTAAAGAGAAACGAAACTGCGTTCGGGGCTTTCACTTTGCGCAACGTATCGCGAGGTGTGGAAGCGTAAGAGCGCATCAACTCCATTTGTGTGGCGTTGGTCTGACGGAGACCTTTGCTGACTTGAACGAAGATGATAAAGAAGACGGCGAGGGTGACCATCACTCGACGGCCTGTCTGGGAACTCAATGAATACATGTTGTTGAGCACCGACACGATCACCACGGCCGGCACCGCAGCAATGGTGATTGCCACCGGGTTGATCAATTCTGATGCCAAACGGAAA
>JBBRKR010000033.1:0-5374 GCA_038231795.1 Acidimicrobiales bacterium
GCCAATCACAAAAATCACCAGGGCAGCGAGCACGACCCCGAGCGGCTCAGATGAACCGGAAAACACAGGTTTGAAATCGCTCAGGCTCCACGCCACAGCCATGGCGGCCAGGAACCCAATGAACATCGCCATTCCACCCAGGGTGGCCGTGGGCTTGGCATGCACTCGTCGTTCATCGGGGGGCACAACATTGCCGCTTCGAACCGCCGCCCACCGCACAGCAGGCGTGACCGCAAAAGTGACGCCAAAGGACACCAGTAGCACCAGCAGGTATGGGCTCACGGCGGATCAGCTCGGGGGCGAATTTTTGCTGGAGGCCGAGATACCCAATGGACGTCGCCGAGATGTCGGGTGGCGCGAGATGCTGGCTTGGAGTTCTACTTCGTCGACGGCCGCTGCACGACGATCGGAATCATGTTGAGATGTCTCCTGCGGGACCAACCCAGACCTCAACGAAGTAACCGTTGACGATTTAGAGCGATTGACCACGTGGAGAACTTAGTTGGTCGCCCAACTCCCGCAGCGGCATCCCGAAGGCCAAGGGGCCGCCCGCCGATCAGCGGAATTCCTAGCGAGCGGAGAACTCGCATGGCATCCGCTTGATCCCGTTGATGAATGCCGATTGCAAACGATCGGGAGCACCGCTGATCATCAGATCAGGAATCTGGGTGAAGATTTCGCGGAACACCATCGTCACTTCCCGGCGGGCCAGGTTGGCGCCGAGACAGAAGTGAGGCCCACCTGCGCCGAAACCGGTGTGTTGCCGATTGTCGCGAGCAATATCAAACGCATGCGGATTCGGGAACACTCGCTCATCCCGATTGGCGGAGTTGTACCACAGCACTACTTTTTGGCCCTCGGCAATTTTCACGCCGTTCACGTCAGTGTCGCGAGTGGCGGTGCGTCGAAAATGAATCACAGGGGTGGCGTAACGCACAATTTCTTCAACTGCTCCAGGCGCAAAGCTGTCAAAGTCGGCCATCCACTTGGCCCGTTGATCGGGGTTGTCGGTAAGCGCCTTCATGCCGTGGCTTATGGCATTTCGGGTGGTCTCATTTCCCGCCACTACAAGGAGAATAAAGAACGATCCAAACTCCTGTGGCGTGAGAGATTCACCATCGATATTGGCAGTCATCAGGGCGCTCACGAGATCGTCCTTGGGGCTCTCGATGCGAGCTTGCCCCAAATCTTGGGCGTACTGAAACATCTCGAGGGCAGCGGCCATGAGCGCTTCCAGCGTTTGGCCAAATTCCGGATCCCCGATACCCAAGATGATGTTGGTGAGTTCGAACATACGGTGATGATCGGAGGTGGGTATGCCCATCATGTCGCAGATGATCTGCAGGGGCAGCGGGGCGGCCAAGTTGGCCACGAAATCGCACGACCCCATTTCGGCCACACCAGCTACGAGTTCGTGCGCTCGACGACGCACGTCATCTTCGATTTGGGCCACCATCTTTGGCGTAAACCCGCGTTGCACAATCTGACGCAATCGGGCGTGGCGGGGATCGTCCATGGAAATCATCGAGCCAAAGAATTCGGCGATCTCGACTGGCATGTCACCGATATTGACGCCGCGGCCAGATTGAAACAGTTCAGGGTTGCGGCTCGCAGCCCACACATCGGCGTGGCGGGTGAACGACCAAAACCCGGGGCCCGGCGCCAGCATTGCTTCGTCGAATGCTTCTTCCTCGTGAAATGAGACGGGGGCATGATCCCGCAATAGCCCAAAGGCGGCTTCCCGATATTCGTAGGGCTTTGCCCAAAACGCCAGCGACCCCAAACGGATATCGGCGAGCTCAGTTTCTGGAAGTTCGATTAGCGACATGGAACGATCGTAGAAGACAAATCGCCAATAGTTCGAGCCAAACGGACATTGACTGCGGCGGGACGCGAGTTCGGGCAAAAACTGGGTGGAGATGAAGGGAATCGAACCCTCGGCCTCGACATTGCGAACGTCGCGCTCTGCCAACTGAGCTACATCCCCGCAGGGAAATCGGTACTACCTGTGCGACACTACGATGCACCCAAAAAGGTTCGTCGTACCGCCGGGAAACTCTAGCGCGTCATGATGGTGTGCCACTAGCTGTTTGGCTACTGATACTCGTAGCGCTGCAATTGACGGGGGCGAACCATGGCCGGGCGTTGAGCCATCGACCGTGTTGCATATTGAAGCTGTCGGGCACGATCATTTGCCAAACGAGCTTGGCGGGCACTTACAGTCACGAACCCGGCCAGGGCCGTGGCTGACAGGGCGAAGATGACCAGCATGAAACCTACGCCTGGCAGTAGCCCGATCAACAACGAGAGAGCCGATACGACCATCAGCGACATCAACACGTTGCGCCGGCGTTTTGCGGCCTGAGATTTGCTCATCCTGCCCGAGTTCAATGATTGACCAGATGCCGGGTAGCCGGTAGGTCCTGCGAAGCCGCCATTTGACGGGTAGCGGCCGACAGTCGATACGGAGCGGGCGCCGCGACCCGAATTGCCCAATCGACCCAATTGGCTATGGAAAGAATCGATGGAGCTACTGGGTCGCCGGTTTACACGTGTCCGCACCATGGGAGGCACGAGCACGATGGCCCACATAACTACCAGAATTCCTAAAACCAATTGTGTCCCCAATTGTGTCCGCACACTTTCTATGAAAACCGTAGATCGAAACTCCACCAAATTGGTGGATACTCCAACTTCGGTTACCGGATATTTGCGTTTCGTTTGTTGCGTGTTTCATTGCGGTCGGGTAACGAGCAACAAGTTTGTACTACGAACAACCGGTAAAAACCTAATTACGGTTGTGTGACGGCTCGGCAATTGGGGGGAATCGGCACCCGATTTGAGCAGCGACTATTCGCCTTTTTCGACCTCTGAGCGGCGATATGTTCCTGAACGTCCTCCCGTTTTTTCCCAAAGACACAAATCTCCAATTGTCATGCCCTTGTCTGCTGATTTGCACATGTCGTAAATCGTGAGCGCGGCGATGCTGCAGGCCGTGAGAGCCTCCATTTCGACGCCAGTCCGGTCGACGGTGTCGACGCTGGCCTCTATCTCGATATGGTCGTCGCCGATCTCAAAGTTGATATACACGCCACCGACGAGCAGCGGGTGACACAACGGAATGAGGTCGCTCGTTCGCTTGGCAGCCTGGATTCCAGCGATACGGGCCACGGCGAGAACATCGCCCTTTTTCATTTCCCGGTTGGCAATGGCGGCCGTTGTTTCGGGTTGCATAAATACTTTGCACCGAGCTACCCCACGGCGATGGGTAGGTTCTTTGACGGTCACGTCAACCATGCGGGCGCGACCAGTTGGATCCAAATGAGTGAATTCAGGCATGCGTGCACATTAGGCGTCATCTCCAGCAACGTTGTTAGCCCGGATCGGCGAGCGAGGGTGCCACCTGGCGGCAAGCGTTAGCCTGATGCGATGGCTATCAGTGTGTTCGATCTGTTCAAAATCGGTATCGGGCCTTCGAGCTCCCACACAGTGGGGCCGATGAAAGCAGCCAGACTGTTTGCAGCTGGCCTTCAATCAAGTGGCAACACCACACGCACGGCAGCCATACGCGCCGAGCTATTCGGCTCGTTGGGCGCCACCGGCAAAGGCCACGGAAGCGACAAGGCGGTGATGCTGGGCCTCGAGGGTGATACCCCAGACCTTGTCGACACCACCACAGTTGATCGCCGCACGAACGCCATCAAGAAGTCTGGTCGTTTGATGCTGATGGGCGTCCACGAGATCGATTTCCAAACCGGCAATCATCTCGTGTTACATAAACGAAAGTCGTTGCCGTTTCACCCCAACGGCATGACGTTCACTGCCTACGACCAAGCAGGCGTTGTGGTGGATAGCCGAACGTATTACAGCGTGGGCGGCGGATTCGTGGTAGATGATGCCGCCACTGGCACTAACCGAATCGTGGCCGACGCCACCGAGTTGCCGTATCCGTTTACAACCGGCGTCCAACTGCTTGCGTATTGCGAATCGACAGGGTTGGCGATGAGTGGCGTGATGATGGAGAACGAGAAAGCGTGGCGCACGGAGGCCGAAATTCGGTCGGGGTTGTTGCATATTTGGGACGTGATGCAGGAGTGCGTGGCAAATGGATACCTCCATACTGGCGTCCTGCCGGGCGGGCTCAAGGTACGCCGCCGGGCGCATGATTTGCATGCCCGGCTGATGAGCGATCCGTTTGACACTGACCCGTTGCGGGTCATGGATTGGGTCAACCTCTTTGCTTTGAGCGTCAACGAAGAGAATGCGGCTGGCGGCCGAGTGGTGACAGCCCCCACGAATGGGGCGGCTGGAATCATTCCTGCGGTGTTGCACTACTACACCCGTTTTCTCAATGGTGCCAATGACGATGGCGTGGTGAGGTTCATGCTCACCGCAGCGGCGGTCGGCATCTTGCTCAAAGAAAATGCGTCCATTTCTGGGGCTGAGGTGGGATGCCAAGGCGAGGTTGGGTCGGCGTGTTCGATGGCCGCAGCAGGCCTCACCGAAGTGATGGGCGGCAATCCCAACCAGGTCGAGAATGCCGCCGAGATCGCGATGGAGCATCACCTTGGTTTGACATGTGATCCCATTGGCGGCCTCGTTCAGGTGCCTTGCATTGAGCGGAATGCCATGGGCTCAGTCAAGGCCATCAATTCGGCCCGCATGGCACTTGTGGGCGATGGGCAGCACATCGTGAGCCTCGACCGTGTAATTGCCACCATGCGCGAAACAGGCAAAGACATGCACACCAAATATAAGGAAACGTCTCGTGGCGGCCTAGCCGTCAACGTCATCGAGTGCTGATGAATCGGGGCCGAAACCGCCGGGCCGGCTAGCCGCCGATTTGGCTCATCGATCGAGCAGGGCGGATAAAATGCACCTGATTGATGGCATGCCCTGCCCACTTTGTACCAACTGCTCGAGCGATCTCACCCGCCAGTTCGTCGTCAGATCCTCCGCCTCGCACGATGGCCCTCAGATCGAATTCTTCGACCGAAAACAGGCATGTGCGGAATTGGCCTTCTGCTGTCAACCGCACCCGGTCGCACGTGCCACAGAATGGCTTGGTGACACTCGGGATTACGCCGATATCGCCGTGGCCGTCGAGGTACCGGAAACGTTCGGCGGGAGCATTACCGCGCTCAATTGCGTCGATGGGAAACACGCTGTTGATTCGGGCCACGATTTCGTCTTGGGTGACCACTTGTTCGTTGGTCCATCCGTGATCAGCGTCGAGTGGCATGAATTCGATAAATCGAACGCCCACGTTGTTGTCGCGTCCGAAGCGAGCGAAATCGATTACTTCATCGTCATTGACGCCCCGCATGAGCACCACGTTGAGCTTGACGGGATCGAATCCGGCCGCTTGGGCGGC
>JBBRKR010000034.1:0-4711 GCA_038231795.1 Acidimicrobiales bacterium
GGTCTATTACGGCGTGTCGATTTTTTATCTGCGCATCCCGTTCGGCGACATTTTGGTGTTGGGTGACGATCTCATTCCGTTGGTCACCGTGGTGTGGGTGATCGTGGTGGCCAATGCTGTGAACCTGGTCGACGGTCTTGACGGACTAGCGGCCGGAATTGTCGCGATCGCCGGCGGCGCCTTCTACCTCTACATTCGCAAGTTGGCCGACCCCGAGGTGGGCCTCGTGGCACCGTCGAGTGTGAGCCCGTTGCTGGCTGTGATTTTGGTTGGCATTTGCCTCGGGTTTTTGCCATGGAATTTTCACCCCGCCAAAATTTTCATGGGCGACGCCGGGGCCTATTTATTGGGCTTGCTCATGGCTGCTTCGACGATGGTGGTAGGCGGGCGGACGTTGCCCACCACGAAATATTCCGGCCAGAAATATTTCTTCTTCGCCCCGTTGGTGATCCCCGTTTTCATTCTCGGCGTGCCGATGTTTGATTCGGTCTTTTCGTTTCTTCGGCGAGTCGGCAGGGGAGACGGATTCGCCAAGGCAGACAAGGCCCACATTCATCATCGCCTCATGAATATGGGCCATGGCCAACGCCGAAGTGTGGCCATCTTGTGGTTTTGGACGGCATTGCTATCGACAGGAGTGCTGATTCCGGTGTATACCAAACGGGGAAATGGCGTGGTGGCCATTGGTATCGGCGGCGCTGTTCTGTTGTTGTACACGTCGTTTCATCCGGTGGTCCGCCGCCATCGACGCCGGAATCACCCAGCTGAGGCAACAGCGTTGGACACCTCTCCCGATTGATTTACTGGCGTGTGTTGAGACCATTTCGGCACGGGCCTCAGACTTTGTGTAAACTTTCACAAGCGCCGCACAACTCATCCTTGTGCGGCGTCACTTCGATCCCGATACGATCCCGATTCCGTCCCGAATTAATCGCAACGAGAGGCACCCAACCGGTGAAACTGGCTGAGAAACAAGCGCTAAACAATGGCTTCGGTGAGGCCATGGCGCGCGGGTTCGAATTCGCCGTTACACCCGCAGTGTTTGCGGGACTCGGCTGGTTGATCGATAGGGCAGTGGGCACCCACCTGGTGTTCACGATCGCGCTCGCAGTTTTTGGATTCGTGGGCATGTTCGCCCGCATGTGGATTGGCTACGAAGCGGCCATGAAGCGGGAGGAGCAAGCTGCGCCGTGGAAGCAAGCAGTTGACGCTCACCGATCCAACATGGCCCGTCTCAAAGGTGTCACCACGAAGTCGGCCGACAAATGACCGCCGGCGACATCTTCCTTAAGCGTGACCTGTCAAACGAGGCTCCCGAAAAAATGGTGGCTCTCGATATCGTAAAGCGGGGCGTCATGGTTGCTCCCGTGCTCATCGGGATCTGCACCGCAATTTGGGGTCTTAAGGGTTTGTGGAGTTCTTCGTACGCCATTTCCCTTGTGTTGGTGAACTTCTTCATCGCGGCGTGGATGGTAGGTGCGGCGGCGAAAATCTCGTTGGCCTTTCTGATGGCCACCACCCTTTTCGGGTATGTCCTGCGGTTAGGCCTTATTACCGTGGCAATACTTGCAGTGGAGCACCGTTCATGGGTTAATCTGCTGCCGCTCGGATTGACGCTCGTCGTCACTCACCTTGGCCTATTGGCCTGGGAAACGAAGTACATCTCGGCAACACTGGCCTTTCCTGGCCTGAAGCCAAAATCTCCCTCCAACCTGACACCTCCGCGGAGCCAACACGCATGAGCATATTTGCCCTTGACTTCCCACCGCTCGGTCACCTCGTCGACTTCAAGAACTTTTGGCTTGATGGCGCCTTCGGTATCAACAAAGTGGTGCTCGTCTATTTCTTCGCCATCATCCTCACCGTTGCGGTGTTTGTACTCGGCAACAAGAAGCAGATGGTCCCGACTGGCATGCAGACCGTCGCCGAAGGCGCCGTCGGCCTCGTCGAAGACAACATCATCATGCAGACCATGGGCCCGTCTGGCTTGGGCTGGGCGCCATTCATGACGTCGATATTCATGTTTGTGTTCTTCACTAACATTTTCGAAATCGTGCCTGTCATTCAAATGCCAGCTAACGCTCGTATAGCACTGCCAATGTTCTTGGCTCTGCTTATCTGGGTGCTGTACAACGGTGCTGGTATCAAGGCTCAAGGCCTCGGTCATTACATCAAGAATTCGCTCTTTCCGCCAGGCGTGCCCAAGGCGCTGTATATCTTGGTTGTGCCGATCGAATTCGTGTCGAACTTTCTCGTGCGTCCGTTCTCGCTCATGGTTCGTTTGTTTGCCAACTTGTTGGCCGGCCACATTCTGTTGGCCACATTCGCCATCTTGTCGGCGTCGTTGTGGACAGCGAAGTGGTACGCCGTGTTCTTGCCGCTACCCGTCATCATGGTGATCTTCTTCACCCTCTTCGAGATCATGGTTGCCTTCCTCCAGGCGTACGTGTTCACCCTTCTTGCTTCTGTTTACATTGGTTCCTCGATTCACCCCGAGCACTAAGTACCAGCAGCATGATCTACCCGTCACCCCGGTGGCGGCAGAAATAGCAATACCAACTCACCCTTTCCCGAGCAACACCCCTAATTCAAGGAGAAATCCGCAATGGCACTTCTTGCCGCTGGCATTTCAGGCAACATCGCAGCTCTCACCTATGGCCTTGCCGCCATTGGGCCGGGCATTGGCATTGGCTACCTCGTTGGTCAAGCAGTTCAGGCAATGGCTCGTCAGCCAGAGTCCGCAGGCATGGTCCGTACGACCATGTTCCTCGGCATCGCCTTTACTGAAGCACTGGCATTGATTGGCTTCGTCGTGTTCTTCCTGGGCAAGAGCTGAGGCCTCCCATGCATGCACTCGTTGTGTTACACAACGGCGCTGTCTCGACTGTACATTTGGCACCTAGATCAGGCTCCGAAGAGGTCGACTGCATCGAGAACGGCCTCAAGAATTTGAAGCCCGAAGACACTGCCGGCAAAAAACAAGTCCTAACCGACTGCGCCAAAGCTCCCAACCCATTGGTGCCTGCCACCAATGAGCTGATTTGGGGTTCCATTGGTTTTATCGTCGTTGCTCTGTTCGTCATGTGGAAGGGTTACCCTGCCATCAAGAAGACAATGCAGGCTCGCTCAGACAAAATCCGAGGCGACATCGAGATAGCCGAAGCCTCAAAAACGGAAGCACAATCTGTGCTCTCCATGTATCAGGCACAACTCGCCGATGCCAAGGCCGAATCCGGTCGCATCATCGACGAAGCGCGGTTGCAAGCCGATAGCCTTCGCAAGGATTTGCAGGCCCGTGCCGAAGCCGACATGCTCGAGCTCCGCACCAAGGCCATGGCCGACATGGAAACAGCCAAGAATCGCGCTGTTGCCGATCTGCAAAGCCAAGTTGCCGCATTGGCAATTGGTGCTGCTGGCCGCATTGTCGAAAAGAACCTGGATGCCGAATCCAACACCCGTTTGGTCGAGTCGTTTATCGCCTCGGTCGGCGCTGGTAAGTAGGTAACGTCATGACATCTACCGATCGGATAGACGGTTACGCGTCGGCGCTCATTTCGATCGCCCGCGCCGAAGGCTCACTCGACACTGTCGAAGATGAGTTGTTCCGTTTCGGCCGCACGGTGGCTGGTAGTGATGAGCTCCGCAGCGCTCTGACCGACGAGGCCATCCCTGCCTCACGTCGGCAGAGCATTGTGGAGACGTTGTTGGGTGGCAAGGCTCACCCCACGACGGCGAACCTCGTGAGTTTCGTGGTGGGCGCTGGGCGTGCTCGGGATCTTCCCGCCATTATCGATTCATTGGTCACCATGGCCGCATCACAAAAGAACAAAGTTGTGGCTGAAGTTCGCACTGCGTACCCGCTCACCGACGACCAGAAAGTCCGTATGGCAGCGGCTTTGGCCAATGCCACAGGCAAACAGGTCGAGGTCAAAGTCATTATCGACTCATCAGTACTTGGTGGCGTCGTTGCTCAAGTAGGCGATACCGTCATCGACGGTTCAGTACGTCGTCGGCTTGATCAACTCAAGTCACTCCTGTAATCACTCAACGCTTCTCGTAAAGGACCCCTGATGGCTGAATTGACCATCAATACCACTGACATCGCCGCTGCGCTCAACGCGCATCTTGGCGACTTCACGCCCAGCATCGAAACGATGACCGTTGGTCGCGTTCTCGAGGTGGGCGACGGTATCGCCCGTGTTTCCGGCCTCCCCAATGCCGCCGTCAACGAACTCTTGGAGTTCGAAAATGGCACGTTTGGTTTGGCGCTTAACCTCGACGAAGAGTCGATCGGTGCCGTTATTTTGGGCGAAGTTGGATCGATCCAACAAGACCAATCAGTGAAGGCCACCGGTCGAATCATGTCAGTGCCGGTTGGCGATGGCGTGCTTGGTCGTGTGGTGAATCCATTGGGCGTCCCCATCGACGGCAAGGGTCCACTCACTGGCGTTCAGGATCGTCGTATGGAGATTCAGGCGCCGGGCATCTTGGGCCGCAAGCCCGTGCATGAGCCATTGCAAACGGGCATCAAGTCAATCGACGCCATGACCCCCATTGGTCGCGGACAGCGCGAATTGATCATTGGTGACCGTAAGACTGGCAAGACCACCGTTGCCATTGACACCATTCTGAATCAGCGTGGCCTGGGCGTGAAGTGCATCTACGTGGCCATTGGCCAGAAGGCTTCAACTGTTGCGCAGACGGTTGCCAC
>JBBRKR010000035.1:0-2838 GCA_038231795.1 Acidimicrobiales bacterium
CCCGTGCGGCCTTTCGGCTCACGATGTCTCTTCACTACCTAACTAGGTTAGGCGGCGAGAGCGAACTGCTCGTTGGCTGTTCTTTTTGTTGCCCCGTTTTGCGAGTCTGAGCAACTCGTGTCGCACGCTCAGTGCCCGGCTTGCCAGTATGACAACCGCCGTTTGTTGTCGTCGGGACGCTACGAGTTCACTTGTCAACGGTGCAAAACCGACAACGGCTGCGGGCAACTGGGTGATGTGAGTTCCCCCCTGGAGTCGCCAAATTGCGCAACGTCTCCGTAGGACCAAATCGCACCGTCGGCACCGATAAGCCAATATCCATAGTGAATCGGCGTCGCAGCGAAAGGGCGGTCGGTGATGCAGGAGCTGCGGTGGCCCTCCTACTCCGGCCACCAGCCTCGCTTTCGCCAATCCGGGTTTAGGTCGAGTCGATCTCGGTCGCTGCCTGACCAAGTCTGGTATTCGGCGGCTTTTTGGTCAAAGCAGCGCCACGTTGACGTCGGTCGAAGTTGTTGAGTCCTACGCTTTGAGGTGGCGCCAGCGTGCCCGCTGTGCGTCCCGGCGGCGCCGGTTCCGACCTCGTCGTCTCAACAGCAATACGATCGCTAAGCCGAAAAGGATGACGACTATGGCCAGGCCAATCGGATTGACTACGACGACGCGTTTAGTCAAGACGATTTCTCGTGTGCTGGTCTCGGTTTGGTCGTTGTACGTGACGCGCACCTTGACGGTGACAACGCCGCCAAACCAATTCGGTTTTCCGCTTACAGAGAATGATCGTGAACGACCCTTCGGCAGCAGCAACTTCTCGATCCGTTGTTGATGCGACGCGTCATCACCGGGACTTGCCGTCGTGTTGCTCTCGGCCCAAAATCGGGCGGCGGCTTTTCCCGTGTTGTGCACGTCGACCGTAGCGTCGAAATGGGTTCCAAAGACAAATCCGGATCCGTCGATTGCTGCGGCGAGTTCTCTTACCCGGGGGCCTGGCACATCTACGGTGACGAACGACACGATCTGATTGACAATCTGAATGTTGCCCTTGCCCGTCGGCGCTGGAGTGACTACGAAACCAATGAAATACAAGTCCGGGTCGATTTGAGCGGGCATGCGAATGGTCAGGAACTTTTCGATGTACCCCTGGGGCGGAATAGTCGATGGTGCGACCGGATAGTCCACGCGGCCTTGCCACACTGGGTCTTGGCCCGACTTGACGGTCACTTGCCCGTTGTCGCCTAGCTCGGGTGCTGCTCCAGCAATGGTCACTGTCACATCGTCAATGCCAGGATTGGCGACCCGAATCTTGACGGTGGCAATGGCACCGGGCAACGCCGACGTGGGCTCTGTGGGCACGGAGACCGCCAGCGGACGTGGATTGCCGGATGGCGCGACAGCCCAAGATGGAATTGCGTTGGCGCCTAGTGCTGTAAAGATGGCTAGGGACGTCACGAGGAGCGTCGTCACACCCCGTGTTCGTGTGGGCATCGCGAGATGTTACCGGCTCACGTGTAGTTGGGAGTGACGGTGTACGTGATGGTGTCGGTGTAGACGACAGCTGGCACGGTGTAGTCAATGGAGACGCGATTGGAAATCGTGATCGTGTCGGCAGAGCCACCAGTTGAGCCGGTGCGACTCGCAATCTGTTCGCCAGTGCCTACGTAGCCGGCGTATTTCGACCCACTGAAGGCAGCATCGATGGTTGCGCCTGTGCCAGTCACCGTATATCCCGTCGCAGATGTGGCCGGCCAGGCTACAGAGGTGGCCTTGCCAGTAGACACGTCAGTAATTACCGGATTTCCTGTTGAGGCGCTCTGTAACCCGACTGTGTTGTCGCTGACGCTCAATGTGTACCCAGAATTCGCATTGGTTTGTATCGTCAGCACAACGCTTTGTGTCTGATCGGCCAAGGCGGGCAGTGCGGGATCTAGGTCTAGTTCATAGGCCGTTGTGTTAACTGAGACGACCAGACTTTTGGCAACGGTGACTGTGACCGCCGTGTTGTTAGCGGCCATCGTGATAGCAGCAGTGGTTCCAGAGTCGATAGTTGCTGATGCGGCGGTTTGAGTAGTGATCAACGTCGTGTAACTGCCGGCTGTGGGGGTGTTGGTGTTGGCGCCGAACTCGATGTAGATCGGGATCCCCACAGCCACCGCAACTGGAGCTGTTACGGTGTAGGTGATTGTTTGGCCAGACCTGGCGACTGTTCCCGCCCCAATGCCGTAGTTACGCACGATGGTGGGCGTTCCTGCCAGACCAGCTCCCGAGACCAAAAACGTGATCTTGCCAACAGTGCCTGCCGCTGCGGTCTTGAAGGAATAGGCGTATGTGACGGCGGCGGCGCTTACCTGATTGTTTGACGCTGACCAGCTCATGGCTGTGAGTGTGGCAGCACTAGCTGGTGTGGGTGACAACGCCACAAAGCTTGTCGCCAAAGCGGCAACGGCTCCTAGTGCAATTCGGCGGCGGAGCCGATGTGCAATTGGGAGATCGTTAGGTGACGTGAAACCCATTTTCGAAATCCTCTTGATCCAGTTTGGCGGTTTGGAGGCACACTGTCCGTGTACTAGGTGAGTGAATCGACGTAATAACAGTCGGTCTTGAGCTATTTGTACAGAAATTTCAGATCGGCCATGGGTCAAATATCAAAGTAATATTTCATTGTATTTGGCAGGGTTGGGGCCAACAGTGATGGCAAAAATGGGTTTGGGCCCTTGCGGGCCCAAACTAAAAAATGCGTGGAGCTGGCGGGAATCGAACCCGCGTCCGATAGGTGGACAAAGCCCGTGCTACGACAATTCCCGTGTATGAAGCTAACGGCGCTTCATCGCCGGGTCGATTGAC
>JBBRKR010000036.1:0-2770 GCA_038231795.1 Acidimicrobiales bacterium
GCTCCACGCTCATGCCCAACGGATACAAATTGAGAGCCAAATTCGGATAACGCCATAGCCATCGCCCGGCCGTCGGTGCTCCATCACGAGCCGGCGCACTGTGCACCACATACGGTCCGTCGTCGTTTACCTGCACGCTGTATTGCTTGGCGTCCACGGCCCGATTCAGCGTTGGATGCACGAGCGGAATGTGATACCCCTCGAGGTAATTGTCGGCGTAAATCTTCCAGTTGCAGGCCACGAGATGTTCGCTTCGACGCCAAAATTCGTAGCTCTCGATGGGGAAGTCGGCACACTCATTGGCGAATGGGCCCAACCACCGCGCCAAGGGACTGATGTCGGAAGAACTCGTGGCGAAACGCAAACCTCGCCACGACTCCACGCGAGCGCCAGGCGCCAAACAGTCGCGTGGCGAATTCGGTGCTTCGTAGCCCACGAGC
This sequence comes from Acidimicrobiales bacterium, assembly GCA_038231795.1. Taxonomy (GTDB): domain Bacteria; phylum Actinomycetota; class Acidimicrobiia; order Acidimicrobiales; family JBBRKR01; genus JBBRKR01. Next base: position 441 of record JBBRKR010000036.1, read on the forward strand.
AACCACGCTGAATCGAACACCGTGACCTGTTCAAGACGCAATCCTGCGTCATCGTAATAGCGCGCCGCATCGAGGGTGCGGGCCGCGAAATCGAAGGTCGTCACGCTCTCATATTACGGGACGGGCACCGCCAGAATCTGGGCGTCCCGAGAGGCAATCCAATCCGACGGACCACCAGTTTGCGCAACGCAAATGAACAAGGTTGGGCCATCCAGGTCGCCGAGCGCACAGGCAAAGGCTCCCCGCCCGGGCGGCGTGGCGATACTGGCAAGCACTGCGCCCCCTTCGGCGATCAGATGGCAGCCACCGTGAATCGGATCGGCGATCCACACATTCCCCACCGGGTCGAGACAAATACCATCGGGCACCAGGCGGCCCAGGTCGGCCCACACCCGGCGATCCGACATCGATCCATCAGCTGCCAAATCCATGGCCGTCAAACGGCGACCACCACTTTCGGCCACGATCAATGTGGAACGATCCGCCGTGATTACTGCCCCATTGGGAAATTGAAATCCGTCAGCGCCAAGCCGAACCTCGCCGTGTGGCTCCACAATGGCAATGGCAGCTAACACCGGGGCTGCGCCTCCATGCAGGTCAAAACCGAAATTTCCGATGTACGCCCTGCCCTCGGAGTCGACCACCATGTCGTTGCAATGAAACGTCGCGATGCCGGAAAGATGAGCAACCGTAACGACCTCGCCACCCGGCTGTGACCCGAGCACCTTTACCAACCGACGATCTTGCATCGACACGACCAACAAATCGCCGCCGGGCGTCCACCCCAATCCAGACGGATCAGATTCAATTATTGCGATCAGCTCCTGATGCCCAGTTGCAGGATCTAGCGCCCACACCCGCTGGTCATGCATATCACTGAACCACAGGCGACCTTCGTGCCATCGGGGGCCCTCAGGGAAAACCAGATTCGAGGCCACAACTCGCATCAACTACCGCCCTTCAAATTTTGGTTCGCGCTTTTCGACAAAGCTACGAATGGCCTCCGCTGTATCCTTGGTCGTGAAGTTGATCGTCTGCGCAGCGGCCTCTGCATCTAGTGCTCCGGCCATCGTCATCGAGAATGAATTCGTGAGGAGGCGCTTGGTTTGGGCCAACGCAATCGGCGGCCCGGCGGCCAATCGACGTGCCCAATTCGCTACAAATTCATCGAGCTGATCGTCGGCGACAACGCGATTGACGAGACCCAATTCTTTGGCCTCCTGGGCATCGATAATGTCGGCGAACAAGGCCAACTCTTTTGCTTTGTGCATACCAATTAGCCGGGGCAGCACCCATGATCCACCGAAGTCAATCGACAAGCCACGCTTGGCAAATATCTCCGAGAACCGAGCATTTTCACTGGCCACAATGAGGTCACAACCAAGGGCCAAATTCATTCCGGCCCCCGCAGCCACGCCTCGTACCTTGGCAATCACGGGCATCGGCATGCGGTGCAACGCCAGAGCGAGATCTGAAATGTTGTCCATGTTGCTGAGACCGTGACGATTGCGACCGTCGTCAGGGCCGTCGCCCCACAGATCGGCGCCGGAACAAAACGCCCCTCCGGCGCCCGTGATGATGACCGCTCGATGATTGTTGAGAATCGCGATAAGGCGAAACGACTCCCGGAGTTCTTCCCACATCACTCCACTCGCTGCGTTCTTCTTCTCGGGGCGGTTCATGGTGATTGTCACCACGCCGTCGTCGGCACCGGTGCCGTCCTCGACAATGATGGCTGAGAAATCGTTTCGCATAGACCTGTTCCTTATGTTTATGGCGCAATCGGCATCGCGGTGCATAGTGACCCGTTAACTTCGGCCGACGATACTTAACAAATGGGATTCAACCCGTACCGGAAATTTCAAGCCAGACCATTCGACGTAGCCATGGTCGTCATTGCTCTGGCGATCTCGTTTGGCCTCGTGGCCTGGGCGTTTTTAGGGTAGTCAGTAATGGTCCGTAAAAATCGACGAGCCCCTGAGACAAGTTCGCCACAAGGGCTGAACCGGCTTGCTCCACGCATCGAAGGCGGGATGGAAATCCGGATCATTCAGCCAATGAATGCCACTAAGACCTACATCTGCCCGGGTTGCAACGGGCCAGTTGGAATCGGTGTTGGACACCTCGCCGTGATACCACCTCATGACCCCGACTTGCGACGCCATTGGCATTCACCATGTTGGCAGGCACGCTCCACCCGGCGTCCAGGGCGCGTCTAGCTCGAGCTCCCAGCGCCAGACGCCAATGCCCGCCGGCGAACTACTTGTGCGCCACACGCCCACGCAACGCAGCAAACGCCATTCCAATGCTTACCGTACCGACGCCAACGA
>JBBRKR010000037.1:0-2636 GCA_038231795.1 Acidimicrobiales bacterium
CTTGTGCGCCTTCGAGAAGCTTGAGCAAGTCGGGGTCAGGCTGGGGCTGAATCAATTGGACGTCGCCGTTTTGCAACGACTGCACAGCGGTGGCGTCTTCCTTGATGATGCTGAAGATGACTTCGTCGGCCTGGGCAGCGGGGCCCCAGAACTTGTCGTTGCGCACAATCGTGACTGACTTCTCGTATTCCGAAGCCGACAACGAGAACGGGCCACCGGAAACAAAGAGATCCTTGTCGAAACCCTTGTCGGTCTTGAAGCCGTTGTTCCAAATCTCGGCAACGGCGGCAAGGCCCTTGACGTCTTTGTCGGCATAGGCCTTGGCGATGTCGGCTACGGCCGCCTTCTTGGCAACAGCGTGAGCTGGCAACATGAGGCTGAAGAGACCTTGCCAATCGGCAAACGGATCCGCATACGTGGTCACAACGGTTTTGCCGCCGTCTGAACATTCAACAGATTTGATCGACTCGTAGCCCGTGCTGGACGCGGCAGCGAAGAGCTTGACGACGTTGCCGTCAGCGTCCTTCTTGTCAGCGCCGTTTTCTTGGGCATTAAGTACGCCGTTTTGGGAAATCCAAGACAATTGGAAATCCGAGCAGTCGATGGGAGCGCCATCGCTCCATACGGCCTTGGGGTTGATCTTGTAGGTAACAACCTGTGGTGACTTTGACGTCACTTCGCCGGAATCAATGATGTTCTTGTCTTGGAAGATTTCGGCCTTCTCGTTAAACAGATATGCCGACGGCAGAATGCCGTTCATCACGATCGTGTTGGAGAACAGGCTGTCTTCGGCGGTCAACGAGTTGCCCGACCCGAACAAGTCAGCCAGAGCGACGGTGACGGTTCCACCGGCTGGCTTAGCTGCCGTGGTGGTCGTTTCTGGAGCTGCGGTTGTGACTGCGGCCGACGTGGTGGTATCACCTGCCTTGGCGGTGGTTGTGGTGGCTTTCTTGTCGCTGCTGCAAGCACCAGCGACGAGGCCGAGGCCCGCCACGAGTGCTATCGCACCGAGGCCTTTTCTTGAACGTGTCACGTATGACCCTCCCATTATTGTTGGAACCGGTAGGAGTCTCGACGCGAAGCATCTCGACGTCCTCCGATAGTTACCAGCCGGAAGATAGTGCGAAATACCCACTGACTCAAGCACCAACTCCGACGTGTTACACAATCGTCATGAAACGCTGATTCCGAAACCTACACATACTGTAACGAACGTTACGGTCATCCTAGGGCGCGAAACTGCACCAATTTGGCGAATTCGTCGGCATCTAGGCTGGCTCCACCAACGAGAGCTCCATCAATATCTGGTTGGCTCATGAGCTCAGCAACGTTCGAAGGTTTCACAGAACCGCCATATTGAATTCGTACAGAATCAGCCACTGGAGCGCCAAACAACTCGTTCACAGTGGCCCGCACCAGGGCACAAACGGATTGGGCGTCGTCAGCAGACGCCGTGCGCCCTGTTCCAATCGCCCATATCGGCTCATAGGCGATGACCAGCGCCGCGGCGGCTTCGGCGCTCACGCCACTGAGCCCGGCACGCACCTGGTTCACAACTTTCATATCGGTACGACCGGCCTCGCGCTCTGCGAGAGTCTCACCGCAACACAAAATGGGTGTCATGTCGTTGGCGACGATGGCTTTCACTTTGGCGTTCACCATGTCATCGGTTTCACCGAAAACTTCACGCCGTTCGCTGTGGCCCACTATCACCAAACGAACGTTGAGCTTGGCCAACATGGTGGGCGACACCTCACCCGTGAAAGCGCCCTTTGGCTCGAAGTGACAATGTTGAGCGCCGAGTTGGATGAGCATCTTGTCGCTTTCGATGACCGTCTGAATGCTCCGCAAATCGGTGAACGGGGGATGTACGCTCACATCGACGTGATCGAAGTCGTCTTTGTGGAGCAGGTAACTCAACTTTTGAACGGTTTGAATCGCCTCGAAGTGGTTGTGGTTCATCTTCCAGTTGCCGCTGATAAGCGGCTTACGAACGACTGATTTAGGGGGCATTGGAGGCCTTTCGAAGTGCTGCGAGGCCGGGAAGATCGCCAAGTTCAATAAGCTCCAATGCCGCTCCCCCGCCCGTTGACACGTGGTCGACTTCGGTGTCTAAACCGAATTGGGCAATGGCCGCCGCAGAGTCGCCGCCGCCCACCACAGTGAAGGCACGAGTTTCGGCCATGGCTTGGGCGATTTGCTTCGTGCCGGCGGCAAATCGGGGGTCTTCGAAAAGGCCCATGGGGCCATTCCACAACACAGTCTTGGCGTCCAAGATCACGTCGGTAAATGCCGCTGCTGTACCGGGGCCAATATCGAGACCCTTCCAATCGGCAGGCACGCTGGCCCCAATCTGACGGACGGTACCGTCTGGCCCGAGAGCCGTCAGATCATGAGGCAAGTGGATCTTTTTTGGTCCTGCCAACAGACGGCGGCAGGTGTCGATCATGTCGGGCTCGCACAAACTGGCACCCACGGAATGCCCTTGGGCGGCAAGGAACGTGAAACACATGCCGCCCCCCACAATGAGCTCGTCGACAAATTCCAGCAGGGACTCAACCACGCCGAGCTTGTCGGAAATTTTTGATCCGCCCATCACGGCCACAAACGGCCGACGGGGCTCATTGCGTAGGCCC